>DATJSY010000030.1:0-229404 GCA_035503835.1 Acidobacteriaceae bacterium | reverse complement strand
CGCTGAATGCGAATCGCCGCGCATTGCCTCCGTCGGGACCCGAGAGCGCCCACCCCGGGACCGCCGCTAGTCCCGCCGGGCAACACCACACCGGCAGAAGCGCGGCCACCGCCGTCAGAACCAATCGCAACCGAATTTGTTTCATAATTCCAGTTCTTGCGGCCGCCCGCCTTACGTGCGAAGGCTTCGCGCGCGGGCGCCCTGCCTCAGGGATAGGACTCTCTCACGATGCTAAATGGTTTCGGCCCGCCCGCGCCGGTCTCCCGCGCAGGAGGCCTCTTTCCATGCAACATAACCCGCGCTGTCCGCTGCCTATTGCAGGTTCAGGACCCGCTTCAGGCTGCCCTGTTCGCGCTGAATCTTCTCCTGCAGCAGCGTGATGGCATACAGCAGTTGCTCCGGCCGCGGAGGGCATCCCGGAACATACACATCCACGGGGATCACCTGATTCACCCCCTGCACCAGCGCGTAGTTGTTGAACACCCCGCCGGAGGTCGCGCACGCGCCCATCGAAATCACCCACTTCGGCTCCGGCATCTGGTCGTACAGCCGCCGGATCACCGGCGCCATCTTCCACGACACCCGCCCCGCAATCACCATCAGGTCCGACTGCCGCGGCGACGGACGAAAAACCTCCGCCCCGAACCGGGCCACATCAAATCGCGACGCACCCATCGACATCATCTCGATCGCGCAGCAGGCCAGCCCAAACGTCATCGGCCAGATCGAGCTCTTCCGGATCCAGTTGATCGCCGCATCCACGGTCGTCAGAAACACGCCTTCCGGCTGCTCGTACCCGTAGCTCGCCTCCACCACTTTCTCCCGGTTCTTCGCGCTGCTTTCCAGCGTCCCGAACAGCCGCCGATCCCGCAATTCGCTCATCTCTTCACTATACCGCCGCTCGCCTGGCCGCTTCTCCGCCCCTGGCTCCTGGCCTCCGGCTCCTGGCTGCTGATTCCTGGCTGCCGGCTTGTTAAAATACTCTCCAATCCTCCTGAGCCCTTCAGTTCCCGGGCGCGACCCCGTCGCTCTCGCCTGCGGATCGCAGTTCCATCACGATTCTCCCGCGGAGTGCCATGCGCCCTCGTCGATCCCTTCTGCCTGTGTCTTTTCTCCTGCTCAATGCGCCCGCTGCCCTCGCCCAGTCGCCCGCCGCGCCCGCCATCTCCAGCGGCGACAACGCCTGGATGCTCACCAGCGCCGCGCTCGTGCTCCTCATGACCGGCCCGGGCCTCGCGCTCTTTTACGGCGGCCTCGTCCGCCGCAAGAACGTCCTCGGCACCATGATGCAGAGCTTCGCCATGATGTGCATCGTCACCGTGCTCTGGGCGCTCGTCAGCTACTCCCTCGCCTTCGGCCCCGGCAACAGCTTCATCGGCGGATTCCACTTCGCCTTCCTCCGCCACGTCGGCCTCGCGCCCGACCCCGATTACAGCGCCACCATCCCCGCCCAGACGTACATGATCTACCAGCTCATGTTCGCCATCATCACCCCTGCGCTCATCTGCGGAGCCTTCGCCGAACGCATGAAGTTCAGCGCCATGTGCCTCTTTCTCAGCCTCTGGAGCATCGTCGTCTACACGCCCATGGCTCACATGGTCTGGGGCGAGGGCGGATTCCTCAAGGCCGCCCCGGGCGGCACGCTGCCCTGCCTCGATTTCGCTGGCGGCACCGTCGTCCACATCACCTCCGGCGTCTCCGCCCTGGTCTGCGCCCTCTATCTCGGCAAGCGCGTCGGCTATCCCCGCGAGCCGGCCCCGCCCCACTCCGTCGTCCTCAGCTTCATCGGAGCCTGCCTGCTCTGGGTAGGCTGGTTCGGCTTCAATGCCGGCTCCGCGCTCGCCGCCAGCGGCCTCGCCACCAGCGCCTTCGTCAATACCCAGTTCGCTACCGCCGCTGCCGCCCTCTCCTGGTGCATGGCCGAGTGGATTCGCAGCGGCAAACCCAGCGCCCTGGGCGCTGTCTCCGGCGCTGTCACCGGACTGGTCGCCATCACTCCCGCTTCCGGCTTCGTTCAGCCCATGTCCGCCCTCGTCATCGGCGCCGTCGCCGGCGCGTTCTGCTATCTCATGGTCACCGTCGTTAAATCCTTCTTCGGATATGACGACTCCCTCGACGCCTTCGGCGTCCACGGCGCCGGCGGCACCATTGGCGCCATTCTCACCGGCTTCTTCGCCACCAGCGTCATCAACCCCATCTATGGCCCCGGCAAACCCACCGGCGCCATCGACGGCAACTGGCATCAGATCCTCAATCAGCTGGCCGGTGTCGCCATCGCCTGGGGGATCGCCATCGTCGGTACCCTCATCCTCCTCAGGCTCGTCGACCTGGTCATCGGCCTCCGCGTCACGCGCGAGGAGGAGATCGAGGGTCTTGACGTCACCCAGCACGGCGAGGAAGGTTACGATTTCGGCTCGTGACCTCCGTCTCTTCCCCGGCCGGCGGCTCAAAGGCCATGCGCCCGGCCGGGTCTGATACTCTGAGTAGCCAGGAACCTACGCATTCTATGCAAAAGATCGAAGCTGTCATTCAACCCTCCAAGCTCGATGCCGTCAAAGACGCTCTCCTCGAAGTCGGTATCGAGGGCATGACCATTCTGGAAGCGCGCGGCCACGGCCGCCAAAAGGGACACACCGAGTTCTATCGCGGTCGCGAATATACCGTCGATCTTCTCCCCAAGATCAAAATCGAGCTCGTCGTGCGCGACGAGATCGCCGAAAAAGCCATCCAGGCCATCCTCTCTTCGGCCCGTACCGGCAAAATCGGCGACGGCAAAATCTTCGTCTCGAAGATCGACGACGCCATCCGCATCCGCAACGACGAGCGCGGCCCGTCCGCCCTCTGATTATTTCCCGGCTGCCCCACGTCCGGTCGCCGGAATCATCGCCCTCCGTCCCGGTCGAACGGAGCCGTAGATTTTGTACTTCTGACTGGCCATGACCTTCGACCCGTCCAGCCTGGCGCTCCTGCGCAGCCACTACGAAGAAGACTCAGCCCTCCTGCGCCAGAACTTCGAGCGCACCGGCGACGGCTCCGCCGCCATCCGCCGCCGCGCCCGCGTCGTCGGCAATCTCGTCTCCGAGCTCTGGGAAACCCTCGTCCCTGACGCCGACAGCCACCCCATCGCCCTCGTCGCCACCGGTGGCTTCGGCCGCCGTGAGCTCTTCCCCTGCTCCGACGTCGATATCCTGTTCCTCTGCGCTCAGGAAAAACTCGAAGACTCTCTCCGCGACGCCATCCGCTCCTGCACCCAGGCCATGTGGGACATCGGTCTTCGCGCCAGTCCCGCCACCCGCTCCCTCAAAGAGTGCGAGCGCGTCCATCCCGACAATCTCGAGTTCACCGTCTCCCTCCTCGACCGCCGCTTCCTCACCGGCAACCGCGACCTCTACACCAGGTTCGAAAAGGATCTCCTTCCCTCCGTCATCCTGCGCGAGTGGGACACCGTCATTCAGAACCTCGCCGAAATGGCCCGCGCCCGCCACGCCAAATTCGGCAACACCATCTTCCACGTCGAGCCCAATGTGAAGGAAACTCCCGGCGGCCTGCGCGACTACCACCTCGCCCAGTGGCTCACCCTCCTCAATTCCATCCAGGAGCACAAATCCTGGCCCCGCGCCTCCGCTGACGACTTCTACGGCACCCACGACGAGCCGGAGTCCGCCTACGATTTCCTCGCCGCCGTCCGCTGTTTCCTTCACTACCGCGCCGGCCGCGACGACAACACCCTTGACTGGCACGCCCAGGACGAAGCCGCCGCCCGTTCCATCGGCCTCGAAACTCGCGGCACCTCGGATCCCGCCTACTGGATGCGCACCTGGTATCGCCAGGCCCGCACCGTCTACCGCCGCGCTACCCTCCTTATGGACGCCGTCCCCCCGCCGCGCCGCTCCTTCTACAAGCAGTTCCGCCGCAAGCGCACCCCCGTCCCCGGCACCGACTTCTTCCTCCAGGAGGGCCGCCTCGACCTCGCCGAAGGCGCCACCGTCAACGACGCCGACACCATCCTCCAGATCTTCGGCCTCATGGCCAGGCACGGCCACCGCCTCAGCTTCGCCGCCGAAGACCACATCGCCGACGCCCTCCCGGTCCTCGCCGTCCAGATGCCCGAAGGCCCGTTCCTCTGGAACTGCCTCCGCGAAGTGCTCCTCGGGCCCTGGGCCGCCCACGCTTTGCGCACCATGCACGCCCTCGGCATCCTCGAGCTGCTCATCCCCGAGTTCCACGGCATCGAATCCCTCGTCATCCGCGACACCTGGCACCGCTACACCGTCGACGAGCACACCTTCCACGTTATCGACAACGTCCACCGCCTGCGCCAGCCGCAGCACGACTGGGAAAAGCGTCTCGCCTCGCTCATCCCGGAAATCGATCGCCTCGATCTCTTCTTCCTCGCCCTCCTCATGCACGACACGGGCAAGGCTCGCCGCAACGGCAATCATGCCACGTCCAGCGTCGAGCTTTGCGAAAGCCTCTTTTCCCGCCTCGAGCTCGATCCCGAAGAGCGCGAAACCGTCCGCCGCGTCATCCGCAACCACCTCGAAATGTCCGCCGCCATGCGCCGCGACATCTTCGACGCGGAGACCGTCCGCGTCTTCGCCGAGAAGGTCGCCACGCAGCCGCAGCTCAAAATGCTCACGCTGATGACCTACGCCGACATCCGCGCCGTCTCTCCCGAAGCCCTCACCCCGTGGAAGGCCGACGGCCTCTGGCAGCTCTACATGAGCGCTTCCAACTTCCTCGATCGCAGCGTCGACGAGGTCCGCTACCACGCCGCCGCCGATCCTGCCCTCCTCAGCCGCATCGTCGCCCAGCTACCCTCCGGACGCACCGCCCCGTCCACATCCGTCCCCGACGCCATCCCCGCAACGATTGACGATCTCCGCGCCTTCCTCGAAGGCCTGCCCCAGCGCTACCTCGCCACCCGCTCCCCGGAACAGATCGCCGCCCAGTTCCGCCTCTCGCAGGCCCTCCCCGACGAGCCCGTCCAGCTCGCCTTCCGCACTCTCCGCCAGCTCTGCGAAATCACCATCGTCACGCCCGACCGTCCCGGCCTCTTCGCCGACGTCGCCGGCGTACTCTCCGCCTGGGGCATGAACATCGTCAAAGCCGACGCCTTCTCCAACGCCGGCGGCATCATCGTTGACACCTTCCAGTTCACGGACACCTACCGCACCCTCGAGCTCAACGCCTCCGAAATCGACCGCTTTCTCCTCAGCGTCCGCGACACCTGCGCCCGCCGCGTCTCCGTCGAGGAACTCCTCCGCAGTCGCCACGTCAAGCACACCCGTCCCCGCGTGACCGTCGACACCCGCCTTGAATTCGACAACGACGCCTCCACGCAGAGCACGCTGCTCCAGATCGTCACCCAGGACACTCCCGGCCTGCTCCGCGCCATCGCTCTCAGCTTCGCTGCCTGCCGCTGCAACATCGAAGTAGCGCTGATCGATACTGAAGGCGAAGCCGCCATTGACGTCTTCTATCTCACCCACGCCGGGGGCAAGCTCGACGAACCCCTCCAGGCCGCGCTGAGCGAATCCCTCACCCTCCGCCTCCACCACCTCAGGCAGTAACTCTTCTCTGGCTGTGGAAACCCACACAGAAGACTTATTTTCGGCGTAGCGCTTCGCTAACGGGGAGGCACCGACACTGTCCCAAGCCATGATGGCGATCCGGCCTGCTATCCTTGCCGCATCACCCTCAGGAACGGCGCTGTGATCGACTCTGTTTACATCGAGCCGGAGAAGCCTTACGTCAGGAGCTGGAGCGTCTATCCCGAGCATGACAAAGGCAGAGGGCCGTGAACATTGAGGACGTCGTGAAGGTAGAGGACAGCTCCACCCGGCTTCCCGCTGGATTCGCGAACGAGATCTGCCGGCATGGGGTACACGATATTTGCTGTCGTCTTTACCGACGGCACTCGACAGGCTTGCAGCTCAGGAAATGCCGTTGACTTCGTTCGCTGCCCGGAGGGGAAGGGCCCCAAAGATGGGACCCAGGTTATTCCGCATGAGGGCAGGAACGCTCATCCAGCCCGTGCACCCGATTGGTATTGGTGTCTTTATTCAGAGCCTGACGAAGGAATTCAGCCGGGTGCCTGCAACCTGGCCGGAAGCGAAGCGAACGGCTCTGCGCGGAGTTCGCAGAAGCACCCCCCCGGCAGACCCGGGACCGGTTCTGACGTAAGATTGTCCCAGTTTCTCGGCTTTGGATGGAGGGTTCTCGTGCTTCCAGCACGCGTGTTCTGCATCTGCCTGTTGGTAGTAACTTCCGCAGCCGCGCAAGACACGCCGGCCGTCAAACAGGCGGAAGCGGCCTGTGGATCATTCAGGCAAAGTTTCCGGGTGGATACCAGCGGCGCCGCCAATGTCCTGGCGCCCGCTCAGGCGGGCAAGGTGCAGGTTTATGTGATTGAGGACTGGGATCCCATCGATGGCGGTAGAATCAACCGCCCCACCGTCCGCGTCGGAATGGATGGACATTGGATGGGCGCAACCCAGAGCGATTCTTATCTATATTTTTCCGCCGATCCCGGCCAACACCATCTGTGCGTGAACTGGAAATCCGGCGCCGGAACCGTGAAGAATCTGGTCGCGCTGTTTGAACTCGACGCGAAACCGGATCAAACCTGCTACTTTCGCGCAGGCTTCACGAGAGTCGAGGGCATCGACTTTACTCTGAGGTTTGCCCCGCTCAACAGCGATGAAGCCCGGCTTCTGCCGGGGCAATATCCACGCGCCAGATGGTCGGTGAAGAAGTAGCACCGGGCTCCCCACCTGGCCAGAGGCGAAGCCGAACGGCTCTGCGCGATTCTCGCAGATCTGGGAAGCACAAATCTCTCCCGGCGATTTTCAGCGATTCCGATGCGGGCCCGCATCGCCGCCAATGCTCGCGCCGGAACCGGGGCCCCCGGCGAGCTTGCTCGACAGTGTGGGGAGGCGCAACGTTGATTAGCCCGCCACTTCAGCGCCGGGAAAGCGCCAGCCGCGGCTCCAGTCCCGGAGGGACGGCGCTGACCCCTGAGCACAACCACTTCCACCCACCCACTCTCAACTCCCATCCTCCGTGCCCGATCCACCCCTCCATGCGTTCACCATTTCCCCCACCGCCTGAGAAACCAGCTCCGGCCTCTCCAGCTGGAGCCAGTGGCCTGTTCCCGGGACTTTTATATGGCGGCCTCGCTCGCTTTCACTCGCCCATGCCTCCCGTTCGCGCAGTTCTTCGGCCGTTGCATTTCCTGCGGACAGGATGGTGACCGGAATATTGCCCGGCACGTTCATCGTCAATCCCGCTGCGGCGCAGCCAGGCAAGGCTTCGAGGTATTCCGCCATCGCCAGAAACCCTCCGGGGCGACTCCAATGGGCACGCACGGTTGAATAGAGTTCGCGAGGCAGTTTGGCGATCTCTCTTGCCAGGTTTTGCATCACATCGCTCCCGCGCCGCGCCACTGCCCGGCCTACGTGGCTGGGGAACCACCGTCCGCCCGCGTTCAGAACGCTCAACGCCGCCCGCACCACGCCGACGCGCGCCAGCACTGCGCCGCGCCGCGAAAGTCCTGCCGCTGCGCGAATCTGCTCGGTGTTGGCTCGGCTTCCACGGCTCCAGTGAACGAGCGATACAGGATCGACCAGAACCAGCCCCGCCACCTGCTCCGGCCAGGCATGCGCAAAAGCCCGGACCACCAGGCCGCCAAAAGAATGTCCCACCAGCACGAAAGGTGCGGCCAGCCCACTCCTGCGCAGCAGCTCCTCCAGTTCGCCCACCAGTTGTTCCAGCGTGCAGGAACCATCCCGGCGCGGCTCGCTCCAGCCCAGCCCGGCGCGGTCGTAACTGCACACGGTGCTCAACTCGGCGAGGCGCGCCTGCGCCGGCGACCAGCTGATCGAGGTCGCGGCGATACCCGCCTCCAGCACCACCACCGGCTGCCCGGAGCCTTCCCGCCTCAGATGCAGCTTGAACCCACCCACATCCACCAAACGGCCAGCCGGAGGGAATCGGCGTTCGTCCATCCAGCTCGCAATCGCCTGGTAGACCCCGCCCGCCATCAGCAGACCCGGCAGAATCAGTAGCCATAGCATTTCAATTCATGATGCCTGAGCAGACACCTCCCATCCAATGGATGCTGACAAACGAGGACCTGCGCTTCAGAGCGCATCCTCGGCCCGGGCTCTTCGCCAAACTTCGTCTCGGAGGTGCGAAAGACAACAGCGCACGTCCTTCTCCGAAGCTTGGCTCGCTCGTGCGCGGCGCACGAGCCGCCCCGCACCAGGTCCCGGGCCGGAGGCGTAACGCCGAATAGCCCAGCACTTCCACCGGGGCCCCACACTGCCCTTTTTCCTCATAGTCTTTTATGGCAACGTGCTGATCGCTGGCCTCATGGCTGCATGGGATTGGTGGCGCAGCCGCCTCATGCTCTCTTTTGCCGCTGGCGCCGTTGCCCTGCTCGCCGCAGAGTACCTAGCTTCCACCCTCTCCTACCGGGGCCTCTGGCGCGCGTTCACCCGCTCTTTGGTTCGAACCTGGGTGAAGCTGCAGCTAACCACCTCACTCGAACCGCATCTTCCCTGTCCGCCGACCGCTTCACCCCTACTGCGGCCACTGCGTCATCAACCGGTACTGCCCGCTGCGCTCCACGAACCGGAAATCCACGTCCCTGAGCAGGAAGTCCCCTTCCTTTAGCACCGCCGACCACGACTTCCCCGGCCCAGTCCCCGGAGCCCCGCTCAGCGCCGGCTTCTCCATCCGAATCTCCCGGTAGTGCCACGTCTCCCACGGAGCGGCCTCGCCATGTCCGCCTGTCGGATACGCATCAATCGAGTCTGGCGGCCCGTACACCAGATACACATGCCCGCGATCCGTTGCCCACCCCTGCTCACCACCCTCGCCAAAGTGCTGGTTCGCGTAGGCCATCCGCCGGTAATACGCCGCCCTGTACTCATTCACTGCGCTCCCCGGCGTCGGATTCCTCCGCTCCCAGAACTGCTTCACAAATTCCCGCCGCTCCTCATCCGTCTTCAGACGCAAAAACGCCTGCTTCTCGTCGGGCGTAATGATCCACCGCACGTCCTGATCCACCCACGCCTGCCACACCGTCTTATGCTGCGCCGTGGCCGGCCCGCTCGTCGTCTGCGCCCGCACCGCGCCCGCCAGCACGCCCGCACCTGCCAGCATCACCACCAGCAACCCCACCGCTCCCAGCCGAGACATCGCCGGTGTCTCCTGCACTCCCAGCATCCGTCCAATCCGGATCTTCAGATTCCCTCCCGTCGCACTCATCGCCAGCGCCACGCCTCGCCGCGTTTCGAGCATCGTCAGCGCCCGCGCATACGCCACCTTGTCCCCGTTCACCCGCACCGCCGCATCGTCGCAGCACGCCTCGCGTTCCCGCCGCATCTGCCGCGACACCCACCACACCGCCGGGTGATAGAACAGCGCCGTCTCCACCACCGCCTGCACCACCCCCACCACATAGTCATTCCGCCGGATGTGCTCCAGCTCGTGGGCCAGCACCGCCTCCACCTGCTCCGCCGACATCCCCGCCAGACACCCCACCGGCATCAAAATCGCGGGCCGCAGCCAGCCCATCACTGTCGGCGCCTGCACCTGCGCTGAATGCAGGAGCCGCACCACCCTCCGCACGCCTGTCCGTTCCGCCAGCCTGCGCAGCAGTGTCTCCATCTCCGCCCCGGCTGCACTCGCCCGCGCCCGCAGCCTGCGCGTCGCCAGCAGCCCCACATTCAGGCGCCCCAGCAGGATCAGCACTCCCGCCAGCCAGAAACCAATCACGTCCGGCAGCGCCGCATTCAGTCCCTCCACGCACCTCTCCACCCACGTCTCGGCGCTCGCCGGGCTCAGCCCCGCCCCCACGCCGGCTGCCATGCCCGTCGGCTGCGCCATCCGCTCGCCTGCCGGACCCGCCTCCAGCGCCAGCCGCGCAAACGTCGCCAGCGGCAGCGCCGCCATCAGCGCCATCGCCGCGCACGCCGCTGCATACCGCAGTCTCGCTGCCCGCCGCGGAATCACCGCCAGAGCCAGAGCCAGAGCCACGCCCACCGCCGCACCCTCCCAGCAAAAGTGCAGCAGGGTCCATCCCAGCGCATGGATCCCCGGCATCGCCGCCAGCCTCTCCCAGGCGTTCATGCCCGCCCTCGTTTCTGCTCCGGTTTCTGTTCGCGCTCAAACGCATCCAGCATCCGCCGAATCTCCCTGAGCTCCTCCGCCGACACCGGCTTCGAGCTCAGTGCGCCCAGCACCAGATTCTTCGCCGATCCTTCGAACGCCAGCTCCAGCAGCTCCCGCGCCAGTTGCCGCTGCGTCCGCTCGCGCGCCGCCCGCGCCTCGTACACGTGGGACCGGTAGCGCTCGTTCCGCGTCAGCAATCCCTTCTCAATCATCACCTGCATCTGCTTCAGCACCGTCGTGTACCCGATCCCGCGCTCTTCCAGCGCCTCATGCACCTCCCGCACCGTCGAGGCGCCGCGTCGCCACAGCACCTGCAAAATCGCCAGCTCCGCCTCGGTCGGCATTGGCCCTGGCTTCGCTTCTTTGTCTCTGCTCGCCATGTCCCGCAGCATAGTACGATGCTTATCGTATGTCAACGACAATACTCGCAGGACGTCGCCTTTGGCGGGGAGGCCCCCGGCCTGCGGAAAAATGCTGCAGAATCGATGTTTTATTTCAGGGCACGACTTCAGTCCTGCCGTACCGCGCGCAAAATGGAACCGGGCTTGCGCCCCTGAGGAGTATTTCCGCGCTTTCCAGGGATCTCCCGCCCTGATCGCTCCCGAGCACAGAAGCAGGAGTGATGATCGGCGTCAGGCGACAGTGAACCTTTTCCAAGGTTGCAGCCTGCCACCTGTCGGCTTGTCGGCCTAATACGCCCACCACGGACCCGCCGGCTCGCCCGTCGGCATGCTTTGCCCGTCAATGGCGTTGTACACGCTGACCCCGAAGAAAAACGGCAGGCCCCAGTCAAAACCCACCCCCGTAGGATTGACCCCGGCCAGTCCGCTCATCGCGGCGTCCGTATCCGTCGAAGGGCTGGTAAACAGCGTCTCGGCATTGGCCACGGTAAAGTTCGTGCTCTTCGAGCTTCCGTTAGCTCCCTCGTTGGTCGCTGACAGCGATTCCGTCGACGAAGGACAGTACCACGACGACAGATTTCCGATCGCCGAGTTCCGGGGACAGGTTGGGATGCTCGAGTCCGGGAAGAACAGGGCGTTCGACCCGCTGTCGATAAAGCTCCCTCCGGCGCAGTCGTTGTTGAGGCTGGGACTGTAGGTCGTACCGTTGAAAACCGTGGTGAAATCGTCGCACGTCATCGTAAAGATCGTGGCACTCGAAGGAAGCTGATTGTTCGACTCCGTGCCGATGCCGAACACCAGCGACCCGCTCACCGACGCCGCGGCGCCGGACACCGCCGGCAGCTCGACAATCACTCCGTTGTTGTCGATGGGGAATAACACTACCGGATTCGTCACCTGATTCGACACTGCGACAAACGCCGGACTGCAACTGCTGCCCGAGCACGTGTAGTAGAGCGGCGGCGCGCTGCTCAGGCCCGCGGTCGGCGAGCACGCGCTGCCGCCGTCGTAGTAGCAATCCGTCGGCTCCGTGCCCACCCCCAGAATCCCATTGGCTCCGAGCAGCTCCGCTGTATTGTCGTTGGTGGTGCCGCCATTCGAGCAGGAGCCGGGAACGCCCGTGTTGCTGCTGCTGATCACCTGAATCGGCACCCTGGCAGCCGTCTCTCCGCCCAGAGTCACATCGGCCTGCTCTACCGTGCCCCACAGATAGGAGCCATCGACGAAGGATACGCAGTCGTAAGCCGGCGAGCCGTTCGAGGCATTCACCGCCGGCAGGCCCAGCGACGAAACGTCCGAGTCGAACACGCGCAGCCCGGTCGATCCGGTATCGACCAGCAGGTTATTGATGGTCACGCAATTCGACGTGCTGCCCGGGGCGCACACCGTGGCGGTCGCGAACGCAGCATCCTCATAGATCGAGCCGTTGGCCTGGTTCGCTGTCGGTCCGCCATCGACCGCAATCGACAACACATTGGACCCGCTGCTGGTCGTGGTCGTCGTGGTCGTCTTCGTTGGGCTGGAACCGCTTCCGCATCCAACGGCCCCGATCAGGCTTGCTAAAAGGAGACAAATGGAAAACCTGCGCACAACAACTCCCGCGGTGATCGTTAATGAATCTGATCTGCCTGAATGCCGGAGGGCAGCAGGTCCGGCACATACGCCCGTCCGTAATACGCACCCATATGGCCGAAGGTCTGCACCACCAGATCCGGATCCTGGATATCCAGAGGCCTGTGGCCGTACTCTTGCGGCTGCTGCGCCTGCAGATCGTCTGCGTACTCCGGGAAATAAGAACCCAGAATCTGCTGCATCTGCGGAGGAAACTGCCCGTGCCAGGTCACCGCGAAGACTTTTCCCCCGGAAGAAACGTATTCGTCCACCACGGTTCCGTAGGACGCCCGGATCTCGTCGATCTCGTACCCGTTGGCGTGCGACACGCTCTCGCTGGCGCGCATTTGGGCCCGATCGCTCTCGACAGAGTTCACGCTGCCGCCGAGTGACGCGAACGCCGGCAGGGCCGTCGCCAGAATGACCGCCAGTGCGCCCGCCCGGCAGAACAGCCCGACATAGCACCGCGAGCGCCGTGCCGCCCTGAAACCTGAGAGCTCCACTTCAATCCGCTCCTCTTCGTCTTCGATGCGTGCCACCCTGTTGGACGACATTCACGCGGGCAAAGTCTGGACGTCGCTGTTCCTGCGCCTGAAGTCCTTTCCGTTTGCCGGGTGAACGAGCGTTTGTCTCCCCAGGCCTGTTCCCGGCAGGAAGGTCATCTGGAATCAATCGGCTGCGGCGATGATGAATGCCCCGTCTGCGGTGGCATTTGCAGGACAGAGTGGAATCGGGGCACATTTCAGCCGCGTGCCCGACCCCTGTCGTCTCCTTTTCTCAGCGACCGGGCGGGGCGAGATACCGGTTCAGTATTTCACGATTTTCCCGAATGACTGCGGATCGAGGCTCGCTCCGCCCACCAGCGCTCCGTCAATCTCCTCCTCGGCCATCAGCGCCGCCGCGTTGTCGGACTTCACGCTCCCGCCGTACAGGATGCGCATCGCCTCAGCAACCGGCGGGCCCAGCAGCTTCGCCACTTCGCCCCGGATCACCCCATGCGCTTCCGACGCGATCCGCGGCGTCGCCGTTTTCCCCGTCCCGATCGCCCACACCGGCTCGTACGCAATCACGATCGGCGCTGCCTGCGCCGCCGCGATCCCGGCCAGCACCCCACGCGTCTGCCGCAGCAGCACCTCGTTCGTCTTACCCGATTCGCGCTCGGCCAGCACCTCGCCCACGCACACAATCGGCGTCAGCCCATGCTCCAGCGCCGCTTTCAGCTTCCTGTTGATCATCGCGTCGGTCTCGGCAAAATACTGCCGCCGCTCGCTGTGCCCCAGGATCACGTGCGTCGCCCCAATCGCCTTCAGCATCACCGGAGACGTCTCGCCCGTAAACGCGCCCTCGTCGGCCGAATACATGTTCTGCGCGCCCACCCCCACGCCCGATCCCGTCACCGCCGCAATCACCACCGACAGGGACGTAAACGACGGGCACAGCACGATTTCATCCCTCTCGTGGTTGGCCACCAGAGGCAAAAAGTTCTTCGTAAACTCCTGGGCCTGCGCCGGAGTCTTGTACATCTTCCAGTTGGCGGCAATCAGCGGCTTTCTTGGCATTTCCGGATGCGTCCTCCTCTGCGATTGTAGAGGAGCGCCCGCTTCGCAAAGGTGATCCTCGATACAGAGTTGCTTCCCTCGTGTATTGTGTTTCCTGGTCAGATTTTCGCGGATGAGCACGCCCCACGCCAACCTGCTGCAGGCAGCCGCGCACACCAGCACCGGCCGTCTGCGCACCCGCAATGAGGATGCATTCGGCCTCCGCCCGGATCGCTGCATCTTCGTTGTCTGCGACGGAATGGGTGGCGCCGCCGGCGGCGAGATCGCCAGCCGCCTCGCCGTCGACACGGTTATCGACCAGCTTCTCGCGCACGCCGCGGACCTCGCCCCGCGCGAAGCGCTCCATCAGGCTGTTGCCGCCGCCAATCGCGCCGTCTTCGACCGCGCCGACAGCGATCCCGGTCTCAGCGGCATGGGCACCACCCTGGTCGCGCTCCTCTTCCGGCACGGCTCGGCCCTCATCGCCCACGCCGGCGACAGCCGCTGCTATCTCTTCCGCGGCGGCCACCTGCTCCGCCAGACCCACGATCACTCCCTTGTCGACGAGCAGATCCGCCTCGGCACCATCACGGCGGAAGAAGCCGAGCGCTCGCCCTTCCGCAGCGTCATCACCCGCGCCATCGGCACCCAGCCCTCCGTTTCCGAAGAGATCCTCGAGCTGCCCGTCGAGCCCCGCGATCTCTTCCTCCTCTGCACCGACGGCCTCACCCGCGAAGTCGGCGAGGACGAGATCGCCCGCATCCTCACCATCGCGGCCGAGGCTGCCAATCTCGATCCCGCCGCCTGGCGCCTGGTGGAGTCCGCCAACGAAGCCGGCGGCCGCGACAACATCACCTGCCTGCTGGTGCGGGTACCATAATCCGGGAGCAGGCAGCATGACTGACATCCGCGCCATCGGCGTCCTCGGCGCCGGCACCATGGGCAACGGTATCGCCCATGTCTTCGCCCGCTCGGGTTACACCGTCCGCCTCTGCGAAGTCGAGCAGCGCTTCCTCGACCGCGGCCTCGCCACCATCCGCAAAAATCTCGGCCGCGAAGCTGAAAAATCCAGAATTACCTCCGCCGAAGCCGACGCCGCTCTGGCCCGCATTCAGGGCACGCTCGACCGCGATTCCCTCTCCGGGTGCGACTTCCTCGTCGAAGCTGCCACCGAGCGTTTCGTAATCAAGCGCGATATTTTCCGCGATCTCGACCGCATCGTCCGTCCCGGCGTCATTCTTGCCACCAATACCTCGTCCATCTCCATCACGAAGCTCGCCGCCGAAACCAGCCGCCCCGACCGCGTCATCGGCATGCATTTCTTCAATCCTGTGCCGGTCATGCAGCTCGTCGAAGTCATCCGCGGCCTCGCCACTTCGCAGGACACTTTCGATATCGTCCACGCCCTCGCCCAGCAGCTCGGCAAAACCCCGGTCGAGGTCAACGACGCCCCCGGCTTCGTCTCCAACCGCGTCCTCATGCCCCTGCTCAATGAGGCGATGTACGCCGTCATGGAAGGCGTTGCGACCCCCGAGGCCGTCGATCAGGTTTTCAAGTTAGGAATGGCCCATCCCATGGGCCCGCTCACCCTCGCCGACTTCATCGGCCTCGACGTCTGCCTCGACATCATGCGCGTCCTGCACGACGGCCTCGGCGACCCCAAATACCGCCCCTGCCCACTGCTTATCCGCATGGTCGACGCCGGCTGGCTCGGCCGCAAGTCGGGCCGCGGCTTCTATACCTACGACCGGAATTAACGGCTCAGGAGCCTGAAGCCAGGACCTTCCCGATGCGCTCTTACGGCGGCGGCAGGTCCTGTGTCACCGAATCCCGAACCAGCTTGTCGTCGACCCGGTGATAAGCGTGGCGCAGAATATCGCCCATGCCGCGAAAGCCCTTCCAGTCCTGCTCGGGACACTGCGTCTCGGCGTCCGGCCCCGGATGTTTCGCCGCCCCGCTCAAAATCAGGATCTGCCGCTCGACTACCGGGCGCGTCTTCTCGTCGTTCACGTACGCCTCGAAATCCATTCCGGCGGTGAACTGCCGGATCAGGGAAATGCACCCCAAAATGTCCCGACAGCGGCTGGCGTCGTCCTTAAAAAGGATTGCCTCTTCCCTGGCCCTCGATCGTACCGGCTCGCGCCTCCATGCTTCCGTCGGGAGATCGACCCGAACCGCCAGGATTTCGCTCCGTCGGGTCTGCAGGCTGCCCACGGTGACCAGCATCCGCCGTCTCGACCGGTCGAACTCCACCAGCAAATCGACATCCGACCCCTCGCAGCTCTCGCCGCGCGCCGTCAAGCCGAAGACACGACCGTGCGCCAGCCCCGCAGCCCTCAACTTGGGCGAGTGTTCGCGCAGCTTCGCGATGACCGTGTTCCTGTCCAGAGCGCGATTCCGGCACATCTCCGCTCGACTCCCAATTCGGCGGATCGCCGCCGTTATCTTCCCGTCTCCCCGTTACAATCGAACCAGGGATCCCACAAGGGCGGTTGCGCAGCGTGATCGGCAATCTCTTTCGCAAAAAGCGCGACGACGACGGGCAGCAGAGCCCCACCCGGCTCACCGGGCCGCGCGTTCCCCGCCGCTCCAGCGGCTGGGAAGCGCTGCTGAAACACATGCGCGAGCAGGAAGGCCTGCGCGTCCTCGACATCGGTCCCACCTCACCCCAGAACATCAATCTCCTCACCGGCATGGGCCACAGCGTCTATATGGCCGACGTGGTTCACGAAGCGCTGCGCGGCGACTGGCAGCTTCCACCCGCCGAAGGCGAGGACAAGCCCCGCTTCAACGTCGAGGGCTTCTTCCGGGAAAACCTCAACTTCCCCGGCCGCGAGTTCGATGTGGTCCTGCTCTGGGCGACGCTCGACTACATCCCCGAGGGCCTGGTCAAGCCGCTGGTCGAACATCTGCGCACCGTCACGCACCCGGGTGGCAAAGTGCTGGCCGTCTTCCACCGAAAGACGGAAGGCCCGTACACCGCCTGCTGCCGCTACCATCTCACCGAGACCGGCGAGATCGAAATGCAGCAGTCTGAGCCTTTCCCCATCCTGCGCGTCTACACCAACCGCAGGATCGAAGGTCTCTTCGATGGTTTCGCCGGCAATCGCTTCTTTCTCGCCCGCGACAACCTCTACGAAGTCCTCATCAGTCGCTAAATATCCCCCGGCCGGGGGGCCTCCCATGTTTAGCTAGGCCAGATACGCCCTTATCAGCGGATCCTCAGAGTGCACCAGCTCTGCCGTCGAGCCGTCGAAGATCAGCCGCCGGTTGTGCAGCATCAGAAAGCTGGTGTGCGCGTCGGCGGTGTGCGGCGGCAGCGCCTCCATGTCGTTCTTCTCCCGGCTGAAACGGTGGGTGGCCAGCACGAACGCGTCCTGCAGCCGGTGCGTCACCACCAGGGAGCTGGTATGCTGCACATCGCGCTGCTTCATTACCAACTCGATGATCGTCGTCGACGTAATCGGATCGAGGCCCCCGGTTGGCGAGTCGTACAGAATCAGCTTCGGATCGCTCACGATCGCCCGCGCAATCGCCACTCTCCGCCGCATCCCCCCCGACAGCTCCGACGGGAATTTGTTCAGCGTATGCTCCATCTCCACAAACCGCAGCGCCTCGGTCGCTCGCCGCGTGATCTCGCCTTCCCGCAAATGCTCTTCGATCAGCCGGTAGCCCACGTTGTCGCGTACCGTGAGCGAGTCGAACAGCGCACCCTCCTGGAACACCGTCCCGATCGAGCCGCGCAGCTCGAACAACTCCTCCTCGCGCATCGCGCTGATCTCTTTCCCGAAGACGAAAATGCGTCCGGAGTCCGGCCGCAGCAGCCCGTTCACCAGTTTCAGCAGGACGCTCTTGCCCACGCCCGCCGGCCCCAGCAGGATGCGCGTCTCGCCGCGTTCGACGCGGAACGAGACCCCCTCCAGCACCGGCTCCGCTCCGAACCCGATGCACACGTCTTCGAAGAGAACCACGGGCTCATCCGACAAGCCGGGAACGAGTGGCGACGCAGACCCATTCGCGCTCACCCGCTCACCGTCCCAGCATGCCGATCATGAAGCGGCTGATCAGAAAGTCCGCGATGATGATCAGGACGGACGACCACACCACGGCCTGCGTCGTCGAGCGGCCCACGCCCTGCGTTCCGCCCTTCGTTCTCATCCCGTAGAAGCAGCCGATGGTCGCGATAATCAGCCCGAAGAAAATCGGCTTGACCAGCCCCTGCAGCAAGTCCGGCCATTCCAGGCTCTGGTAGGCCGTGTGAAAGTACTGCGACCCGCTTTGCCCCAGCATCACTACCGCGACAAATCCGCCGCCCAGAATCCCCACCGTGTCCGACAGGATCACCAGGAAAAACAGCATCACCACCGTGGCCACAATCCGCGGCATCACCAGCTTCTTCAGCGGATCGGTGCCCAGCGCCCGCATGGCGTCGATCTGCTCGGTCACGATCATCGACCCCAGTTCGCTGGCCATGCCCGAGGCGTTCCGCCCGGAAACCATCAGCGCCGTCACCACCGGCCCGATCTCCTTGACCATCGAGAAGCTGACCAGTTGCCCGGTAAACGCCGTCGCGCCGAACTGGGTCAGCGTCGACGACGATTGCAGCGCCAGCACGCATCCCAGGAAAAACCCGGTCAGGATCACGATCGGCAGCGATCCCACTCCGATGATGTCGGCCTGCTGGAAAAGATCCCCCGCATAAAACGGCCTGCGGAAGATATTGCTCAGGGCGCGGGCTGACAGCTCCGCGTAGTCCTGCACCGCCAGGACCCCGCGTTTTGCGGCTGCATCGATCGTTTCCAGGGCCATAAGGGCTACCGCGGATTGGATGCTGAACCCGCCGCCTCCGCTCCGAAGTTTGAGCGTAGCATACAGCCACCCAACGCCCGTGCGTGCGCTCCGTTGCCACGGGAACAGCGCCTCGCGCCTACTCCCGCGCCCGCTTTCGGATCTCGATGTTCAGCCGCTTGATCTTCTGGTTCAGCGTTGACAGCGGAATCCGGAACGCCTCCGCCGCCTCCGTCTGGTTCCAGTTCGAGCGCTCCAGCTTATCCATAATGATCCGCCGCTCGACGTCTTCGATAATGTCGAACAGCGAAGCATCCGGATTGTGTTCCAGCAGGCTGCTCGAATAGCTCGCGCCCGTCAGATGTCCCGGCAGCAGATCGGCTCCGATCATCGTTCCCGACGACAGCACCACCCCGCGCTCGACCACGTTCTCCAGCTCCCGCACATTGCCCGGCCACTCGTAGTCCACCAGCGCTCGCATCGCGTCCGGCGTAAACGCTCGCGCCGGCAGCCCGTTTTCGTCGGAAAACCGCTTCAGGAAGTGCGCCGCCAGCAGCGGAATATCCTCGCGCCGGCTGCGCAGCGGCGGCAGCTCGATCGCGATCACGTTCAGCCGATAAAAAAGATCCTCGCGGAACTTCCCTTCCCGCACCAGTTGCTGCAGCTCCACATTGGTCGCCGCAATAATCCGCACGTCCACCTGGATTTCCTGCACGCCTCCCAGATGCATGAATCGCCGGTCCTGCAGCACGCGCAGGATCTTCGCCTGCGTGTCCATCCCCATCGTGCCGATCTCGTCCAGGAACAGCGTGCCTCCGTTCGCAACCTCGAACAGCCCCTTCTTCGCCGCAATCGCCGACGTGAACGCGCCCTTCACGTGCCCGAACAACGTCGACTCCAGCAGGTCCGTCGGCATCGCCCCCGTATTTACCGGGACAAACGGCTTGTCCTTGCGCGGCGAGTTCGCATGCAGCGCCTTCGCGATCAGCTCCTTGCCCGTCCCGCTCTCGCCCTGGATCAGCACCGTCGACCGCGTCGGCGCCACCTGAGCCACCAGATCGAAGATCCGCAGCATCGCTTCGCTCTTGCCCACGATGTTCGGAAAGTTGTACCGCTGCCGCAGCGCCCGCTTCAGATGGACGTTCTCTTCTTCCGCCCGGTAACGCCCGATCGCCGCGCGAATATCCGCCAGCAGTTTCTCGTTGTCCCACGGCTTCTGGACGAAGTTCTGCGCCCCGCCCCGAATCGCGTCCACCACGTTGCCCACCGTCCCGAAGGCCGTGATCATGATTACCGGCAGTTGCGCCTGCCGCTCCCGAATTTTGGCCAGGATTTCCATCCCGTTCCGCCCCGGCAGCGCCAGATCCAGCAGCACCAGGTCGAACGGCTGCTCCGCGATCCGCTCCAGCCCCTGCTCCCCGTTTTCCGCGCACTCCACCACGTAGCTTTCCAGCGTCAGCAGCGTCTCCAGCGACTCCCGAATCGCCGCTTCGTCATCGACGATCAGAATCCGCGGCGCGGCTTCTGTGCCTGGTGTTGTCCCGTTGCTCGTCGGGGCCGTCAGCGTTCCTTCAGACATGGGCCGGTTTCCTCAGCATCGGAAACTCCAGGTAAAACGTCGTTCCCTGTCCCACCTGGCTCTCCACGTGAATTTTTCCCGAATGTTCCTGAATGATGCCGTACGTCACTGCCAGCCCCAGTCCCGTGCCGCGTGGCTGCCCATCCCTTCGCGCCGTCTTCGTCGTAAAGAACGGATCGTAAATCCGCCGCAGATGCTCGGGCGCAATCCCCGAGCCGCTGTCCGCAATCGAGATGCTCACGTGCCCGTTCATCTCCGTCGCCACCCGCAGCGTGCGCCCCTCATCGGCTCCCGTCATCGCGTCCTTTGCGTTCAGAAACAGATTCAGAAACACCTGCTGCAGCTTCCCCGGATTCCCCAGGATCGGCGGCAGCTCCGGCATCAGGCTCGTCTCCACGCGAATCTGCGCCGTCCTGAACTGGTGTTCCAGCAGCACCAGCGTCTCGCGAATGATCGCGTTCACGTCCGTCTCGCGGTATTCCGTCCCGCTCGTTCGCGAGAAGTTCAGCAGCCCGTTCACAATCTCCGACGCCCGGAAGGTCTGCTGCGTGATCTTCTCCAGCAGCGGCCCCAGCCGGTCGTCGCCCCGCAGTTGCCGGCCCAGCATCTGCGTGTACGACGAAATCACGGCCAGCGGCGTGTTCACTTCATGCGCCACCCCCGCCGCCAGCAGCCCAATCGACGACAGCTTCTCCGCCTGCGCCAGTTGCCCTTCCATCTGCGTCTGGTCCGTGATGTCGTCGATCAGGATGATTCGTCCGACCGTGCGCAGGTCCCGCGCAACCAGCGGCGCGATCGCGATATTCGCGATCCGGCTCTCTTCTTCCGCCCGCGTCTCCAGCCGGAACTTGTACAGGTTGTGCACCCCCGGCTGATCCTTCACTCGCTGAAACTCCGCCACCAGCGCCGCCGGAAACACCGACGCCAGCGGCTGATGCAGCGCCTCTTTCCGCGGCAGCGCGAACATCACTTCCATCTGCGAATTCCAGCTCTCGATCCGCTCTTCCGGATCCACCGCCAGAATCCCCACGTTGATCGACTCGACGATGTTCTCGTTGAATTCCTTCAGCCGCTCGTACTCCGTAATCTTTTCTTCCAGGCTCGCGTACAGCCGCGCATTCTGCAGCGCGATGCCGATGTATCCCGCCAGCGATTCCAGCAGCTCCATGTCTTCGCTCGACAGGAAATCCCCGCCCGCTCGCCGTCCCAGCCCGATCACCGCGATCGTTCGGTCCTGCATCTGCCAGTCGCGTGCTCCCGGCACTCCCACGCGGCAGGGCAGAAAGTAATTCATGTCCAGCACCGCCACGGTCTTCTGCTGCGACTGCGTCAGGTGCAGCGCCAGTTGCGGATTCTCCAGAAACATGTGCGTCCGGGCGTCCGGCTGATCGAAGTCGAGGAATCCCAAATCCAGTCCTTCCTGCTGCATCGTCGCCGGCAGTCCGTGCTGCGCCGCCAGCCGATAGCTCCCTGGACCGGGGCCCCCGGCAATCCGGCCGTTGGGTTGAAGGGGTGGTGGCGCATCGGACAAAAACACGCCTACCCGCTCCACCAGCAGCGTCCGCGGCAGCCGGTCCACAATCGCGTGCAGCAGCGCCTCAAGATTCGTGAACGAGCTCAGCCCTCGCCCGAAATCGATCAGCGTCGAGCGGTAATCGTAGCTCTGCCGGTCGAACACCCGGTCCACTCGCTGCTGGATCGATCGCTTCATCGGATCGAACAGCAGCGCCGTCACCACGATGGCCGCCATCAGCCCCCACACCCCAAAGCCCGGCAGCCGCGTGTGCACCAGCTCCGCCGACACCGCCACCAGCGCGAAGTACACCCCCACCAGCGCCGCTGTCGCCAGCGTGTAGGTCACGCCGCGCTTGAAGATCAGGTCCACGTCCATCATTCGGTAGCGCACGATCGCCCAGCTGAACGTCAGCGGCAATATCATCATGCAGATGCCGGCCACCTTCGTCACCGTATCCGGCATCGCCGCATCCAGCAGGTATGGGATCGCCGACAGCAGCGTAAACGGGGCAATCGCCAGCACCGTGCCCCACGTCAGCCATTTCAGCTGCTGCCGCTCCAGCGGCGCTTCGGTCTGCCGGAAGTGCAGATAGAAGACCCCCGCCGCCAGCACATAGAACAGCGCCTGATAGCCCGTAGCCGCCTGGTTCAGCCGGTGATTCAGCAGCTCCGTCGCCGACCACATCTCGATGGCCATCACCTGCAGGCCCACCAGCAGCGCACCCGGCGCGTAGGTCAGCACCGCCAGCCAGCGATGCCGTCTCCGCCGCCCGCTGGAAAACGCCAGCGCGAAATGCAGGAACAGCGCAGGCTGCAGCGCATTCGCGCTGATCTTGCTCCAGTACACGATCCAGTCGAACTCGTTAAATTTCCCTGTGTACCAGAACGAGTACAGAACGAACGATGTCAGGCAGAAGATGTAAAAGTGCGTCGAATGCGGCGCCGTCCACCGTCGCAGCAGCACGTACAGCCCGATGAACAGGTACACCAGCGCGATCAGCCGGAAGCCCTGGTTCAGGTCGTGATCCTGCGCCGCCAGCACCACCGGCACGTCCGGAATCCGGATTCCGTCCCGCACCAGCGTGTAATGGATGGTCAGATTCGCCCCGGTCCGCCACATCTCGCGCGCCACGTCGGCCACCCGCCGCATCGGCACCCCGTTCGCGCTCGTCAGCAGGTCTCCGGCCTTCACTCCTGCCTGCTCGGCCGGACTGTTGTCCGGAACCCGCTCGGCCACCAGTCCGCCGTGTCCCTCCATCCACGACACGCCGTCCGTCGGAGACTGATAGTGGTTTTCCTGGTCCAGGTTGAAACCCGCGCACACGATCGCCGCCACCGTAAACAGCGCCAGCAGAATCGCGGTCATGCGGGTTTGGAACGACTTCATCATGGGAGGAGGGCTACTGCAATCTTCCCCCGAAACGCGGCGGGCGGCCAGCGATCAGTTCCGGGCGCAAATCGTAGTCGAGACAGAATGCAAGCCGTTTGCCACCCGGCCCAGCGGCTTCCAGCAATTTTTAATCCGGTGCAAGCCCATGAAAATACGGCGGATGGCTCTCTCATTTCGTTTTTTTCGTCAAATCAATGTGGTCGCGAGCTGAAGTGCTCGTCCAGAATTTTATACATGATATGAAAAATCATATCGCACGGCAGAACCAGTCACTTAGCAGCCCGTCGTGGAATTCCGTTGTCTGCAAGGGCCCGGACCCTATAGCTGATGAACAGTCGACTGCAATGCCTTGTATCTGGCCACGAAACCCGGGTGCCCCACAATTTGTCCGCCTCTGGCAAATGGGAGAAGGCCTTGCTTCCGCGCACGGCTTCACAGTTTTCGGAAAGAATCAGTCCAGACGGCGGGCCGGGGTTACCACCTCGGCATCAATCGCAACGGATCAGAGGCGCCTCCAGGCCCGGAGGAGGATTTTTTCGAGTCCTGCACGGGAATCCGCCTTTTCCCCGCAAGCTGTTCAGCTGTGCGGTAACCGCCGGAAAACGAACCCGACTGGAAGCGTTCAGGGCTGCTGGCCTCGGTGCCCGTGCTCGTCGGCGCGGCGGCTCGATGCCCAGAGGATCGCGCCCAGAAAGATCGCCGCAAAACTCACAATCACCAGTCCTGCCATTTCCGTGCTCCTTGGCGGACCGTTTCGGTCCGCGCCTCTCAGCATACCCGATCTCCGCTCCTTCCCGCGGCCTCATTCGCAAACGCCTGGGCTGGGTTTAAAGTAGCCTCACGCTCAATTCCATGCTACGTTTCTCGGCACCGCTCGTCGTGATCCTTGCCGTCTGCCTCACCCTGGCGGGAGCCGCCCCGACTCTTGAGGCGCAAACCCCTCCCGCCACCTCCACCGTCGCTGGCGGACTCGCGGCGCTCGGCTTCGGGCACGCCGATCTCGCGCTCGCCGACTTTCAGCACGTTCTCGCCGCCGACCCCTCCAACGCGCCCGCCTGCCTCTACGCCGCCACCGCCGCGCTCGAGCTCTACAACGGTCCGCTCGCCGTCCAGTACGCGGAAAAAGCCCGCCACCTCGATCCCCAGGACTGGAGAGTCGATACCACCCTTGTTGCCGCCTACGCCGCCGCCGGAGACAAGACGCAGCGCGACGCCCTGCGCGCCCGGCTCCGCCAGTTGCACTCGGCCGGCGGACCCGATGCGCCCGACGCTCGCGACGCCCGCCTCGCCAGCGGCTTCCTTCTCGAGATGTTTCCCGTCGAATACCGCGACCCTGCCGGACCGGCTCAGATCCGCCACGTCGACGCCATCGAATACTTCAAGCCGTTGGGCGAGCTCCGCACCCGGTACCGCTTCCTCGTCCGCCGTTCCACCGGCGGCCCGCGCCTCTGGGAGATCGATGTGCAGAGCAATGACTTCGACGAGACTTCCTGGGCGAAGGCTCATCCCTCCGAAGCCGCTTCCGGCACGCGCCAGTTTCAGATCACCGGCCACAACGACGCCGGACAGGAAGTCGACTATCACCTCTTCACCGGCCACGACGACTACGACGCCTTCCGCTCCATGGTCGTGACCATCCTCCGGTCCGAACCCCTGCCTGGCGCCTCAGCGCCATAAACGACGCCGGAAAATACTCAACCTTCCGGGAAAAGTGCCATTCTGAGCGAGTTCGCGCCAATGGTTTCGCGCGAACGAGTCGAAGAACCTGCGGTTCCCCGAAATTCTCCCCTCACGCCACGCCGCTCCTCGGCCACAACAAATTCAATTTCTGCTCCGCCATCCCGATCGCCGTATAGGACACGCCCAGCACCTCGCCGTCCGCCTCCACCAGCAGCGGCGGATCGTTTGCATTCCCGTTCAGCGGCCGGCACACCATGCGCCGCACTCGCTCGTAGCGCGGAAACGGCAGCCCGCCCCATCCGTAATGCCCGTTCTGCCGCCGCGTCGCGAGCGCATGAAAACTCGCATGCCCCAGCCCCAGCCGATTCGTCGGTGGAACCCACGCCACCTGCAGCTCCGCCCCAAATGGATCGCCGCCCGGGCGCCAGCGGTTGATCTCCGGCACGTGCGTGGCGATCGCCTCGCACGCCGTCCCGATTTCCGTGCTCCCATCGGCACGGGTCATCTCCAGCACAAACGGCTGCACCCGATGTTGCAGCAGCAGCCGCGCTCCGCCCACAAAATACGCCAGCCGCCCGCCGTGCCGCTTGCCCTGCCCTGTCGGCGCAAGATTCATCAGCGCCGCATGCACGCCCATCCCCGCCGCGATGAAGAAATACCAGCTCCGCCGCCGCTTGTGTCCTACCGGATTCAGCTCGATCGTCCCCAGGCTCACCGCCCGCGTCTCCGCATCCAGCAGCAGGTGCGCCGCCTGCAGCGGATTCCGCGGCATCCACAGATTCTGCGCGATCACGTTGCCTGTCCCGAACGGCAGCACTCCCAGCGTCGCCGCCGACCCCGCCAGTCCCTGCATCACCTGGAAGACCGTCCCGTCCCCGCCGCACACCAGGAACGTGTCGAATCCCGCCTCCACGGCTTCGCGCGCCTGCTGTCCTGCCGAGTGCGCCGACAGCGTCTCCTGCAGGTGCACGTCGCTGCCGTGCCCGCTCAGAAGCTCGGCGATTTCCTCCACGGCAGCCCGCCGCTTCGCGTTGTGGATCAGCAATGGATTCAGGAACAGCAGAACGCGTCGCATCAGGTCAGGTTACGGGGCCAGTCCGATCAGGAATGTAAACACTCCGTTAGATGCGCGTTCCCGCACCACACTCGTCACTCCGCGTCATGCCGGAAAGCACCCCGATTACACCCGGAGGAGGGATTCGAAAAGTCAACCGGCGAGTCTGGAACGCGGACGCGGCGCGCGCTCGCGCTACCGCTTCACCCAGCTGTATACCATGTAGCCGAGCAGGCCCCCCAGCACCAACAGGGCCACGATGAGCCGCGGCCAGTCCACGTTGACCTGCACCGACAGCAAGCCGATCAATACACCCGGGTGGGTTAGCAGTTTCATAATTCGCGCTTTGATTCTCTCCCGCTCTCCGCCCCGCGTCCATCCCCCAAACGTTGACCTGTACCTTCTCGGTTCGTAACCTGAAAGTGAACATTCACCCGCAGAAGGAGCGCCTCATGCTGATCACCCTGCTCGACCTCGAACGCGAGCCGGTCTGCTTCGACCTCGAGCTCGCTCCCGGCGCTATCGACTACGGCGACGAGGCCCTCCCGACCTCGCCCCTCGCCGTCCGTGGCCAGGCCGAGATCCTCCGCGAGCATCGCGGCCCCAAAGAAATCATCCTCGACATCCGCGCCCGCGCCTCCTGGTCGGGAACCTTCGAATCTCGCTGCGCGCGCTGTCTCGAGCCGGTCCGTCACCCCCTCGGCGGCGAATTCGATCTCCTCTTCCGCCCCCTCGGCGCTGACGCCGGCCCTCCCGACCGCTCCCTGGGCGCGCCTGAAACCGAAATCGGTTATTATCAGGGAGAAGGTCTGGTGCTGGAAGACGTTTTGCGGGAACAGGTCCTGCTGGCCCTCCCCGCTCGTTCGCTCTGCCGCACCGACTGCAAAGGGCTCTGCCCGCGCTGCGGTCGCAATCTGAACTCCGAATCCTGTACCTGCGATGCGGCTCCGGCCGATCAGCGGTGGTCGGCGCTTTCAGATCTGCGCAGCCGGCTCAGCCAGGAACCCCCGCAGGGGAAAGATTAAGCCTCAGCCGCCGCGGCCCCGCCGCCCGTGCCGGGTGCGAAAGGAACCTCAGCATGCCGAACCCAAAGCGCCGCCACTCCAAACGGCGCACCTCCAATCGCCGCGCGCACGATGCTCTCACCGCCGGCGCGCTCTCCGAGTGCCCCAACTGCCACGAGCGCAAGCGGCCCCATCATGTCTGCCCCAAATGCGGACAGTATAAGGATCGCGAAGTCCTGGAAGTGAAGGAAGCCAGCTAGTGGCACCCGCCGCTGGTCCTGCTGACGAGCCAGTCCGCCACCGCGGCGCACGCGCGGCAAAGGACCTGCGGTTATCGCTGACCTGTTTATCGCTAACCGCTTCATCGCTGGCCGCTTCTTAGCTACCCTATGCTCACCGACATCGCTCTCGACGCCATGGGCTCGGACAAAGCTCCCGAGCCGGAGATCCGAGGCGCGATTCTCGCCTGCCGCGCCCAGCACGTCCGCGTTCATCTGGTCGGCCCGGAGCCTCTGCTGCGTCCGCGTCTCCGCTCCGCCCTCGGCTTCGCCCGCCTGCCCATCGAAATCGTTCATGCTGATGAGTTCATCGGTATGGACGAGAAGGCCGCGCACGCTGTCCGCACCAAGAAAAACAGCTCCATGCGCATCGGCCTCAAGCTGGTCAAGGAGAAGCGCTGCTCCGGCTTCTTCACCGCCGGCAACACCGGAGCTGGCATGGCCACCGCCAAAATGGTGCTCGGCGCCCTTCCCGGCGTCGATCGCCCCGCCCTCGCCATCGTCGCGCCCACCGCTTCCGGATCGCCCTGCGTCCTCCTCGATGTCGGCGCCAATGTCGACTGCAAGCCGCAAAACCTCGAGCAGTTCGCGGTCATGGGCGAGCTCTACGCTCGCTCCGTCCTGCGCGTCCCGCGTCCCCGCGTCGGCATCCTCTCCGTCGGCGAAGAGGAAGGCAAGGGCAACGACCTCACCCGCGAGGCCACCGCTCTCATCCGCCAGCTCCCGGTCAACTTCATCGGCAACGTCGAGGGCCGCGACATCTACAACGGCAACTGCGACGTCATCGTCTGCGACGGATTCGTCGGCAACGTCGCGCTCAAAACCTCCGAAGGCCTCAGCCGCCTGGTCCGCGAGATGCTGAAAGCGTCTTTGAACCAGACCGTCACCGCCCAGGTCGGCGCGCTGCTCTCTCGCCGGGCGTTCAACGCCTTCCGCCGTCGCCTTGATCCCTCCGAATACGGAGGAGCGCCGCTGCTCGGCGTGCGCGGCGTCTGCATCATCGGGCACGGATCGTCGAACGACCAGGCCATCATGAACGGCGTCCGCGTCGCTGCGGAGTTTGCCCGCGCCGGCGTCAACGAACGCCTCGAACGCGAATTCGCCGAACGTCCCGGCGACGATCCACCCTCCCCCGCCGCCGAACTGCCTTTACAGTAGGATTCGCCATCCAGCCAATCCCCTGGAAGCAACCACCACAATCTGTCATCCTGCACGGGTGGATGCGGCGCTACCTCAGCCCCTGCCCTGTGCGGACGCGGCGCGCGACATGATGGTGTGGGTAAAGGCGCCGGCGGGATCGTTTTACGCAAGCATCGATCTGCCGTTCTCGGCGCAGGAGTTTCAACTGCCGGCACGGACGGAGACGGTGTTCGGCAGGCAGGGGGTAAATCGCGGGAACACGCTCAACCTGACCGGCGCGGGCGAACCTGAACTGGAGGAAGGCGCGGAGATCTGCAGAACCCTGCTCTGCAACTCCTCCAGCAACTGTCCCTCGATTCAATCCTTACGCTCGGTCACGGAACTCGGGCAGGTCCCGCGATTGAACTGCTGCGAGCAACCGTACTTCGGATAGCGGCCACAGGGGGTGTATTCGATGATGACGAGGTTGGCTCCGCAGAGCCCTCATTTCAGGAGTCCGCTCAAAAGGTACAGGCTGGTCGTAGAGCGAGGAATCAGGACCCCTCAATCATCCCGAACGCCACAGCTTCGCCTGGCGTGCTCCTGACGTTCGCGCACACGCTGCCACAGTTCATCGCTGAAGATCTGCAGCTCCGGGTGAGCCACAGTGCGCCATTCACTATCAGGCCTCGCTCGGCACACTCGCCTGCAGGATCGGCACCCTCACAAAACGAGCGCTGTTCCGGATCACCTTAACCGCATGGAAATCGCGGCGAAGCATCGCCCGAATGCAGGTGGAGCACCACGTTGCGTACCGCTTGCCCGCGCGCGGCCCCGGCGGAGGCACCGTGCACACATTTTCGGATTCCCCTGCTTGTTTGCGTTACGCCTATCGCTGTAGTAGTGTATAGTACACATGTAGTAGGTGGAGAAAAGAGATCAGGCGGAAACATGAGAAGTCCAAAATTGACCAAACTTGAACTGCAGATCATGGAAACGCTGTGGACGCACGGCACATCCTCCATCCGTGAGATCCAGGAAGCTTTTCCGGAGAAGAACAGACCCGCTTACACGACCGTTCAGACGACCGTCTATCGGCTGGAGGCGAAAAACGTAATCTGCCGCGTCAAGAAGGTGGGAAATTTTCATATTTTTGAAGCCACCGTTTCACGCGATTTAGCGCAGCGAAGACTGATCGACGACCTCCTGGCGCTCTTCGGCGGACGCACCCAGCCAGTGATGGCGCATCTGATCGAGTCCGGCAAACTCACACTTGAGGACGTAAAGGAGGCTGAAAGAACACTCCGCAGACTGGAGAGAAAGGACAAACCCAGATGACTTCCCAATACTTGTCTGAAGTGTGGATTGGGATTCTGCCGGCGGTGGCCAATCATCTTTGGCAATCCACGCTGTTTCTTCTCGCGGCCTGGACGCTTACGCTGTCGTTGCGCCACCACCATGCAAGAGCCCGGTACTGGCTGTGGCTCGTGGCTTCCCTGAAGTTTCTGGTGCCGTTCTCTCTGCTCGTCGAGTTGGGGGAGAGTCTGGGGGCGCGTCTTGGCGCGTTTGCAGACGGATCGCGGACAGCAGCGGTGCAGTCCGGGTTTTCGCTCGTAATTGACTATGTGAGCCGGCCTTTCACTCCGTCGGCCAGGGGCGTGCCGACTGCAGCGGCTCTGCCCTCAGCGCACGCGCATCCGGCTTCGCTGGCAATGCTCACCTGCGTGTGGGCGGCGGTGTGGCTGTGCGGATTTGCAGGCGTTCTGGCCGTATGGTGCGTGCGCTGGCGCCGCATCGCAGCGTCGGTGCGGCAGGCCGAGACGCTGCAGGAAGGGCGCGAGCTTGCCATCCTGCGGAGACTGGAAAGCGCAGGGGGAATCAGGCGGTCGATTCGGGCCGTCGTTTCCACAGGAGTGCTGGAGCCCGGAGTCTTCGGTCTGTTTCGTTGCGTGCTGATATGGCCTCAGGGAATCTCAAACCATCTTGACGACCGGCATATCCAGGCGATTCTTGCGCATGAGCTTTGTCATGTACGCCGGCGCGATAACCTTGCGGCTGCCGCTCACATGCTGGTGGAGGCGATCTTCTGGTTTCATCCGCTGGTGTGGTGGATGGGCAAACGAATAGTGGAGGAGCGCGAGCGGGCATGCGATGAACAGGCGCTGGCTCTGGGCAACGAGCCGAAGGTCTACGCTGAGAGCATTCTGAGAACCTGCGAGTTTTGCGTTGGCTCTCCGCTCGCGTGCGTGTCCGGCGTCACCGGCGGGGACCTGAAGGAGCGCATTGTGCGCATCATGGCGAATCGCGGCATGCGCATGCTCGATTTGCGGCGAAAGCTTCTGCTGGGCGTGGCCGGCCTGCTGGCGATTGCTGTTCCGGTGACATTCGGCCTAACGCAAGCTTCGTACATCGCGGGCACAGCACCGGATGCGGGTACAGCTAATCTGCCTGCAGCGAGGTTTGAAGTGGCTTCCATCCGTCCCGCGGCTCCGCAGGATGCGCTCCGCATCATGAGCCGAATCATGGACCCGCCGAGCGACGGCAGGTTCTATGCGACCAATGTCACCTTGAAGATGCTCGTCGACATCGCCTACGACGTGCAGGACGCGCAGATCGAAGGTGGTCCGAAGTGGTTCGACACCGATCGCTTCGATATCCAGGCCAGGGCTGATCCGTCGGTCGACGCCGAGCTGAAGAAGCTTTCTCCGCAGGAGGCCAGGCTCGTGAAGGAACGCATGCTGCAGGATTTGCTTGCAGACCGCTTCCATCTGAAGATTAAGCGTCCGACCCGGCAGATGCCTGTGTACGCGCTGGTAGTGGCCGGGAACGGTCCGAAAATGCAGCCGTCCAGGACCGGCGATGGCATCGAAGGCCCGAGCGGAAAGGGACCAGGCGCAATGATGAGGATGCAGCGAGGCGGCGCAATGTCCGTCCAGATGGTGTCCGGAAAGATGGATATGCTGGCTCAGATTCTGTCCCGGCAGGTGAACCGAGTGGTGCTGAACAGGACAGGCCTCAGGGGCACCTATGACTTCACTCTGACCTGGACTCCGGATGGGAGTGCCATGTTGGCCGGGCCGGGAATGCCTCCGCCCGTGCCTGGACCAGGACCAGCCCCTGGGCCGGATACGTCCGGGCCGTCGATCTTTACGGCGCTGCAGGACGAACTCGGCCTGAAGCTGAAGTCCGAAAAGGGACCGGTCGAAGCGCTGGAGGTAGTGAGCGCGAGCCAGCCCACCGCAAACTAAAAAGGCTCTTTGACGATGTGGTGTGTGAACAACGTCCGGGGGACTTGCTGCATCTGCGTGCTGCTTATCGCAGGCTGTTGGGCGGCGGCAGCAGCAGAATTCCAGGGCCGCGTGGTTTTCAGCGGGAGCCCGGTTCCGGGAGCGGTGGTCACTGCCAGCCAGGGAAGCAGGAAGTTTGTCGCCATCAGCGATGGGGACGGCGTCTGCTCATTTCCTGACCTGCCGGATGGGATGTGGACCTTTCGGGTGGCGATGACGGGTTTTCAGCCGGTGACGGAGAAGGTAAGCATCACGCCGAATGCTCCGCCCGCGCTCTGGCAGTTGCAGCTTCTGCCCCTCAGCCGGATCCATGCGCAGATCCGGGTCGCTGCGTTGCCTCCGGCACCGGCTGCGCAGGCGACGGAGACTCAGGTGAAGGCGGCAAGCTCACTCAGGTTGAGTGAGGGCGAGTCGAACGAAGAGCTTGAAGAGCGAGCCATGAATGGGCTGCTGATCAATGGCAGTGTGAATAATGCGGCAACTTCGTCTTTCGCGCAGATTCCTGCATTTGGGAACAATCGAAGGGCCGGACACTGGCAGTACAACGGCGGACTGGGAGTGATCTTTGATAACTCGGCGCTGGATGCACGGCCTTACTCGCTGACCGGACTCAATACGCCAAAGCCCGCATACAGCAATGGAACGGCGGTTGCGACACTGGGCGGGCCGCTGCGAATTCCGGGCCTGCTGCCCAGGGGGCCGGACTTTTTTGTGGGCTATCAGTGGACCCGGGACAACGACGCCACGACGGAGTCTGGCCGTGTGCCGGATGTGCTGGAGCGCAGCGGAGACTTTTCGCAGACGCTGAATGCTTCGGGTCAGCCGGTGGAGATTTTTAATCCTGCGACGGGGATGCCGTTTGCGGGGAATGTGATTCCACGAGGAGATATCAGCGCGCAGGCTGCGGCGCTGCTCGGACTGTATCCATTGCCCAATTTCAGCGGAGGCACAGGCTATAACTACCAAACATCGGTGGTGAGCGATGCGCATCAGGACGCGCTGCAGCTGCGCCTGAATCAATCGCTGGGCATTCGAAACCAGCTCTTTGGCGGATTTGCCTTGCAGAGCGCACGCAGCGGAAATCCAAACCTGTTCGGCTTTCTCGACACAACCGACCTGCTGGGAATCGATACCGGCCTTCACTGGTGGCATCGCCTGAGCGACAGGCTCTTTCTGAATGCGGGTTACGAATTCAGCCGCCAGCGCACGCGACTCACACCTTTTTTTGAAAATCGCATCGACGTCTCCGGCAATGCAGGGATCTCCGGTAACAATCAGGAGCCGACGAACTGGGGGCCTCCCACGCTGGCGTTCTCGAGCGGCGTCGTGGGTCTCACTGACGCACAAAGTCTGTTCGACCGCAATGAGACCAACGCCTGGTCCGCGTCGATTCTGTGGGCGCGGGGACGGCACAACGTCACCTTCGGGGGAGACTTCCGCAGGCAGGAGTTTAACGACCTTTCGCAGGAGGACCCGCGTGGGACATTCACGTTTACCGGAGCTGCAACGCAGGGTACGGTGAATGGCACGGCTGCCGGAGGCAGCGATCTTGCAGATTTTCTGCTGGGTATCCCGGACACCAGTTCGATTGCTTTCGGCAATGCCGACAAATATTTTCGCCAGTCGGTTTACGACGCCTACAATTCAGACGACTGGCGAGCTCGTCCGGGGCTCACTGTGAATGCCGGGATCCGGTGGGAGTACGGTGCGCCGATTACGGAGCTGTTTGGGCGCCTCGTAAATCTGGACATCACGCGCGGCTTTCGGGCGGCGGCTCCGGTGGTGGCGGGCGATCCGGTTGGTTCGCTGACCGGCATGAAGTATCCCAGCTCGTTGATTGAGCCGGACAAGACTGGATTTGAACCGCGCCTGGGAATTGCATGGCGTCCGCTCGCCGGGTCCTCGCTGGTGGTGCGCGCGGGTTATGGGATCTACGACGACACGTCGGTGTATCAAACCATCGCGACGCAAATGGCGCAGCAGGCGCCGCTGTCAAAGAGTCTGAGTGTGGAGAACAGTGCGGCATGCCCACTGACGCTGGCCGACGGATTCAACACATGCCCGGCGACGTCGGAGGACACGTACGCGATCGATCCGAAATTTCGCGTGGGGTACGCGCAGAACTGGGATCTGGGCCTGCAGAAAGATCTTTCCGGCTCACTCCAGATTGCGGCGACGTACCTGGGAACCAAGGGAACGCGCGGCGGGCAGGAGTTTCTCCCGAACACGTATCCGATTGGCGCGACGAATCCCTGCCCCGGCTGCCCGATTGGATTTGCTTATCTCACGTCGAACGGCAACTCAACGCGCGAGGCGGGCGGGATACAGCTGAGGCGGAGGCTGCACAATGGGCTTGCCGCGACGCTGGACTACACGTATTCGAAGGCGATCGATGATGACGCCATGCCGGGCGGGCAGGGCGCGTCGGCGGCCTCCAATAATACAGCGCCGACGAACTCGCCGGGACATGGAAGCGCGTCGGCAGGTGGCGAGGCGCAGGGCTCTCCCGCGATTGCCCAGAACTGGCTTGACCCTGGCGCCGAGCGTGGCTTGTCCACTTTCGACCAGCGGCATGTTTTGCAGGCGGAACTGCAATACACCACAGGCATGGGTCTTGGCGGAGGCACACTGTTAAGCGGATGGCGGGGCAGGCTGTTTAAGGAGTGGTCTTTTTTAACCGCAATTACTGCGGCCAGCGGAACGCCGCAGACGCCGGTGTACCTCGCCGCGGTTCCGGGCACGGGCGTGACGGGGACGATCCGGCCGGACGTGACGGGAGCACCGACCTATGCTGCGCCACGGGGATACTTTCTGAACAGCGCCGCCTACGCCGCCTCTCCGTTGGGACATTGGGGAGACGCGCGGAGAGATTCGATTACCGGACCCTCGGAATTCGGCCTGGATGCCTCGGTGGGGCGAACCTTCCGACTGCGCGACCGCTACAACCTGAATGTTCGCATCGACTCTACGAATCTACTGAATCACGTGACTTATGCGAACTGGAATACCACGGTTACGAGTCCACAGTTCGGATTGCCGTCAGCCGCCAACGCCATGCGGAGCCTGAAGCTGACTGTGCGAGTGAGGTACTGAGCAATGCGCATACGTGTCGGACGGGAAATTCTGGCTTTGATGGTTGTGGCGGCGCCGGTCACTGCCGCTGCGCAGCACATCGGCCAGAACGCGTCCGCGAGCCAAAGTGTGGTGCCGTCGATTTCCGTAAGCAGCCAGATGGTGATTGAGCCGGTTACCGTGAAGGACAGGAATGGAAAGATCGTTCGTGGGCTGACCGCCAGGGATTTTGTGGTTACGGAAGAAGGTGTTCCGCAGACGGTCCGCTTCTGCAGGTTTCAGGATCTTGCGAAGCCGCAGCCGGCGGCCGCGACTGAACCCATCAACATTACGGTCTACGATCAGCTGGCGCTCGAGCAGATTGCTCCGGAGCCGCCGGGGAGCACTCGTTACAAAAACAAGCGCCTGCTGGCATTTTATTTTGACATGACGGCCATGCCTCCTGCGGACCAGCTGCGCGCATTGGCTGCAGCCCAGCAATTCATCCGCACGCAAATGGACCCAGACGACCTTATCGCCATCTTCCGCTATGCGGGCAGCTCCGTGGATGTGCTGCAGGATTTTACCAATGACCGCAGCCGTCTGCTGAGCATTCTGGAGACGCTGATCGTTGGTGAGGGTCAGGGGTTCGGAGAGTCGACCGACGACGCCGGCGCTTCTGACACGGGAGCAGCGTTTGGGCAGGACAACAGCGAGTTCAACATCTTTAATACCGATCGTCAGCTCGCTGGCCTGGAGACAGCGGCAGAAATGCTGGGGCATTTGAGCGAGAAGAAGGAGCTGATTTATTTTGCCAGCGGTCTTCGCCTGAATGGGCTGGACAATCAGGCGCAGCTGCATGCCACCATCGATGGCGCGATTCGCAACGGTGTATCGTTCTGGCCGATTGACGCACGCGGTCTGGTGGCCGGCGCTCCGCTTGGAAATGCGACGCAGGGATCGCAGGGCAGCAAGGTGATGTATTCCGGCGCGGCAGCCCAGGCTCTGAGATCAGACTTCCAGCAATCGCAGGACACGCTCTACTCGCTGGGCGAAGACACGGGCGGGAAGGCGCTCTTCGACTACAACGATCTCGCGAAGGGAATTATACGCGCGGCGCAAGCCGTCAGCAGCTACTACATTCTTGACTACTACACGACCAATACGGCGCAGGATGGCAAGTTCCGGCGCATTCGAATCTCGGTGAAGGGCGATCCATCGGCGGTTCTTGACTATCGCCAGGGATATTACGCGGGCAAGACATTCAGGAAGTTTACCGATGCGGACAGGGAACGCCAGCTTGAGGATGCGCTGATGCTGCCTGATCCGATTACTGATTTGACCATCGCAATGGAGATCGATTACTTCCAGCTGAACCGGGCTGAGTATTTTGTGCCGATCGTCGCCAAGATTCCGGGTCGGGAGCTGGCGCTGGCAAAACATTTCGGTGCCGAGCACACGCGCATTGACTTCATCGGCGAGATCAAAGACAACTACGGCACTACCGTCTCCAATGTGCGGGACAAGGTGGATGTGAAACTCAGCGATGCGACAGCCGCGGAACTGGCGAAGCGTCCGGTCGAGTACGACACCGGGTTCACACTGCTTCCGGGGAAATACACGATCAAGTTCCTCGCACGCGACGCTGACACGGGCCGCATCGGAACCTACGAGACATCCTTCAACATTCCCGATCTGAACAGGGTAACCGGGCGGCTGGCGATCAGCTCGGTCATCCTGAGCAGCCAGGACATCGATCTGAAGAATGCTCTGTACAACACAGTTAAGAAAAAAGCGCTGGAAGAGTCCGCGAATCCGCTCGTGCAGGACGGCCACAAGCTCATACCCAGTGTAACCAGGGTTTTCACGAGAAGTGAGGATATGTATGTTTACCTTCAGGCATACGAGCAGAAAGCACAATCTATGCAGCCTCTGGTCGCCTTTGTGGCCTTATACCACAATCAAAGAAGACTTTTTGAGACGAAGCCGGAAGAAGTCACCGCTGGCCGGGACGACGAACTGCGAACAGTACCCCTGCACTTCAGCATACCCCTCAGTCAGATCCCTCCGGAAAAGTATGAATGCCAGGTAACAGTCTTGGACCCGAATGCCAACAAAGTTGCATTTTGGCGGGCCCCGATAATGCTTCTCCCGTAGCGCTCGGGCTGGAATTCCATGACCCGCGAGATTTCAAGTTCGCATAGCAAGCGCTTGTCACCTTACTCCCGTTGAAGACGCGCCGCTCAGATTGATTCCTGCAGACGCGTTGCCTGTCGACGGACCCGTCCGCTTGTGGTCACAGAAATCCGGAAGCGGGCAACGCGATCGGGATTCCCGCTTCCCATTCACTAAAACCGACTGTTCGTGGAAACGACTGATGTCTTAAGTCGAACATTATCTCTATCTCTCAATGCGGCGGGCAGTGAGAAGTGAAAGCTCGGTTCCCCTGATGCAATGCCGGGCGAATTCTGTACCAGCGGGAATGAGACAAACTGGTATGAAAGGTGCCTGGAACTGGCGCGAGGGAGGAGGGAGACAGCGGAGCATATCGCGGCGCTGCTGCGGGAGATTGAGGTGGCTGCAGCGAACGGGAGGGCGGCGGCGGCTTGCGGGGAAAGCGGGAGCAGGAGAACACGAAGCTGAAGCGTCTGGTGGCGAACCTGGGCCTGGATAATCTGGTGCTGAAAGATATTGCCTCGGGAAACTTCTGAACCCGGAGCGGCGGCGGCGTGCGGCAGGCCATGTCCGCGAACAAGGGATGAGCGAGCCGACACCCGAGTCCACGCCATAGAAGCGGGGGCCGGTGGCGCCCACGACCGTCATCGGCACGTCGTTCACGCAGATGACCTTCCTGATGATCGACGGGGTGCGATCAAATCGCCGCGTCCGGTAGCCGTGACTGATCACGGCCACCTGTGAGTGCCGGCCCTCATCCACCGGCGCGAACAGCTGCCCCGCGGCCATGCGCACGCCCAGCGCGGAAAAGAAATTCCCGCCCACCTCGTCGGCTTCGATCTCCGCTGGCGTGTCGCCATAACGCGCTGCAACCTTGTTGGGCGAGAGCGGCGCGAACGCAATGCGATCCGAAAACAGCGAGCTGTCGTCGCGCATCCGGCTGTACAAGTTGATCCCGAACGTCGGGGCGGCGTCGCCGAGGCTGAGGACCGTGTCCGGCTCGCCTGCAGGCTGAGTTGGCGCCAATCCGGCGAGGACAGCGAGCCGGAGCAAGCGCCAACGCAGCCGAAGGACCTGCGGTTCGAAGCGCTTTGTAGCAGGGCACGACTTTACAGCTTGCCGTAACCCGCGCCGATTCTGCCCCCTGGCGACCGCACCCTGCCGTTTTGCGGAGCCGAAGCGCAGAGACCTTACTCCGTGAGTACGGCGGTGCCGCCTTTGATCGGCGATCCGCCAGTAAGAGAGGAATAGTTCGCTCCGATGTTGAAGTTCGCGCCGGAATCGACGATCAGCGAGTATGCATCGATGATGGTATAGGCGGCCACGTTGCTTGCGCTGTTGAGCGTCAGGGTGGCATCGGGCAGATAGATCGCGCCCTGCCAACTGGAGGTGGAATCAGAATCCGGGTCCATGCCGGTGGAATTGCTCGAGCTTTCCCAGATGAGAATACCGGCGTACTCGCCGCTGGTCGGCGCGCTCAGCGTGATGGTGCTGCTGCTGTTGGGCTGCAGCGTTCCCGAGGTGAAGTACAAAGTCACGCCGGTTCCGGAGAGCGTGGCGCCGGAGCCAACGTTGATGGAGCCCTCGAAGACATAGGTTCCGGGGTTGAGGGTCAGGCTGGCGCCGGAGTTGAGGTTGACCCCGCAATAAGTGCCCGGGCTCAGCGTGGCGGGGCTGCCGCTGTTGACCGGACTGACGCTGGTGCAGGTGGAGGCCGGGGTGGGCACGGTCAGACCAGCCAGAGGATCGGTGACGGTGGGGGTGTTCGGAGTCACCGAAGGCGTGATGCTGGCCCCATTGTTGGTCACGGAGCTATGGACGTCGAAGTCGTTCTCCCCGTCCAGGGTCGCACCGCTGTCGGCCATCAGGCTGCCGTTGTCGTTCACTCCGCAGGCCAGGGTCACGGTGCCGCCGTTCAGGGTCATGCCGCCGTCGCCTACATAGAGACAGTTCTGAGAGCTGCCCACGCCGGCTTCGGCTCGGGCCGAGATGATAACCGAAGGTATACCAATGGCGCGAGCGAAGATGGTGGGCTCGACCTCGCTGACCACCGTTTCCACGTACTGAGCATTGCCGTAATTCGGGTCGGCGGACCTGGATCCCAGTGCGCAGGGGCCGTTATTCACTGTCAGGCTCAGGGTGTCGCCGCTGGTTGAGCCGCACTGCGTCACCAGGACGCTGCCCGAATAACCGTTGCCGCTGAGGGCGTCCTGGGCGGCAGTCGTCATCGCCGAACAATCGGCAACTCCGCCGCAGGTGCTGAGTTCGAGGGCGCCGGCGACGGCCGAAGCATCGGCAATGCTCTGCACCTGGCGCTGGTCCACGCGCAGCCCGCCCAGATCGACGGCCAGACCGGCAAACGCCAGCAGGCCGACAAACGACATGGCGACCAGCACGATGGTCTGCCCGTCATCTTCCCAGCGCAGCCGCATCAGCAGGCCCTTCATGAGTCTGACTCTTCTCCGGAAACGAAGCGGTTCCGGCCTTTCCCGGGTCTGAGAATCCAGCTTTCAGGCTAAGAAGGGACGGTCTGCGGACGAATACCACCTTCGTGGCACCGACGAAGCGGCGGGGCCAGCCGGGATGGGATACCGAGAGAGAAAATTCTGTTCATCCCACAGGGATTAGCGGGGCGAGGCGTGGATCGTCGAGAAAGTAACTGCCTGACGGATTGTTCATCTACAGGTAAACAGAGGTTCATGATCTCTCCCGCCTGCCAACATCGGGCGGAGGCGGCCAGATTCCGGTCCCTTCGCGGCTCGGGCAACAAGGGTGGGGCGCCCGGCCAGACATGGGAAATCATTGTCAGGACTGACGGAAGGAATGGGCGTGGATAAGTTGTGTGTTTGTCGCGCGAGTTGCGGGAAACAGGTCAAAGATATTTTGCGGGGAATTCGGGTAAAGTTCGTATTCGGAATCTACAGGGTGAAGAAAGAAGGCTCCGTCGATGCGGAGCCTTCTTTCCCGGGGGATTGGGGCGGATTGTGCCGGGATTTGGAGAAATTCTCCTCAGGGCCTGAAGGCCCCTTGAGTTGTTGCGGCTTATGCCGGGGTTGAAACCCCGGCCTGCCCCTCGGAATGAATTTTGAGGAAGGTTATCAAGGAGAAAAACGAGGCAGACGGACAGGCACACGCGGGGCAGAGCCACGTGGTGGATCGGCGATGCGCGATGGTGGGGGAGCATCGGGATGGACGTGCTCTGCGGCATGCGCGCAGCGGGAAAGATTGCACGTCCCAGACAAAGTTTGGCGAAGGGCCCCGGCGCGGGTCAGGCCGCTGGATGGTGGTCCCTCTGATCGCTGATCGCTGACTTCTACTCCCCCGGCTCCGCCAGGAGGCGCTTCCAGGTGCGCTGGTTGCGGCGGAAGCTCTTCTTTAAATCTTCGAGGATGCGCTCGAAGTCGGCGTTGGTCCGCAGTCGGTTCCACGCCGGATTGCGGGAGAACCAGCGATAGTTCTCGTTGCCTAAATAGATGGCGCGACGCAGCCAGTGCAGGGCTTCGGCCTCATCTCCGTCGACAGCGAAGTAGGTGGCGAGGCGATAGGCCATCTCGCTGTCAGCTTCGGCGGCGGCCATGGACTCCTCGGTGATGAGCGATGCGCCCCGGGCGCGGTCGCCCTGCTGCACATAGCACATGGCCAGCGTGGGGACGGCGATGCGCATGGACTTGTCGTCGCGAATGACGGTCTCGAGGATGTCGATGGCCTGGCTGAGGTCCCCCTGGCGCATGCGCTGGTAGGCGATGGAGGTGCGCAGGAGCGGGTAGCGCGGCTCGAGGGTGAGGCCTTTCTGCAGCTCCTCTTCGGCCAGCTCGAGCTGGTTCTGATACTGGTAGACGCGGGCCCGGTGGTTGTAGACGGCGGCGGCGTTGGAGGGGTTGAGCGAGAGCGAGCGGTGGAACTCGTTCAGGGCCTGGTCGTACATGCCATCGAGGCGGAGGGTCAGGCCGGCGACGAGATGGACGTTCCAGTCATTGGCGGCGGTGCGCAGCAGGTGCTCGATGCCGTGGCGGGCCGACTCTTTTTCGCCGCGGGAGAGGAGCATGTAGATGCGGTAGAGGTTGGCCTCGATGGAGCCGGGGTCGAGCTCGAGGGCGCGGTCGAGGGCGCGGCGCGCGGCCATCACATGCATGTGGCCGCCGAATCCGTAGCGGATGTACTGGAGCTCGGCGATGCCGAGGCCGGCGAATGCAGCGGCGAAGGAGGGATCGCGCTGGGTGACAGCTTCGAAGCTGTCGCGGGCGCGGTCGAGGTCGGCGCGGTTGCCGGTGCGCTGCATGAATCCGGAGAGCACGGCGCGGGCCTGAAGATATTCTTCGCTGACTTCCTCGCCAATGCGGGCGGTCCTCGGCGCCGCGCGCACCGCGGACGTCTTTAAGTTCCCGCTCCCTTCGAGCGATCCGAAGACCTCATTGCAGATGTCGGTCTGGACGGCGATGAGGTCGAAGGAGGGAACGCTGATGGAGCCGCCGCCGCGGACGCTCTGGCGCTCGACATCCAGGAGCTGCCAGTTAAGGTCGAATCCGTCGGAGGAGCGGGCGAAGCTGCCGGTGAGGACCCAGTCGACGAGAAGCTTCTGGCCGATGGCGAGCGGGTCCATTTGCGCGACGGGCAGGTTCATCAGCGCGCTGGAGGGACGGACGACCAGCGACGACATGCGGGCGATGCGCGTGGCGATGGCGTCGGCGAGGGCGAATCCGTAGAGCGGGGCGACGTCGGCGGCGCCGAGATTACGGAAGGGAAGAACGAGGATGGAGTTCTCGCGGACGCGCTCGGGGGAGGACTCTCGGAAGCGCTCGGCGAGCATGGAGAGCAGGCCGGCAGCGCGCTTTTCCTGCTCGGCGGGGGTGGGCGGCGTGGAGGGCGGCAGAACCGCGGCGGCATCGCCAGGGATGCTGCCGGTCTCGAGCTGCATCGTCTTCATGATGGTCTTGAGGGCTTCGCGGACTTCGGCGGCGGAGGCGTAGCGGTCGGCGGGATTCTTCTTGAGGCAGGCGAGGATGACGGAGCTGAGCTCGGGCGGGATGGCGTCGAGGGGCGAGGTTTCCTGGAACTGGATGGCGCGGATGGCCTGGAATTCTTCGAGGTCGGGGCGGACGAAGGGATGGCGGCCGCTGGCGAGCTCGTAGAGGATGACGCCGAGAGCCCAGAGGTCGGACTGGACGGAGCTTTGTCCGGTAACGAACTGCTCGGGGGCCATGTACGCGACGGTGCCGCCGCGGGCGGTGTAGGTGGCGATGGGGACGCCGGGCTTGCGACGGCCGGCGGCGGCGGGGTCGAAGTCCATCTTCTCGGGCGGGAGACGGCGAGCAAGGCCGAAGTCGAGGATCTTGGCGAGTCCGCCGTCGGTGAGCATGACGTTGGCGGGCTTGAGGTCGCGATGAAAGATGCCGAGGGTGTGCGCTGCGGAAAGGCCATCGGCGATCTGGATGCCGACGGAGAGCAGGAGCTGGAGACTGGCGGGACCGCGGGCGATGAGCTTGTCGAGCGACTGGCCGGGGACGTACTGCATGACGATGAAGGCTTTCTGGCCTTCTTCGCCGACCTCGTAGATGGCGCAGACGTTGGGGTGCTCGATGGCGGAGGCGAGACGAGCTTCGCGCAGGACGGTGGTGCGCATCTGCTCGAGAGTGAGCGCGCCGCGCCGCAGCACTTTCATGACAACCGGGCGCATGAGCTGCGTGTCGTTGGCCAGCCAGACGACGCCGCTGCCGCCGGCGCCGAGCTTGCGCTCCAGCTCATAGTGCGTGACAGTGCGCTTCATGCTGGAACCAGTGTAACGGGAGGCGAAGAGGACGCTGGGCGTGGCGGTGATGCGAAGATCGGCTTCAGGGAACAGCAAATGGCAGCCTTGGAATCATTCTTCAGGGGCCAAAGCCCGGTTCATGCTGCGGTCTGTGCGGCACGACTGCCACCCCGGCGAACAAGTTCGCCGGAGATCCCGGTTCTCAAATCGTGCCCTGATACAAAACGCCGGGCCTGAAGGCCAGAAGTCAGCAGTCCGTTGAGGTTTCCCGGCCTCAGGGCCGGGGCTTGTACCGTCATCCCGCTATGCGGGACCGCTTCGCACAGAGCTTTTACCATTGTCCGTGCCACGCGCAGAGAACCATCCTCGGTTCGGGACACTGGTAAGACGGATGAATGAGACAGTCGTGAGTAGGCAGTGGTGAGAAGGCGTCAGGCTTCGCGCGACATCATGCTGCGGAGGCGGGCGCATTGACGGTTGAGGTCATCGACGACACCTTCGGCGCGGGAGAGGAAATCCTGGCCGGAGTGGACGTAGTCGGGAATGGAATTCCAGAAATTGCGCACGGCTTCCGGATTTTCGAGGAGCGTGATGCCGGCTCCGGCGGCGGCCATGGCGAGGCCGGCGGCGCGGCGGCCAGTGACCAGCAGCAAGGCACCCACGAGGAGCGAGCCTGCGGCGACTCCGCGCGTCCAGGGAATGCCATTGTCTTCCATCGGCTGCGGAAATCTCATCAGGTTCCTCTCGTCATCCATGAAGTTTCGCTGCTCCCTGAAGGAATTAGATGCCTGGGTCATCAGTCCAGATCGAACTCGCGGAGAGGCTTGCCGGCGTCGGGGGTTTCTTTGGCTTTTTTCAGGGCCTCCTCAAAGCGCTTGTTGAAGACATCCTCGCGATTCTTCTCGGCTTCGAGAGACTGGCGGAAGAGACTCTCCTTGCGCTCCTCGGCTTCGCGGAGCGCGCGGGTGGCCTGATCGAAGTCCTCGAAGGTGCGCTTGCGCGGCGCGGGCGTGTGGGCGATGACGGCGCGGGTTTCCGCGTCGATTTTGAGGAGAGCCCCGCAGTCGGGGCAGGCAACGTCGATGGTGGAGTGGGATTTGGCGGCCATGCGCGTATCCGCTTATGAGGGTGAGTGTAGCGCACCGGAGGGGGTAGGGTGTAGGGGGCAGGAGGTAGGGGGTAGGAGCCAGGGGAATTGCATTTGGATTTTTCTTGACATCCGAGTTGCAGAAAAAGCACTCGCCTGTCTGAATTCGTCTTCCTGGGGGGTTGATTTGCTCGTGCTTTGCCCTCAAAAAAGGCGGATTTCGGCATCGAGAAGCTGGCCGATGCCGCCTAAGTCAGCTTTCCGCCCCCAAAATCTGTGGATAAAAATCCAAATGCGATTGCCCTGGGGTAGGAGCACAGAACGGAGGCGTACGGGGATCGATGTTCAGGGTGAGTGAGGCCAATCTGTCTGGTTGCTCAGGAAACGATCGGAAACGCCTCGGAGGGACAGGTGTGGGTGAGCCTCGTTGCCGGCAATGCCGAATGATCGCTTAGCGGTCTCATGCCCACAGGTCGGCAGCGGGTTTGATATCAGCAACGAGCAACCGAGGATCCTTCGTCGCTCCGCTCCTGAGGATGACATCCGCGTGGGAAGGGGTTGCGCTACAGCCAGATGGCTTTGTGGCCGGGGCAGTCGTCGGCGGATTGCTCGATGAGGGTGGAGAGCAGCGGGGCTCCGACACGGGAGAGATACGCGACGCCGCCGATGCTGCGCTCCTGTGGGTGGCGGTCGGGGAAGAGATTGAAGAAGAGTGTGTCCACGTGGCGGCGGATGCTGCCTTCGCGCTGCAGCTGATAGTTGGCGGCCAGGCGGCGGAGACGGTTCATCTGATAACGCATCTTCGAGGCCGAGACCTGGGCGGAGCGGCCGAGGTCGGGCGAGAGCGATTCCATCCAGGAGAGCAGGGGCCGGAGCTCCCCATCGAGGGCGTTGCCGGCGGCAGCGAGCTGCATTTTGCCTTCGACGGGCATGGAGCGCGCGCCGAGGCGGTGCGCGAGCTCGTCAGGATGCGTGGAAAGAATGTCGGCGAGCGAGAGCTCGTGCTGGGCGAGGATTTTTGCGATGGAAGACTCGATGAGTGTGGCGCTGAGGCGCGGGAGAATGGGCGTGGTGCGGCCGAGGATGGCCTCATAGAGGATCTGAGATTGCGCGAAGTAGGCGATCTCCGCGGGGCCGGCGATGTAGGCCGCGGTGGGCAGCAGGTAATCCTGAAAAACGGAGCGCAGGAGCGCGTTGGGGCTGAGGCGCTCGGGCGCGGCGTCGAGGATGGCAAGAACATCGGCGGTGGAGTACGAGGTTTTGCCGGCCTGCCAGCCGCCGTTCCTGCGGCGGAGGGGTTGGCGCGCGCCTGTTGCTTTATCGATGAGGAAGAGCAGGCTGCTGGAGGGCGCTACGAGGACCTGCGAGTGGTAGCCGCGCGCGGCAAGGAGGCGGTCGCGTTCGTGCAGGGCGGATTCAAGCTCGGCGGCGTGCTCGAGGGCGTGGCGCAGGACGGGCGCGCCGAGAGCGTGAAAGGCGCGCGAGGACGCGTCGAGGACGATAAGACCGTAGCCGGCGAAGACGGCGGAGAGCCAGCGCGCGAAGGCTGATGCGTAGGTGGCCTGCGGCGCGTACGCGGCGGCGAGGAGGTCGAATTCGGGCGTGCCGCCGATGAGCTCCGCGGCGCGGTCGAGGAGCCGAGTAATTTGCGGGCCGAGAGCCAGCGCGCCGACGGGGCGACCGGCGTGCGAATCTTCGGAATGGAGGCGCAGCGTGTGCAGAGCGTGGCGCGCGGGCAGCGTGACGTGATCGACTTCGGCAAGGTCGTGATCTTCAGAGGCGAGCCAGAAGATGGGGACGGCGTTCGCGGCCTGGGCGCGTCGGACGGCGGTAGCAGCCTTGAAGAGCGTGAAGAGCGGACCGCCGAAGAGCGCCACCTGCTGGCCGGTAACGATGGCGGCTGATCCGTTGCGGAGACGCTCGATGCTGGCGAGGGTTTTTTCGCCGGCGCCGTACGAGATGTTTTGGTCGCGGAGAAGGTTGGCGAGGGCGGCGCGATGGCTGGGCGCGGGCGCGGAGGGTTTCCAGGACGATTTCCAGGAGAAGGGACTGGCGGCGTAGAAGGGCGCAATAGGCTCGTGGCTCGAGGTGTAGTCGAAGAAGAGCCGGGAGAGCCGGGGCAGCAGCGAGATGGGATAACAGTCGACGCGCACGGGATCGTGGTCAGTGTCTCACGGCAGTTGGGATGGGAATCGGATGCGGCGGAGGGGGATGGGGATTCAGGTTTGCGGCGGAGGGCGCGGAAGATCGGGGTTCGTGCTTTCCCACATCTGCGAGTACCGCACAGATGCAGGGCGCCCGGCGAAATCCGCGCAGAGCCATTCGACCCTGGCTCAGGCCAGGTTGTGGGCCGCCCGGGATTCTCTCGAATGGTACGGTAAGAACAGCGAGGAAACGATGGGGAAAAAGAAGAAGAAAGACGCGAAGAAGTCCGGGAAAAAGGAAGCGCAGGCGGCGCCGGTGCGGAAGAAGCTGAAGATCGATCCGGGCAAGCCGGCGAAGGTGTCCTCGTCGAGGGTGGCGTACGACGGGAAGCTGTTTCGCGTGATGGCGGAAGAGATTCGCGAGGCGAACGGGAAGGATGCTTTTCGCGAGGTGGTGCGGCACGGCGGATCGGCGGTGATTCTGGCGGTCGATGGGCGGAAGAGCAGGAAGGATCCGCTGGTGCTGATCGAGCGGCAGTACCGGCACGCAGCGCAGCAATACCTGTATGAGATTCCGGCGGGCAAGCTGGAGGCGAACGAGGATCGGCTGCAGGGGGCGAAGCGCGAGCTCAGGGAAGAGACCGGCTACACGGCGAAGAAGTGGACGAAACTGCTGAAGTATTATCCCAGCCCGGGATTCCTGGGCGAGTGGATGCAGGCGTTTCTGGCGGAGGATCTGACGCCGGGCGAGACGCATCCGGATGAGGATGAGTGGCTGGAGCTGCAGATGGTTCCGCTGAAGGAAGTGCTGCGGCTGGTGGACGCGGGAAAGATACAGGACGGGAAAACGCTGATTGCCGTGCTGACTTACGCGCGGCGGCTGAGGAAACGGAAGTAAGAGAAAGCCTATCCTTCGCCGTGTTTCACAGGCGGCGCAGCAAACCAAAGAGACAAGGGGAGCGTCTCTATGGACTACAGGTTGGGATTCCCCCAGCCCCATCTGCGCGAGAGGAAGGTTCGTGTTTGTGGCTCAGTACAAAGGCAAGGTGAAGTGGTTCAACAACGCGAAGGGGTATGGGTTTATCGGACGCGACGATGGACCCGATGTGTTCGTCCACTACAGCGCGATCCAGGTGGATGGATACAAGAGCCTGAAAGAGGGCGACGAAGTGGAATTCGACATCATCCAGGGGCAAAAGGGTCCGCAGGCGGACCAGGTGGTCCGCGCCCGCGAAGTAGCCTGACCGGCGACACCGCAACTCCTATCCTGAAATTCCGTTTTTTTCCAAAGGGCCGGATTTTTAGTTCCGTTTCCTGAAGAGCTGGCGAAGTTTCCCCAGGCCCAAAGGCCAGACACGCCACAGGCGCCCGGCGTGCCTGGATTCCGTATCTTCAGCGTGGTCTAATCGTGTGCGATGGATAACCGCTCCATGGCGCAGTTGCTGGCGGATACGGCGGACCTGCTGGAGATCAGCGGAGGCGACCCCTTTCGCATCCGCTCGTACCGGCGAGCGGCCGAGGCAGTCGAGTCCTCGACGATCCAGCTCAGCACCATCGCCGACGATCCAAAAAAATTGCAGGAGATCCCCGGCATTGGCAAGGGGATGGCTGCGAACATCGGGGAAATCGAGCGCGCGGGAACGCTGCCGCTGCGCGAAGAGCTGCTGCTGAAATACAAGCCGACGATGCTGGAGCTGCTGCGGTTGCCAGGGATGGGTCCAAAGACTGTGGCGCTGCTGTGGGACGCGCTGCAGGTGGGGAGCGTGGAAGAGCTGGAGGCGGCGATTGCGGCCGGACGGCTGGCGGGGCTGCCACGCTTCGGCGAAAAGCTGGTTGAAAAACTGCGTAAGGGCATTGAGGACTACAAGCAGAACAGCGGGCGGTTCCTGATCGACACAGCGGAGACCGCGGCGGAGAAGCTGATCGGATATCTGCGGGAGTTTCCGGGGTTCACGACGATCTTGCCGGCGGGATCGCTGCGGCGCGGGCGCGATACGGTGGGCGATCTGGACATTCTGGCAACGGGACCGGCGTGCGCCGAGGACTGCGTGAGCGCGGCGGTGGAGCACGTGGCCGCGTATCCACCGGCGACGACGATGCTGGCGAAGGGGCAGAACAAGGTAAGCTTCCGGCTGCGAAACGGGCTGCAGGTGGACGTGCGGTTGCTGCCGGAAGGCTCGTACGGCGCGGCCCTGCAGTATTTCACAGGCTCGAAGATGCACAACGTGAGCGTGCGGCAGCGGGCGCTCAAGCGCGGCTACACGCTGAGCGAGTACGCACTGGCGCGGGTGGAGGATGGCGGATTTGTGGCCGGTGCGACGGAAGAAGAGATTTACGCGGCGCTGGGGATGGACTGGATTCCGCCGGAGCTGCGGGAGAACAACGGGGAGATCGAGGCGGCGGAGGAGCATCGGCTGCCGAAGCTCGTTGCGGAACGAGACATTCGCGGCGATGTACACATGCATACGCATGCGACCGACGGGAGGAACTCGATTCGCGAGATGGCTGAGGCGGGGATGGCGCGGGGATATGCGTACATCGCCATCACGGATCACTCGAAGAACCTGGCCATGACGAATGGGCTGGACGACCAACGCGCGCTGGAGCACGTGAAGCGGATTCGGGAAGCAGACGCGGAGATGGAGGGGAAAATTCGCGTCTTCTCGGGGATTGAAGTGGATATCCTGGGCGACGGCGCGCTGGATTTGTCCGACGATGTGCTGGCGCAGATGGACGTGGTGATCGGGAGCGTGCACTCGCTGTTCAGCCAGCCGGAGCAGCAGATGACGGAGCGGGTGCTGCGGGCAATCGAAAACCCGTATCTGCGAATATTGGGACATCCGACGGGACGGCTGTTGCTGCGCCGGGAGCCGTTCGCCATCGATCTGGCAACGGTGCTGCGGCGAGCGGCGGAGTTGCAGGTGGCTGTCGAGCACAACGCCTATCCGGACCGGCTGGATTTGTGCGATCGCGATCTGCGCCTGGCGAAAGAGCTGGGCTGCCGGATCACGGTGAATACGGATTCGCATCATACGAGTCATTTGGAGAAGATGCGGTACGGGGTGCGACAACTGCGGCGGGCCTGGCTGGAGAAACAGGATGTGCTGAACACGCTGGAAGCGCAGGAATTCCTGCAGGCACTGCGGCGGCGGCCGGCGTGAGACGGATTTCGAGAAAGGCGAAGGCAAAATGGAGGATCGGAGCGGACTGAATCCAGTGATCGCGGTGTTTATCGCGATTGTGCTGGTGGGCGCGGTCGTGGGCGGTTACATATGGGCGACCTGGGTTGGACCTGCGCACGCAGGACAGGTGGTGTCCATGACGGTGTATCCGATCCATCAGGAGCTGTCGACGGGTGCGGAGCTGGGTGGCATGGATGGCGGCGCCAACGTGTACGACGAGGTGATCGTGCTGGCGAATGTGAAGATCAGGAGCACGACGAAGCTTCCGCTGTTTCTGCATGACATGTGGGGCGACCTGACCCTGCACAACGGGACGACGCAGCAGGACCTGGCGGCCGATGACACGGACTTTGGCAAGGTGTTCGTTGCGTATCCGAAGCTGGTTGCCGCGGAGAAATCGCCGGTCGAGAGGAACATCACGCTGCAGCCAGGGCAGCAGATCGAGGGCCAGATGATCTTTCACTTCCCGGTGTCGCAGCAGGACTGGGACGAGCGACAGAGCTTTACGGTGACGGTGGAGTTTCTGCACCAGAAGCCGCTGGTGCTGCCGACGAAGACAGCGGAGGTAACGACGGTGCGGTAAGGGGGCCGGGGCTGGCTCGGTTATGACAGCGCGTGGAGTTTCCGCGGCCTGAAGGCCAGATCATTTTGAGAAGTCTTTGGTCCCCTGCCGGAAGGCTGGGGCTTCTGCCGTCGTCCCGCCAGGCGGGAGCGCTTCGCGCAGGGGCGGAGGCCCGGATTCGGCTGCACGCGCTGCGGCGCGATCGAAGTTGTGCCCTCATACAAAACAGACGTTTCGGTACGATTGGGATCGTGCTCTCTCCCATCTTCCAAAATCAGGCAGATCTCGGGCATCCGGGAGTTTGCTGGTTTTGCGCCGCCCTTGAGTCGGTCTGGCTTAATTCCAGGTCTGCATTTCTGCTTTAGCTGTGTTTCTCTGTTTCTGCTTTACTTCTTATTCTTCGTTTCTGCTTTACTTCTTGTATGTTCGCCAAGGCACAGCGGGTTCACTTTATCGGGATCGGGGGCATCGGGATGAGCGGGATCGCGGAGATCCTGCTGAACCTGCATTACCCGGTGAGCGGGTCAGACCTGCGGCGGTCGGCGGCGACGGAGCGGCTGACGGAGCTCGGCGCAACGGTCTTCGAAGGCCATGCGGCGGCCAATGTGGTGGGCGCGGGCGTAGTGGTGATGAGCTCGGCCGTGCACGCGGACAATCCTGAAGTGGCGGAGGCGCGGGCGCGGAAGATTCCCGTGATCCAGCGGGCGGAGATGCTGGCCGAGCTGATGCGGCTGAAGTACGGCATCGCGGTTGCCGGGATGCACGGCAAGACGACGACCACGTCGATGGTGGCGCAGGTGCTGACGGCTGGCGGGTTGGATCCGACGGTGGTGGTGGGCGGGCGCGTGGACGCGATCGGATCGAATGCGCGGCTGGGACAGTCGCATTATCTGGTGGCAGAGGCGGACGAGAGCGACCGGTCGTTTCTGCGGCTGTCGCCGATTCTGGCGGTGGTGACGAACCTGGACCGCGAGCACATGGACTGCTACCGTGACATGGCCGACGTGGAAGGCGCGTTCGTGGAGTTCATGGACAAAGTGCCGTTCTATGGCGCGTGCGTTGCGTGCGTGGACGACGCGCGGCTGGCGGCGATTCTGCCGCGCGTGCGGCGGCGGGTGTTCACCTATGGGGCGTCGCCGCAGGCGGATTTTGTGGTGCGACTGCTGCCCGGCGGCGGCGACCAGAAATGCCGGTCACGATTTGAAGTGGCGGCGGGCGCGGAGGTGTACGGGCCGCTGGAGCTGCACGTGCCGGGCATGCACAACGTGCTGAACGCCACAGCGGCCGTAGCGATTGCGGCGCAACTGGAGATCCAGCCCCAGGCGATTGCCGCGGGGCTGGCGGCGTTTCGCGGCGTGGACCGGCGGTTCCAGACCAGGGGCTGCGTGCGCGGCGTGACCGTCGTGGACGACTACGGGCACCATCCCACAGAGATTCGGGCGACGCTGCGCGCGGCGAGGGAGTGCGGCTTTGGGGCGGTGCACGTGATCTTCCAGCCGCACCGGTACACGCGCACGCGCGACCTGATGGAAGAATTCGTGACGGCCTTCGACGACGCGGCGTCGGTGCAGGTGCTGGACATTTATGCGGCAAGCGAGGAGCCGATTGCGGGCGTGACGGCTGAGGCGCTGGTGCACGCCATCCGGAAAGGGCGCGGCGACGCCGGCGTGGAGTATGCGGCGACGCCGGATGAGGCGGTTGCGCGGGCCATTGGGCGGGCGCGCGAGGGAGACGCGATCCTGACGCTGGGCGCGGGGAATGTGTCGCATCTTGCGCCGGTAGTGGTCGAAAAGCTCCAGGGGCAGCAGCCAGCCGCCAGTAGTTAGTCATCAGTAGTCAGTACCGGACCGGCGGCTTTCATTTCTCCGGGCGATCCAGATGCTCGTCGAGAAACTGTGCAGGCTGCTGGATGACGAGCAGGCCAATCACGGTTGGGATGGGAAGGTTCATCCATCGGCGAAAGTGATGGCGATCACCGGTAATCAGGTAATCGGCGCCAGCCTGGATAGCGGGAGCGAGAATGGGCGCATCTTTTGCGGGAAGCCGGATGTGCGCCGGCAACAAGACGCTGGGTACGTCGGAAGCGAAATGGGTCTGTTCCAGCAGCACGGTCAGCCGCATTGCATGGTCTTCGTCGATGCAGTTTCGCCGGGCTTCGCCGGCTGCATACATGGAGGTCAGCGGGACCAGATTTCGCATCTTCCAGAAGCCTTGAAGCCGGCTCTCCGGCTTCAGCGCCGCAGAGAAGAGGACGTTGGCGTCGAGGAAGACACGTAACAGATCATGCATGCTTCCGCCGCAGGCCCTGCTCCTTCTCGATACGCTGTTTCGTTCGATTCATTCTTTTGTCGAACTCCACGTTCGAGGGGAGCTCTTTGCGGATGTCAGGATCGGTGTGTGGGATTTGGGCGGGATTGAGACCGAAGTCGTCGCGGATGATGCGGCACGCGTTGTCGTAAACCTCCCTGGTGACGGCGTTGTTGAGGAGGAACTCGGCTTTGCGTTCGGGGGTGTAGATTTCGACGGGAACCGCGACGGCGGGGCGCAGAAGGATGCCGTCCTCACGTTCCTCGGTGACGAGCAGGTCGCCCTCCCGCAGAGCGAACCGCTGACGGAGTCTGGCGGGAATGACGAGCGTTCTGCGCTTGCCGATGCGGGTGGTTTCCATTTCTGAATCTCTGCTATTCAGAACATCAGAGATTCAGCGGGCTCTGGCAGACAGCCGCCAGCTACACCTCGGTGCGGCGGAGGAAGAGCTGCGCGGCGAACGGGAAGAGGGGCAGGATCGCGAGGCGGATCGCGATCGACGAAGTGAAGCCGGGAATCAGGCGCAGGTGGTCAAAGCCGCCTGTGTAGGGGCGCAGGAGCAGATCAGGCGGCGCCAGGCCGGGGTAGTTGTGGCGAAGGATCTCCATCACGACGAGCCAGGCGACGAAGAAGCCGATGCTGAAGAGAAGGCCGGCGGTTGCGTGGCGAAAGGCGACGGTTCCCAGGTGGGTGATACCGAAGATGAGCGCGAGGAAAAGGAAGGCGCAGAGGACGTGGATGAGGGTGACGCCGAAAGGCAGAGAGGCCATGATCCAGGTGTGCCAGGTGGTCGTGTTTCCCGAGCGCTCGAAGGAGCTGAGCCGAATGGCATGGAAATGGATGGCGAGCCAGAGCCCGACTATCGAGAACCCGAGCAGGGCGCCAAGCGCAGCCAGGCCGGAGAACCATTCGGTCCAGACGTAGTAGCCGCGTGAAATGGGGCACGTGAGAAGAAACGAGCCCGAGCCTCCGGCGATCTCACGACCGATGCCGAGGGTGCCGATGGCGAACGCGATGACAGTGAGGAAAGCGGTCTGAAGGGCGACGAAACCGACGACGAGCCCGAAAGTCTTATCCGGAGTGGCCCAGATCGTCGAAGAATCGGCCGGAGTCCGAAGGGCATACTGGATCACAAGGATGGCGAGCAGCGCGAGCCAGCCCAGGCCGATAAAGAAAGCGATACGAAGATCACGCCAGGACTTCCACAGCAGCATCGTGGTTCTCCTTTCCAGCCAGTTCAAGGAAGATTTCCGAAAGGTTCATCGGCGAGACGTCGAGGACCAGGGCGCCGGAGCGGCGCAGTTCGGCGGCGAAGGTCTCCGCGCCGGAGCGGAGAACGTATTCGGAGACACCTTGTGTATCCGAGGCGGTGACAATCTCCGGAGCGGTGCGCGGCAGGTCGCCACCGGAGGCGCGGATGCGGGCGTAGTGGGCGCGGATATCGTCGAGCTGGGCCTCGAGCAGCAGGCGTCCGTGATGGATGATGCCGACCCAGTCGGCGATCTTCTCGATTTCAGACAAATGGTGCGAGGAGAGGAGGAGGGTGCGGCCGGAGGCGGCGAAGTCGTCGATGAGGAGCCGGAGCAGCTGGTCGGTGACGACGGGATCGAGGCCGGCGGTGGGCTCGTCGAGGACGAGCAGCTCGGCTCCGTGCGCGAGGGCGAGCAGCAGACAGAGCTTGGTACGGTTGCCGTGGGAGAGCCTGCGGAATTTGCGGTTCATCGGGACTTCGAGGGCTTCGGCGTATTTTTTCGCGAGAGCGTCGGACCAGGCAGGAAAGAAGCTGCGATTGAAGCGGACGAGGTCGTCGCCGGTCATGGAGGGGAGCAGCATCTTTTCGATGACAAAACCGGTGCGGCTGAGGATGGCGAGGCGATCGTGGAACGGATCGAGGCCGAAGACGCGGGCGGCGCCGGATTGCGGGCGCGCGAGGCCGGCGAGGACGCGGATGGCCGTGGTCTTCCCTGCCCCGTTGCGGCCGAGGAAGCCGTAGACGGCGCCGCGGGGAACGGCGAGCGAGAGCCCGTCGAGCGCGGCGACGCGGCCGTAGCGTTTGACGAGGGACTGCGTTTCAACAACCAGTTCCGTCATGGCTGTCTCCAAGGTCGTTGAAGGATTGTTCGAGCAGGCGAACGGTTTCTTCGCGGGAGAGACGGAGCTGGCTGGCTTCGACAGCGAGCTGCGTGGCGAGGGGTCTGAGGCGGCGGATTTTTTCGGCGCGCAGCAGGCCGGGCGACTGCGTGCTGACGAAACAGCCGCCGCCGGGCACCGTGCGGAGGACGCCGTCGCGCTCGAGATTCTGGAAGGCGCGAGCCACGGTGTTGGGATTGACGCGAAGCTCGGCGGCGAGGCGGCGGACGGAGGGAAGCTGATCGTCGTGGCGGAGGGCGCCGGCGGCCACGGCATGGCGGACCTGGGACTCGATCTGCAGGTAGATGGGAACGCCGGAAGCGGGATGGACGCGGAAGAGCATTTCGTATCTGTATTAGTACAGTAGTACGATTTGGAGAATTGTCAAGGGGAATATTGGGCAAATACGCGGAGGCAGTTTCGTGGCGCCAAAAGATGGAACGTTCCGGCTATCATTGCGAACACGATGAAAAGACGTCCCCGGACGTTGAGGAAATGGTGTGTTCTGGCGCAGGCGCTGGTGGCGCTGGCGTGCGCGCCGGCGAGCCAGGCCGCCGCCCAGAATCCCGCAAAGAGTCCCGGGAGTAGCGGAACGCCGTTTGTGGCGCAGGAACTGGGGCGGGCGACGATGGCTCTCTCCGGGCGCTGGGCGTTTCATCCCGGCGATGATATGGCGTGGGCTGCGCCGGGGTATGACGATTCAGGATGGGCGCGGATCGAGACGGGCAAGACGTGGGAGGAGCAGGGATTTCGGAACCTGACAGGATTTGCGTGGTATCGACGGAAGATTGTGCTGAATGCAGGCACAAATCCTGACTGGACGCTGGCGCTGGATCTGCCCGCAGTGGAGAATGCGGCGGAGGTGTACTGGAACGGGCGGCTGATGGGAAGCTCCGGGAAGCTGCCGCCGGATCCGGTATGGTACGAGGCTCTGGGAGTGGAGTTCCCGTGCCCGACGTGCGGGCGGGGACAAATTGTGCTGGGGCGGCCGGAGTCCGGAGTGCTGGCGATCCGGGTGTGGACGGCTCCGCATACCTTCTTCAGCGACCCGGAAGTGGGCGGGCTGACGACGACGCCGGAGATCGGCGGCGCCGCGGCAATCCGCGACCTGATGGGACGCCACGCAGCCAGGTGGCTGGAGGGCAGTCTGTACGGGCTGGGGCTGGCACTGGTGGAAGGTCTTGTGGCGCTGCTGGCGCTGCTGGCCTGGCTGCGGGACCGGAAACAATGGATGCTATTCTGGCTGGCTCTGTATACGGCCCACGCGGTGTTGTTGCTGCCGTTTAACGTGCCGGACCTGCTGAGCTTCCGGTGGAGCTACGGGCTGATTGCGCCCGTGGTATGCCTTGAGGACGTCTCGCTGTGGTTCCTGCTGCTGTATCTGCTGAACCTCCGCCACGACCCGCGGCTGGTGCGATGGACGATCTGGATGTCCGCGATCGCCGTGCTCGGGGACTTTGGCGATGGCGCATTGCAGCTCTTCCACTGGACCACCTGGCCCGGACACGTCTTTCTGGGTTGGGATATCGGGCTGACGATCCCCGCGCTGCTGGTGGAGGCATGGGTGCTGGTGCTGGTGGTCTTCGCGTTCCGCAGGCGGCTGGACGGAGCGCGCTGGCTGCTGGCCGTTGCCGCCACGCTGGTGGATGTAATCCAGGCGGTGAGCGACTGGGGCGGTGCGGGAGCGCGGTGGACCCACTGGACCGTCGCTGCCGTGATAGGGCGACCGCTGTTCACGCTGGCAGGGAGCGCGTTCACCGCGGGGACACTGGCGGATTCCCTCCTGCTGGTGGCCATTGTGTACGCGGTCTGGCGCTACCAGGCGGAGCAGGGCCGGAAGCAGAGCGTGCTGGACGAGGAGTTCCGGAACGCGCAGGAGCTGCAGCAGGTGCTGGTGCCGGAGGCGCTGCCGGCAGTGCCGGGATATCGGGTGTCGAGCGCATACAGGCCGGCGCAGGTGGTGGGCGGGGATTTCTTCCAGATCCTGCCCGCTCGCGGGGGCGACGCCGCCACCCTGGCGGTGGTGGGCGACGTCAGCGGCAAGGGGCTGAAGGCGGCCATGACGGTCGCGCTGATTGTGGGTGCGCTGCGGACGCTGGCCGAGACGACGGGCGATCCGGCGAAGCTGCTGGAGGGTCTGAACCGGCGGCTGCATGGACGCCTGAGGGGCGGTTTTGCCACGTGCTTGGCGGTGCGGCTGCAAGCAAACGGGGATTGCGTGGCGGCAACCGCGGGACATCTGCCTCCATTGCTGAACGGCGAAGAGGTGAGCCTGCCGGGGGCGCTGCCGCTGGGGGTCGTGGCCGAGACGGAGTACGCGACGACCCTGATCCGGATGCGGGCGGGCGACCGGCTGACGCTGTATACGGATGGGCTGCCGGAGGCGCGGAGCGCGGAGGGCGAGCTGTTCGGATTTGAGCGGGTGCAGGCGCTGGCAGTGGCGGAGCCGGATGCGGAAAGGGTGGCCGCGGCGGCGGCGCGGTTTGGGCAGGAAGACGATGTGACGGTGGTGACGGTGGCGCGGGAGGCCCAGGAAAATGTCCCGGCTCACCGCACGGCTGAAGCTGTGCCCGTTCAGAGCACCAACTGATGGGAGATTCCTGGTAATTGCTAGTAGACGTCGCGGAGGTAGCGCTTCTGCTTCTTCATGGCGGCGAGGAATTCCCGAGCGTACTCGGGGCCTCGGCCGCTGTGCGTGGCGACCGCATCGAGGAGCGCGGCCTCGACATCGGGGGCCATGCGTTTGGAGTCGCCACAGACGTAGAAGTACGCGCCCTGGTCAAGCCAGCGCCAGAGCTCGGCTGAATTCTCGCGGATGCGGTCCTGGACGTAAACCTTGAAGGACTGATCGCGGGAGAAGGCGGTATCGAGGCGATTGAGAGTGCCGTTGGCGAGCCAGGCTTCGAACTCGTCACGGTAGAGGTAATCCTGAGCGGCGCGCTGATCGCCAAAAACGAGCCACATGGGCCAGCGGCCGAGGCCGGCCTGCTTGTGCTGGAGGTAGGCTCGGAACGGTGCGACGCCGGTCCCAGGGCCGATCATGATGACGGGGACATCAGGGTCGGCGGGCAGGCGAAAGAGGTTGTTGGAGTGGATGAAGACGGGCAGCGCGCAGCCGGGAGGGGTGCGCTCGCCGAGCTGACCGGAGCAGACGCCGAGGCGCGTACGGCCGTAGCTGTCATAGCGGACCACGCGGACCGTGAGCTGCACGGAGTCCGGGTAAAGAGCCTGGCTGGAGGAGATGGAGTAGAGGCGCGGGGCAAGACGCGGCAGGAGCCTGAAGAGCTGCTGCGGGTCGTCGATCTTCGCGGGGCAGTCCTCGAGGAGGTCGAGGAACTCGCGACCCCAGAGGTAGGCGTCCAGTTTGTCCTTGTTGCCGGCCTGGAGGAGCTGGGCGAGGTCGGGGTGGCCGGTGTGCGAGGCCCAGCCGCGGACGGTGGAGCCGGAGAGCTTGCCGATCATGAGCCAGGAGGTGAGCGCGGCGCGGAGGTTGGTGAGCTCGCCGTAGAAATCCCTTACGGGCTCGTCGCCGGTGAAGGCGAGGCGGCGGAGGACTTCCTCGACGGCAGCGCAGGGATTAGCGGGGAGGATACCGGCGGAGTCGCCGGGCAGATAGGTGATGCCGGAGTCGCCGAGGGCCACCTCGATATGGCGGGTTTCCTTTTCGGAACCGGCGCCGGTGAGGAGGCGATTGTCGAGAACGGTGGCGGAATACGGATGTTTTCGATCGTAAACGGTGGATTCCAGGGTTTCGGTTGCCTCGATCTGCATTCTGCGCGGTCCCCTGACAAAGCCTGGGCTGCGCGACCTGTCTGAAGTCTATGATCGCACGCTGATTTGACGATACGGGGAGGCAAAAGGGAGAGACTGTGATCCGAATCACACGGATCGCAGCTCCTCGCTTCCTGGGCTGAGCAAAAATACTCTCCGTCGCAGCCCCTTCCTCTGTGTCGACGGCCCCCGGGGATGGCGCGTTATTTATTCGGGTCGACGAGGTGGTGGGCGATCGCGAACATGGCCAGCTCCAGGCGAGTGGAAACGCCGGTCTTGTCGAAGATGTTGGAGAGGTGCCGTTTGACGGTTTCTTCGCTCAGGCCGAACTGCTTGGCGATGTCGCGATTGGAACAGCCTTCGACGATGCAGCCGACGACTTCCATCTCGCGGGGGGTGAGGCCGAAGGTTTTGCGCTCGGGAACGGCAGCCTGCTGCATGAGGTCGTGGAGAGCGCCGACGAGGTTGACGACGCGACGTCCGCCGATCCAGTAATCACCGCTGACGACGGCGCGGATGGCGTTGGTGAGATCGCCGGTGAGGGCGTCCTTAAGGACGATGCCACGAGCGCCGATCTGGAGGGCCTCGATGATCTGCTGGGTGCTGATGGTCGCGGTGAGGAGGATGATCTTGACGGAGGGCGAGTTGTTCATGATGGCGCGCATGGCCTCGAGACCGGGCAGGCGCGGCATGGAGAGATCGAGCAGAAGGATGTCGGGAAGCAGCTCGAGAGTCTGGGTGATGGCCTCGTCACCATCGGCGCAGTCGCCGACGACTTCGAGGCCGTGGTCGTCCTGCAGCATGTTGCGGACGCCGATGCGGACCACAGGGTGGTCGTCAGCGATGACGATGCGAATGGGCGCAGCGCCGGGACGCGAGGGGGACGAAGGAGCGGGCCGTATGGGCCGAGACGTAGCGGTCATAGTTTCAGCCTTTGCAACAATATAGTCTCTGCGCGGCGGCAATGAGCCTCGATTTCGTCGAGTTTGCGAAAACGATCACCATCCTGGTCAATACCGGACTCGACAGCAGCGGCGGCCTGGGCGACCTGGCGGGCGCCAATCATGGCGGCTCCGCCCTTAATGGTGTGCGCTTCGCGGCGGATCGTAGCGAGATCGGCGCGGCGCATGACCGCGATGCGGGCGGAGGCATCCTGGAGAAACAGGGCGATGACCTGCTGGAGGGCGGAGGGAGACATGGCCAGCGAAAGACGGTCGAAGACGGCGGAGTCGATCGCCGCATCGGCATCGCTGGCGGGCATCCGGGGAGCGGGTTCAGCGGACGGCTGGTGCGCGAGGGCAGCGCGGAGAGCTTCAAGGACGAGGGGCTTGGCGAGGACGCCGTCGTAGCCGTCGACGGCGGGCGGTGGTGTCGCGGTCATGGCGAAGAGGCGCGCGCCTGGGGCGGCCCTGCGGAGATGCAGGGCGAGGTCGGTTCCGGCCAGCCCGGGCATGCGGAGATCAGCAAGGATGCAGTCGGGCGCGTGGGCGGGATCGGCGAGGAGCTCGAGCGCCTGGCAGCCGCCGGAAGCCTGCAGGACGGTCCAGCCATCGGATTCGAGGAGGATGGCGGCGATGGACAGGCTGATGGGGTCGTCGTCGATGGTGAGGATACGGCACATCGCGGGAGGGTGGCCGGGATCCATGGCGCTTTCGATTGTACCAGGTGGATGGGCTGGCCGAACATCCTGCCGCAAACTCAGCTCCTCCTCAGTGAATGACCACGAGCAGGATTACCACGACCAGGACGAGGATGATGATCAGCAGGTCGTTGTTGCTGAGGTTGCCGGCAGCGAACTTCTGCTGGGCCCGCTCGGCACGGGCGGAAAGACTGGCCAGCTCCGCGTTCGAGAGATTCGGGATCGCGCTTTTCACCTGAACCGGATCGATGCCGCGGGACTTCATGGCGCGCACCGCAGTGGGCGTGGAAAGAAAGCGGGTGAGCGTGTCGATGTTTTCCTGGCGCGCGGCGGAAGCGGATTCCATCTGCTGCTGGAGCTGCGCGGGGCTGACCAGATGGCCATCCTGAGGGGCGGCAGGCTGCTGCGCGAAGAGCGCGGGGGCGAGAGTGAGCATCGCTGCGGCGGCAAGGCCGAGCGCCAGAGAACGAAAGGTCCGTCGTGATTGCATGGCGGCTCCGTAGAGGGATATAGGGGCCCGGGGGAACATCCAGGTGAGATGCAGATTCATTTTATAGCGGCTGCCCCGGGGCGAAGATCGCCGGGACGGAAGGCCGGGATGAATTTGGCGACTTCCCGGCCCGAAGGCCGGGGCTTCTGCCGTCGTGCCCATCCCAGCTGTTTCGGGGATCCGCGGCGTTGCTCCCGGGTGGAGGAGAGCAACCGGCACAGATGCCGAGGCTCATCGCAGGGTGGATTCGACTTCGGAGATCCAGTCGGGGGGCTTGAGGATTTCGCGCGGCCTGGAGCCCTCGGCGGGGCCGACAATGCCGTCGCGCTCCATCATGTCGATGAGGTGGGCGGCGCGGCCGTAGCCGATGCGCAGACGGCGCTGGAGCAGCGACGTGGACGCCTTGCCGAATTCGAGGACCAGGCGCACCGCGTCCTCGAAGAGATCGTCGTTGGCATCGTCGCCGTCTTCCATCGCGCCGGGGTCGCTGTTCCCTGCCTCTTTGGGTGCTTCCAGGAAGCCCTGAACGTATTCGGCGCTTCCCTGCTTTTTCCAGAAATCTGTAACAGCAGCGATTTCTTTTTCCGTCACAAAGGGTGCGTGGACGCGATGGAGGCGCGAAGTACCGGGCGGCAGGAAGAGCATGTCGCCGCGGCCGAGGAGAGCTTCCGCGCCATTGGAGTCGAGGATGGTGCGCGAATCGACCTTGGTGGCCAGGCGGAAGGAGATGCGCGTGGGCACGTTGGCCTTGATGAGGCCGGTGATGACATCAACTGAGGGCCGCTGCGTGGCGAGGATGAGATGGATGCCGACGGCGCGGGCCATCTGCGCCAGTCGGGTGACGGATTCCTCGACGTTGGCCTTGTCGATCATCATCAGATCGGCCAGCTCGTCGATGATGATGACAATGTAGGGCAGAGGCTGCTCGTCGGGAGTCTCCTCGAAGAGCGAGCGCGTGGCGCCGTCAAATAAGCGGTTGTACTGCTCGATGTTGCGAACGGAGCGCGAAGCGAGGAGCTTGAGGCGTCGCTCCATTTCCCTGACCGCGTTCCGCAGCGCGTTGGCGGCGAGTTTTGGTTCCGCGATGATGGGCGTAAAGAGATGCGGGATGCCCTCGTACATGCCCAGTTCCACGCGCTTGGGATCAACGAGGATGAGGCGGACCTGTTCGGGCGTGGCCTTGTAGAGCATGGACATGATCATGGCGTTGATGGCTACGGATTTGCCGCTGCCCGTGGAACCGGCAATGAGGACGTGGGGCATGGTGGCCAGATCGGCGGTGACGATGCGGCCGTTGATGTCCTTGCCCATGGCCAGGGTGAGGCGGCTGCGTGAGGTGGTGAAGTGCTCGGACTCGATGACGTCGCGGAGCCAGATGGTTTCGCGTTCGTGGTTGGGGACCTGGATGCCGACGGTGCTTTTGCCAGCCATGCGCTCGATGAGGATGGATTCCGCGCGCGTGGCGAGGCAGAGGTCTTCGGCGAGGCCGGTGACGCGGCTGTATTTGATGCCCGCTTCCGGGCGGAATTCGAAGGTGGTGACGACGGGGCCGGGATTGATCTGGACCACCTGGCCGAGCACATCGAACTCGGCGCATTTTTCGACCAGAACCTGAGCGGCGGCGCGCAACTCGTCCTCGCGGACGGGGGAGGGCTCGTCGCTGCGATGGAGGAGGGTCGAGGGCGGCAGGCGAAAGCCTGTAACGGATCTGGAAGTGACCGTGACGGAACGAACGGCGGTGTCGGCGCGCTCGCCGATGGAGGGACGGGCGGCGCTGCTGGCCGCCGGCGCGGCCTCAGGCGTGGATTCGCGGCGCGGGACAGGCTGCTGGCGCGGTGGATCCCCTGACGGATCGGGAGCCGCGGTGCGCGGCATGTTGTCCCACAGTCCGGGAGCGGCGGAAGCGGGTTCGGGAGCTACGGGCGCGGTCTCGAAGAAGCCAGCGCGGCGATAAGGGGTGCCTCTGTCGCCGGCAAACGAGGCAGCGGCGACGGGGAGGGCTGGATCCGGCGTGGCCGGCACGGATTTGCCGGCCTTTTTTGCGGCTTTGCGCGCCTGCTCCTCTTCTTTCGCGTGGACGCGATCGAGTCTGGCGGCGGCTTTCAGCTCGCGTTTACGAGCGCGGGCCACATGCCAGTTCCGCCAGCGGTCGCGCCACGCGAGGATGAAGGCGAAGCGGGCAGCGGCCCACTCACGGGCGGTGTTGAAACTGAAGGTCGTGGAGAGATAGAGAGCAGCAGCGACCAGGGTGACAGCGACGATCCATGCGCCGGGAACATTGAACCAAAGAACGAGCTGGTCGGCGACGAGGCGGCCGATAAGACCAGCGATCGGCAGGCCGGAGGGAAAGTGCGCGTGGCCAGGCAGGAGGCCGAAAAGCGCAGGCGCAAAGACCAGGCACAGGAGCGCGCCCAGGAGCTTGGCGCCGGGCGAGCCGGCGGGGCGGGAGCGCATCCACGTCCAGCCCAGTGCGCCGAGGATGAGCGGGAGGATGAAGGCGGACAGACCTTCGAGCTGGAGGAGGAAGTCGCTGAGATATGCGCCGGAGGGGCCGATCCAGTTGCGAACGGGTCCGGAGCCGATGGTATCGAGGGAGGGGTCGGTGGAGTGATAGGAGAGCAGGGAGAGGCAAAGGAGGACCGCGAGAGCGAGCACGAGCAGGCCGACCAGCTCATTGAGGCGGCGGCTGCGGGTGGGCGTCAGGACCAGACGGACAGGTTTCATTGGGACACCAGTCTCATTCTCCGGCAGAGCCGGAGAGACGAGCCGAATCCCCAGAGCAGAATCATTATTTCAAACGCGGAGGAACGGAGGGGCGAGAAAAAGCGGGGGGAATCGAGGGGGGCAATGGTCCTTCCGGCTGGCCGGCAGCATGGCTCCGGGGGAAAGCTGAGCCTCTGCGGTACAAAAAAGCGCAAACGGCGGAACAAAACTATTTTCGTCTTACTTTCTGCTTTGATGTAGTCATGGCAGCCGCTACGACACGCCTGAGCGCGAAGGGACAACTCGTGATCCCAGCCGAAATCCGCGAGCAGATGAGGCTCACGGCCGGGACCGAGGTGTCGATCCAGCGCCAGGGCAACACTCTGGTGCTTCGTCCCGTCACGCCGGAATTCATCGAGAGCCTGATCGGCTGCACCACCCAGGCGGGCGCCGAACGAGAACTGTCGCACAGGAACGACGAAGAGCGATGAGAGCCTTCGTCCTGGACGCCAGCGCGCTGCTCCGCTTCATGGATAAGGAGAGGGGATCTGAGCGCGTGCGCAGCCTTTTCCGGAAGGCGGCTCGGGCGGAGATTCAGTTGTTGATGAGTGCAGTGAACTGGGGTGAAGTGGTACACGCGGTCACGCGCAGAAGCGGATCGGGAGCTCCCAGGATTCTGGACAGCCTCGCCGCGCTGCCGATGGCGATTGTGCCCGTGGACGCTCAGAATGCGACCGACGCCGGGCAGTTCCAGGCACGGTACGGCGTGCCGTACGCGGATTCCTCTGCAGCGGCACTGACGATGCGGCGCCAGGCGGGGGTCGACGTCACGCTGGTGACGGCGGACAACGATTTTCGCCGGGTTCCGGCCGGGACGATGCGAATCGAATTTCTTCCCGGCAAATAGCAGGCCATGGAGAACTGCTGAGGGGAGGAGCGAAATTCCGCTATTCGCTGCTGGCGCCGTAGACGGCGATGCCCTGATCGATCTTGAAGACGACTTCAGCGGCGCGGGCAGTGAAGGAGGAGTCGGGGAACCGCTGCTCCATGGTGGCCAGAATGCCGTGGGCATGGTCGCGGTCCTGCTGGGCGCGCTTGGCATTGCCGTCTTCGGACCACATGTCGCCGGCAGAGGCCTGTCGCCAGAGGGCGTCGTAGAGAGCCTCAGCGGCTTTGGGCGAGTTGGGGTGCTCCTGAACGTACTGCAGGTAGTAGCCGGTTTCCTTTTCGGGGCACTCTTCCGAGCCTTGCCAGTCGCCGCAAAGCTTGTTGTCGATGAGATCGAAGGCGGCGAGGTCAGCCCACCGCGTGTTGGGAAAATACTTCTCGACGTCCTTCATCTCGCTCTCGTCCATCAACTCGCGAAGGTAGGGTTGGCGCTCGTGGGCGGAGGGGAGCGTGGAGGCGTCGGTTTTCTGCATTTGCCAGCGAATGTCGGCGGCGCGGTACATAGCTTCCGCGACGAAGCGCGACTGCGGGAACATGAGGACCACGCGGCGGTAGAGGAGACGGGCCTGCTCGGCCATGCCGGGAGGGGGATCCGGGACGCTGGCGGCCTGCTCGGCGGCATCGGCGGCGCCGAAGACGATGAGGTCGCCGTTGAGCGTGTTCGTGGTAACGATGCCCTGGTCGAGCATCCAGCCGGAGATGGGCGGCGGAGCCTGGCTGCCGAATTCGGGCTGATCGGACTGGCGGGTGTCGGGCGCATCGGTATTGGCGAAGACGCGGAGCCAGTTCCCGTTCTTGCCGACGACGACCATTTCGCGGCCGGGCATGATCTCCGAGATGGGGGGAGTGGACTGGCTGGCCGTGGAATAGAGCTCGTTCTGGCGGATGCAGGTGGCGTAGACGCCGTTCTGCGGGGGGCGCTCAAAGCGCCCGTGTTGGGCGTGCGCGCCGGGTATGGCGACGAGGACAGCCAGGACGGGCAGAGCAGCGGGACGCGGAAGGAGGTGAGGCAGAACACGCATGACGGAGATAGGACGCAGAAAGGGGGTGGTTCGTCTCACCGCTTGTCTCACGATTCGTCCTGCCGGCTTCATGGCTGGCAATCCTCGACCAGGACGGAGGCCAGGACGTCCGGCTCGACGTTGCCGCCGCTCATGACGATGACGGCTTTGCAGAAGCTGGGCAGCCGCGCGCGGTGGAAGAGCAGGCCGGCCGCAGCAGCGGCGCCGCTGGGCTCCGGCGTGAGCCGGGCGGCGTAGAGGAGGGTGAGCATGGCGGAGCGGATTTCGGATTCTGCGACCGTGACGATGTCGTCGACCCAGGCGCGGATGTGGGTGAAGTTGCGCTCGCCGAGGGATTGGGTGCGGAGGCCATCGCAGAGGGTGCGGGCGGTCTTTTCCGCGGGCCAGGAGACCAGCGTGCCGGTGCGGAAACTCTCCTGCGCGTCAGCGGCCAGTTCGGGCTCGACGCCGACCACGCGCGTGGCGGGGCGGGTGAGCTTGATGGCGGTGGCGATGCCGCTGAGGAGTCCGCCGCCGGAGACGGGCGAGAGGACGAGATCAACATCGGGCAGATCTTCGAGGATTTCAAGGCCGCAGGTGCCCTGGCCGGCGATGATCTGCTCGTCGTCGTAGGGCGGGATCATGACGTAGCCGCATTGCGCTTCGAGCTCCTCGGCTTTGCTTTTGCGGTCGGCGCTGGCGGGGCCGACTTCGATGATCTCCGCGCCGAGGACCGCGGTGGCTCGCTTTTTGACTGTGGGCGCGTTGCGCGGCATCACGATGACCGCCTTCGCGCCGACGGCGCGGGCGGCGTAGGCCACTCCCTGAGCGTGGTTGCCGCTGGAGTAGGTGATGACGCCGCGGGAGCGTTGCTCGGGGGTGAGCTGGGCGATTTTGTTGTAAGCGCCGCGCAGCTTGAAGCTGCCGATGGGCTGCAGACCTTCGGCTTTGACGTAGACTTCGACGTTTTCAAAGCCGGGAGCAAAGAGGCGAACGAGCGGCGTGCGGGCGGCAACGCCGCGGATGCGGACCTGGGCGTCGCGAAACGCCTGGAGGGTGAGCAGATGCGGGTACACGGCTGTCGCCATGGGCTTATTGTAGAAGCCCAGGCCAGTTATCCCCGTGACGAGCCGAGGAGCGCGTCGAGGAGCGGGTGCACGGGTTGCGCAAATGGGTTCACAATGGTCACTCCCCGCCAAACGAATCCCTGCTGCATGTCCTCCGACAACAGGAGCTGGCAACCAGCCTCCGCGGCGGCGCTGAGGATGACGGCGTCCCAAATGCTGAATTGCCGTGTGGCGAGGTCGGCTGCAGCTAACAGAACTGAGCTGGAGGTTTCGACCAGGGGAAAGGCGTAACTCCAGCCGGAAACAGCAACCCGAGCATCCGCCGGGGTGCGGCCCGCCTTGCGTACTAAAACCTGAAAGAGCTCTCCCAGCGCCTGAACGGGAATGATTGCGTCTTCAGGAAGCTTTTCGAGGAGGTCCCAGGCTCTTTTTCTCTTCTCAGCGTCGCTGTTAACGCCTTCGGCGTAAGCAAGGAAGTTGGTGTCCAGGGCGGCCTTCACCGCTCATCCTCGTAGAGTTCGTCGCGGGTCCAGCGGCCGGTTCGGGCGGTGGGCTGTTTGCGCAGCCTGGAGAGAAGCGACTTTCGTGCGTCGGCGGTGCTTTTTTCGGTTCCGCTGACAGGCGAGAGCTTCGCTACGGGCTGGCCATGGCTGGTGACAACGTAGCTGCGTCCCTGGCGTACCCCCTGCAGGAGCCGGGAGAATTTCCGGTTGGCATCCGTGGCGGAAATTGCTTTTCGCATGAGAGCCCTCCTGTAGCGCGCCAGAATACTAGTGATATTCACTACTATACTACGATGCCTTGGCATAGACTCGCGGCGTGGGATCATCGAGAAGGCGCGGAAAGCCGGGGCTGCGTGCATCTGAAAGGGTTCGGGAACCGTCTGTCCTGTCAGCACCCAGTGTGCGCCCGGATCAATGGGCTTTCGCCGGAGAGGGAACGGATGCTGTTCGCAACGCGGAGGGCCGGCAGGTCTGGTTTCCGGCGATTTATCTTCATGATCCTGACCCAGGCGGCGCTGCTGCCTGCGCTGGCGCTCGGACAGCGATCTTCGCCCGCGCCGGGTACGGCTGCACCGGGCAGCGCGGGACAGACAGCGACGATTCTCGGCACTGTGAAGGACATGAACGGGAATGTGGTGCCGAACGCGAGCGTTGTGCTCACCGGCGAGGCGGGAAAGTACTCGGTGGATGTCAGCACGAACGGCTTCTTCTCGGTCAGGGTGAATCCCGGGACATATACCGTGGTGGTATCCGCGCCGGACCTGGTGTCGTGGACGTCCAACATGACGGTGGCGACCGGGGAATACCGGGAGATCCCCGGAATCGTTCTGAAAGTGACAGCCGTGGTTTCCACGGTCCGCGTGAGCGGGTCCGAGCATGAAATTGCTGCGCGGCAGGTGAAGATGGAGGAGGATCAGCGAATCCTGGGCGCGATTCCGAATTTCTACGTGAGCTACATTGGGAGCGCGGCGCCGATGTCGACGGGGCAGAAATACAGCATGGCGTGGAAATTCTCGATCGATCCGGTCAACATCGTCATTGGCGGCATCGGGGCGGGGATCGAGCAGGCGGAGGACACGTATCCGGGCTATGGGCAGGGTATGCAGGGATACGGCAAGCGCTTTGGCGCGGCGATGGCCGACAATTTCACCAGCAACATGATCGGTGGCGCGGTATTGCCGTCGCTGCTACACCAGGATCCCAGGTTTTACTATCGCGGGACGGGGAGCGTGGCTTCGCGGATCGGCTATGCCATCGCGACGGTCTTCATTTGCAAGGGCGACGACGGCAAGTGGCAGCCGAATTATTCATTCATCGCAGGGGACTTCGCGTCGGGAGCGATTTCGAATCTGTATTACCCGCAGCAGCAGCGCGGGTGGGCGATCACGATCGACACCGGGTTGGCCAATATTGCGTGGGGCGCGGTGGGCTCGCTGGCGGAGGAATTTGTGCTGAAGCGGTTCACGCACGGGGGCGAAGCGGGGAAGTAGTTTTCCACCCTCCCTGGAGTCGTGCCCTGATACAAAGCGCGGGGGCTGAAGCCCGGTTGCTTTTTTGGCCGCTGTGCGGCACGGCTGAAGTCCTACCCTGAGAACAAGGCGTGATGGCAGCTTTGTGCCCTCTCACATCTGCCAAAACCGGGCAGATCTTGGGCACCCTCGAGTAGAGCCCTGATACAAGGCGGCTCGATAAGGGATGACGGCCCGAAGCGATACGCTTCTGCTCAACCTGCGGGCGATAAGGGTGGGGTATCCGACTCGCTGAGCTGGCGTTGCAGCCGTTTCGCGCCGGTGAGGAAGCAGTAGAGCAGCAGGATGCCTGTTCCGCCAGCCACCAGCCGTTGCAACAGCGGTTCGCCCCTGCTGGCGGAAAAGGCGCAAGTCGGGACGGCCGTCTCTGCACTCGCCGCGATCCGAAGTTTCCTGATGTTCGATCGAGTCCTCTTTCCGGTGGTCTCGTCCGGCGGCGCTGCAGCAGAATGCCCGGTTTCTGCGACGGGCTCCGCCGAAAACCTGCGAATGAAGCTCCAAAAGATCACAGCAAATGGAACAATAGCCGCAATCCAGGTGAGACCGAGAAAGCGCACCGGGAGCCAGCCTGCAAGTAATGCAAAAATTACGACCAGCGATGCGACCGAAGGAAGCCCGGAACGCAGCATGAGTCGTTTGGTGAGTTCCTTTTCTGTCATCTCATTCTCAACCGCTCCTTTATACCCCGAGTTTCAGCTGGCTTTATAGCCCGACTCTCAGCTGGCGGGATGGAGAACTTCGCCGATATTCTGCGGCTGACGCAGTTCCCTTCCCGCGTGACAGAATAAGAACATCCCTATGAACCACGAGACCACGCCTGAACCGCAGCCCGCGGCAGAACAGCAATCCGCAAAGCCCGCGGAAGAAGCCGAATCGTTTGGCGAGCTGCTGAGCCAGTTCGAGCAGAGCCACCGGCCGGAGCCGGGCTCGAAACAACTGGAAGGCACGGTGATCTATGTCTCTACGGATGCGGTGTATCTGGACATTGGGTACAAATCCGAGGGCGTGCTGCCCAAAACGGCGTTCCGCGACAACGGCGAGAGTGTGAAACCCGGCGATAAGTTTTATGTCTCGGTGAAGGGGCGTAATGCGGAGCGGTACTACGAGCTGTCGATGGCGCGGGTGGCGCAGCCGCGCGACTGGACGCAACTGGAAGGGGCCTTCGCTCAGAAGCTGACGATTCCAGGGACTGTGACCGGCGTGGTGAAGGGCGGACTGAGCGTGGATGTGGGCGTGCGCGCGTTTCTGCCGGCGTCACGCAGCGGCACGCGCGACGCGCACGAGATGGAGAAGCTGGTCGGGCAGGAGATCACCTGCCGCATTGCGCAACTGGACGTCGCCGACGAGAACGTGATCGTGGACCGGCGCGCGGTGCTGGAAGAAGAGGCGCTGACGGCGGGCGCGAGCCAGCTGGCGACGCTCGAGGAGGGTGCCGTGGTGCGCGGCACGGTGAGCCGGCTGGCCAGCTTTGGAGCGTTTGTGGACCTGGGCGGGATCGACGGGCTGCTGCACGTGAGCGATATTTCCTGGAGCCGGGTGGCGAGTCCGGAAGAAGCGCTCAGCGTCGGGCAGGCGATTGAGGCGAAGGTGCTGAAGATCGACCGCGAGAATCGAAGGATTTCGCTGGGGCTGAAGCAGCTGCAGCCGCAACCCTGGGAAACGTCGGCGAAAAAGTACAAGACGGGCGCGCGCGTGACCGGCACAGTGACGCGGCTGACGGATTTCGGCGCGTTTGTGGAGCTGGAGCCGGGGATCGAGGGCATGATCCACGTGTCGGAGATGTCGTGGGTGAAGAAGGTGCGGCGGCCCAGCGACATTCTGAAGCAGGGCGACACGGTGGATGCGGTGATCCTGAGCGTGAACCAGCCGGAGCGGCGCATGGCGCTGGGGCTGAAGCAGGCGCTGGGCGATCCGTGGGCGGATGCGGCGAAGAAGTTTCCGCCGGGATCGGCGGTCGAAGGTCCGGTGACCAGGCTGGAAAAGTTTGGCGCGTTTGTGAAGATGGCCGAGGGCGTGGAGGGCCTGGTGCACATCAGCGAGATCACGGGGGAGCGGCGGCTGGCGCATCCACAGGACGCGCTGCGCGTGGGGCAGGTGGTGCGCGCGCAGGTGCTGGCCATCGACGCGGAGAAACGGCAGGCCAAGCTGAGCATGAAGCAACTGGTGCCGACGAGCCTGAACGAATATGTGGCTGAGCACAACGTGGGCGATGCGGTGTCCGGGCGCGTGATTGAAGTGGGGGCGCGGTCGGCAACGGTGGAGCTGGGCGAAGGGATCCGCGTGGCCTGCCGCTTGAAGGAAGGCGCGGGCGCCGAGACGACAAGTGCGGGCGGAGCGGATTTGTCGGCGCTGACTTCCCTGCTGCAGGCAAAGTGGAAAGGCGGCGCGGGAGCAGGTGCGGCGAAGCCGGAGCCGGTGCGGGTGGGTCAGGTGAGGAACTTCAGGATTGTGGAACTGGATCGGGACGCGAAGAGGATTGAGGTGGAAGTGGAGTAAGAGGGGTGTGGGCCCTCAGTTCGTTGCGGGAATTAAGGAGTTCAACCGCAAGTCCTTCGACTCCGAAAGCCGCGCCAAGCGCGGCCTGCTTCGCTGAGGATGACAGTCCATCTGGCTTGCGATGTTAAGACCCGGGAGATTCGGTTTTGGGATTCCTCCGCATCTCCGGCTTCCCTTTTTCATTCAGAACAATGTGCCCGAAGGGCGTGTGGTGGTCGTGGGTGAAGAGGACCATCCATTGCTCGGGGATGGCGCGCGCGTAGAAGCGTTTGCGCTGGGCGATGCAGGTAATGGGGTCGAGGTCGTAGCCCATCACCCAGGTGATGTCGAGGTGCGCGCTGGTAGGGATGAGGTCGGAGACGTAGGTGGCGCGCCTGCCGGCCGAATCGAGATGGATGGCGAGCAGTTGCGCGGTGTGGCCGGGGAAACACTCGACAGAGACGCCGGGAACGATCTCCTGGGTTTCGCCGGGACGCGTGTCGAGCAGGGTCATCTGGCCGCTGGCGACGAGGGGATCGTAGTTGTCGCCGATGTAGCTGATGGCGTCGCGCTCGAGCTGGAGACGGCCGTGCTCGACTTCGCCGCGATGCGCGAAGTAGCGGGCGTTGGGAAAGGTTGGAATCATGCGGCCGTCGGGAGTCTTCGTCGTGTTCCAGCCGCAATGGTCGAAGTGGAGATGGGAGTTGATGACAATGTCCACCTCTTCGGGGCGGATCTGGGCGGTGGCGAAGGCGCGCGGGAGCTGTTCCTGGGAGGCGTAGATTTCGCGGAGTCTGGGGCTGAGCTTATTGCCGATGCCGGTTTCGATGGCGACGGTGTGCTGGTCGGTGCGGACGACGACGGTGTTCAGGCCGAGAAGAATGCGGTTCTGTTCGTCGGCGGGAGCGCGCTTTTCCCACAGCGGCCTGGGAACGACGCCGAACATGGCGCCGCCGTCGAGCAGATACCAGCCGTCGGAGAGGATGGTCAGCTCGAAGTCGCCGAGGATAGTGCGGGCGCGGACGAGTGAAGCAGAGTCAGGGCGCTCGGCAGGATGCGGCATAACGTCAGCGGCGGCGGTCTCGTTCCGCCCGCTCCGGATGGTCTTCGGGCGGAGGGTTCATCAGGTACCGCTCGAATTGGTCGACGATCTGCTCGAAGAGGACTGTGCGGTCATCGGGCCCGGCGATGGAGTGGGTCTTGCGCGGGAAGAGATTCAGGTCGTAGGGGATGCGCGCGTCGATGAGCTGCTGAATGTACTGGATGGTGTTCTCGATGTGGACGTTGTCGTCGCCGGTGCCGTGCATGATGAGGATGTGGCCGTGGAGGTGCGCGGCACTGGTCACATCGGAGTCGGCGGTGTAATTGTCCGCGTCTTCGGAAGGCAGGCCCATGTAGCGCTCGGTATAGATCGAGTCGTAGTCGCGCCAGTCGGTGACGGGAGCGACGGAGACGCCGGCGAGAAAGCTGTCGCTGTGGGAGAGCGCGAAAAGGGTGAAACTGCCGCCCCAGCTCCAGCCCCACCAGCCGAGGCGGTGCGGATCGAGCTGGGGATAGCGGCGGAGGACCTGGTCGATGGCGGCCATCTGATCGGCGAACTGGGGCGGGCCGAAGTTGTGCCAGCAGACCTGCTCGAAGGCGCGGCCACGGCCACCCATACCGCGGTTGTCCACGTGCAGGACGGCGAAGCCATGCTGGGCGAGGAGCTGGTCGAAGAAGAACATCTTGCCGCCCCAGGCATCGCGCGCTTCGCCGACGTCAGGACCGCCGTAGGGATTGACGATGAGCGGCACGCTGCGCGGGTCAGTTTTGTCGGGAGGCAGCAGGAGGGTTCCGTACAGGGTGGTGAGGCGGTCGGCGGCAGTGAGCGTGAGCAGGACGGGCGCGATGAGCTTATGCCCGCGCAGCGGCGTCGAATTCCAGAAAGGCGTGCAGTCGCCGGCACCGTCACACTCGGCGACCGTGGGCGGAGCCGTCATCGAGGAATACGTATCGACGAAATAGCCGCCCTGGGGCGCGAAGTCGGGACGATGCACGCCGGGAATCTGGGAGATTTGGTGGCGATTGCTGCTGTCGAGCCCGACGGCCCAGATCTGCTGCTGGCGCGGATGGTCCTGATTGGAGAGATACCAGACAGTCTGGGTGTCGGGATCGACGCCGGCGATGGAGGAAACCTCGTAGTCACCGCTCTCCAGCTGATCGGCGAGCTCCGCCGACGCGGCGAGCGGGTTGGCGCCGTTGAACGTATAGCGATAGATGTGGGTGTGGCCGTCGCGCCAACTGAGGATGAGGAACTGGTTACCGCCGACGAATCGGACGTCATAGGTCGTGTCGAAGTATTTCGGCTCGGTCTGGGCGAGGGCGAGGGCGATCTGGCCGGTACGGGAGTCGGCGAACCAGAGATCGAGGTGCTGCTGGCTGCGGGAGAGGGTTTCCACCCAGACGACGCGGGAATTGACCCAGCCGAAGCGGGGGATGTAGTCGTCGCCCTCCTGGAGCGGCACGCGCAGCCAGCGTGTGGAACCGCCGCCGGCGGACACGACGCCAACGCGCACGGCGGGATTGGGATCGCCAGGCTGCGGATATCGCTGTTCGTGGACAGCGGCATGAACTGGGATCCAGTCCACGAGAGGATACTGGGGCACCTGCGTCTCGTTCATCTGCAGAAAGGCGATCTGCTTCGAGTCGGGCGACCAGAAATAGTTGCTGCGCGCGTCCAGCTCTTCCAGGTAGACCCAGTCCACTTCGCCGTCGAGCACGTTGGGATCGTGCGAATTCGTCAGAGCCGTCGCGGGACGCGAGCCATCCGCGGGAAGCACGTAGAGGTTATGGTCGCGAAGGTAGGAAACGTATTGGCCGCTGGGAGAGAACTTGGGATTGTCACCCGAGGCCATGCCGGTATTGCCGATCTGGACGCCGGTACCGTTACTCAGATCGAAGAGCCAGAGCTCGCCGTTGGTGTCGAAGAGGATGTGGCGGGAGTCCGGGGACCAGATGTAGTCGGGCTCGCCATAGCGGGCGCGATGATCGCGCGCGCGCTCAGGGATGGGAGCGCTGAGCAGGCTGGCGATTTTGGCGGCGGGGAGCAGGATCTCCGGCTTCACGCCTGGCGGCTCAATCTCCATCAGATTGCCGTGATCGCCGATCCAGGTGACATGCTTGCCGTCGGGCGACCAGACCATGCCCCGGGGCGGATCGCCGGTCGGGCTGCCGGGCGTTCCCCAGATCTCGGGAACTGTCCAGGGATGCTTAGGCTGAGCCAGCAGAGGCAGAGCACAGAGGGCAGCTGCGGTGAGGGCGAGAAAACGGGAATACGGGCGAGGGTGGATGAATATCTTGCGCTCCAAAGCAGGCTCCATTGCAGGATGCACGGCAAACCACCCCAACGCGCAAGCGGGTTGGGGACCCCGGACGATCCTGGGGAAGGCCAGGCCGCACATAAAAGAGAATTTTACGGCATGGGACCCTCAAAGGGGCTCGGATGTCAACACACCCCGCTGTGTTTGTCAGCCCGGGGAGGGCAGCGGGCGAAGGGCGAAGTTCCGGATAGCGTCCGGGATGAGGGGCGGAGCCGGCCATGGGGTCAGTGCGCGGAAACGACGGCGCCGGTGTTCTTCCTGAGGAGAAAGACAAGCGGGACCATGAGGAGCGCTACGAACGCCAGGACGGCGATGACGTCGAGGTAGGCCAGCTGGCTGCTTTGCTGGACGAGCTGCTGGTAGATCATGCCGCGGGCGAGGGCGCGGGCCTGCGGGGCCGAGGCAGTGAGGCCGCCGGCGTGCTGGAAGTATCCGGCCATGCCCTGGATGCGCTGGTGGAGCAGGGAGCTGGCGGCGTTGAGGTCCATGGCAAGGCGGTCCTGGTGCTCCTGGCTGCGGCGCGCCAGCAGCGTGACGAAGAACGAAGTGCCGCTGCTGCCGCCGATGTTGCGCGCGAGGTTCATCAGGCCGGAGACGTCGTTGTTCTTCTCACGGGGGACGCCGGTGTAGGAGACGGTGTTGATAGGGACGAAGAGGAAGGCCAGACCGGACGCCTGGAAAATCCGCATCCACGCGATGTAGGCGTAGCTGGCCTGGGTATCGATGCTGTGCATGGTAAAGAGCGCGGCCGAAAGCGTGGTGAGGCCGATGGCAATCAGCCAGCGGGCGTCCACGCGGCTGACGAGGAAGCCGACCAGCGGCATGAAGGCCATGACGGCGAGGCCGCCCGGGGAGATGACGAGGCCGGCCTGCTCGGCGGTATAGCCCATCATCTCCTGCACAAAGAGGGGAAGAAGCACCGTGGTGCCGAACAGGGCGAAGCCGAGGACGAACATGAGCAGGAACGAAACCGCGAAATTGCGGTTGCGAAACATGGTGAGGTCGAGGATGGGCCGATGGCCGCGGCGGATCTGCGCGATTTCCCAGAAGACCAGCGCGATGAGGCCGCCGGCACAGAGGAAGAAGAACGTAGTGATGAGATGCGAGCCGAACCAGTCCTTCTCCTGGCCTTTGTCGAGGACGAACTGCAGCGAGCCGAAGGCGATGGCCAGCAGGCCGAAACCTGTGTAGTCGAGATTCAGGCCGCGCTTGCGCTGGGCGGCGACTTCGCGGTGGATGTGCGGCGGGTCCTCGACGATGCGGGAGGTGAGGACGAGCGAGAGGATGGCGATGGGGACATTGATGAAGAAAATCCAGCGCCAGGTGAAGTTGTCGGTGATCCATCCGCCGAGCGTAGGGCCGATGACGGGAGCGAGGACGACGGCCATGCCGTAGACTGCGAAGGCCTGGCCGCGCCTGCGCGGGGGGAAGGTGTCGACAAGGATGGCCTGCTCGCTGGGCTGGAGGCCGCCGCCGCCCGCGCCCTGGAGGACGCGGAAGAAGATGAGCAGCGGCAGGGAGGGCGCCAGTCCACAGAGCATGGAACTGAGGCCAAAGAGCGCGACGCAGATCATGTAGAAGCGCTTGCGGCCAAGGAAGGATACGAGATACGCGCTGGCAGGCAGGATAACCGCATTTGAAACCAGGTAGGACGTAAGCACCCAGGTGGCTTCATCCGCCGACGCGCCGAGGCCGCCGGCAATATGCGGCAGAGCCACGTTGGCGATGGAGGTGTCGAGGACCTCCATGAAGGTTGCCAGCGTAACCGTGAGCGCGACGGCCCAGGGATTATGTTTCGGCTTCCAATTGGCGTCGGAGTCCGGAGACATGGGGATGGAGATTTGAGGATATCGCGAGGTTGCGGGATGCAGGAATAATTGCCTTCGGTTGGCCGGGTCGACCACTCTCTCGCCAAACCAACCTGCGGAAGGCTATTCCGGTGCCCCTTCCCGCAAAGGAGATTCCACGGAACGACGCACTTTTCTGCGCGAGGCCGCCGTGGTGTCCGCCGGGTTGTGTGAGCTGTTTGCGAACAACCCCAGCGCGCAAACGGCGGTCGTGCCACCCGCCGTGCATGTGGTAGGCGCCGGGAAGGACCGCTACGGCCAGGGTCGCACGATGGGTTTCAACCATCTGGCGTTCAGGGTGGGCACGGCCGATACCGATGGGCGGCTGTTCATCATCGAGCACACCCACCTGCTCGATGGCGGGCCGCCGCTGCACCTGCATCCGCACCAGGAGGAGTGGTTTTACCTGATGGAGGGCGAAGTGGCCTTCCAGGTGGGCGAGCAGCGGGTGCGGCTCAGCCCGGGCGAGTCGGTACTGGGGCCGCGGGGGGTGCCGCCTGCCGTTTCCGCGGTCGCGGCCACGCCGAGCCGCCTCCTGATTGCCTTTTCGCCGGCGGGCGAGATGGAGATGTTCTTCCGCGAGGTGCACGATCCGCACATACAGGATTCGGCGGTGTGGCGGCACTACGGCATGGAACTGATCGGTCCGTCGCCTTTCCGAAGCTGAGGGCAGGTGCGGCGGACGCCACCAGCCGCGCCAGGCGCGGAGTCCGGGTGGTATCCTGCAGGTTCCGGCCATGCGTGCTGAACTCGAGGCGCTGACCCGCCTGCAAACCATCGATCAGGAAACCGTGAAGCTGCGCGGGGAGATTGCCGAGCTGCCCCGGCGCCTGGCTGCGCTGGAGTCGCGGCTGGCAAAGGAAAAAGCCGCGCTGGACCGGACAGCGAAAGCGCTGAAGGACGAGGAAGCGCTCCGGCGGCACCTCGAAAGCGACCTGAAAGACCAGCAGCAGAAGATCGCGAAATTCCGCGACCAGACCTCGAGCGTCAAGACCAACGAGCAGTTCCGTGCGCTGCAGCACGAGATCGGTTTCGCCGAGGAAGAGATTCGCAGGGTCGAAGACCGCGAGCTGGAAAGCATGGAGCGCAGCGAGCGGCTGGCTCAGGAACACAAAGCGGCCCAGGCTGCGCTCTCCGACAGCACGCGCGCTGTCGAGATCGAGAAGGAAGACGCGCGGGCGGCGAGCGCCGAGCAGCAGAAGCGACTGGACGCGCTGACGCGGCGGCGGGGTGAGGAGCGCGCGGCGGTTCCGGAGGAGCTGCTGCGTACTTACGACCGCATTTCCTCCTCGTCCCGCGGCACCGGCGTGGCCGGCGCGCAGGGGCAGCAGTGCCTGGGCTGCAATATGTTCCTGCGGCCGCAGATGTGGAACCAGATCCGCGAAGGCGAGATCCTCACGTGTGAGTCGTGCGGGCGGCTGCTGTATTACAACCCGGCGCTGGAACCACAGCCCCAGCCCGGGCCCGAAAAGCCGAAGCGCGGGAAAAACCCGCTGGAAGCCGGCGTGGAGTGAATCAGTGAGAAGTGACCGGAGATCAGTGATCAGTAAAAGCCAGGTGGTAAAGATTCCCTGCAAAGCTGCCTTTCTGATCACTGCTTTCTGCTTATGAAGCGCATTGCGGTAGACATGGACGAGGTGCTGGCCGATACGCTGGCCGAGCATATTGCCCGCTATAACCGCGACCACGGCGAGGCCATCACCAAAGCCGATCTGGAAGGCAAGTGGCTGCGGGACATCGTTGCCATCGACCGGCATGAGCGACTGGAAGGCTATCTGCGATCGGAGGACTTCTTCGAGGACCTGCCCGTGATCACGGACAGCCAGCGGGTGCTGCGTGCGCTGGCCGAGCGGTACGAGATCTACATTGCCACGTCGGCGATGGAGTTTCCCAACTCGTTCGGGCCGAAGTACCGCTGGCTGCGCCGTCACTTCCCTTTTCTCGACGCGCGGCATATTGTGTTCTGCGGAAACAAGAGCATCCTGCATGCGGACTACCTGATCGATGACCAGCCGCGGCATTTCCCGATGTTTGCGGGCCAGGGCATCCTGTTCACCGCGCCGCACAATATCGGCGTGAGCGGGTATCCGCGAGTGGATACCTGGGCGCAGGTGGAGTCGATGTTCCTGGGAGGAAGCAGCGTCGAGCGCTGATCACACCACGCATCGGTTAATGGGCGAACTGGACACAGTTATCCGATTCCGGCCGTTACTGCGCGGACATGGAGACAACGGAGGAAACCGGTGGCGAAGCCAAATGAAGTTTTTGGAGCGCGGACTGAATCCATTGTGATATGCCGGGATTCGATCCGCAGACGGCGATCCACTGGCCTTGTTGGCGCGGTAGTTATCGACCGCCGCGGAAAACAGATAACCTGTCAGGAGAGGCGACTGTCTCAGGAAGAAGGTTGAGGAACCAGCGATGATGGAAATGGATCGGCGGGAATTCCTGCGCGGCGCGGCGGTGGCTCCGGCAGCGGCTCAGGAGTGGTGGTCGCAGCAGGGCCGGGAAGCGAAGCGGCGGCTGTTGCTGGTGGGAACCCAGACCGTGACGGGCACGAGCAAGGGGATCTACGCGTGGCACTGGGATCCGCAGAACGGAGAGCTGCGCCTGGCGGGGCTGGCGACGGAGAGCGACAACCCGACGTTTCTGGCGCTGGCTCCGGGCGCGAAGTATCTGTATGCCGCCAATGAACTTTCGGATTTCGAGGCACAGAAGAGCGGTGCGGTGAGCGCCTTCGGGGTCGATGTGGCCTCCGCAAAGCTGATGCCGATCAATCAGGTGTCCGCGCTGGGGGCGGGAACGTGCAACGTGACCGTAGATCACACGGGCCAATGCGCCTTCTGCGCCAACTACAACGGCGGCAGCGCGAGCTCGTTCTATCTCAGCCCGAACGGGCAGATCAGCGACGCCGTTTCTCACTTCCAGTACCACGGACATGGGCCGAACCCGCAGCGGCAGGAAACGCCGCACGCGCACCGGGTGACGGTCTCCCCGGACAATCGGTATCTGCTGGTGAACGATCTGGGGCTGGACTGCATTCACATCTACCATCTGGATCCCGCGTCGGCGAAGCTGACGCCTGGCAATCCGGCAAAGTGGAATGCGGCGCCGGGGTCCGGCCCGCGAGCGCTGCGCTTTCATCCCAACCGCCGCATCGCCTACTGCGTCTGCGAAATGGCCTCGACAGTGGACGTGCTGGACTGGGATGCGCGGCACGGAACGTTTCGCCAGGTGCAGAGCATCAGCCTGATTCCGGCGGATTACCACGGGCCGACGCGCGGCTGCGACATCGTGCTGGATCACGCAGGGGATTTCGCGTACGCGGCCAACCGCGATTACAACTGCCTGGTGAGCTTCGCGGTGGGTCGGAAAGACGGGGAGCTGACGATGCTGGCGCGGAGTTCCTGTGGGGGAAAGATCCCGCGGCATCTGGCGCTGGACCCGACGGAGAAATGGCTGCTCGTCGCCAATGAGGAGTCTGATACGATCGCCGTTTTTGCACGGAATGAGCAGACCGGCCGGCTGGCCGAATCGGGAAAGACCTTCCCGCAGTCGAAGCCACAGTGCCTGGTCTTTGCGTAAGCCTTTCGCTCTACTGCACCACGGGCCTGGCTTTGCCGATGCGGATGTTGAGCCCCACCGTGGGGCCCCAGACGTTGATGCCGTAATCGTAATATTTGGGCTGTGACAGGTAGAAGTTGGAGATGTGCTGGTAACTGGCGCCGGCTTCGACACTGAAGCGGGGGTTGAAGTCATAGCGTATCCCGCCGCCATTCATCAAGGTGAAGGTCAGATCCTGACCCTGCGCATACAGCACTCCGTCCGGACCCTTGGCGTTGATATTGCCCACCCCTCCGTGAGCATCGAAGTAAGGAACCATTCTCCAGTTGGGGCGAATAAAGTTACGGCGTATTCCGAAGAGAAAGGCAAAATAGCGCGTCTCGGGACCGCGAGGGATGTCCACATAGGTCCCGCTGAAGGTGTAGTCGGTGCTGCCGCGCAGAATGCCGGGCCAGCCGATGTTATCGATGGTCCAGCGGACGGAAGCAATGTTGGGTTCCAGGGTGTAATGGAGCGGCCAGGTGGTATACGTGCTGCCCGTAGCGAAGTTATACACGAAAGGGATATTGATCGGCTCCCACGCCGACTCGAGGGAGAACTCCAGCTTGTTTCTGTAAAAAACGTTGCGGTTGTAGTCGCCGGGGCTGTTAAAGAAAAAGAAGTCGTGGACGGGATGACTCGAGGTCTCCTGGCAATTTGCGGAACAGGCAAAGAAGGCGAGCGACAGCACAAAGAGCAGGTATTTTGGACGCACTCCAGCAGGACTCCGTTCCGGAACGAGTTTGTTCAAGCGGGGCGATCATATAGCAGCGCGGTGATGCATGGGAAACAGGCGTTTGCGGAAACTGGTACTGCCTGCGGAGCGCCCGCGCTTCACATCTGCTTCGATGCGATCACCGCCTCAAGGTCCTCGATGAGGCCTCCCATGGCCATCGTTGCCTGCCGACTCAGGGGGTCCGTCGATTTGAGGATTTCCTCGAGTTTTGCCGCCAGTTCGGTGCCGCGCGGCAGACCAAAGATGCCCAGGCTTCCCGAAAGCTTGTGAGCGGCCTCGCGGCCGGCGCTGCGGGCCCGGGGATCGGCGGGATTGCGGCCGAGCGCTTCGCAGGCGGCTTGCAGAGCCGCCACGCGCTCCAGCGTGATGGGCAGGGTCTGCCGCCACAGCTCGGCGAGGCGGGCGGCAATCACGCCGGAGGGATCGCTCATTTGTCTTTCCAGCCCAGAACGCGGGCGATGTCCCGGGCGAGCGTGAGCGGGTCGAAGGGTTTGAACATGACGGCGGAAACGCCCAGGTCGGAGAAGCGTTTCTGATCGGCAGCCTGAACCTTGGCGGTGAGGAGAATCACGGGAATGCGGGCGGTTTTCGGATGGGCGCGCAGCTCCTGGAAGGTCGTGGGCCCATCCATCCCGGGCATCATCACGTCGAGCAGGATGGCGTCAGGCAATTGCTCGTTGGCTTTGGCGATGCCGGCGGCTCCGGAGTTGGCCAGCAGAACCTCCCAGCCAGCGACGGTCTCCAGGCTGAGCGCTGCCACCTCACGGATGTCTTCCTCGTCGTCGATGATGAGAACGCGGTGCGGCACGAATCCTCTCCAGTCAGTTCATTATGAACGACCGGCCATCGCCTCCTCGGCGCCGGCGGCGGAAATGGAAGCGCGCTCCGGCAGCAGGAGCCGGAAAATGGAGCCGCGGCTGCCGTTCTGTTCGGCCCAAATGCGCCCGCCATGCTGCTGAACGATGCTGCGGCAGATGGCCAGGCCCAAACCGGTGCCGCCCTTCTGACGGGAATCGGAAGCATCCACTTGCTGGAAGCGGTCGAAGATGCTTTCCAGCTTATCCGAGGGGATGCCCCGGCCCTGGTCGAAGACGCTCAGAAGTGCTCCGCCACTGGCTGAGGCGATGGTCATACGGACCATGGAGTGCGGGGGCGAAAATTTGATGGCGTTGCTGAGCAGGTTGGTCATGACCTGCAGCAGCCGGTCGGCGTCGGCCTCGATCGAGACCGGCGCGAAGTCGGAGACAAGATGAATATTCCCGGAGTCGGCCACGGGCTGCATGGTTTCGATGGCCTGGCGCGCTACGTCATCGAGCGCGATGCGGCGAAAGGCGAGGGGAGCGCGGCCGGACTGCATCCGCTCCAGATCGAGAATGTCGTTGATGAGGCGGACGAGGCGCTCAGAGTTGGCCAGGGCGATGCGCAGCAGGTTCGATGCCTTTTCGTTGACCGTGCCCAGCAACCCGGAGGAGAGCAGCCCCAGCGCGCCGCGGATGGAGGTGAGGGGAGTGCGCAGCTCATGGCTCACCGTGGAGATAAATTCGTCCTTCATGTGGTCCAGGGCATAGCGCTGGCTGATGTCGCGGAAGCTGAGGACGCTGCCTACCGGCGCGCTGTCCTCAATCATGGGCATCAGAGAGAACTCGACCGGAAAGCTCCTGCCGTTGCCCTGGTAATAAACGTCCTGGCCGGCCGTGCTCTCTCCGATTTCGATGGCCTGGCGCGTTGGGCAGGCGAGATCGCAGTGGTGGCCGAAAATGGCGGGATGCAGCATCTCATGAACGCTGTGGCCGATCAGCTCCGACTCCGGGCGCTCGATCATGCGCGCGGCGGCGGAATTGACAAAGTCGATGTGGCCGGCGGAATCGACTCCGATGATTCCGTCGGCTACGGAGTTCAGGATGATGGCCTTCTGGCGGTCGAGTTCGCGGACGCGGGCTTCCTGGCCGGCACGGGCCATGAACTGGCCGAGCGAGCCACAAACGGTTTCCACGGTTGCGAGCAGTTCCGGGTCCTCGCGCGCCGGCTGCCGCAGAAAACATTCGACGACAGCGATGACCTGATTGCCAACCCGCACGGGGACGGCCCACCCGGAGATGAAACCGTTCAGGCGGGCGGAGGTGCGGCGGATGAAGGCGGGATCCTGACGTACATCGGCGATCCAGCAGGGCTTGCCGAGCGACCAGACCATGCCTGGGAGCTCTTCCCCGCGGGTGAAGACCTGAGCGCGGGTTTCGCGGAGGAAATCCTCGCTGGAGCGACCGCGCGCGTGCCACGAAAGGCGCGGGCGGACCACGTGCTGGGCCTCGTCGACCCTCCACAGCACGGCAACGTCGCAGCCGAAGGTCCCGCACAGGGCTTCGAGGGCGCGGGTCAGGCCCTCGTCCATCGAGGTAGCTTCGGCGATGATCTGGCTGATGACGAGCTGGATGCGCAGGCGGCGCTCGCGGCGGTTCTGCTGGGTGACTTCGCGGAAGGTGCAGCGCACGGAGACGGGGCCGGATTCCTCGCGGCGGCAGCTCAGACTGGCCTCGACCTCGACGGTCTCGCCGGCGGAGTTCTGCAGGCGCAGGGGATGGCGATCAACGCGGACGCCGTGTAGCGCCTTGTGGAACAGCGCCGCGGCCTCCGCCTGCACTTCCGGGGGGAAAGCGGACTCGAAGCCGATGAGGGACTCAAACTGCGCGGAGTCCATGCCGAAGAGCACCTGCCAGGCAGGATTGACGTAGAGATAGCGGCCGCGCGGACTGAGGGTCGCGATCATTTCCGCCGAGTTTTCGAAGAGGTCACGGTAGCGTTCTTCGCTTTCCCGCAGGGCGTGCTCGGCGCGACGGGTGGCGCTGATGTCGACCGCGACGGAGACAAGGCCCTCAATGCTGCCTGCCGAGGAGCGCACGGCGGAAAGATAGAGCATGGCGGGGAAGGTGCTGCCGTCGCGGCGGCGGTAGCGCATCTCAAAGCCGCGCACGCGGCTGGCGGGGAAGCTGGCCACGTAACGGATGTAGGGCAGCAGCGGCTCAGCGGTGTTCCAGGGAACGGCGGGCTGGGTTCGAGCGTCGGCCATGGAAGTGGCCAGCTGCTCGCCGACCCGGGCCATTTCCCCTTCCGGGTAGAGGTCGCCGGCAGTCAGCTTGCCCAGGACTTCAGAGGCGCGGTAGCCGAGCATGCGCTCGGCGGCGGGGTTGAAGAGGCTGATGTGTCCGGCAAGATCGCAGGCGATCATCACCGGCCCGGCGGAATCGAGGATGCTGCGGTGCAGGCGCGCCACGCGCTGCAGCTGACGCTCTGCCTGTCCCTGCCGCAGTGCATGGCGGAACGTGGACAGGCCCACGACAATGAGCAGCATCTGGGCGAAGGTCCAGAACGCAGCAAACCAGAACAGCCAGGGCCGACTGTCGACGGGAGAACTGCCGTAGCGAGCGAGCACAACTACGCCAGCAAACGACAGAGCCAGGGCGACCGTGAATGCCCACGTCGCGATCCGCGTCTGAGAGTATCCGCTCACAGCTCCATGCCGGGGGAGCGTTTGCCCCACATCCAATTATCGAACACGGCGATTCTGGGCAAGTATAGGGGAAGGAAAAGGCCAACTGACAGAAAAATGCGCCGGCGGGCACTTTCCCTGCAACAGCTCAGGCGGTCACCGGCTCAAGGATGCGGCTCCAGCGGCGGCCTTTGCGGGTGGCGTGGGCCTGCTTGTGCCAGGCGTAGCCGGCGATGAGGGGCAGCGCCAGCGTGGCTTCGCTGTAGACCATCTGCTCGAAAGTGGTGTCCACCTTGCCCCAGGAACTGGCTTCCTTCAGCGTGCTGGAGGAAAGCGCGCCGTCGCGCACGTCGGCCACCGTGATCTGGATGGCGTACTTGTGCATGGGGGCTTCGTTGCCGAGGATGTCCGCCGCAACGACGATATCCTGCGCGAAATTCTTGGGCACGCCGCCGCCGATCATCAGCAGGCCGGTGGTCGGGTTGGCGATCTTCAACTGCGTGAGCTCGTAGAAGTCCTTCGCGGAGTCGATGGAAACCTTCGGCTTGTCCTGGCGCTTGTGCTGGTGGGCGACCAGGCCGAAGCCAGCCGAGCAGTCGCTGAAGGCCGGACAGAAGATGGGTACGTCCTTCTGGTACGCGGAGAGGACGATGGAATCGACGCCACCCTTTCCCGGCGTCTTGCCATTCTGTTCCAGCCAGGCGCCCATGGCGCGGATGAACTCGCGCGAGCTGTAAGGGCGCGGGGCCAGCGAGTCGGCGACTTTCTCGGTGGTCTCGTCGCAGTAGCGGAGTTCTTCCTCGTCGATGAGGGTGTCGTAGATGCGGTCGATCATCAGCTCGCGCAGCACGCCGTCCTGGGTTCCGGACTTGAAGAGGTCGTCGGCGATGTAGTGTTTGAAGCCGAGGGCTTCAAAGAAATCCTGATCGACGATGTTGGCGCCGGTGGAAACGATGGCGTCCACCATGTTGTTGCGGACCATATCGACGAAAATCTGCCGGAGGCCTGCGGAAATCAGCGAGCCGGCCAGGCAGAGGATGATGCCGCAGTCCAGGTCGCGCAGCATGCGCTCGTAGATGGAAGCCGCCCGGGCGAGGTCACGGGAACTGTAGGCCATGGACTGCATGGCGTCGACCAGCGCCACCACATTGTGCTGCTTGATGTCGATGTGGCGGATGGGAGTGCTGAGAAGCTCTTTTTTCGAGGACATAGCGAACTCAGAATAGCAAAGTAAGGCGGGGCGAAGGTTGAAGGCCGATGAACGGCGGGGATGCCGCCCGCCTTGCCGCCCGCCTTCAGGAATTTGGCGGCTGAGGGCGCAGGCGCCGGTTGCGCAGCCACTTGGCGAAGCCCAGGACAAAGAGCATCAGCCCGAAAGGCAGGCACATCATGGCCACCAGCAGGGAGAGCCATCCGCCGTTGTTGTGCGGGCCGTGAATGCCGATGGGGCCGAAGACCGTCAGCGCCAGGATGGCGGCGAGGACGCCGGCCACGAGGATGCCGACGCCGGCGCGCAGCAGCGCGCGCGTTCCGTCATCGCCTGTCTGGGTCGCTGGGCTCCGTTCCATCACCGCACCGGCTGTGGAGAATTTTGCCATTCTATAATCCGCGCCCTGCCTACCGAAACGCCGCCACCAGCATAACGCGCACCACCACGCCGGTGACGGATACATAGAGCCACAGCGGAAAGGTGAACCGCGCCACTTTGCGGTGCATGCGGATGCGGCCCGAGAGCGAGAGATAAAACGTGATGAGCACCACCGGGAGGCCCAGCGTAGCCAGCGCGATGTGGCTGATGAGGATAGGCAGATACGCGTCGTAGTAAGCGCGGTCGTGCACGGGGTAGAGCGTGTCGCCGTGCAGCGCATGGTTCGCGACGTAGCTGAGCAGGAACAACGAGCTGAAAGCAAACGCCGTGAACATGGCTTTGCGGTGGGCGGCGATACGGTGCGTCCTGACAAAGTAGTAGCCGAACACGAGCGCCACGGCCGCGAGCCCGTTCAGCAGCGCGTTGAGATTGGGGAGGAAAGTGTAGTGCAGATCCCGCTGATCGGCGGCGGGATGGACATAGATGAGCCAGAAGAGAAAGAGCGTGGCAACGGCACTGATGCCGATGATGGCCGCCACCGGAACCGAAATCGATCGCTGCGGACTGGTCGCTGTGGTCATGGTTCCCTGTTCTCTGCCCTTACGCCGCCGGCTTGTGGGTGCGGCGGTTGACGATGGCCCACGAAGTGGCAAAAACCAGCACGCAGAACGCCGCGGTGATGGCCAGATTCACGTCCAGCGGGAAGAGCGTGTGTTCGGCCGGGAAGAGCGCGTTGCGCAGCGCGTCCACGCCGTAGCTGAGCGGGTTGAGGCGCATCAGCCAGGCCAGCCAGCCGGAGGCGCGATCCGCCGGAAAGAGCGCGCCGGAGAGCATCCACAGCGGCAGCAGCAGCAGATTCACGATGGCGTGGAAGGCCTGCGGCGAATCCATGGGCCAGGCAATGGCGAAGCCGAGCGCTGTCAGCTCAAAGCTGATGAGCACGATGGCCAGAACGCTGAGGAGGATTGCCCCGACGCCGGGGTGGTCACCGACCAGCGGCGCGAAGACCAGGAAGATGATGCCCTGAATGGCGGCGAGTGTGGCTCCCCCCAGCACCTTGCCCAGCACAATGGCGGAACGGTTGACGGGCGCGGCCAGCACCGAGAGGAGAAAGCCCTCATTGCGGTCGGAGATGAGCGACATCATGCTGAAAATCGCCGTGAACAGCACGATCATCACCACGGAGCCGGGGAAGAAGTACGCCAGATACGAGCCCGAGCCGGAGCTCGAGTGGAAGCTGTAGGCAAATCCGGAGCCGAGGACGATCCAGAAGAGCAGCGGGGTGGCGATGACGCCCACGACGCGGGCCTTCTGCCGGTAAAAGCGCACGATTTCGCGCAGCCACAGCGAGTAAGCGGGCGTCCAGATGCCGGGCGAGGAGACGGTCTTCGCGCGCGAAGCAGTTGCGGCAACGGTCGCCATCAGTGTCTTCCCCCTTTCTTCTTTTCGCCGCCGGATGACTCGTCGGATTGCCCGTCTTCCGTCCAGAAGCGGTGGCCGGTGCGGTCGATGAAGACATCTTCGAGGCTCGGCCTGGCGACGGAGACGCTTTCGACCCGGCCGGGAAACGCCTCGACGACTTCGGTGAGGAAGCGGTGCCCGCGCTCGCGCTCCACGCGGACGGCATTGCCGAGCACGGTTGCCGCCCCGGCAAACCGGGCGGTGATTTCCGCTGCCAGTGGTGCGGCCTGTTCCGGCCCAGGGGTCTCGAAGGTGACGATGTCGCCGCCGATCTGCGCCTTCAGCTCGGCGGGCGAGCCCAACGCCATCAGCTTGCCTTCGCTCAGGATGGCCAGGCGGTCGCAGTGCTCGGCCTCTTCCATCAGGTGTGTCGTCACCAGGACGGTCACGCCTTCCTGGTCGCGGAGGGTGCGCAGATACTGCCATAAGTCGCGGCGGGCGCCGGGATCGAGGCCGGTCGAAGGCTCGTCGAGCAGCAGCACGGAGGGGGAATGAATGAGCCCTTTGGCCAGTTCCACGCGGCGCTGCTGGCCGCCGGAGAGCGTCTCCACCCTGTCGCTGGCGCGGTCGATCAGGCCGACGCGCAGCAGCACCTCGGCGATGCGCGCCCTGAGGTGCGCTCCGTGCAGGCCGTAGAGATGCCCCTGATGCCTGAGATTCTCGGCGACGGTGAGCTTGATATCGACGCTGCGGGCCTGGAAGACAACGCCGGTCTGCTGGCGGACCCTGTTGGGCTCGTGCGCCGCGTCAAAGCCCTGAATGCGCGCCGCGCCGCCGGTGGGGATCATGAGCGTGGAGAGAATCCGGAAGAGGGTGGTCTTGCCGCTGCCGTTGGGGCCGAGGAGGCCGAAGATCTCCGCCTCGCGCACGCGGAAGCTGAGCTGATCCAGCGCCAGGCGTGAGCCATAGCTGTGCGTGACACCCGCGAGCTCAATCGGAGCTGCCGGAGCCACGGCGCTGGCGAGTGCGCGCTTTCCGGATTGCGTCATCGTGGCCATGGCAACTTCACTTCCCCACCGCGTTGAGCATGAGAGCGGTGAGCAGCAGCGGCAGATAGATCACGCTCACCTTCAGCAGATCGCGGGCGAACATGCGCGACTCGGCGCTGCTGCGGGCGCGCACAATGCGCGTGAAGCGCAGCGTGTAGCCGAGATAGAGCAGGCCCAGCGCCAGGGCCACGGCGGCGTAGAGCTTCCCGTCCATGTGCAGCCAGAACGGCACCAGGCTCACGGGTACCATGAGCACCGCGTAGGTGAGGGCCTCGAGCGCGGTGGACCAGCCGTCCGGCTGCGCCACCGGCAGCATGCGGATGCCGGCGCGCGCATAGTCGTCGCGGTAGAGCCACGCGATGGACATGAAGTGCGGAAACTGCCAGACGAAGAGGATCGCAAAGAGCGCCACCGCGGGCCACTCGATCATGCCCCCGCGAGCGGCGGTCCAGCCCAGCAGCGGCGGCATGGCTCCGGGAAAAGCGCCGATGAAGGTGGCCAGCGTGGTCACCCGCTTGAGCGGCGTGTAGACGCCGACGTAGAGGAAGGCGGTGAGCAGCGTGAGGCCGCCGGTGACGACGTTGGTCTCGCGGGTCAGCCAGATCGTTCCCAGGACAATAGCCAGCAGGCCAATGCTGATGCCGTGGGCCAGGCTGATGCGGCCCGCGGCCATGGGACGGTCGGCGGTGCGCAGCATCTTTGCGTCCAGTTTGCGCTCGATGCACTGGTTGAGCGCCGAGGAGCCGGCGGAAACCACCGCGATGCCGATCAGCGTCTCCAGCAGGCCGGGCTGGATGCTGCTGATGCCGGAGCGCATGGAGCCCAGATAGAAGCCCGCAAACGCCGTCAGCGTGACCATCAGGGTGACGCGCAGCTTGAAGAGCTCGCGGTAGTCCACCAGCAGGGACGCCGTGACCCCGGCGCGCGGGGCGTGGAGATGCGCAGGCTTGTCCCAGCGCACGGGCGCCGGCGCCGAATCCAGCGGGACGGCGCCTGGCTCCAGACCCGAAGCTGCGGGATTCACAGGCATACGATTCCTGAAAGGCAGGCGCGATGGATGAAAGGCAACACCATGAGCGAGGAGTCCGGGGAGAAAAACAGGGACAGCCCAACCATCATGATACCTGCTGGATGCTGGAGCGATGAACTGCGAAGAGCGGGAGCGAAGAAATCGGCGGCACGCTCACGGAGGGGTGATCTCGGCCGTGCCGGATGGCTCGACAATCGCGTCCTCGTGGACCGCGTACTCGTTGAGAATGACGGCGATCAGCACGGCGGTGGGCACCGCGACCATGGCGCCGATGATGCCAGCCAGCGCCGAGCCGATGAGCAGAGCGATGAGGATGGTGAGTCCAGCCAGGTTGACCTGGGTGCGCATGATGCGCGGGGTCAGCCAGGTGTTCTCGATTTGCAGGTAGATGAAATAGAAGATGAGGACGCCGGCTACGCGCCCCCAGGAGTCGAGCGCGGCGACGATGACTACGAGCGTGACGGAAACCATGGCGCCGGCCACGGGCACGATATTGAAGAGGCCCATGATGACGCCCAGCGCGTAGGCGTAGCGGATGCGCAGCAGCACGAAAACGATGGTGCTGGCCGCGCCAAGGATGAGCATCAGGGTGCCCTGGCCGAGCAGCCAGCGCCCCATGCGGACGGAGGCGCGCTCGAGGGTCTGATTCAGGCGGAGGCGCCGCTCCAGCGGGAACAGCGAAAGGAACCACTGGTAAGCGACGTCGCCTTCCAGGATGAAGTACACGGTGAGCACGATGCCGGCGACGACCCGCGCGAGCGCGCCAGCCCAGTCGCTCGCGAATTTCAGGACATAGCTGGCGAAATTGCCGGCGATGCTCTCCACTTTCTCCTGCAGCGAGGCCAGATTGATATCGCGGATGAGGGGCAGGCGGTGGAGGCGGCTGAAGAACTCCGGTCCGCGCTGCGGCAACTGACTGATGAACTGCCGCAGATCGGCGAACGCCGGCGCCAATGCGAACACGAAGAAAACAGTGAGGCTGCCGACCGTGAGTACCAGGATCAGGAAGACGGCCATGCCGCGACCCGGGTGCCAGCGGCCGATGTGCAGCTTCATCACGGCGCGCACCAGGGGCATGAGGACGACGGCGAAGAGCGCGCTGACGTAGATAACCACCAGGACGTCGTTCAGCAGCCAGGCAAAATACAGCGCGATCGCGACGCCAAAGGCGAACAGGACCATACCGCGCGGCCCGAGGGGTTTGCTCACGCCGGCACCCCACGATCGATCGCCGAGCGTCCGGAAGAGCAGTCCGTTGGGTCAGCCAGTGCCGAGAGAATGCATTCCACCACCGCCTGCGGCGTCCCTTCCGCGGTGGGGATGGTCAGGTGGGCCTGGCGATACCAGGGCAGCCGTGCCTGCCAGCGATCGGCGAGCGCCTGAGGGTTCCGCAGCACGGGGCGGACCGGTCCGCCAGAATGCCCGGCGCACCGAGCCAGGAGCGTCTCCAGCGGCGCGTCCAGAAAAATCACACGGCAGCGGGACAGGCCGGCGACGAATTCGCGCGTCTCGGCGCGTTCGAGCGCGCCGCCACCCAGCGCCAGCACCAGTTGGCCGCCGGCAGCGGTATCCCGAATCGCCGCGGCTTCCATTTCGCGAAAGGCGGCCTCGCCGCGGCTCTCGAAGATCTCGCCCACGGTCATCCCAGCGCGTTCTTCCACCACGCGATCCGTGTCCACGAATCGCCAGCCGAGGCGCGCAGCCAGCAACTCGCCCACCGTCGTCTTGCCGGCACCCATGAACCCGGTGAGGACGATGCTGGAAACGGTAGGGACTCCCGGCGATGCCCTGTGGCCGCTCATGCGTTCTACGATTATATGTACGCAGGGACCGGGAAGGCCCTTATTTTCTGCCTGGGGAGACGGGCTTCGCGCCCGGCTCGTCGTGGTGGATGGCCTTCTGGATATGCTCCCACACGGCGGGGCTGGGATCGTGGATGGGCAGCAGCAGGCGGGCCTGCGCGGCGATGTACTCCAGATCGCGCACCAGGGAGGCGCAGTTATCGCAGGACTTCAGATGGTCCTGTGCTCCCAGATCGGCGTGCGACTCGAACAGGTCCGGCAGCTTGTCCTGAAACTCGGCACAGGTCATGATCTTGTCCATAGCGTGCAGCACGGTCACGCGATCTGCTCCTTCCGCTGCCCGGTGCGCAGCAGATCGCGCAGCTTCATGCGCGCCTTATGCAGTTGTGATTTGCTGTTGCCGATGGAGCAGTCGAGCATCTCCGCTATCTCATTATGCTCGTATCCCTCAACATCGTGCAGCACAAAAACCAGGCGGTAGCCCGGGGGCAGGTTCTCGATAGCCCGCTCCAGCGTGACGCGGTCGATGGAGCCCGAGAGAGTCAGGTCCCGCGCCCCGATATCCTTGCGCGGGCCGTCGTCCTGCGCCGGCTCCAGCGTCTCTTCCAGCGAGACCTGGGGAAGGCCTTTGCGGCGGAGGTGCATCAGCACCACGTTCACCGCGAGCCGGTGCAGCCAGGTGGAAAAGGCGGAATCGCCTCGGAAAGTCCCGATCTTGCGGTAGAGCTGCAGGAAGGCTTCCTGGGTGAGGTCTTCGGCCTCCGCCACATTGCCGAGCATGCGCAGGCAGAGGGAGTAAACCCGGCGCTTGTGCATGGCGTAGAGCGTCTCAAAGGCGCGGCTGTCGCCGTTCCGGGCCCGTTCAATGGCTTCCTGTTCACCCGCGATGGGCGGGTTCCGGCGCAGGTGCTGATTCGCCGGCCTCGGCTGGGACGGTCCTGAATTCATCAGAACAAACCTTTCCACGGCCATTGTTCCACGGGAGGACGCTCCGTCGGATCTGCTTTTCCGGGTCTTCGGCGCAGTCGGGATCATAGGAGACGAAATTTCCGGGATTTCACGCAAAGCCATTTGGACGCGCCGCGCCATGAGGAGGTTGTCTGCGTGGAAAAGGAATGCCAGAAGGCACAGACGCGCAGCAGGGCGCTGTGCGTCCGGAGAGATGAGGGAACGGGAGGACTACCGGCCGTAGAATTCGGCGTTTTTAGCCTGGAAGCTCTGCCACTTCTCGGGCAGGTCGTCAGCCGCGAAAATCGCCGTTACGGGGCACACCGGGACGCAGGCGCCGCAGTCGATGCACTCCACAGGATCGATGAACAGCTGGTCGGAGTCCGCATGCTTCGCTTCGTCCTTCTTGGGGTGGATGCAGTCCACCGGGCATGCATCGACGCAGGCGGTGTCCTTGGTGCCGATGCAGGGTTCCGCAATTACGTAAGCCATGTAGTTCCTCTTCGGGCGTGAATTCAGCAATCGTGCCGGCTGAGCCGGATACGGCAGAAGAGCGTGTGCGCAGTCGATTGCCGGCCACACCCCTCAGCCCGATTGTCCTTGCAACGGATCATTCTAGCAGGGCGAACTTCCGCCGCAAGCGGTTCGCTCGAAGACGGCAAAACTTCGGGAATGTTGACGGGACGGGCGCGTTCGGCTCAGCGGCGCTGACGCGCTGCAGCGAACTCCTGGGGCGTGGGAACTGGAGTCAGATCTTTGCCCGCGAACAGATCCGCGAAGAGAGCCATCAGCTCCTGGCGCAGCCGTCCGTTCGTCGCCAGAACCTCGTGGCTGTCCAGCCGAAACGGCTGGCCGTCGAAGCCCGACATGGTCCCGCCCGCTTCCAGCACCAGCAGGGCTCCGGCCGCGGTGTCCCAGGAATTCAGATTGAATTCCCAGAAGCCATCGAGGCGGCCGCACGCGGTATAGGCCAGGTCCAGAGCCGCCGAACCGGCCCGGCGCACGCCGTGGGAGCGAAGCGTGAACTCCTGGTAGAAATGGATATTGGGGTTGGCGTGGCGCTTGCGGCTGGGAAAACCGGTTGCCAGCAGCGCCTCGGAGAGCGTCTCCGTGGCGGATACGCGCATGCGGCGGCCGTTCAGCCAGGCGCCGCGGCCGGCTTCCGTCGCGAAGAGTTCGTCGCGCGTGGGATCGTAGATCACTCCCGCAACCAGCTCGCCGTCTTCGCCGTCGGATAGTCCCGGCCTGCGCCGCTCGAGGCCGAGCGACACGCAGAAGGTCGGAAAACCGTGGGCGAAATTTGTGGTCCCGTCCAGCGGATCCACGTACCAGCGGTACTCGCAGTCCAGGCGCCGCCGCGCGCCCTCTTCGCCGAAGATGCCATGATCGGGCCAGGCCGCGCTCAGTCGCTCCACGATCAGTTTTTCCGAGGCGCGATCGGCCTCGGTCACCAGATCCACGTCACCCTTGTACTCGGTGACAACGCCGCGCTGGAAGAATCCATGAACCAGCGCTCCGGCTTCCACAGCGATCCCGGCTGCCTGCGTTGCGATCATCAGTTCCGCGGGAACGCGAAGCTCGGTCACCGCTGGTCCTCGGCCGCAGCCTCCGCGCCGTCGCTGCGCGGGCCGCGCCGCGCGCCTCTTCCCTGCTCGGTGATGGTTCGGATCTGATTCTTGTAGATAAACAGGTTCGGCTTGCCTTCGCGGGTGAGCCGGATCATACGGTCGTCGAAGTATTCGATCCAGCCCATCACGACTTCGCCGTCGCGCAGCTTGACGTTCACGGGCACCTGCCGCTCGCTCAGCGAGCGCAGGTACAAAGCTTCCTGTCCGGTTTCGCCGGGGGGTGCGGCTTTTTTTTGCCGGCGGGGAGCGCGATCGAGCGACATAAAGCTCATTGTAGCGGAGGACGGCACGACGCCCGGCCGATGCGCCCGAAGATGGCAGCGCTCGTGAAAGTCCATGCGGAAGCCGGGCGCGAAGCTTATCGTAGTGAGAAGGAACGGCAGTCGCTGAACCAATGATCCCCCTGCGGACATGTACGGCGCATCCCTGCCGGATTGTAGTTGCCGTGCTGGCTTGCTGTCTGGCCGCACCAGGCGGAGCGGTCTGGGCGCAGTCTGCAGCGGGAGGCGACCCCGGCGGAAATGCTCCGCTCCCCGATGTGCCCACGCTGCTGGCGCAGGTGCGCGCGCACCAGCAGGCGATGGACGCCATCCAGGAGAACTACACCTTTCACGAGACCGATCTGACGCAGATTCTGAACAAACACGGGAGCGTGAAGAAAACGGACTCCGAAACCTACGAGGTTTTCTTCGTCAACACGCACGAGGTTCGGAAGCTGATCGAAAAGGACGGCAAGCCGCTGGACCCGGACCAGCAGAAAAAGGAGCAGGATCGGGTGGTGAAAGCCGTCCGCTGGGCACAGCAGGCGCCGCCCGGGCAGGCCCCGAAGGGCGAGGTCGTCATCAGCGTCAGCGGCGTTCTCGCGGTGGTGCAGGTTTCCGCGCCGCGCCGCGTTCTCGTGGACGGGCGACCAACCATCGCCTTCGACTTCACGGGCAATCCGCACGCCAAAGCCCACGGCCTGGCCGAAGAAGCCGCGCGCAAAATGTCGGGCACGGTATGGATCGACGAGAAAGACCGCGAAGTCCGCCGCATGACGGCGCGGCTCGACGAGAATTTTCACGTGGGCTTCGGGATGGTCTCGCTGAGCAAAGGCAGCAACCTGATCTTCGACCAGAAACTGGTGAACAACGAGCTATGGCTGCCCACCAGCGCCGAGGTTTATCTGAATGCCCACGCTTTCGGCTTCATCGGCGCCCGTGCCGCAGTCCACGTCACCGACAGCGGCTACAGGAAATTCCATGCCGAAGCTATCCAACAGCCGGGCACGACGGTTGTGCCGCCCGGTCCGCACTGAAAATCGAGGAGCCAGCGGCCATGCGCCGGAATCCAAAGACTGTGGACGAACTACTTCTCAGAACCTTCCGCCCTGGCGACGAGGACGCCTTTCGCCTGCTCAATGAAGCCTGGATCTCGCAGCATTTTGCCCTCGAGCCGGCAGATCGCGAAGTGCTGGATGATCCGCGGGCGCACATTCTAAGCCGAGGCGGACAAGTCTGCATTGCCGAGCAGCGCGGCGAAGTGGTGGGATGCTGCGCACTGATTGCGATCGCGCCGGGCGAGCTGGAACTGGCCAAGATGACGGTCGCGGAATCGGCGCGGGGGCTCGGCATCGGGCGCAAACTGCTGCGCTTTGCCATCGGCGTGGCGCGGCAGATGGGCGCGCACCGGGTTTATCTCGAATCGAATACGCGCGCCGAAGCGGCGATCCATCTTTACGAACAGCTGGGCTTCCGGCGCATTGCCGCTCCGGAACATCCATCGAAGTACGAGCGCGCGAACGTCTTCATGGAGCTGGCGCTGGTCAGCGACAGGGAGCTGGTGAGAATCTCCGGCAGCCCCAGGCGTTAGCGTGCGCCGGGCCCGGTTCTCCGGAAGTTTATTGCGGCTGCGGCCCGCCTTCTCCGCCGGTCCCGCTGTGGCGCCCGTGCCGCTCCTGCATCGCCTCGAACTGCTGCTTCTGCTGATCGCTCAGCAGGGCCTCAATCTTCGCGTTGGAATCCTGCCGGATGCTCATCATCTGGCTGCGCCGGTCATCCCGCGAGAGCGACTGGTTTCGCCACAGCGCCTGCATTTTCTGCTGACGATCCACCAGAATCGGCCTGATTTGGTTTTGCTGGTCGGCGCTCAGCCCCAGTTCTTGAGTCATGTGCTTCAATTCCGCATCCGGGTCCATACGGTGATGGTGCCCGCCCCAGCTTTGGCCGCTGCCCTGCCCGCTGTCGCTGTACTGCGCATGCGCCTTCGGTCCCGTGCCAAGGGCCAGCAGTCCGGCCAGCGCTAACGTGATTGTGAGTTTTCGCATTCGATTTTTCTCCCTGATTTCCGAATCTGGCCTCTGTTCGCGGCCGGCTCAAAACAGCTACAGCGCCAAAGACGGCTTCTGAGCCGGACAGGATGCACATGGGCGCGGAAAATTAGCGCGGGAGCGCGGCGGGGAGCGGCGGCATCGGCACCGGGACCGAGCGCAGCCCGCAATGCAGCAAGCGCGGCGCCTGTTCGCCGGGAGGGGGCAGATAGGCGTAGGCGAAGACCGCCTGATAGTCGGTTTCGCCGGAATAACGGCACATGCGACAGCTGGGCTGGTAGGCGATCGAGGGATGATTGCGCATCGATTGGGTCCACTGGCGCGATCCATGAGCGGGGACGATGAGGTACCGCGGGTGGGCTGGCGGCGATGCTGGGCGGTAGGCGAACATCAGACCTTGCGGATTTTCCGCGTTCACCAGCGAGCCGCCCCAGCCCGCCGAAGCCCGCCACATCCAGCGATTCCCCACCTGCGCATACCAGTGCGCGCTGGAGGGCACGGGATCCTCCAGGCGGATCGTCCGCGGCGTGTGATTTTCAATTACGAAGAGAAATCCAGGTCCCTTGCCGGAGACGTCACCGAGATAGCTGGCGCTGAGCGCCACGCCCGCGCAGGGCATCACGTAAGGGCCCGACCGACGCTGGGCGCGGCCAGCGCCAGCAGGCAGGCCGGCACAGGCCAGCAGAAGAGGCAGGATGGCGATTTTCGGCAGGCGCATGCTCGCTCGGGAAAGTAAGGCGTCCTAGCTGTGTCCCAGCTTGCTCAGATCGATGGACTCGTACGCATGATGCTCGATGCCGGTGCGGATCTGCTGTACGGTCCAGCCGCGCTTCGTCATCTGGTACGCGTAAGCTTCCTCGGCGGCGCAGGTGCCGCAGACAGCACCATGCGTACCCTCGAAGCAACTATGCAGGCTGGTATGCCCGAGCGCCCGCTCGCATCCGCAAAGGCAGGGGAGCTGATAGAGCACATCGGGAATCTGCGCGGCTTCTTTGTATACCGCGATTTGCCAGGGTTTCTGGAAATACGGGCCCGAGAGCTGGCTGCCGTGCAGGATGGGCGGAAGTGCCTGGCCGGGAGCGGGGGGCGCATTATGGTAGGGCGGAACGTCACTCTGGGGATTTGACCACTGCGCGTGAACCACGGGCAGACGCAGGGTGCTGACGGGAACCGCATACGCGGCGACGATGAACAGGGCCAGGGCGAGGCTGAAGGCGGCGCGTTTCACTGGGGACCTCCGCGCTCCTATGGTACCAACCCCGGTGCGATGCCTGCGCCATGGGCCGGTTGCCGAGGAGAGCGGGCTGAAAAACGCAAAAAAAGACGGCACGAACGGTAGTTTGTTCGTGCCGGGAGGCCAGTGACGCAACTTAATAAACTCTTCCGAACCGGCTGTTTATCTCACTTTTGTCCGGCTCTTGTCAAACCTCTTCACTCTTTGTGATGCTCGCACCGGCGGTGAGGTGCGATTTAATTTTCAGAAGAACTGTCTCTCTGTCTCTACAAAATAGCGTATAACGAATCGGCGTTCCGCACAACCCCTCTCGTTATACACTCGAAAGTTGCACCGCTGAACCACTGAAGTATGTCCGATCCTGCCGGTTCCCCGAACAATCCGTCATTGCCCCGCCGCGGCCTAAGGTTTCTGAGCGCCGGGGTTCTGGTGGTCGGCTCAGCTCTTTTTGGGGGTCTGGCTGTGGCGCTGTGGGACCGCAAATCCCTGGAAAAATTGCGGCAGCCTGTGCGGCCGCGACCTCAAGGCCCGCTCTCTTCAGAAGACGAGAACGGCAGTTAAAAAGTTGCGTCGCGAGAGGGGAGCCCGGTGCGAGTCAGAATGCACTGTCCGGTTGGCAGGGCGCCGAGGGCGTCACTCGAGACTGTCGATGGCCGCCGCCAGGTCGAAGTCCCGGTCCGTCAGCCCCCCGGCGTCGTGGCTCACCAGCGCCAGGCGCACCTTGTTGTAGCGGATGTCGATGTCGGGGTGGTGCCCCGCGCCTTCGGCCAGTTCTGCCACACGGTTGACATACTGCATGGCCTCAACAAAGCTGGGGAACTCGCAGCGGCGCACCAGTTCGCCTCCGTCGAGCTTCCAGTGAGGGAGGGTCTGCAGTTTTGACGCAACTGTACGATCATCCAGCAGGGGCATCGCGAAATCTCCCGTTTTCGGAATTTCCGTGGCGAAGGCGTTTCAGACCTTCAGCTCCTCAATAGCGCCAGCGAACGACAGCGGTGAAAAACGCGGGTGCCGGGTCATTTCCGCCCGCAAGTCTTCCCAAAGGGTGTCAGGCAGCTCCAGAAAAACCTCGATCACTGCCGGATCGAATTGAGTGCCGGCACACCTCTCGATTTCCTTCCGCGCCGCCACGTGGGAGCTGGCTTTGCGATAAGGCCGGTCCGACGTGATGGCATCCAGTGTATCGGCAACAGAGAAAATTCGCGCTCCCAGGGGGATCTCCTCGCCTTTGAGGCCACGCGGATAGCCGTTGCCATCGAAAAACTCCTGGTGGCTGTAGACGATTTCGGCCGCTTCCTCGAGGAAGGGAATCTTGCGCAAAATCTGATAGCCGCGGGCGCAGTGCTCGCGCATCGTTGCCATTTCCTCAGACGTCAGCTTGCCCGGCTTCAGCAGGATCGCGTCGGGTATGGCCATCTTCCCGATGTCGTGCAGGAAGGCGCCCCGCGCGATGACCCGCGTCTGGGCCAGCTCCACGCCGCAGTGCCGGGCCAGGGCGATGGTGTAGGCGGTCACGCGGCGGGAATGGCCTTCCGTCTCGGCATCTTTCAGGTCCAGGGCGTCGCCCAGCGCCTCCAGGGTGATGTCGTAGGAGCGCTCCAGATCGGCCATCGCCTGGCGAAGCATTTCCGTGCGCGCGGACACCAGCTGTTCCAGATTGTGCCGGTAGACCGAATTCTGCTGGACGAGGCGCCGGTAATCCAGCGCGCGGCGCACCGTCACCAGCAGTTGCTCCTTCTCGAAAGGTTTCAAAAGATAGTCGTAAGCGCCCTTGCGCATCGCCGACAGCGCCACGGCCACGTCGTGGATGGCGGTGACCATAACCATCGGCGTGTCGGGCTGCAGCTCCCGGATACGCTCGAGCAGGCCGATCCCGTCCAGCCCATTCATCACAATGTCGGAAAGGATCAGATCGTACGGTGGATCGTGCTCCAGGTGGTCGATCGCTTCCAGGCCGTTCGACGCCAGAACCGCGGTGTAATTCGACTTCTCCAGCATGGCGGCCATGAGGGTCCGCACGTAGGGCTCGTCATCAACGATCAGAATCCGCTCTGACGCCAACTTCCCCTCCTGGCCATGTTCCGCGCAACTCCCGTCGTATTTCTTCGGATCCCGAACGATTTGGGTACAGGACCATTGGAGGCTGGATCAGAGTGTGAGCCAGGGAGCGGTCCCAGCCTTCCCCTTAAAGTCCATGTATACCGCTTTATCCTACCCTGGCGGCGCGCCGCCGGACGCGACAATTCCGGCCGCCGGTACCGGTTCGTGGTCCATTTTGAAGCAACAACGCAATCTGGTTTGAACCGACCTGCGGCTGCGTCCGGGTGATTGTCGGGGGCGCGTCAAGTCGCGCCGCGGGCTCCCCCGCTCGCCGCGCCGTCCTCCCGCCGGACATGGTATTCTTCCCCTGCCGGGTGCTCTCTCCCCGGAGAGACCAGGCTGCGGCCATGCTTTTCGACTTCGACAAACTTCGCGCGCGTGTCTCCGCGCGTGCTGTGGCGCCTCGTACGACCGAGCAGAGGCAGCGCGATGTCTACGACAGCCATCGCCATCGCGTTTTTTCTGTCTCCTTCTACATGACCGGCAATGAGCTGGAAGCCGAAGAGATTCTGCGCGGCGCCTTTGTTCGCGCTTTTCGCCGCGCCGAGGAGCCGGACCGCGCGCTGGTGGATGCGGCGCTGATCGAGCAGCTCCAGGAACATCTGACTCTGGAAGACGAGGACCTTCCCGTTCCCCACGCGGATTATCTGCCCGGCGGACGCAACATTCTTCGCACCGATCTCGAGGAGGCGATCCGCTGCCTGCCTCCTGTCGAGCGACTGGTCTTCCTGCTGCTGGATGTGGAGGGCTACTCCGCGCGCCAGGCCGCCGATTTGCTGCACCGCAGCGAGTCCGTCATCCTGCGCACGTCGATCCTGGCGCGGATGCGGCTCCGCGCCGAACTCGCCGCTCTGCGCACCGACGGCGAACAGGCCGCATAAACGCTCATTGCATTTTTCCGTTACGCCGTGCTGCCGGGTTTCCGGACTTCTTTCTGCGCGCGCCGGTTCTTCGCCCACTGCGGCTTGTTGACCTGCCGGGCGCGCCCCAGAGCCAGAGCACCCGCGGGTACGTCGTCGGTGATCACCGAGCCCGCACCCACATAAGCTCCCTCGCCGATCATCAGCGGCGCCACCAGCGCGGAGTGACTGCCGACAAACACGCGCTTCCCGATGGCGGTGGTGTGCTTGTTGACGCCATCGTAGTTGCAGGTGATCGTGCCGGCTCCGATGTTGGTTCCGGCGCCCACCTCGGCGTCGCCCAGATAGGTCAGGTGGTTGGCCTTCGCGCCCTGGCCGAGCCGCGTGTTCTTCGTTTCCACAAAATTGCCGATGTGCGCAGCGTCGCTGATATGGCAGCCGGGCCGAAGGTGCGCGAAGGGCCCGATCAGCGCGCCCTTGTCGATTCGGGACTCGGCAATCACGCAGGAGTGGCGCACCTCCACGCGATCGCCGAGCGTCGCGCTCTCCAGCACGGAATACGAGCGGATCCGGCAGTCGCTGCCGATTTTCGTCTGGCCCAGCAACTGCACAAAGGGCTCAATGACCGTATCCGGCCCGACCTCCACTCCCACATCGATGGTTACCGTGTCCGGCCGGAAGATGGTGACGCCGGCAGCCATCAGCCGACGCGCCTGGGCCATGCGCATCTCGCGGTCCAGGTCCATCATCTCGGCGATGGTGTTCGCGCCGAGTACTTCGGTGGGCTGGGCCGCCTCGATGGCCACGACGCGCTTCCCGGCATCCGCCAGCAGGCGCGCCATATCGGTCAGATACAGCTCCTTCTGCGCGTTATCGGCGCGCAGCCGCCCGATATTCTCATAGAGCGTCCTGCGCCGAAAGGCGTAGATGCCGGAGTTAATCTCGCGCACTTTCCGGAGTGCCGGCGTCAGCGCCTTCTGCTCCACGATGGCCGCGACCGCCGGCGCGCCGGGCTCGCAGCGGATCACACGCCCGTAGCCGAAGGGATTCAGCGCGTCGGCGGACAGGATGGTCATGGCCGCGCGCTCGTGCAGATGAAAATCGCGCAGCGCCACAATCGTCTCGGCACGCAGCAGCGGCACGTCGCCGGAGAGCACGATGAGCATGTCCCAGGCGCGCGTCTCGCGCTCCGCGCACTGGATGGCATGTCCGGTGCCGCGCTGCTTTTCCTGCACCACAAAGCGGACGCCGGTGTCGCGCACCGCCGCTTCGACGGCTTCGGCCTGGTGGCCGACAATGACCAGAATGTCGCGCGCCGGCACGACCTGCGCGGCGGCGGCGATCACATGCCGCAGCAGCGGTTTGCCGCCGATCTCGTGCAGCACTTTCGCCCGCTTCGATTTCAGCCGCGTGCCCTTGCCCGCGGCCATGATGAGAATCCCCAGTCGCATCCCGGTTCAGGGTCCTTTCCTACAATGCGTGATGTCCCGGCGCGCTGCGCTCCAGCAGGGGCGGCCAGCCCTTCCATTCCGTAAAGATGCCAAAAGCGCCGAGCGCCAGCGGAAGGATGAACAGATAATCGCTGCCGTAGTCCGGCGCAATGCCGCGGGCACCCAGCACATGCTGCTCGCTCAGCACCAGCGCGGCCGCCGCGACGCCTGACAGCAGCAGCCATGCCGTGGCCCCGCGCCTGTGCCAGAATGCCAGAATGCTGGCCGGCAGCACCGACACGGAAAACACAATCAGGGCCAGCACTTCGAGCATCGCGGTGCGTTCGCCGAGGTTCGAGATGGCCAGCGGGGGAACGGCCATGGGAAACATTCCGGCTAACATCCCCAGCGCAAATACCACGCGGCCCCAGAAGCTTCGCAGGACCTGTTTTTCCTCTTCGCTGATAGCCTGGCGTTCACGCATTGCGGTGCGCAAGTTTCACTCCTCGGCACTTTCTGATTGACTGTGCCCGTTTGAGGTTCGCTCCATGACGTTGCTCACCGCTGGCCGCAACGGCGTTGGCAGGTGCTTCATCGGGAAACACGGATTCAGAAAATGCGTCTGCAGCGGTGATCGGCTGACCTTTTGACGCTATCGTTCGCGCCGGTGAGTGTCAAACACGGCAATCAGGGAGTGACGCGGTTGACCCTCGCCTGCGATTCCTGCGAAAAGCCGGCTCCGCGAAATGCCGTCTTCACGCGCGCCCGGCAGAAATAGACGACCCACCACGCCCCGGCCAGGGCGATCACGAAACACATCAACGCAGCGCTCAGAACCCCTGCCTGCACTTCCCCGGAGTGTGAGCCCGCCAGGAGCAAAGCGGCAAACTGACGAGCCCAAATGAGGCCCGCGCCGGCGAGCGCCGAAAACACGAATACGATGCCGCCGATCCCCACCATGGCCGGCCGTGTCCAGCGCCGCATGCGCATCAGGTCGACCGCGGTCCAGAGGCAGAACAGCTGAAAGCCGAACATGAGATAGACAGAGAGTTCTACGCCTGGAATCCTTGGAATCAGCGGGCGACGCACGAAAATCAACGCGGCGAGCGCCAACGCTCCAATCGCCGTTCCCGGCAGCGCGATCAATCCGAGAATGACTGCCGCAAGGATGACGCCCACAGGTCTGCGCATGGAATACCTCTGGTCACTTCTCCAGGGAGTGGAATACAGGATAACCCCTGGGCAATACGATTCCTGGAGCAAATGCGAGTGCGGCCGGGGGCCTTCATTTCGTATACTCTGCTGGCAGACCTGCTGAGGGCTCCGATGCCTTGTCTGGAAATGAAAGTGGCGTTCCACCGCCCGCCGCAGCCGGCTACGCGGCTGCGCGCGCTGCTGGAAAAGCCCGGCGCCGCGGTGCTCCGCCGCAATAACACTGCGGAGGCGCCCGGCCAGGGGGACGCGGCGATCCGCGGCCGCCTGAGGGTGATGGCTGTGCTGGCCGTCAATCTCACCAATCCTCCGCGCGAGCCGGAGCCGCCGGCTGAGGCTCATGAGGAAGCAGATGCCTCCGAGCCCGGCGAAGCCATCAACGAAGTTCCGGAGTCTCAGTCCGAGAGTTTCGCGAAGGGTTTGGAAATCTGGATCGCCGATGGCGCGCGCTCGGTCTGCGTGCAGGCCGATGCGGACGAGATTGCCGGCGCCCTCGCCATGTTCGACGCCTATCTTCGCCTGGCTCGCTATCAGCCGGCTTTCCAGCGGCTCGATCAGCGCGTGGTGGGGCTGAGCTACCTGTTTCGCGAGGGACTTGCCGTCGCCATTCAGGGAAAGACCGGCGAAGCGGCAGAGTCCGCGGACGTCTCGCTTGGGTCGACCGCGGCTATCCCGGAGATCGACGATTTCCGCGATTCCAGCTTCTGCGTCCGCTTTCCCAACGCCGCCGTGGGCTACTTTCACGAATCGCTTCGCTCTGCCTCCGCCTGGCTGGATGACAATTCCTATCCCAACATCCTCGGATCAAAATGACGCGCGCGGTGGCGGCGGGGCTTCTCGCGGGCCTGCTGACCGGGGTCGTCGCAGCCGCACAGACGCCATCCGGCAATCTGGAGCGCATCGAGAGCGGCCGGCTTCTCTCCGCCGAAGGCGTGGGGGAGAGCTATCGCATCCGCCTGCTGCCTGTCGACTCTTTTCCCAGTCTGCCGCAGCCCATCGCTGGCTGGCTGCGGAGGCGCCGCTGCATGATCCCGCAGACCTTTGAGGCACAGGAGCCGGAAAACGTCATTCAGGGAGCCTTTCGCGCCCCGGCGAGCGACGACTGGGCCGCGCTCTGCTCGGTCGGCGGCGACACGACCCTCTACGTCTTCTTTGCGGGGCAATACAACACGCCCATCCCTCTCCGATCGCAGGTGGACACCCTCTGGCTCGGTCATGAACCCGGCAGCGCCATTTATGGCTCGGCCTGGGGCATTTCGACGCGGAGCGCCGAGGATCTGCGCGACTCGACCGGAATTCGGCCCGAGTTCCTCATCGACCACGACGCCATCGAGGACGCCAATCTCGAGCGCTCGCTGACCCTCCGCTATTTCCAGGCGGACAAGTGGCAGATTCTCCTCTCCGAAGATTTCCGCTGACGCAGGGACATGCTTCGCTGCAGTGCAACCGATCCCCGGCGGCATCGGTCCGGGCTGAGGTGCAGTCAGCCGGGCCTGATGCGATTCCGTGCTCGTCGTCGGCGCGGTCAGCTTTGTTTCGCAGGGCGCGCCTGCCGCAACGCGGCGATCAGACTTTCGATCTGCTGCAATTTGCGGGCGGTGAGCTGGGTGAATCGACAGCCGATGCCGTTGGGCCGGTGTGCCAACAGATGGGCGGCGATGCGCAAGGGCACGCCCGGGCCTCCGTGCAGAGCTCGACCGTGGTGCCGCGCTCCAGTCAGCACTCCGTCTCCACAAAGCAGCCGCCGGTGCTCAGATTCGCGAGGCCTCCGCGACAGCGCAGGCCGCAACCCTCAATGGCAAGCTCCACCTCTCCGGCGCAGCGATAGCGCGGCACCCCCCCTGCACTCCTGGCCCGTCGCAACTCCAGTCATGCTGATCGCCTTGTCGGCATCGGACGAGCGCGGATGAACCTCGATCCCCGGGCCGCGCCGCATCTTGCTTCCTGCTTCGCGGAAAAGGATACAATCCCCGGTTACAGGTATGACTCGATCCCCGGTTCTCCTCGTCCACGGCGGTGCATGGAACATCCCCGCCGACCTCCTCGATGCCCACGAGCAGGGCGTCTTCGACGCGCTGCAGTCGGGCTGGCGGCTGCTCGAACGCGGAGGCTCGGCGCTGGACGCCGTGCAGGCCGCCGTCACCGTTCTCGAAGACGATCCCGCGTTCGACGCGGGACGCGGGAGCTTCCTGACGCGCGACGGCCGGGTGCAGCTGGACGCGCTTCTGATGGATGGCGGCACCCTCCGAGCGGGGGGCGTGGCCTGCGTGGAGCGGCTCCGCAATCCCATTCGGGCGGCCCGGCTGGTGCTCGATGAGAGCCCCCACGTCTATTTCGTCGGCCGGGGCGCGGAGGAGTTCGCTGAGGCACACGGTCTTCCTCTCATCGACAACCGCGAGCTGGTGCTCGACCGAGAGCGCCACCGCCTGGCGGAAGCGCAGGCCCGCGAAAACTCGGGCGCGCCCGACCGCACCTTCACGGGCCATTCCGAGGCGGAACCGCCGGGCGGTCATGACACCGTCGGCGCCGTCGCTGTCGATCAGCAGGGCTGCCTCGCTGCCGGAACGTCCACCGGCGGCACGGTGAACAAAGATCCCGGGCGCGTCGGCGATTCGTCCCTCATCGGCTGCGGCTGTTACGCGGACAACGCGAGCGCCGCCGTGTCGCTCACCGGCTGGGGAGAGCCCATCATGAAACTGGTGCTCGGCAAGTGGGCGACGGATCGCGTGCTCGCCGGAGGCTCGCCCGAGCAGGTCGCCCCCGACGCCATGGCGTACCTGTTCCGCCGTCTTGGAGGACACGGCGGCATTATCCTGCTGGGGCCCGACGGCCGTTACGGCATGGCCCATAACACTCCGCGGATGGCCTGGGGCTTGCATACCGCCGATGGTCCCCGCACGGGCACCAGGCTTTGAATTCGGAGCGGGCGGATCCGCCGCTCCGCTCCGAATGCGCTATCTTGTCAGGAAAGAAACGAGGGCACAGTCATGTTCAAGGGATTCCGCAGTTTCCTTCTCCGCGGCAACGTCGTCGACCTGGCGGTGGCCGTCGTCATCGGCGCCGCCTTCACTGCCATCGTGAACGCGCTGGTCAAGGACATCATCAACCCGATGATCGCGGCGACGGTTCGCAAGCCGGACTTCTCGGCCTTCGTGGTGACCATCCACGGCGGCAAGATCCTGTACGGCGACTTTCTCAACGCACTGATCTCGTTCCTGATCATCGCCACCGCCGTCTACTTCGGCATCGTCCTGCCCATCCAGTCTCTGATGAGGAAATTCAGCCCGTCGAAGGCTGCCCCACCGACCAGCCGGCCCTGCCCGGAGTGCCTCGCTGACATCCCGCTGGCGGCGAAGCGCTGCCAGCACTGCGCGCAACCCGTGGAGCCGGTGGCGCCGGAGGCCTGAAGCGGGCATTCCAGGCGGGTGGTATGCTGATCCCTTCCATTCGCTGATTCCGCTGTGCAAGGAGCTGCCGTTGACCCGCTCGCGCCTGCCCATCCTGCTAGCCGCCATTTTTCTGCCCGCCCTCGCTGTGGTGATCGCGCAGGCCGTACCCCAGGCCGCATCGCCGGCGGTCTTCGGGTATCAGAACTATTCTGCCGAACAGGCGCGGATCGACCGAATTTTCCTTGCGGTGCCCAGTCCGCGACTGGCGCGCGAGGAACTGAAGATTCTGACCGCCAGGCCACACGTCGCTGGGTCGCCCTACGACCACCAGAACGCTGAGTACGTCGCTGGGAAATTTCGCGCAGCTGGTCTCGAGACGCAGATCGTGCCCTACATGGCCTGGCTCAATACGCCGACGAAGACCCTCGTCGAAGCGTGGGGCCCGGATGGCAAGCTGCTCATGACCGGACCCACTCCCGAGCACGTGAAGGGCGACCCCTACGAGAACCAGCCGGACGTCACGCCCATCTTCCACGGCTCCTCGCCCTCAGGCGACATCACCGCCGAAGTGGTCTACGGCAACTACTGCCGGCCTGAGGACTACAACCAGCTCGCGAGCATGGGTGTGGATGTGAGGGGGAAGATCGTCCTGTGCCGCTACGGCGGCAATTTCCGCGGAGTGAAGGTGTACATCGCACAGCAGCGCGGAGCCGCAGGCGTTCTCATCTATTCCGATCCCGCGGACGACGGCTATCACCGCGGCGATCCATATCCCGACGGGCCGTGGCGGCCGGAGACCGGCGTACAGCGCGGTTCGGTGCAGTATCTCTTCAAATATCCCGGCGACGCGCTGACGCCGGGCATTGCCTCGCGCCCGGAGCTGCCCGCTTCCGAGCGTCTGAAGCCCAGCCAGGCCGGCAACATGCCGAAGATCCCCTCTGAGCCGCTGTCGTGGCACGACGCAGCGCCCATCCTGGCGCATCTCGGCGGCCCGGACGCTCCAGGCGCGTGGCAGGGCGCTCTGCCCTTCACGTATCACATCGGGCCCGGCGTCAAAGTCCACCTGCTCCTCAGGATGGATTACCAGTATCAGCGGCTGTGGGACGTGATCGGGCGCATTCCCGGCTCCAGGTATCCGAATGACTGGGTCGTGGCCGGCAATCATCGCGATGCCTGGGTTTTTGGCGCGGCGGATCCCAACAGTGGCACCGCCGCCATGCTGGAAGCCGTGCACGGCATGGGCACGCTGCTGAAGACCGGCTGGCGGCCGAAGCGCACCATCATCTTCTGCAGCTGGGACGGCGAAGAAGAGGGACTGATCGGTTCCACCGAATGGGTTGAGGACCATCCTGCGCAGCTCACGCACGCTGTCGCCTATTTCAACACCGATGTGGGCGTCTCCGGCCAGAGCTTCAATGCCTCTGCGGTGCCGTCGCTCAAGGAATTCATCCGCCAGGTCACCGAGGAAGTGCCCAGCCCGCAGGGGGGCACGGTCTACGACGCCTGGCAGCTGCACCAGGCTGAGCATCCAGGCCCGGACGACGAGCACAACAGCGTGGACGCCGCCCACGTGGAGACGGGCGTGCGCATCGGCGACCTCGGCAGCGGCTCCGACTACACCCCGTTCCTGCAGCACATCGGCGTGCCGTCTACCGACATTGGCTCGGACGGCCCCTACGGCGTCTACCACTCAACCTTCGACGACTACACCTGGTTCGTAATGAACGCCGACCCGCACTTCCTGTACGAGCAGGAGATGGCGCGCGTCTTCGGCCTCGAAGTCCTGCACATGGCCGACGCTGACGTGCTGCCGTACGACTACGTCACCTACGGTAAGGAATTGTCGGCGTATCTCCAGGCTGCGCAGAAGAAGGCTGAAGCCGCCGGCATGACGGACCTTGATTTCGCGCCCGCGGAAGCGGCCGCGCGGCAGTTCACGCAATTTGCCGGGCAGGTGACGGCGAAACAGCAGAACCCGGGCGCGGACTCGGCTGCCCAGCTTGCGTCGCTGAACGATCAGCTGCGCGCCGTGGAAGGCGATTTTATTGCGCAACAGGGACTGCCCGGCCGCCCCTGGTTCAAGCACGTGATCTATGCGCCGGGCGAGTACACCGGCTATGCGGCGGTGGTCATCCCCGGCGTCAACGAGGCCATCGACGCGAAGGATCTGCCGCGCGCGCAGGAGCAGATGACCGTGCTCACTGCGGCAATTCGCCGCGCGGCACGGACGTTGCAGGAGGCGGCGGAGCAGGCGCTGTCGGTGCATGCCGACGCGCGGCTTGCGCAGGCCCCGGCCACTCCAGCACACTCTCGCAGTGCTCGACTACAGGAGGCCCTGCGAAGAACCCGCCGATGATCTCGCGCCATTTTGTGAACGCCGGCGACTGGCGGAAGCCGACCGTATGCGCCTCCAGCGTCTCCCACCGGACGAGCAGCAGATAGCGCCCCGGCGTCCCCACGCATCGCCGCAGCTCGTGGCCCAAATAGCCGGGGGAACCCGCAATCACCGGCGCCGCCTGCAGCATCGCCGCCTCAAACGCACGCTCCTGGCCGGAGTGGACCGTCAGCATCGCCGCTTCGAGGATCATGTTGGCAGTTTACGGTGGGAATGTGTCTCAGGTGGCAATTCCGCCATGGCCGCCGGGCTTCGGTTGGCCAGCGATGGTGTGCGGCGCCTCATCCTCTGGTTCGGTCTCTGAACCCAGACCTCGCGCAGGCCTCCGCCCGACCTCCTGCGGCGTGCGCCCCGCTCGATATTCGCGGATTCCTTTCCGCGCCCCGTCTATGGACAATCCGCCTGCGCCCACGATCAGTAAGAAGATGAGCCCCAGCGCCATGCTGAAATCCGTTCGCGCGTCGTGCAGCAAATACCACACGCCCTGCCCGGGCGTGAACAGCTCCGGAACCTTGGTCTTCGCAATCGCGACGGCAATCACCGCCAGCAGCGGCATCGCCACCCACCGCGTGAACAGCCCGAGGATGAGCAGTGCGCCGCAGAAAATCTCCACGAAGCCGATGGCAGGCGCGGCAAACTGCGGCAGGGGAATCCCGATTTTCGCGAATCGCCCCGCCCCCAGCGCCTGAGGGAAGAGAAATTTCTGGATGCCTTCCGAGATGAAGACCCAACCCACAAGAATCCGAATCAGAATCACGGCCCGCATCGACGACCCTCCTTGATTCGATGAGGAATCCATACCGGGCGCCGTTCCGGCACCTTCCCGGAGGAAGCCCTACAGGCGACCCGCACCGCTGGACGCGGAGTCCTCCTCCACCACGTCGCCTTCACCCGGCGCCAGGAACAAGTTCTCCTCGAGCCCGTGCTGACGCGTATACAGATCGTAATAGCGGCCGCCCAGCGCGTACAGGCTGGCGTGGGTACCGCGCTCCACGATCAGGCCGCCCTCGACAACCAGAATCTGTTCGGCGCGCCGGATTGTCGACAGCCGGTGCGCGATCACAAACGTCGTCCGCCCCTGCATGAGATAGCTTAACCCGTGCTGGATCATGGCTTCCGATTCGGAATCCAGCGACGAGGTGGCCTCGTCCAGAATCAGAATCCGGGGGCTGGCCAGGATCGCACGCGCAATCGAGAGCCGCTGCCTCTGCCCGCCTGACAGCTTCACGCCGCGCTCTCCCACAATTGTGTCGTAGGTGTCCGGATACCGTTCCGCAAACTCGTCGACGCGCGCGATGCGGCACGCGGACAGGAATTCTTCTTCGGTCGCGTCGGGATGCGAAAACATCACGTTCTCCCGGATGGTCCCGTCGAACAGAAAGGATTCCTGCAGCACCACGCCGAGCTGGCTGCGGTAGCTGTCCAGCCGCACCGTCGAGAGATCGACGCCATCCACCAGCACCCGCCCTTCGTCCGGCTTGTGGAACGCGCACACCAGGCTGATGATGGTGGATTTGCCGGATCCCGACGATCCCACCAGCGCTGTTACCGTACCCGGCAGCGCCTCGAAGCTGATGCCGTGCAGCACCGGCTTGTCCGCCTCGTAGGCAAAGCGCACGTCCTCGAAACTCACCTCGCCCTCGATCTCCTCGAGCGTGTTGACCCGCGCCGGATCGGCAAACTCGTCTTTCTCGTTCAGGATCTCCATCGTCCGGTCCAGCCCGGCGGCGGCTTCCGTCAATTGCGTCCCGATGTTCACCACCTGAATCACCGGCGCGATCATGAAGGCCAGAAACATCGTGTACTGGATGTAGTCGCCGGGGTCCATCCGCCCGCGCATCGCAAGGTGCCCGCCCAACAGCATCACCAGGCCGCCCACCACCCCCAACACCGTAGTCGCCGCCATAGAAAGCAGGCTGGTGGCGGTCAGCGAGTGCATCACGTTGTCCAGCAGCCGCAACACACCCACGGAAAACACCTTCGCCTCACGCTCTTCCGCGTAGTAGCCCTTCACCACGCGCACGCCACCCAGCGACTCCGTCAGCCGCCCCGTCACTTCGCCGGTAATTTTCGCCCGCTCCCGAAATATGGGCCGAATGGTCCTGAACGCCTTCCGCAGGACCAGCATGAACGTCACGATCACTGCGAAGACGATCAGCGTCATCTGCGCGGCGACGTGCATCAGGAAAGCGAAAGCCATCCCCGCCGTCAGGAGACCGCCCACGAACTCCACCAGACCGGTGCCCACCAGGTTGCGAATGCCTTCCACGTCGCTCATGATGCGGGACACGAGCAGTCCGGTACGGTTCGCGTCGTAGAAGCTGACGGCCAGCCGGCCCACGTGCTGCTGCACCTGCTGGCGCAGCTCCGCGATCATCCGCTGCGCCGCTTTCGAGAGCAGTTGCGTGTTGGAGAACGAGGTAATCGCCTGGATCAGCGTGGCTACAAACACGGCCAGCACCAGTGGCATCAGCCGGCTCATCTCATGCTGCATGAGCACGTGGTTCACGAACCGCTTCGAAACCCAGGGCAGCACCAGTCCGGAGACCCGGTTGATGGCCACCAGCACCAGTCCCAGCAACAGCAGCCACTTGCGCGGCCGCACCAGTTTCCAGATCTCCGGCGTCACCTTGCGGAGTTCTGTCTTTTTCTTCGGCAGCTCAACCCCGGCGGCCGCGCGCGCACGACGCCCGCCGCCGCGCTCGGCGTTCACCGGCATCGAGCCGAACCCTCCGAAGGGCGGCATAGCTAAAGGCGCTCCTCAGCGTGCCTGGCGGGAACCCGCAGCCGTGGACGCAGGAACGGCCTGGCGCGCTCTCCTTGCCCTGATGAAGGACAACACGCAAAGAAGCACAAAAAAGAGCAGGATCCCCGAGGTCAGCGCGTGCTCCTGCAGGATCCTGGGATGAGCGGGAGTGAGAAGGCCGCGCTGCATCTGCACATAGTCCCAGAGGCTGCCGACCGTCCACAGGAATCCCACCAAGCCCACCGCGGCCGCGATGTGCATGGCAATCATCCGGGTCTTCTCTTTATCCGTGCGCGCCGTGGCGCCCAGCACCCCAAGAAGAATCCCGAAGTACGCCGGAGTCAGCGCCGCCGAAGCATGGTTTCCCCCCATGTAGTCGAAAATGCCCAGCAACAGCAGGATCAGCCCGAATAAAAGCGCCCACCTTCCCATCGTTCCCTCCACTCCACCTCAAGTCTAATGGACACCGGACGATTTCACGCATCTTCTCGCACAACCAGGCTCCTGGTCCGGTCAGAAGAGCGGAAGCCGAAGCTTCCGGCCAACCGAGAGGCGCTGCAGCCGCAAGCTGCCTCACCGCTGGATGCGCGCTGACCCGCCCTGCGCGAAGGCCCGCACCTGTTCCAGGGTCGCCATGGTCGTATCGCCGGGGAAGGTGGTCAGCAGCGCGCCGTGCGCCCAGCCCAGCTTCACCGCCTGTTCCGGCGCTTCGCCCGCGAGCAGCCCATAGAATAAACCCGCCGCGAACCCGTCGCCGCCGCCCACGCGGTCGTACACGTCCAGCTCCGCCACCGGCGCTGTACAGGTTTTCCCGTCGATCCGTGCCACCGCGCTCCAGCTGTGCCGGCTGGTAGAGTGCACCTCGCGCAGCGTGGTCGCCACCACTCTGACCTGCGGATACCTCTTCACGACCCTGTCGATCATCCCGAGGAATACGCTCGGATCCAGCTTCGACTTCGCCGCGACCTCCGGCCCCGGAATTCCCAGGCCCTTCTGCAGATCCTCCTCGTTGCCCACCAGCACATCGACGTGCTCCACGATGCGCCCGATGGTTTTTGCCGCGTTCTGCTCGCCGCCCCAGACGTTCCACAGCTTGGCGCGGAAATTCAGATCGAACGAGGTCACCGCGCCGGCCGCTTTGGCTGCCTGCATCGCCTCGACGGCCAGCTCCGCGGTGGTGGGCGACAGCGCCGCGAAGACGCCGCCGCTGTGCACCCAGCGCACTCCGCCCGCGAAGATCTTGTTCCAGTCGAAATCCCCCGGCTTCAGCTGTCCCGCGGCCTCGTTCGCGCGGTTATAAAACACCACGGGTGGGCGCACGCCGTATCCGCGGTCGCTGTACACCGTTGCCATGTTCGGTCCGGTTACGCCGTCGTGCTCGAAATGCCTGTAGAAGGGACGGACGCCCATCGCGCGCACGCGCTCCGCAATCAGGTCGCCGATCGGGTAATCGGCCATCGCGGTTGCGATGCCGGTCTTCATCCGGAAGCAGTCCGACAGGTTCGCGGCGACGTTGAACTCGCCTCCACTGACGTGGATCGCGCATTCCGTCGCCTTGCGGAACGGAATAATGCCTGGATCCAGCCGGTGCACCAGCGCCCCGACCGACAAAAAGTCCAGCTCGCCATGCTGGCGAATCTTCAGGCCCGCGCTCATAGCGTGGTCCTCCTCCCGTTCTACTGGATATTCCTGCAGACAGCCGCGCTGTGGTCAGACCACCCTCTCAAGCATACCGCATCACGCCCGGCCGGCTTCCAGATGCGCCACGTCCGCCAGCACCTGCTCCGGCTTCCACTCATTGCCCGGATACCACTTGTACAGTTTCCCGTCGGGCGCAATCACTACCGTCGACAGGGAGTGCGTAATCGTCTGGCTCCCTACCGGCGTAATCCCGATATCGAAGAAGAGCAGAACCCTTTTCAGCTCGTGCACCGGCGGCGCCACGAACTCCCAGTGGGTGAAGGTCTCCTTCGTGTACAGCCCCGTATACGCGCCGCCATAACTGCGCAGCACCTTCGGCGTGTCGTAGGCCGGATCGAAACTGATGCTCAGCAGATGCGTCTTCGCGTAAAGCTTTGGCTTTTTTTCGAGCGCTTTGTCGATCTTCGCGAAATTCCGGCTCATGCGGACGCAATAGTTCGGCAGCGGGCAGCGCGTGTAGATGAATGTGAGCAGCACCACCCTGCCCCGATACTGCCCGAGGCTGATCATCCTGCCACTCTGGTTCAGAAAACGAAAATCCGGAATCGCCTCGCCCGGCTCCAGCGTGTTGTAGACCACCCTGGGGACGTAATCCAGCTTCGCCTGGTCGACGATATCGATCTGGTCGAGCAGGTCCGCCTGCGCCGTGGGCTCCATCACTGCCGTGATGGTGTCGCCGGGATGCAGCGCAGTGGCCACGCTGGGTTGCTTCAGCGTGTAGGCCATGGTCATGGCGGGCATATAGCCGGGAATCGCGTCGCCGTTCAGGATCACCTCGCCCGTCGTGGCGTTGGCCGAGACCACGACGCCTCGCAGGTTGTAAGTCCTCGCGCCCGAAGGTCGGGCCGAGTTCGTCGCTGTCTGAGGCGACCTGCAGCCCGCTGAACACAGGACCGCCGCAAGCAGCACGGCGGTGGAAATCTGCGCACCAGGGAAATTCACCCGTCAGTTTACACTTGAGCCAGCCTCAAAATGCTCGATTCCCGCAGTCGCACAAAAACGAAATCCGCGCTTGCCGCGGGCCTCCTGACCCTCGTCGGAGCCGTGCCTCCCTCATTCAGACCGGTTTACCACTCAGTTCTCTGCTTATGACGCTCGCGGGTTCCATTGCAGATGCCCTTGACCGCGGAGCGGCGGTGGTGGCAGCCAGCCCGCGCGCGGCCCGCGCGCTTGGCGTCCTTCACGCCCGCGATCAGCGCGCCGCCGGCCACGAAGTCTGGCCCTGCCCCGCCATTTTCGACTGGGATTCCTGGATTCGCAGCCTGTGGCACACCTATGCTTTCGCCACTCCCGATGCACCCCTGCTGCTTTCTTCGCTGCAGGAGCGCGCACTTTGGACTCGCGTCCAGCGCAGTGACGCCGGCCTGGTCCTCTCGCCGGAGTCCATGGCGGCTCTCGCCATGGAGGCGTGGTCGCTGCTGTCGTCGTTCGGCGCTCATTCCGCGCGCCGCCATTGCTGGGAGCCCGCTGACGCCGAGCGCTTTCGCCAGTGGGCACAGGAGTTCGACCGCGAATGTGCCGCGCAGGGCTGGCTCAGCGCGAGCCAGATCGAATCGCGCCTGTGCGGCGCTGCTGCTGAGAATTTGGGCCTGCCGCCGGAGCTTTGCCTGGTGGGCTTCGACCGCCTTACGCCTGCGCAGGAGGAATTCCTTAATTTCCTCCGTGCCCGCGGCATTGCCGTCGTCGAGCACCTTCCTGAACCCTGCGAATCGCGGCGCGCCTGGATCGCCGCGGGCAACCGTCACGATGAAATCGCCGCGTGCGCGGCATGGGCTCGTCAGCTCCTGCTCGATCAGCCGTACGCCCGCATCGGCGTCATCGCGCCTGCGATCGGCTCGTCACGCGGCGAAACTGAGCGCGCCTTCCGGCGTGCGCTCCTGCCTTCCGCCGACGACATTCGCCGCCCGTTCTCCGCACTGCCCTTTGAATTCTCGCTCGGTCAACCGCTGGCCGATGTCCCCGCCGTGCGCGCCGCGCTCCTGCTCCTGTGCTGGATCGCGCGACCTCTGCAGGACGAGGAAATCTCCTGGCTCCTCCTCTCCGGATTCCTCGCCGACACCGCGACCCATCATCTCGATATGGCGCGTCGGGACGCCAGCCGCCGCGATTCCGGCCTGCTCGTCCCGGAGCGCTCCCTGGAGAGCTTCCGCGCTTCTCTCGACAGCACGTCCGCGCTGCGCCCTCCGGCGGAGCGGATCGACGCTCTTCTCCAGGCTGTGGACGCCAGTCGCGTCCTCGACCAGCCTCGTCCGCCATCCGCATGGACGGAGCTGCTCCCTCTTCTCCTCGAGCGCATCGGCTGGCCCGGCGAACGAGCTTCCGATTCCGTGCAGTTCCAGGCCCTCCAGCGCTGGCACCGCCTGCTGGACGAAATGGCTCTTCTTGATTTCGACGGGGCGGTGCTGCTCTTCACGGATTTTCTTGACCTGCTCGATCTCCACGCGCGCGAAATGGTGTTCGCGCCCGAATCCGACGACCCGCCCATTCATATTCTGGGCCCGCTCGAATCCGCCGGCCAGCAATTCGACGCGATCTGGTTCCTCTCCGCAGACGATAGCCGCTGGCCTGTGCCGGGAAGTCCGCATCCGCTCCTGCCTCCAGCCGTGCAGCGCCAGTACGGCATGCCGCACGCCACGCCGCAGAACGACTGGGACCTTGCTCATGTTGTCACCACGCGCCTTCTGCGCAGCGCACCACAAATCGTCTTCAGCTATGCGCAGCATGATGAGGACGCTGAACTGCGCCCGTCACCATTGCTGAAGGATCTCTTTCCTCACGACGCGCAACCACAGCCCGCTGCCACAATTCGCCCGGAGTCTGCGCGCAATGCCTCCCTCGAAACGATTCCCGACGGCTCCGTTGCCCTGCCCTGGCCGAGCGAGCGTCCCGCCGGCGGCGCGGACGTGCTGAAACGCCAGGCCGCCTGTCCCTTCCAGTCTTTCGCTACCAGGCGTCTGGCGGCCGAGCCGCTCGACGCGGAGGAGTGGGGATTCACGCCCGCCGAGCGCGGCAAGCTGCTGCACAGGGTGCTGGAGCGCCTGTACTCGCTGAACCTTACTTCCCAGGACGATCTCCTCGCCGTTCTTGCCGCCCGGGAACTCCCCGGCCTCCTTGACGCCCACATTGAGGCGGTCTTCCGCGATTTCGCGAAGGTTTCGGGCTCCTGGCAGGAGGCCTACCTCGCCGCGGAAAAGCGCCGCCTCCGCGCGCGCCTGGAAGAATGGCTGACGTGCGAAGCGCAGCGCCTGCCCTTCGCCGTGGAGGCGACGGAACGCAAACTCTCCGGCGTCCGGATCGGCGATCTTCTTCTCGATCTGCGCGCCGACCGCATCGATCTGCTGCCTGATGGCTCGCACTTTCTCATCGATTACAAGACCGGCCGCATCTCGTCCGCGGCCTGGAACGGCGAGCGCCCCGAAGAGCCGCAGCTTCCGCTCTACGCCGTCTGCGGCAACGTGGAAAGACTGAGCGGCGTGCTCTTCGCCAAAATCCGCGCCGGCGAAACCGGCTTCGATGGCCGAGTTCGCGACGCGCGCACGCAGCTTTTCGCCAATCTCAGCCCCGGGAGGAAGCTGGTCAGCGACCCGTTCACCGATTCCATGCGCGACCAGTGGTCCCGCGCCCTGCACGCGCTGGCGCAGGAATTTCTGGACGGCGAATCCGCTGTTTCGCCCCGCCAGCCCGAAGTTTGCAGGAACTGCTCGCTCTCCCCCCTGTGCCGCAAGGCGGAGCTTGCCCTCGCCGTTTCCGGCGACGACGAGGAAGACGACGCCGATGCCTGATCTCCTCGTTCCCGCCGATGCCGAGGCGCGCCAGGCCGCGCTCGACCTTCGCGACTCCGTCATCGTGCAGGCGCCCGCGGGCTCCGGCAAGACCGACCTGCTCACCCGCCGCTTCCTCAGCCTGCTGGCCGCGGTGGACGAGCCTGAGGATATCCTCGCCATCACCTTCACCCGCGCCGCCACCGCGGAGATGCGCGCACGCATCCTGAGCGACCTGGAGGCCGCTGCCGGCCGCCGCGCCTTTCGCCCCGAGGAGCTGCCGCGCATCGCGTCAGCTCGTGAAGCGCTCGCCCATGCCGAGCGGCGCGGCTGGCGGATTCTCGAGCAGCCGCAGCGCCTCTCCATTGAGACGATCGACTCACTGTGCCTGCGGATCGCTCACCATCGCCCGCTGCTGGCTGGGCTGGGCGGCCGCCTGCAGCCCACGGAGCAGGCCGATCCGCTTTACGCGCTCGCCGCGCGGCGCACGCTGGAGCATCTCGGCGGTGCCGACGCCGTGCTCGACAATGCCCTCGCGCATTTTCTCGATCTTCGCGACAATCGTCTCGCCGACTGCGAATCGCTGCTGGCGGAGATGCTCAGGGTCCGCGATCAGTGGCAGCACGCCTTCCCGCTTTCCGGCGCAATGTCAGAAGATGATTGGGAGCTGGCGCGTGTCCAGCTCCAGGCGCCTTTGCTGCGCGAGACGCGGCGCGTCCTTGGCGATACCTGGCGGCTGGTTGAGGCCGAGCCGAACGTGCGCGACGAGATCCTGAAACTCGCGCATTACGCCTGCTCCCAGGGCAACGACAACGTAGCGCTGCTCACAGGCGTGCAGGCGCTCTCGCCCAATATGCCGGTCGACCACTGGCGCTGCCTGTGCGACCTGCTCCTCACTGAAAAGGACGAGTGGCGGAAGGCCGTGGACAGGCGGAACGGCTTTCCGGTGGATCGCACCCGGCCCGAGACGAAAGAGCGCAAGGACGCGATGATTTTCATCCTTGGCCGTCTCCACCAGATGCCGCAGCTGCTCGAAGCGTTCTGCGCCATCCGCAGCCTGCCTCCCGCTGCGTATTCGCGGGAGCAGTGGACGGCGCTTCGCCACTTCCTCACCGTGCTGCGCCAGGCTATCGCCGAGCTGCGCGTCGTCTTCGCCGAACAGGGCGCCGTTGACTTCACAGAAATCACACTGGCCGCCGTCGATCTGCTGCGCAGGCATCCGGAGCGCGGCCTCGATTTGGCCCACGGTGTGCGCCATCTCCTCGTCGATGAATTTCAGGACACGTCGCGCCGCCAGCATGAGCTGATCCAGCATCTTCTCGCCGCCTGGGAGACCGGCGAGCACCGAACCGTCTTCTTTGTCGGCGATCCGATGCAGTCCATCTACATGTTTCGCCAGGCGGAGGTCGAGCTGTTCACCCACGTTCGCGACCATGGCATTGGGCCTGAGGACAACCGCATCCCCTGCCGGCCGGTACAGCTCAGCGTGAATTTTCGCTCGCATGGCGGGCTTACCGATCCGCTCAACGAGTTCTTCGCGGCGATTGGCGCCGAGACTCCGCCGCCTGGTTCGGCCGCTGTGTCTTTCTCGCGGGCGACTGCCTCATCCTCCGCGCCCACCGGGAAATCGTTGCACGTCTGCCCGCAGATCGTCGGCAGCGCGGCTCAGCGTCCCACTCTGGCGGAAAAGCGGGAAGCCCGGCAGCAGGAAGCGCGTCAGGTGCTCGGGATTCTCGAGAAGCACCTGCCCGTCCTCTCCCGCGCCCGCCAGGCAGGCTCGGAGTATCGCGTGACCGTCCTTGTGCGCGCCCGGCCGCATCTTGCGGAGCTGCTGCCGCTGCTGCGCCGCGCCGGCATTCCTTTCCGCGCCGTCGAGATCGAATTGCTCACCGACCGCCAGGAGCTTCTCGACCTGCGCTCGCTCACGCGCGCTCTGCTGCACCCCATGGATCGCATCGCGTGGCTCGCGGTGCTGCGCGCTCCCTGGTGCGGCCTCACGCTCGCCGATCTGCACTGCCTGACCGGTTCAGACGATCCCGACTGCCGCCGCTTGTCGGTCCTGGAGCTGATCGAGCGCAATGCGAAGCAGCTGTCATCGGATGGCCAGCGTCGCCTCGCCCGCACGGCGGAGATCCTTCAGCGCGCCCTCGAGCTGCGCTGGCGCGCCTCCGAATCGCCATCGTTTGCCTCCTGGATCGAACGCACCTGGCGCACGCTCGGCGGTCCTGCCTGCGTGGACGCCACCGGCTACGAGAATGCTCAGGTGTTCTTCTCGCTGCTCGACGCGGTCGCTCCTGACGGTCTCGCTGCGCTCACGCCCGGCTTCGACGCGGAACTGAATCGCCTCTTCGCCCAGCCCGATCCAGCGGTCAGCGAGCGCTGCGGAATCCAGCTCATGACCATTCATAAGGCCAAGGGACTCGGCTTCGATGTCGTCATCGTTCCGGGTCTCGACCGCAAGCCGGCCGGCGACGCAAAACCGCTGGTGTGTTCGCTGGAGCGCATCAGCCCCTGGGATTCCGACGAAATCGAGTTTCTGGTTGCGCCCATCGGACTGCAGGGGGAAAAACCCGATCCCCTCTACAAATGGGTGCGGCGCCAGCGCCGGAATCGTTTCGACGAGGAGCGCAAGCGGCTGTTCTACGTGGCCTGCACGCGCGCGCGCTCGGAGCTGCACCTGCTGGGCACGGCCGTGGCTTCAGCCACGGGAATCAAGCCCGAACACGCCGGCAGCCTGCTCGCCACCGCATGGCCGGCTTTGCGGAAGGAATTCGAAGCCGCGCTCCGCGAACCCCCTGCAGAGCCGCCAGCGTCTTCGCGCGTCCTGCAGTTTCCTGAGCCTGCGGTGATTCGCGAACTCGCCGCAGCTGGTCCATGGGAAGAAGGCGTTGGTTCGATGCCGCGACGGCTGCCGGCCGGGTTCGAACCCGTGCTCGCTGAAGATGTCCTCGCGAGCGATCCCGCGGCCTCCGGGGTCTCCGCAGGCGTTGAGTTTCGGCGGCCGCAGGGTTCCAGGCAGGCACGCGCCGTCGGCTCGGTCGTGCACGAAATGCTGCAGCGTCTCGGCCCGGAGCTGGCTCATCCGGGCATGCCCCAGATTCGCGGGCGCGCCCTCTCGCTTCTGCGCGCCTATGCGCTCGATGGCAAAGCCCTCCGGTCCGCAACCGCCGCGGTCAGCAATCTGCTGCTCGCCTGCGCCACGGATCCGGTCTGCCAATGGATTCTCGCGCCGCATCCCGGCGCTCAGGCCGAGGCTGCCTGGACCGGCTCCTCCGGCACGCGCTTCCGCACGCTGCGCGCCGACCGCGTCTTCCAGGCCGGACCCGTGCCGCTGGCCGACGGCTCCGAGTGCTGGTGGATTATCGATTACAAGACCGCCCCTGCGCCGTCCGAGAATCGCGAAGCTTTTCTCCGAGCCGAACGTTCGCTGTACGCGCCACAGCTCCTGGCGTATGCGCAGGCCCTGCGGGCACTGCACGGCACCGCAGTCCCGCTCCGTCTCGGACTGTATTATCCCGCGATCGCCGCGCTGGATTACTGGGATCCCGGCACTGACTGACCGGCCGGCGGTCTTTCCCCGGGCGTTGCTCCCATGTTGTGCCGCACGTCGGCTCCGCGCACCCAGAAGATCACGTCTTCGGCAATATTCGTTGCGTGATCGGCCACCCGCTCCAGCGCCCGCGAGATCATCAGCGCGTTCAGCGCCTGGGGCGCGAGCGCCGGTTCCTTCTTCATCAGGTTCAGCAGCGTGCCGTGCGCGGCTCCGTTCAGCTTGTCCACGCTGTCGTCCATCTTGAGCACGCTTTCCGCCATCTCGGCGTTGCCCTCGATGAACGCCTGCAGCGCCTTGCGGACCATGCCGCCCGCCAGGTTCGCGGTCCTGGGAATATCGACGGGCAGCTCCGCGACCGGGAAGGCCTGCAGTTCGCGCACCCGGTCGCTGATCACCCGGGCCGAGTCGCCAACCCGCTCCAGATCGGCGTTGATCTTGATTACCGACAAAATGAACCTGAGATCGATGGCCATGGGCTGCTCCATAGCCAGCAGATCCAGCGCCAATTGGTCGATCTCCCGTTCCAGACGGTTGATCGCCATTTCTCCCCGATCCACCAGGTCGCAGATCGAGAGATCCCGCACCCGGTAGGCCTCCACGGCCCGCTGGATCGACTGCTCGGCCATGCCCGCCATCACCAGCAGCTTCTCTTTCAAATCGTCCAGGTTTTGCTGAAAGCGGATTCTCGTCATGCGAACCTGCCCATCCTGTAATCTTCCGTCCGCTTAATCACCGGGATTCGTAAAAATTTTGCGCGTCGAATCGAATTCGATAAGTCTTGTGTTCACGAACACCCGGTGCGCTCGGCCAGGCGCGCCGCCTGCCGCACGGCGTGCGTCGCACCATCGTGTGCAGCGAGTTCAACCCGAAAAACAGTCATCGAACTTCGACGCCGAGGCCGCATCCGGCGGGCATGCGCAGGCCTCTCCCAAATCGTCGGGCAGCGACTCGTACTAACCTACCCCGCCAGCTTGAAAGTCATGTTAATCCCTATCAACATTAACTGCTGCTGGTAATCTCCTGGCTCTCGGCGCGCTTCGTGCCATACCTTATACGCTACATGCTATCTCCTGTACCCTGTACTGCATATGCGTCGGCGCCCGTTTTCCGTCACGCTGCTGGCCTGCCTGTATCTGGCGGTCGGCGTCGCGGGTTTTGCCGCCCACTTCCGCGGCCTGCTCGCCCATCAGCCGGACGCCTGCGGGATCGAGATCACCGAATTCCTGGCCGCCGTGGTCGGCCTCTTTCTGCTCCTCGGACACAACTGGGCGCGCTGGCTCGCCCTCGCCTGGATCGCCTTCCACGTTGCGATCAGCATCCATGACCCTCGCCGCCTCGCGATCCACAGCGCCTTCCTCATTCTTTTTGCCTGGATCCTCTTCCGCAGAGCGGCCCGGCTGTGGTTCCGTCCCGCCTCCGGCAGTGCGGCGGCATGACGGGAGTTTTGCCGCTGGATGAAAAAGTTCCGGCCTGGGCAACCCAAACTGTCGATTGCGCCATCTGATTTGGCGCCTTTGCTTTTACATTTTTCACAGGGGCCTGGGCTTCACCCACATGACGACTGCCCGAACCGCGCCGCCGGTGAGCCATTCCGGAATCCTCACGCCGTGCGCCGCTGCTGTCAGCGATGCCGCGCCCCTGCGCTATTCCGGCCGCTGGCCGCTGCCGCTCGCGCTGACGTTACTGCTCCTTTCCATGCCCGTTGCCGCCCGCTCCGCGCAGCTCATCGCCGAAAATACGTCCATTCCTCTCCAGCGTCTGCGCCAGCTCAGCCTTCAGCAGCTCGGTAACGTGCAGGTCACCACGTACAACAAAACCCCCACTGAGCTGTGGAACACGCCCGCCGCCGTCTGCGTGCTCACCTCCCAGGAAATTCTCCGCTCCGGCGCGACCTCCATCGCCGACGCTCTTCGTCTGGTTCCCGGCGTAGAAGTCGGCCGCATCGCCTCCAATGCCTGGGCCATCGGCATCCGCGGCCTCCAGAACAATTTCTCCAAGTCCGTTCTCGTCCTCGTCGACGGCCGCAGCGTTTACACGCCACTCTTTGCCGGCACGTACTGGGACGTGCTCGACCTGCCCCTTCGCGATGTCGACCACATCGAGGTGATTCGCGGTCCCGGCGGCACCATCTGGGGACCCAACGCCGCCAATGGTGTGATCAACATCATCACGAAACCCGCCTCCGACACTCGCGGCGTCAGCGCCGACGCTCTCCTCGGCAATGAGGACCGCACCATCGACGACTTTCAGATCGGCGCCAGCTCCCACGACATCGGCTTCCGCCTGTTTGGACGTGGCTTCGAACGCGCCGCCGAATACCATTCCGACGGCATCAACGACGACGCCTGGCACCAGGACCGTGTCGGGTTCCGCGCCGGGCAGGACAACGGTCCCGATACCTGGTTCCTCGAAGGCCAGTCCTATCGCGGCGATTCCCCCCGCATCCTTGGCACCACTCCGTACGACGATGAAACCTCAGGCGGCGACCTCAATTTCCGGTGGGAGCGCAATCTGCCCAGCGGCAACGGTCTTTACCTCCAGGCCTACTTCGACCGCACCCTCCGCACCAACGACCCCATCGGAGAAACGCGAAACACCATCGATGTCGATTTCCTCCAGCACTTCCATCTGCCTCATAACCAGCAGTTCAGTTACGGCGGCGGCCTGCGCTGGAGCCCCTACCACATCCTCGGCGCCATCCCCACCGACACCATCCTCCCCGCCGAGAACACTGATCACATCTTTACCGCCTTCGCGCAGGACGAAATCCAGCTCCGCTCGAATCTCCAGGTCACCGGCGGTCTCAAGCTGGAAGAAAACAACTACAGCGGCGTCGATCTGCAGCCCTCCGGTCGTCTGCTCTGGCTCGTCCGCCCGCATCAGGTGCTCTGGGCCGGCGTAACCCGTGCCGTCACCACTCCCTCCGACCTCGAAGAAGGCCAGTACATCCACGCCGGCGGTCCCGGCTTTTACGTTCAGCTCACCGGCAACCACAACTTTAAGTCGGAAGACATCGTCGGCTACGAAGCCGGCTACCGCGGCCTCTTCGCCAGCCGCTTCTACTGCGATTTCTCCACTTTCTGGAACCAGTACTCCAACCTGCAGAGCTTCAGCGCCCCGGCCTTCACCATTTCCGGGGGCGTTATCACCGAGGCGCTCCAGTACACCAACCAGATTCAGGGCTCGACCAGCGGTTTCGAAATCGGGCCTCAGGTCGTGATCGTCCCTGGCTGGCGGCTGAATCTGGGCTATTCCTTCCTCAACTCCGATTTCTCCGCCAATGGAGCCACCTCCAATATCAGTTCCAGCGGCTCCGTCACCACCTACGAGCACTCCACGCCCAGGCACATGGTCACGGCGCAGTCGCTCATCGATCTGCCGTATCGCATTGAGTTCGATCAGACCTTCCGCTACGTGAGCGTCCTGCCCGCGCAGAAGGTTCCCGCCTACGAAACCGCGGACCTCCATCTGTCGAAGGAGATCGGCCGCAACTTTGTCCTGGAAGCCGTCGGCCAGAACCTCTTCCAGCCGCGCCACGTGGAGTGGGGCACCGGCGATCCCAGCCAGCCGGATGTCGGCATCGAGCGCGCGGCTTACGCGCAGCTCACCTTCCGCCCCGCGCCGTAAAGCCACGCCCTTAAGCGTTATGCGCGGAGCGCCATCGCCTGGACCGCGGTCCTCAGCTTGACGGCATCACCAGATACTGCTCCAGCTTTCCGTCCGGCTCTGTGTAGGTGGTCACCGTCAGTACCCGGCTGCTGTTCGGGAAGGTCACCTTAAATGCGCGGAAGGTCATTCCTCCGCGCAGGCTCTCCTCGACCTGTTTGAGGCTCGCCGGCTTGCCCAGCGGTGCCAGACTCGCGTGAAAATCGTCGAGCGCCCGGTCGAAGTACGCGTTGCACCACGGCGTAAACAGGGAGCGATCGATCTTGCCTTTCTGCAGGCCCCTGAAGATCTGCAGCGCCTGCGTCTGCGCCCCGGTGGCACTCTGCTTCGTCACGCCCAGCAGCAGCGGAGCCAGATCCCTCGTGATGCCGCCGGCCGCGCGGCTCGCAATTTCGTTCGTCAGCACCACAATCGCCAGCTTGTCCTTCGGGAACACCATGTTTTCCGCCACGAACCCTGACACTTCACCGGAGTGCGCGAGATATGCGTGCCCATCCAGGCTGCCCACTTCCAGTCCCAGCGCATAGTGCGTGTTTGTCCCGTCCTTCAGCAGCACCGGCGCTTCCAGCTCCTCGTACGACTGCGCAGTCAGCAGCGTTCGATCCATGACGCTGATGTCCCACTGCGCCAGGTCATACGCCGGCATGGCCAGCTCTCCGGCCGCGAACATCCATCCCTGCCCCTCGTTCGGCGCCGGCCGCGGTGGTCCCAGCGCATATCCCACCGTCCCTTCGGCATCGTGCGGGCCCAGCTGGCTGGTGTCGGAATCCCACACCTGCTCCATGTGCAGCGGCTCGAAGATGTGCTGCTCCAGGAACTGCATCAGGGGCTCGCCGCTCACCAGCTCCACAATCCGCCCCGCGATGACGTAATTCGTATTTGAGTACTGCCACTGCGTGCCGGGCGGAAAATCCAGCGGCTTTTCGCCCCACGTGTCCACGATGTGCTGCGCGGTTGTCGGCAACATCATCGGCGGCATCACGTAGTCTTCCGGCCAGAAATCCTGATAACCCGAGGTGTGGGACAGCAGCTCGCGGAGGGTCACGTCTTTCGCGTCCGTCAGCTGGGGCAGCCATTGGCTCACCGGATCGTCCAGCGTCAGCTTGCCCTGCTGCTCGAGCATCAGGATCGCCGACGCTGTGAACTGCTTCGAAATGGAACCGATGGAGTAGCGGGTGGCGGGTGCTGCCATCACCGCCGGGTGCGCGCCTGTCGCCAGCCGACCCACTCCGTACGCCTGCGTGTACTCAATCCTGCCGTCACGCACGATCGCCACCGACGCGCTCGGCACGCCCGTCTCGGCCAGTACCTGCCGCGACGTCTGAACGATCTTCTGCTGCAGCGCCGCCGGAATCGCATCCACCCTCAACCCTGCCGGCTCCTGATCCCCCTGCGCCCACAGCGCCGGTCCGGCAGCCATCGCTGCTGCGCACCCCAGAGCCGCAAGGAATGTCTTCCGGCCGGTTCCTGTTCTCACGCGACTGTTCCTCCGGGATTCACCATAGCCGCTTGTGCTGCCCAGGCACAAATTGGCTCAGTGCCGCAGCACACCAGTCGTATGCAGCCACGTATCCGCGAGCGTCGGCCAGCCGGTGATGGGCAGGTTCGTGCGCCGCAGCCCGTAGCCGTGCCCGCCCTGCGCGTAGACGTGCAGCTCCGCCGCCACGCCGGCCTCCTTCAGCTTCATGAAGTACTTGATGACATTCTCCACATGGACGGGATCGTCCTCCGCCTGCACCAGAAAGGTGGGCGGCACATCCGCCGTGACCGAAATCGCCGGATTGAACTCGAAGTTCTTCTCCGAGATGGAAAGATAGCCGGGATAGATGACCATCTCGAAATTCGGGCGGCAGCTGAACTGATCGGCAGCATCAACTGCGGGGTACATCCGCTCTTCGAAGTGGGTGCTCAGCGCCGCCGCCAGATATGCTCCCGCCGAAAACCCGATCACCCCGATGCGTTCCGAGTCGATCTGCCACGCTTCGGCATGCTCCCGCACCAGGCCCATGGCCCGCTGCGCGTCCTGAAGCGCTTCGACGGATTTCGGGTAGGGCCCTGTGTTCGGCACGCGGTACTTCAGCAGCACGCAGTTCACGCCGATGGAGTTCAGCCACGCGCAGACCTCGGTGCCTTCCAGGTCGATGGCCAGGTACCTGTACGCTCCGCCGGGGAACACGACCACCGCCGCGCCGCTGTTGTGCGCTGCGGGAGCCGCATAGAAGGTAATCGTCGGCGCCTTCACGTTGGCCAGCCGCATCACCGGCCGATTGGCCATGTCGTGGTACTTCGGGCCGGTCAGCAGGTGCTCCGGACCGTTGGCCGTATCCGGCCCCGGCGCTCCCGAGGGCCACAGCTTCAACGTGGGATGGCCCGATCCCGGATGCCAGTCAGTCTGTGCGGAAGCGGTCCCAGCCAGCAGAGCCAGTGCAGGCAGCACGAACACAATCTCCCTCATGCCGGATCCTCTCCGGCCACCATATCACTGTGAGTTCGTGCGAATTGCTCCTGTTATCGGGGCGGCTGCGCGGCCGTCTGCGACGAGGAAACAAATTGCTGCGGCGTGTCTGCAGGAGGATTCGAAGCCGGCGGCTGTTTGCCGGGCGTGGATGCAGTCGAAGCGCCGGCCTGCCCGGTCTTTGCCGCCGTGGGGGTCTGGCTGGTCTTAGCCGTTGTCCCGGTCTGCTGGCCATTGGCGGGGGTCTGCCGGCCGCTCGCCGGCGTTGCCTGCTTCCCGTTCGCTGAAGCGGGCTGAGATTGGCCGCTTGCCGACGGCTGAGAGGCTGGCGGCGTATAGCCCGGATCCCCTGGCTCCTGCATTCCCGGCGGGAACTTCACTGGCCTCATCACGTCGGTGCTGCTGTTGTCGGTCGGCAGTTTTTCGCCAGGGTTCCGCAGCGTGGGCGCAACTGGCGGAGCATTCTGCTGGGCGGCATTCTGGGCGGTGCGGTCACCCAATTCCACCATGTGAACGTCCGGGGCGGTGGCTGGCGGCTGTTTGCCCCAGTAGTCTCCCATCTGGTTATCGCTGTGCACCAGAATGGGCTCGCCGACTTTTGCAACTTCCACCCGCACGACAAAATCGCCCACGAAGCGCACGAATTCGACCGGGTCCGGCGCCTGACCGTAAATCCAGATCACGAACGGCTTGCCGTTCGCCTGCTCCCGATCCTTCTGGTCGGGCTCGCCTTTGGCGTAGAGCACCATCTGGCGGTCCATGCCCACCAGCACGCGATGCTCGAGGATCGCCCTGCGCAGAAAGTCGGGCAGCGTCTCCGCATATGCCTCGGCCGGCGAACGCACCCCAAAGTCGATCATCGGCTTCAGGAGTTGCTCCGCCTGCTCCCCGGTCAGGTCGGGAACGCGCGACGGGAAGACCAGCACGATGCGCGTTCCCGAGGGCGCGGGGTCGGTCAGCAAAACCGGATCATCGTACGGGTCCATCGAGATGGAGATATGCCGCATGAAACGGTGCCTGTGATAGGGCCCGTTGTTCAGGTCCAGGATGATGCGGTTGTCGTGAATCCTGATGGCGGTAATCTGCACGCGCTGGCCTGGCGTGGCCGCGATCCCCTTTGTCTGCAGCTCGTCGATGTACTTGTCCCCGGTCGGTTCCATGCCGCCGTTGGCGTGCAGCGTCAGCACCGCCACCGGCAGCGGACGCATCGCAAAGCCCTCCTCCGACTGCAGAAAGCGAATCAGCTCCTCGCGGCCGATCGTCGTCATCGGGTCGGCCGGGAGCCTGACCTGGGTCGGCTGGAAGTGCGCGTAATGCTGGCTGATGTGCTGCGACTGAACGATAAAGACCTGGCCACGCGCGCACACGGAAATCAGCAGCGCCAACGCGGCGCAACATGTCAACCACGCGGAGATGCGGCCGGCGGACTCGGACCCCTGCATAAGGCCCCCTTCAGCGCGTGCAGCCGGGATTCCAACAGCATGGCCCCGTTTCCCTCAAAATTCAAGAGCCACTTTAGGGCGGGGAAGCGAAAACCGGGCAGCCAGCCCCCCCAGGGGGATCGCGCTCCAGCCTATCTTTCGTTGGAGCAGAAGGGGGCGAAAACCGTTGCCGGACATTTTGCGGGGTGGTTCGGCAGGATGCGCCAGGCTCTCAGCGGCGTTGGGGACCCTCATCGGGATCCAGAGCCGGGAACGGCGCCCTCCCGGCTCAACCTTTTCACCGGGCGCCCGTTTTTCGCGCCCCAGTCCTGCGCGCGGCCGCGTGGTGTGCGGCCGGCTTATCCTTCCGCGCCCGAGGCTCGGGAGTCTCGGCCATGCGGTCGCCCAGCACGTGCAGCCGCAGGAAGTTGGTCGATCCTGACCGCGACCGGGTCCCGGCCACGATGCCCAGAATCTCCTTCGGCTTGACGAATCCTCCCTCCTCCAGCGAGCTTTCCGCCTGATCCACCATTTGCTCCGCCGTCTGCAGCTTGGGACATTTGATGGGGTGCACGCCCCACAGCATCGCCATGCGGTGGATCACCGAGTCAATGCTGGAGAGCGCGAAGATCGGCGGCTTGGGCCGGTACTTGGAGAGCTGGCGCGCCGTGGTCCCGGTTTCGGTGAAGACGGCGATCGCGCTCACGTCCAGGTCTTCCGCCGCGTGGGCCGCCGATTCGCAGATGGTTTCCGCAATGGAAAGCCGGACGCGGTTGGGCCGCGCATCCCACGAGCTGGTATCGCGCAGGTGCGATTCCGTCTCGCTCACGATCTTGGCCATCATTTTTACCGCTTCCACCGGATACTTGCCAGCTGCGGTTTCCGCCGACAGCATCACCGCATCGGTCCCGTCGTAGATGGCGTTGGCGACGTCCGAGGCCTCGGCGCGCGTTGGCCGCGGGTTTTCAATCATCGATTCCAGCATCTGCGTCGCCGTGATCACCGGCTTGCGATACTCTGCCGCGCAGCGGATCACGTGCTTCTGGATGGCCGGCACTTTTTCCGGCGGCATTTCCACGCCCAGGTCGCCACGCGCCACCATCACCCCGTCAGCATTTTCCAGAATCGCCTCGAGGTTCTCGATGGCCTGCGGTTTCTCCAGCTTGGCAATAATCCAGGTTTCCAGGCCCAGCGCCGCCACGCGAAACTTCACATGCCGCACGTCTTCCGCCGTGCGCACAAACGAGACGGCGATCGCATCGACCTCGTGCTTCATGCCAAATTCGAGGTCTTCCTCGTCTTTCTCCGTCAGGGACGGCACGCGCACCGGAATGCCGGGCAGGTTGATGCCCTTGTGCTCGCCCAGCATGCCGCCGTTGATCACCTCGCACTCCACGTCCTCCCCGGGAATATCGACCACGCGCAGTTCGATCAGCCCGTCGGAGAGCAGAATGCGCGCCCCCGGCTCCAGGTTCTCCGCCAGCGTGGGAAAGGTGGTCGCAATCAGCGTGGACGTGCCCAGGATGTCGCGCGGCGTGATGGTCAGCCGCTGACCGGCCTTCAGCTGCACGGGAATGCGGTTCTTCAGCCGTCCCGTGCGGATCTTCGGTCCCTGCAGGTCGCCGAGGATGCAGACGCTCTTTCCTTCCTCGCGCGAAACCCTGCGCACCATCTCGATCAGTTTTAGCTTCTCGGGGTGCGTGCCATGCGAAAAATTGAGCCGGGCCACATCAAGCCCTGCGCGGAGCAGTTCGCGAAACGTCCCTTCCTGCGAAGAAGCAGGACCGAGCGTGGCGACAATCTTGCCGCGGCGCTGGTACTCCCCCGTAAGGCCGGGTCCTGACAAAGAGAAATTCATCCAACCCCCAGTGTTTTCCTGTATGTGTCCGGTGTTTTGTTCGTGTCCAGTATTTTTAAATGCGTCGGGTCGTCGGGTTCGCTCTCATTTTATCGTGTGCACAATCGCTCTCACACGGCCGCGGACCGGACCACCACATTCTCCTGGCCGGCTGCCGGCTGAGCCGCTTCTGTCTGCGGCAGCGGGAACATGTGCGCGTTGTATTCCGCGCCGATCAGAATGGTAAGCGAAACCATGTACAGCCACACCAGCGTGGCGATGCCCGCGCCCAGCGAGCCGTACACGACCGAGTAATCCGAGAAACGGCCCAGATACCAGCCGTAGACGAGCGTGGCGATGAACCACGCTGCGGTGGCGATGGTGGCGCCAGGCAGCGTCTCACGCCAGCGCCCGCGCGTCAGATGGAATCTTCCGGAGCGCCTCCGCAGCTTCTGGCGCGGCACCGCGTAGTGATATACCAGCGCCAGCGACACAATGCTGGCGAAGAGCGCGATCATCCACCGGATCAGCCGCCAGAGCAGGAACAGGTAGAGGTGCAGATCCAGATTGGTGTTCTCGATCATCCAGTGCTCAATGCTGTGCCCGAACGCCAGCAACAGAGTGGCCGCGGCCATGGGAATCATGGCTCCCGGTACCAGCGCGAGGGCGACCACGCGCTCCTTCCAGAATCCCCACTGCCCGTGGGGCACCCGATAGGCGCGGCGGAAACCCTGCATCAGCGACAGCAGCATGCCCAGCGCTCCATAGATGCTGATGAAGATGGAGCCGCCAATGATCCGAATGGAGCGCGCGTGACTGTAGAGGAAATAACCCTGCACCAGGCGCATCGTGTCCGGCGGCAGAACCTGGTGGAAAGCGGCGCGCAGATCCACGCGCAGAACGTCCCCTGCCGGCATCGTGGCAAACAGCGTCGTCACCACCAGCACAGCCGGGAAAATGCTCAGAATCGCCGAATAGGCCGCGGCCTTCGCCATCGAGAAGGCCCCGTGCCCGAAGGCCGACCACACGGCCCTGCGCAGGTTCTGGAACACACGCATCATAAGCGTTCACAGTGTACCCGCCCCAGCCCGCCGGAAGAGCACAGTTTTCCGCTGAAAATCCCGCGCAGCCGCGGTCTCCCGGTTATCCCTTCCAGCGCTCCAGGAATTCGGTCACCAGACTGGGATCCACGCGGCCCATGTCGGAAAATTGCCCTCCTGTCTGGCCGTAGACCACGTCGCCCTGCGCATCCAGCACTGCCAGCGCCGGCACGCCGTGCTTCAGCGGCATGTCGTACTGGGCGGCAATGTTCATGTTGTGGTCCATCTGTCCCACGTCGACGTCCACCAGAATGTAGTCCTGCGCGATCAGCGCCGCGTCGGGCTGCTGATGGAAGTAGTAGTCCAGAATCTGGCAGTCGCCGCACCAGTTCCCGCCAAAATCCAGCAGCACACGCTTGTGCTGCCGGGCGGCCTCGGCCAGCGCCTGATGGATCTCGGCGGCCGCATCGACGCTGGGATTGTAGATCTGGTGCACGCGGAAGGGGCTTTGCGGCGGCGACGTCTCCGCTACCTCCGACGAGTTGCAGGCGGTCAGCAGCGCGGCCGGCAACAGGGTACAGGCAGCCAGAACAAGGAAGCGCAGCGGACGCTGAGCGCGGTGCGGAAATTTCCGGATCATAGCTGGGGGAAGAACTCCGGCATTCGTGCCGCCGACATTCTCAGGATGCCACGAAAGCTGCCAGCATCGCAGGCCGGCGCGGGCGGACGCCGAACTCACGCCAGGCGCGCCTGGGCGATCTCCTCCAGAACCCGCAGCGGCGAGACCTCCGGCCGCACCATGGCCTGCGGCCTCACCAGGAACGTCTGCTCCAGCGCATACTGGCCAGCCAGCACCGCGTGGGGCACGGTGTCCGTATAGACCATCCAGCTCGATCCCGGTGGAAACTGGAAGGCATACTTCGGGCAATCCGCCTGCCACTGCGGATTTTCCTTGAGAAAGTTGTGGAACCGCATCATGAAGTCGTCGTAGGGGGAGCGTTTCAGCGACGGAATCGCCGCGCCTAACCCCACGGCTCGCGCCGCCGACCGGCCCGCGCGCGACAGCACATTGCCGGGCTGCGGCGCGATCTGTGCGGGTGCAAACTGCCGCACCGTCTCCGCAAACGGATCGCTGACCACCCAGTCGCGCGTGCGTCCCGGATGAATGTTGTTGAAGAATCGCAGAATCCGCGCTCCATACGTCGGCCGCGTGGGAAAGGCGTCAGTGTGCAGCAGGTCGTTGCGGCGGCGCAGCGGAAGATCGCGTCCCTGCTCCTCCTGCGGGCGGAAGCTCGCGTAATCCAGTTGCCAGTTGGCCTGGTAGGGCGAAAGAAACTCGGTCAGGAACGCGACTACCGATCGCGAGTAGCGCCGCATCACGGCGTGCAGCCGGTCGACGGCGGCCGGATTCGCGGTCTTCGCGTCGAACCCGCTCAGCCGGTCCACATTCGGCTTGTACGCAATATTCTTGTGCAGCGAGCTGTCCGTCTGCTGCTGGCCCAGCAGGAAGCTGACGTCATCGGAACTCAGCGGCACAGGGCTCTGAGGAAAATAGAGAATGTCTCCCGCTTCCAGCTGCGCGCACCAGGCGCGGGCCCGCTCCGGCGAGGCGGCCGCTCCAGCCGGAATCGTGACCACCGTCATCAATTCCCTCCAGCGAGTTTCCGGCGCAGCCAGCTTCCCGTCACCAACACCATACCCGTGATCATCACCGCCAGGCCAGTGGGCAGCGCCACGTAGCGGTAAGTATCCGTGTAGCTGATGTGCCCGTGCGTCGCCGTGTTCCAGATCAGCAACGACATGATCGCCAGAAAACAGCTCGCAAAAAAGGCCATGAACCCGAAAGCAAGGGCCAAAAACAGGCTGGGAAACAGGCCCAGATCGCCGAGAGGAATGCCGAGCACCCGAGCCGGCTGCGCGTTGGCGCTCATAGGGGATACTCCTTCGTCCAGTAGAGTATCTCGCCTGACAGCGCCAGGGGAAATGTGTGGCCTGGACGTGGCCGTTTCTCAGAGGAACGGCCACACAGCAGGAATGTCACCACCGCAGAGTGTCAGGACAGATGCTCTAGAATACAGACCTATGGCTGGCGCCGCCGAGATTCCGCTGTTTCCCGCCGCGAAAGTGGCGCAGGAAGCCGCCGTTCGCCAGGCGGAAAACGGCCTGTGCTACGCGACCTTCGGGCAGACCAACCTTGCCCAGGAGGATCTGGAACGCATCGTCCAGGCTGTGCCCTCTGTCGTCGCCGTGGCTCTGCGCCAGCGCGCCTGGTACTTCGTCCCGCTGGCCATCGGCGAGGACGACAGCACCAGCGTCGCCCCCGACTACTCCGTGGACCTGAGCGACCGCGCCACCTGTCATCGCAACGTGCGCTTCGGCAGCTCGGAGTGCATCTTCATTTCCACCCGGCTCATGCAGGATCGCTTTGCGCTGGCTTTTGAGTTCCTCATCAACGTCGGCCACCAGTTCGTCGACGCTATCGGCGTGCCGCAGAGCTTTGCCGATCTGGTGTGGTCACAGGCCACCGCCGAAGTGCGCGGAGAGACCAGCCAGGACGCGTGGGAGAATCGCCGGCGCGCTCAGGACCGGAGCCGGGGCCGCGACGGCGACGAGAAGGCCAGATCCGCGTACTTCGAAGCGGCCTTCGCCGATGCTCTGGCCGTTTACATGCTTTCGCTCACGCTGGATTTCGATTACGCCGATCTGCGCGAGCGCGAATACCCGCTGCTGGCTCCGGCTGCGCTGGCCGAGCGCCTGCGCCACATCGCCGAGCTGTTCCCGCCCAACGCCAGCTATCAGTTCGACATCCGGTACCGTCGGCGCGGGTGAAGTTTCGGTCGGCCACATCGGGTTTGTACTACGCTGACCCTATGCGCACGCGCAAGCCGGCCCCGCCTCCTGACGAATTCGCTCTTTACGATTACGCGGTGAAGCTGCTGGGCCAGCAGATGCGCACCGTGGCCGAGTTGAAGCGGCTGCTGCGCCGCCGCGTGGGGTCTGGCGAAGGTGGAGAAGCGGCGCTCGCTGCCGTGGTGGCGAAGCTGAAGGAATACAAGTTCCTCGACGACACCGGCTACGCCCGCGATTACGCGAAGCTGCGCCAGGAAAACTCGAGCTTCGGCAGCCGCCGCGTCCGGCTGGATCTGATGCGCAAAGGAGTGCACGCCGAGGTAATCGCGAAAACCCTCGACGCTGCCTACGAGGGCGTCCCGGAAGAGGCCCTGGCGCGCCGCCATCTGGAGCGCAAGCGTATCTCCAAACCGGCCAATGATAAAGAAATCGCGCGCGTGGCGCGCCTGCTCATCCGCGCCGGTTTTTCGCCGGGCACCATTTTTCGCATTCTGAAGCAATGGAACGTGAGGGAGACGGCGCTTGCGTCCCTCGAATCGATCGATGCCGAGGATCGCGCGCCTGAGGAATGAGCAGCGTCTGCTCAGGATGGTGGCGCGCCTGTTAGGATGACCCAAAGCCCCGGCAAGCGTTGCGCAGCGCCCGTGGCAGAGATCCGGAGCCGTGGCGCCGCTCTGCAGAGATACGCCGATGCCTGTTTTTGGCCTCCTCAGCACGCTGGTCTGTCTGGCAGCGGCCTTCAGCCTGCTCAGCCACCGCTTGCTGCGCCTGCCGCGCACGGTGGGGGTCATGCTGCTGTCGCTGGGCTGCTCCCTGCTGGTGGCCATTGCGGGCCGCGCCGTTCCCGGCCTGCACGCGCGCGCCGCGTCGCTCGTCGGCCACATCGATTTCTCCGCAGTGGTGCTGCACGGCATGCTGGCCTTTCTGCTCTTTGCCGGAGCGATGCAGCTCGATGTAACCGCGCTGCGGCGGCAGAAGGTACCTGTGCTCTCGCTCGCCATTTTGGGCACGGGATTATCGACCCTCATCGTCGCCGGGCTCCTCAAGGGCGTGCTCGACATCACCGGCCTGCACGCGGGATGGGTCCTGTGCCTCCTCTTCGGCGCGCTCATCTCGCCCACCGACCCCATCGCCGTGCTGGAGATGCTGCGCCGCGTGGGCGCGCCCGCCACCCTGGAAGCGCAGCTCACCGGGGAATCCCTGTTCAACGACGGCGTGGGCGCGGTGCTTTTTGTCTCGCTGCTCGCCTCGTTTTCAAGCGGCCGTGTGCCAACCATCAGCAGCTTTACCTGGCAACTGCTCGTCAAGTCCGGCGGTGGCATTGCTCTTGGCCTGGCGCTGGGATACATCGTCTATCGCCTGCTGCGCACCGTCGACAGCTTTCGGGTGGAAGAATTGCTCACCCTGGCTCTCGCGATGGGCGGATATGCCCTCGCCGATGCCCTCCATCTTTCGGCGCCCCTCGAAGTGGTGGCGGCGGGTCTGGTGGCCAGCGCCCGGGCACGCCCCTACGCCATGTCCGAGGAAACCCGTGCCCGCGTCGATCAGTTCTGGGACCTGATCGACGACCTCATGAACGTGATCCTCTTCCTGCTGATCGGCCTCGAGATGCTGGTTATGCCCTTAAACTCCCGCTATATCTATGCGGGATTGCTCGCCATCCCCGTCGCGCTGGCTGCGCGCTGGCTGAGCGTTCGCGCGTCGCTTCTGGTGGTGCGTCCCTGGCACAAGCCGATGCGCGGTTCCATCGTCGCGCTCACGTGGGGCGGCCTGCGTGGCGGCCTGGCTGTGGCTCTCGCGCTCTCCATCACGCCCGGGAGACCCCACGACCGCATCCTCGCCATCACGTACATCGTGGTGATCTTTGCCATCGTGGTGCAGGGGCTCACGATGAGCGGCCTGCTGCGCCGGCTCGGCCTGGCTTCCCGCGCCCGCGCCGAAATCCGCGCCTGATCTTCCCTCCCCGGCTGTGCTATTCTTCAGCGTTCGTATGCCGCAGCGAACTGCTCCCATCCGCGTCCTCGTCGCCAAGCCCGGCCTTGACGGCCACGACCGCGGGGCCAAGGTCATCGCCCGGGCCCTGCGCGACGCCGGCATGGAGGTCATCTACACCGGCCTGCGCCAGACTCCGGAAATGATCGTGAACGCGGCCATTCAGGAAGACGTGGACTGCGTGGGGCTGAGCATTCTCTCTGGCGCGCACAATGCCATTGTTCCCCGCATTACCGCGCAGCTGCGGGACCGCAACGCCGCGGAGATCCTGGTGGTCGTCGGCGGCACCATCCCCGATCAGGATGCGCAGTTCCTGAAAAAACAGGGCGTCGCCGCCATCTTCGGCCCGGGAACCTCCCTCGATGATGTCGTCCAATTCATCCGCGAACACGTCAAATCCAAAAGCGCCGTGGTTTAGCGCCCACAACCTGTGGCCGCCCTGTTCGCGCTTCATTCCTTTTCCTGCGCTGCCGTCGCGCCGGATACAATGAGGGACACGGCACCCGCAGTTCAGGAATTTATGCAGGCCCTCGAGCAGCCAACGGAGGTTCACCCTTTTCCTTCGGTTGTTCCGCGCGATAATTGGGACCTTCCCCTGAAACTGACCATCCTCGCCGGCCTGGGTATCCTGATCTTCATCAGCGTGCACGCTCAGGCCTTTCAGCCCCTGCTCACGGTGGCCGAGACGCATGGCATTCGCGCCGATTTCTATCGCCCCAGCATTTTGTGGTTCACCATGGGGTCCGTGCTGCTGCTCTTCCGAACCCTGCTCTGGTTCACCTATCGGCCCCACCCCCTGGCCACGCGCGAGAACGCCCCGCGGATGACGGTGGTCATCCCTGCCTACAATGAGGGCGCCATGGTGGCCAAGGCCATCGATTCGGTGGCTGCGGCCAACTACCCCGCCGATCGCCTGGAGATCATCGTGGTCGACGATGGCAGCCGCGATGACACCTGGCACCACATCCAGGAGGCCGCCGCCCGCCATCCGGGATGCGTCCAGGCGCTGCGCCTCGAGCGGAACAGCGGCAAACGGGTTGCCCTCGCGACTGCCTTTCGCAGAGCCGGCGGCGAAGTCTTCGTCACTGTCGATTCCGACAGCGTCGTCTCGCCTAACGCCCTGCTGGCTCTGGCCGGGCCCTTCGCCTCGCGGCGCGTCGGCGTGGTAGCCGGCAAGGTGCTGGTGTACAACCGCGCCGCCGGGCTCATCCCGCGCATGCTCCACGTGCGCTTCACGCTGGCGTTCGATTTTCTCCGCGCTTACCAGTCCACCTTCGGCACCGTGTATTGCAGCCCCGGAGCGCTCTCCGCTTATCGCGCCAGCGCCGTGCTCGCCGTGCTGGATCGCTGGGTGAATCAGCGCTTCCTCGGCTCCCAGGCCACCATCGGTGAAGACCGCGCGCTCACCAACGACGTCATGCGCCAGGGCTACGACAGCGTCTACCAGCGCGACGCCATGGTTCTTACCATGGTGCCCACCACGTACCGCCAGCTCTGCCGCATGTTCCTGCGCTGGAACCGCAGCTTTATCCGCGAGGAAGCGCGCCTGGCTCTGGTGCTCCCGCACCGCCCGCTCATCCCTCGTCTCATCGCCTGCTGCGACTCGATCATCACAAATCTGCGCTTCCCCATCCTGTTCATCACCCTGCTGCTGATGGGGGTCGAGTCTCTCTACTACCCGCTCATGCTTCCCCGCGTGCTCGTCGCCATCGCCGCCATTTCCCTGCTCTATTCCCTCTACTATCTGCGCAGCGAGCGTTCCCTGAACTTCGTCTACGGGATCGTCTTTGAGTACTTCTCGTTCTTTCTCATGTTCTGGATCTTTCCCTGGGCGCTGCTCACCGTGCGCGCGCGGGGATGGCTCACCCGCTGAGGGCTCCCGGCCGGCTCTTCTGCGCACGGACGACTGACCTGGCCGGCGCCGCCCCGCTCAGCCGCGCCGCCTCCAGCCTGCCGCCATCCCTTCCTTCAGGATGCAGCGGTCCATAACGACTTTGATTCCAGCCTGCTCGGCCCACGCGGCGGCTTCCTCGTGCACGACGCCTTCCTGCAGCCAGAGATACGGAATCCTCAGCCGGATCGCGTCCTTCACGACCTCCGGCGCGAACTCGGGCGCGCGAAAGACGTCTACCAGATCGATCTTTCCATCCAGCGCCGTATGTGCCGCGTCCAGATCGGGATACGCCTGCTCGCCCAGCGCGCGCTCGATCCGCGGATTCACCGGCACGATGCGGTATCCCTGGCTCTGCAGGAAGCGCGAGACTCCGTAGCTGGCGCGTCCCTCGCGGTCGCTCATCCCCACCACCGCAATGGTGCGGGTGCGATCGAGTATTTCCTGAATCACTCCGGATTCGTTCATAGGCCTCTGTTTGGATGCGCTGGTTTCCCACTGGACGCAGCCGCCTTCACTTGAGGTAGGCGCGCACCAGGTCGATCAAGTCCTCCGCCAGTTCCGTCGCGTCGCTCGTGCGCTTCCCGGGCGAGAGCATGTGCAGACGGATATGGTCCTCCAGCACCTCCGCCATCAGGCTGTTGATGCCGCCGCGCACGTTGGCCAGCAGCATCAGCACGTCGGCGCAGTGCTCCTTCTCCGTCAGGGATCGCTCAATCGCGTCCACCTGGCCGCGAATCCTTCTCACCCGCGCGATCAGCTTCTGCTGTTCTCTCGACTCAGCCGCCATGGCGGGACCCTCCTCGCAAAATTTCCCCAAAATCCCCTACATATATCCCACCGGGATATGATATAAAGCCAGAAGCGGCGAATTCCAGCTTACCGGAAATTCTCTGCTGCAGCCCATATGACACCGGAAAACACAGTAAACGCCTCAGAGCCTGAGGCGATGCACGCAGGCTCTCCTGCGCTGTGAGACCGGGCAGGCCGCTTAGTTTCCGCTGATCGCCTCGCTCGTTCCTCACGGCGCACGATAAAAAGCGTTGAGTGAGTGAGCAGGTCCCGCCCTCCCGGCGGTTCCAGCCACCCCCCCTGAACCGAATTGCGATCGGCGCCGTGCGTCCTGTCGTGGCAGGCCTGTCTTCCGCAGGCTACAGGTACGAGAACCCCCCGCACGAGAACGCGGGAGTCAGCGGGCGCCGGAAGGAGGATGTCATGACTCAGACTCTTTTTCTTGTCCCCTGCTCTGCGCAGCGCCGCCCTGGGCTCCTCTGCCGCCGGATGGCCACCGGGAATCCGCGCCAGCCTCTCATCGTCGTCTGGCTCGACGGGGCGTCCAGCGCTCTCGCCGGAGCGGATCGCTGTTCGCACACCCAGCCGGACCGCGAATGCGCCGTCCCGCTGTGCCCGCTCTGCGCCTGATCCATTGAATTTCACTGATTGCAATCAAATCCCAATAACCTGATCGAACTGCGCTTTCCCCGACAGCACGACCATGAGATTGTCACTGTGGACTCTGCAAATCCGGATTGCCCTTTGCGGCTGGCTGCTGTGCCCGCTCCTCGCAGGCGCGCAGTCCACCGGCCTGCCTGCGCCTCCCACGCCCCACATCTTTTTCTCTCCCGATTCGCTCCAGCCCTCCAACTCCGCCGCGCAGGCAGATCAGGAGCCGCAGCCGCCCGCTGCGCAGCCAGCCACCGCGGCCGAACCCGGACCCATTGTTACCGTGTTTCCCCACAGCCTGACCGCGCGGTACTGGATTTCCGGCCAGGCCAACATCATCGTTCAGGGACATCCCACGTTCCCCGCGCAATACAGCGGCCCCAACAGCCTGACCGCCTGGGCACAGAGCGCCACCACCCATGTCGTCACCCTCTATACCGGCTACGAGCTTACACCTCGGACCGAAGTGTTCTTCGATCTGGAAGACGCCACGGGCGACGGCATCGGCAACGCCAACGGTCTCGCCGGCTACTCCAACCTGGACTCCGTGCGGCTGGTGCAGGGGGTAGCGCTTTCCAGGGACCCTTATGTTGCCCGATTCATGGTTCGCCAGCTCATTCCTCTCAGCCATGATCGCGTGGATGCCGACCGAGACGAGCTCCACCTCGCGACCTCGCTGCCCGCGCGGCGCATCGAATTGCGGGTGGGCAAATTCTCCCTGGTGGATTTCTTCGATGTCAACACCTGGGGATCCGACAGCCACCTTCAGTTCCTTAACTGGACCGTGGACAACAACGGCGCCTACGACTACGCCGCGGATACGCGCGGCTACACCGACGGCGCTCTTATCGAATACGACGATCATTGGTGGACGGTGCGGTTCGCAGAAGCCCTGATGCCGAAAGCCGCGAACGGGCAGTATCTCGATGCCGATGTGGCACGGGCGCGCGCGGAGAACCTCGAATTTGTGGCGCGCGGCAATCTCATCGCGCACCGTCCCGGCGTGGTACGTCTCTTCAGCTATCTCAATCGCGCAGACATGGGCAACTATGAGGATGCCATCGATACTTACCTCGTCGGCAGGACTCCCACGCCGAATATTGTGGCCACGCGGCAGCAGGGGCGGCACAAATACGGGTTCGGCCTGAATTTCGAGCAGGCGATCACACCGGCGGTGGGAGTCTTTGGCCGCCTCGGATGGAGCGACGGGCGCAATGAGTCGTTTTGTTACACCGAAGACGATCGCACTCTGGAGCTCGGCGTTTTCGCGCCGGGCGCATCATGGCATCGCCCCGCCGATCGCGCCGGCGACGCGTTCGTCATGAACGGCATCGTCGACGCCCACCAGCGGTATCTCTCCCTCGGCGGCCTCGGCTTCCTGCTGGGCGACGGTGGCCTCAGTTACGGCCACGAGAAAATCGTCGAAAGCTTCTACACCGCGCATCTGTGGCGCGGCATTTTCGCGTCGTACGACTTCCAGTACGTCAACGACCCGGGTTACAACCAGGCCCGCGGACCGGCCGCCATCTCCTCGGCTCGCCTGCATGTCGACTTCTGAGCGCGCCTGTTCGGGGATTCGCGTTGCTTTCGGGGTTCAGATCAGTCGCAGGAGCACCCCTGCCGCGAAAATGAGGACGATCCAGAGGGCAGCGCCAGCCACAAGGCCACAGATTGCGCCGCGTGCCGCTGCCAGCGGGTCCGCATCGCCATACCTGCGGGAAGCGCAAACCAGCCGCGGTTTGGCCTGGTGCCAGCGCCCGGCTTCATCGAACCCCATCCCACCACGAACCGCATCGACGGGTGTCACCATATTCCGCTCCTCCGCTCTGTCCTTCCTGCCAGGACAGGAGCCATCGTCGCAGACGATTCAGCGCAATGGATGTGACAAAAATCACCAGCGGCTGTTGGGCGGGGTGGGGCGTCTTGTGCCAAAACCGCCAGAGCCCTCCGTGGGGAGGGCTCTGGATTCAACAAAACGGAAGGCGTCAGGCCCGCAGGCGGCTGCGGAGCTCCTCGGGAATGCGGTCCTGGAGCACGCGCGCCTGCTCGATCGCCACACCGGTGAGGTAGATCGGGGCGGGGGTCGCCACGGCCACCAGAACCCAGGCCACCAGCGAAGCGAGCAGTCCCAGCACGGCCGCGGCCTGCAGCGTCAGCACCAGCTGGGTGTGCTCCAGATGCATAACCACCGACCAGGTGCGCAGCGGCTCAACGTGATGGATCACCGCCAGCGCCAAAAGAAAAACCACGATGGACAGGGTACTCAGCCCAATCAGCGTCACATCGATGACGCGGTGCAGCCGTTGCCGCGACCGGCAGTACGGGCAGTTCTCCAGATGTTCCTCGTAATCGACGCGCATTTCGGGCGAGATTCCCGAGATGTCATAGCGCCAGCTGGAAAGGATGTCCCCGACGACGGAGTCTGTGCATCGGCTCATCATGCAGGTCCCCACTTTCCTCCCGCCCTCATCGAACGCCACCAGCGCACAACCTGAGAGCGAGAAATCCATGCAGGGAGTGACGTAATCATTATGACATGTTTCATTTCAACACAAGTGCTTCCATCGGAGAATTCTGCTCGGCGAGTAACACCTTGTTTGCCAGCAGACTGATGCGATCCCGCAGCGCGCCTTCCGCGGCCATCCGCGCCAGCTCGGGAAGATTATTACTTTCTGAGAGATGCGCCAGCACAACATAAGTCGCATGGCCGTCGTAACTTTTCGCCAGAAACTGAGCCGCTGCGTCGTTGGACAGATGCCCCACCCGCGACATCACCCGCTGCTTCACCGCCCACGGGTACGGCCCGTCGCGCAGCATATCCAGGTCGTGGTTTGACTCCAGCATCAATACGTCGCATCCCCTCAGGTGCATACTGAGATTGGATGGCAGATACCCAAGATCCGTGGCCATCCCCACGCGAACGCCCTCTGCCTCAAACACAAAGCCAACAGGATCAATGGCGTCGTGCGGAATCGTAAATGGCGTCACCGCGATATCGCCGATGCGGAAGCCGTTGCCCGACTGGAAGTACTCAACCGCCGGAATCCAGGCCGGATCGCGTTCCGCCGTTCCGGCAGGTTCGGTCAGGGCTTCTTCCGCAGCCTCTTTCTCCACCGCATCCGGCTCCATCACCGGCGTCGTGGCCTGCGCCCGCCGCTGCTCGATCCATTCGGCATAGGTGATTCTTTTCCTTGGGGTTAGCCACCGAACCCAGGCCCGGTGCGTCGGCTCCGTCAGATATACAGGGATGCCCAGCCGCCGGGCTGTCACGGCCAGCCCCTGCACGTGATCCTGGTGCTCGTGCGTGATCAGGATGGCGTCCAGCGCCACGGGATCCTCGCCGGCGGCCTTCATCCGCTTCACCAGCTCGCGGCAGGAGAGCCCGGCATCGACCAGAATGCGCGTGGTCGAGCTGGCGATGACCGTGCTGTTCCCTTTGGAACCGCTGGCCAGCACCGTCATTCGCATAGTTCGCCTGCCATCTTTTGAAGGATACGACGGATGGATGTGGAATGCGGCGCCCAAAACGGCTCCAGCCGTCGCTCCGGTAACCGGGTGGTCACGACAAATCCGGTAAAATTCCCTTGCGGCCGGGTCAAAAAACGTCTTGTCCGCTGCTTCGCATCCAACTGGTTGTCACATTTTCCCGCCGGTGTTTGTGACGGCCCCGCAGACATACTGTCTAACTCAATGGGAGGCTTCGTGTTCCGTCACGCCATCCCGATCGGGCGGATCTTCGGCATCTCAATCGATCTGGATTTTTCCTGGTTTCTCATCGTCGGTCTGTTCACCTGGATGCTCGCCGTCAGCTATTTTCCGGCCGAGTTTCCAGCGGCCAGTGGCAGCCAGGACTGGGCCATGGGTTTTGTGGCCGCGGTGATGCTCTTTGTCTGCGTGCTGGTTCATGAGCTGGGTCACTCCGTGGTCGCTCAGCTCTATGGCCTGCGCGTGCCCCGCATCACGCTGTTTCTGTTCGGAGGCGTCTCGCAGATCGCCGCCGAGCCGGGCAGCCCCGGCCAGGAATTCTGGATCGCCGTGATCGGCCCGCTGGTCAGTTTCGCGCTGGCCGCGTTCTTCTGGGAGATCGAGCCGCTCCTCGCGTACGTCTCGCCGTGGAACGCGGTGGCCGCATGCCTGGCACTCATGAACCTGGTGCTGGCCCTCTTCAATCTCATTCCCGGCTTCCCTCTGGACGGAGGACGCGTCCTGCGCGCTGTGATCTGGCGCGCCACCGGCGCTTACCAGCGCGCCACCGTGGCCGCCGCCATCACGGGGCGCTTTGTCGGCTTTCTGCTCATTGCCTTTGGCATCTGGGAGATCTTCCGCGGCGCTCTCGTCAACGGTCTCTGGATCGCCTTTATTGGCTGGTATCTGGAAGCCGCCGCCGGCAGCCAGCTGCAGCTGGAATCGGCGCGCGCTCTGATGGGCCAGCACCGTGTGGCCGACGCCATGCGCCGCGATTTCCCGCGCGTTGCGGGTGACGTTACCCTCCAGACTCTCGTCGATCACTTTGTACTCTCGGAGAGCAGTCGCTATTTTGTTGTCAGTGGGGGAATGGCCGGCGAGGGCCTCATCACCCTGTCCACCATCCGCAGCGTGCCGCGCGAAGCGTGGCCGGTGACCACGGCGGCCCAGGTGATGATTCCCGCGGCCAGACTGGATACCACCACCCCCGACGCCGGCCTGGGGGCCGCGCTGGAAAAGATGGGCCGCGATGGTGTCAACCAGCTCCCCGTGGTCGAGGGCTCTCAGATTGTCGGGATCCTGTCGCGGGAGGACATCCTCCACTACCTGCGGGTCCTGCAAACCTTGGCCACCGGCGGCAGGCCGGTGGCCAACCGTCAGCGTGGCATGCGCCGGTCCTTCCCGGTTAGCGACAGCCACACCCATTTGCCCTGAACGGGGCGATACCCGGACGATATTCCGGGAGAACGACACCCGGTGCGCCCTGCGCGCCCGGTGATACAAGAGGAGAGAGAATGACAAGTGAATCGGTTCGGAAAACACGCTGGGGCATCTTTGCCGCGGTCGCCATTGGCCTGCTGACCGTGGGCGGCGTGCTGCGCGCGGGCATTCTTCCGCTGCCCGGAGGCCAGGCCACGGGGCACAGCGTCCCGCTGAAGTTCGATCGCAATCCCGCGCCCGTGAATGTCGGCAATTTCCAGAATGGCTATGCGTCCGTCATCGATCCCGACTTGCCCGCGGTGGTGAATATCGAATCCACGAAGGTCATCAAGGAGCAGAATAACTTTCCGGGCTTTTTCAACCAGCCGTTCTTCCAGCAGTTTTTCGGACAGCAGATGCAGCCGCAACAGCCGCAAACGGAGCGTGAACAGGATCTCGGTTCCGGCGTGATCGTCAACGCCAGCGGCTACATCATCACCAATAACCACGTCATTGCCGGCGCCCAGGACATCGAGGTCTTCACGCAGAACCGTCAGGAATACAAGGCCAAACTCATCGGCACCGACACGCAGACCGATATCGCCGTCCTCAAGATCGATGCCACCGACCTGCCCACGCTGACGCTGGGTGACTCCGGCCATCTCAGGGTCGGCGACCTCGTCTTCGCCATCGGCGATCCCTTCGGCATCGGCCAGACCGCCACGATGGGCATCGTCAGCGCCACCAATCGCGCACCCGGCGGTATCGAGCATTATGAGAACTTCATCCAGACCGATGCTGCCATCAATCCCGGCAACTCCGGCGGGGCCCTCATCGATATTCATGGCGACCTCATCGGCATCAACACCGCCATCATCTCCGGCGAGGACGGCGGAGGCAATGAAGGCATCGGCTTCGCCATCCCCATCAACATGGCCGTCAATGTCTTCAATCAGATCGTCGAGAACGGCAAGGTTGTCCGCGGCTATCTCGGTGTCCACATTGAACCCGTCAATCCCGCCATGGCCAAAGCCTTCGGCCTGTCCCACGGCGGCGGCGCACTGATCAATGATGTGAGCCCCGACGGACCTGCAGCCAAAGCTGGCCTCGAGCGCGGCGACATCATCGAAGACCTGAACGGTCATCCCATCCTGGACGGCGAGGAGCTGAGCGTCGAGATCTCGGAAATGGCTCCGGGTTCCGTCGCCCATCTCACCGTCTTCCGTAACGGACAGACGATCCAGAAGGACGTCACCCTCGGCACCTTCCCCACCATGGGTAAGGGCGAAGCCGCCAACGGTGCAGCTCCGGGCGCAGCGCTCAAGGGCCTCGCAGTGCAGTCCCTCACGCCTTCTCTGCGGCAACAGCTCAACCTGCCGTCCGGCATTGAGGGTGTGGTGGTCAGCAATGTCGATCCCAACAGTGCTGCTGCCGCCGCCGACGTCCAGCAGGGCGATGTGATCGAGGAAGTAAATCGCAGGCCTGTGCACAGCATGGATGAGTACCAGGCCGCTGCCTCCAGCATCGGGGATCAGCCCGCGCTGCTGCTCCTCTACCGCAACGGCACGACGTTCTACCTCGTCGTGCAGCCGCAGTAGCCCCGGACTCAATCCCGGCGGGACACGGATTCTTCCCTGTCCCGCTTTTTCTTTGCCGCTGCCCGGACTTCCACTACCGGATTCCCGTGCGTTTGCGCAGCATCTCGCGGTACGGCTGCCGGCAGTGCTCGTCCAGCGCGACCAGTTTCCATTCCACTGCGGGCGCAAAATACCGCAGTACCGTTTCGTTCGCCGGATGGATGTGCAGCGCCGGCGCTGCCAGCAGCAGCAGCGGGTCATCCTCCGCGAGCGGGACGCCCGGGAAATGCCCCTGCCGCGCCAGCTCACCCTCCCGGTGCAGTTGGCGCACACGCGCCCAGTAGTCCAGCGTCTGCAGGGGCAGGGGCAGATCGTCGTCCGCCTTCAGCTCCACCACCAACCGGCCCTGCCGCGTCACCGTCGGCAAATCGAGCAGCGGTCGGCTCCGAGGCGAACGCCGGAACCTGCGGGTACACCGGCCCTCCGCCAGGCGCCGGATCGAGCGCCGAAAGATCCCACCGCAGCATCGACTCCAGCCGGCGCTCCGGCTGCAGCTGCGGCGTCTCGCGCCGCGGCACAGTCGCGGTCACCGTGCCCACCATATTCCGCTCGTCCGACCACAGATGCAGCAGACGGCGCCCGTGCTCGGCGGTCGCCGAGCAGCGCGCCAGGCGCAGATCGAAGAGCAGCCGGCCGTCCTCGAAGACAGCGGCCCCAGGCCACGCGGCGAAGAATTCCTCCAGCGCGGCAGGTTCGGCGGCAGAGCAAACAGCGGGCATCTGCCCGGTTCTTCCGCGCCGCGCAACCGCGGAGCAAGCGAAACCCTACCAACCGCTGCGCTTTCGTAATCGGGTAATATGCGCCACATGGTGGCGCGAGTGCCAGGCGTAAAGTGCCGTCGCCTCAGCCAGCGTTTGACGGCCGTTTTCCGGATGCGCATAGCCCCGCTGCCACTGCTCGTCCGTCAGCGAGCGCAGCAGCAGCACCCAGCGCCTGTGCAGCGCCGTCAGCAGATTCAGCGAAATCTCCGCCGGAGCCGTGCTCGCGTCGGTCAGTTGTGCCCACAGCTTCTCGTCGTAGGGCTTGATCGCCGGCCAGTCTTCGGTCAGCGCCAGCCGCACCCGGACATACGCGTTCATGTGGCTGTCCGCCACGTGATGCACGAGCTGCCGCACCGTCCAGCCGCCCTCGCGGTACGGAGTATCGAGCTGCGCCGCGCTCAGGCCGTCCACCGCGGCGCGCAGGTTTTCCGGCAGCGCGGCCAGCGTGGAGATGGCCGCGGCGTGGTCGCTCAGGTTCGCTTCCGCCCGGCTGAATTTCCCAACCGGATAGCGCGGATCCAGCTCAGCTGTTGTATTGACTGCGGTGCTCATGCCTCAAGGGATACCCAAAGCGCTGTCTGCGGTCAAGGGCGGGCGTCGCCGCACCGCAGCCCCTCTGCCCATCAGCCCTTGTGCTTCCTGCTGTGCTTCCCCTTCCGATGTTTCGGCAGGTTTGGATTTCTGGGGTGGTTTTGCGCCAGTTTATGGCGCGGTTTGCGCACGGCGGACTGCCGAAACTGCGGGTTCCTGCCGCGCTTCTTCGGATACTGCGGATTCCTGCCGCGCTTCTTCGGATATTGCGAGTTCTTCGCATGGTGAACGACCGGGTGCGCAGGATGCTTCGGTGCCTTGACGCCAAAGACCGGCGCGGCCAGCAGCAGAAGCGTCAACAGCAGGAGGGTCTTCCTCATCCTCCCCGATACTGCCACAATTCCGGCTCGACGGCCACGGATTTCTGAGGAAGAATCAATGCAGCATCATCTAAACAGACAGGAGCGCGCCGCGACCGCTCGTTTCTGCCGCGCCGGCCCCGGAGAATTGCGTGGATCACAAGCGGTATTTCTTTGAAAAATTCGGCGTCAGCGAACGTCTGCTGGAGCGCTGTCTCGGCGAAGCGCTTTCCGCCGGCGGCGACTATGCCGACCTGTACTTCGAGTCCGTCGCCTCCACTTCCCTCGGCCTGGACGAGTCCATCGTCAAATCCGCCAGCCAGGGCGTCAGCACCGGCTGCGGCATTCGCGTAGTCAGCGGCGAGCGCACCGGCTACGCCTACACCGATGACCTGAGCGCCGACCGCCTGCTGCGCGCTGCGCGCACCGCCGCTTTGATAGCCAGCGGGCCCGCCAGGCAGCCTGTCCAGGGATTTACCGAAACCACTTCGCCCAGCCTCTACCCCGCTCCGGCTGCCGACCTCGACGCCGATCTTTCCGCCAAGCTCGATCTTGTCATGCGCGCCGACCGCGCCGCGCGCCGCTACGACCACCGCGTCACCCAGGTCCGCGCCAGCTACGCCGACGAGTTGCGCCGCATCCTCATCGCCGCCTCCGACGGTACCTTTGCCAGCGACACGCAGCCGCTCGCGCGCATGAGCGTCTTCGTCCTCGCCAGGGACGGCGACCGCACCGCGCGCGGCAGCTCCGGCGGCGGCGGACGCGTCGAGATCGGCTATTTCACCGGCGCCAAAGGCCCGGAATTCTTCGCTGCGGAAGCCGCCCGCACTGCCATCCTCCAGCTCGGCGCGATTCCGGCTCCTGCTGGCGAAATGGAAGTCGTCCTCGGCCCCGGATGGCCAGGCGTTCTCCTCCACGAAGCCGTCGGCCACGGCCTCGAGGCCGACTTCAACCGCAGGAAGACCTCCGCCTTCGCCGGCCTGATTGGCCGCGCCGTCGCCAGCCCGAAGGTCACCGTGGTCGACAACGGCCGCATGCCCTCGCGCCGCGGTTCGCTCAACGTCGACGACGAAGGCTCCTCTACCCAGGAAACCGTACTCATCGAAGGCGGCATCCTCAGGGGTTATCTCAGCGACAAGCTCTCCGCGCGCCTGATGGGTATTCCGAGCACCGGCAATGGACGCCGCGAAAGCTATCAGCAGATTCCCATGCCGCGCATGACCAACACTTACATGCTGGCCGGCGAAGAGGCACCCGAGGACATCCTGCGCAGCGTGAAGCGCGGCCTCTACGCCGTCAACTTCGGCGGCGGCCAGGTGGACATCACCAGCGGCAAGTTCGTCTTCTCGGCCTCCGAGGCTTATCTGATCGAAGATGGCAAAGTGACCGCGCCGGTGCGCGATGCCACCCTGATCGGCAACGGACCCGAGGCGCTCAAGCACGTCTCCATGGTGGGCAACGACCTCGCTCTCGACGAAGGCATCGGCACCTGCGGCAAAGACGGCCAGAGCGTCCCCGTCGGCGTCGGCATGCCCACCGTGAAGCTCGACCGCATGACGGTCGGCGGGACACGATAACAGCCGGACACGCGCACACGCTTCGTCAGCTGTGCAACGCAGACAGGAGCCGGAACGAAAACGTGGCGACCACGGCAGAAACTCGTACTGACCTGCAGAGCCTTGCCTCCGATATCGTCATCCGCGCCCTGCGCGCCGGCGCCTCCGATGCCGAAGTCACCATCCGCGAAGGCGACGAGTTCTCGACTACCGTGCGCCTCGGCGAAGTTGAGACCCTGAAGGAATCCGGCTCGCGCGGTGTAGGGCTGCGTGTTCTGCTCCAGGTCGACAACGGCTACCGCGTGGCCAGCACCTCATCGAGTGACTTCACCCCGGAAGGCCTCGAACACCTGGTGCGCGGAGCCATCGCGCTCGCGCGCCTCACCTCCGTCGATCCCTTCGCCGGCCTGCCCGAGCCTGGCGAGTACGGCCAGCTCCCCGGAGACCTCCGCCTTTACCATGACGACGTCTACTCCCTTCCCACAGAGGAGCGCATCGCCTGGGCGCGCCGCGCCGAAGCGGCCGCCATGGCCGTCGACGCACGTCTCGTCAACAGCGACGGTGCCGGCTTCGACGCCGCCACCGGCCGACGTATCTTCGCGAACTCCCGCGGCTTCCTCGGCGAGTACCGCTCCTCGTACTGCTCCATCGCCGCCAGCCCCATTGCCCAGGACGCGAGCGGCGAAATGCAGCGCGACTACTGGTGGTCGCAGGCGCGGGCCTTCCGCGACCTCGACCCTCCCGAATCCGTGGGTCAGGAAGCGGCCCGTCGCACACTGCGCCTGCTCGGAGCGCGCCGTGTTCCCACCCAGCAGGCGCCCGTCGTCTTTGCGCCCGAGGTCGCGCGCGGCATCGTCGGCGCGGTCTTCGACGCCGCTGCCGGCGACGCCATCTACCGTGGAGCATCCATTTTTGCCGGCAAACTCGGCGAAAGCGTCGCCGCGCCCTCCGTCACCGTCGTCGACGACGGCACGATGCCCGGCGGCTTCGGCACCTCGCCCTTCGACGCCGAAGGCCTGCCCAGCCGCCGCACCGTCATCGTCGAGCGCGGCGTGCTGCGCAGCTACATCCTCAACACGTACGCCGCCCGTAAGCTGGGTCTGAAGAGCACCGCCAATGCCGGCCGCGGCCTCGCCGGCAATCCCTTCCTCGACTCCGGCAATCTCTTCCTTGAGCCCGGCGCGCAATCCGCCGACGAGATCGTCCGCGGCGTCGACCGCGGCCTCTACGTCACACGCCTCATGGGCCATGGCGTCAATCTCGTCACCGGCGACTACTCGCGCGGCGCCGCCGGCCTCTGGATCGAAAACGGCGAGTTCGCCTTCCCGGTGCAGGAGATCACCATCGCCGGCAACGTCAGGGATATGTTGCGCAACATCACCGCCATTGGCAGCGATCTCGAGTTTCGCTCTGCCACTGCCGCGCCCACCCTGTGCATCGACGGCATGACCATCGCCGGCGAGTAGCGACCAGCGCTACCAGACGCGGCGCACGCCGAAAGCATCCAGCCGGGCATCCATGCTCACAATGGGGATATCTTCCCCCAGCGCCTGCGCGGCCAGCACCCGGTCGAAAGGATCACGATGCTCCGCCACCAGGCGCCCGGCCCGCAGCGCTCCAGCGGCATCGATGGCGAGCAGCGTATATCCCGCTTCCGCCATCACCGCCAGAAATTCTCTTTCCAGAATCTCCGCGCCCCGCAACCTGCCCAACCGCACTTTCGCGGCGATCTCCCACGCCGAGGCCGCGGAGACCAGTACCTCGTTTTCCTCGTCGGCGATGGTCGCGGCGGCGCGGCGGCTGAGCGAGCCTGGCGCCAGCACTGCCCACAACAAAGCGTGCGTATCCAGCAGCACTTTCACCGGCCGCGCCTGCGTGTCGCGCCGGCCTGCGGCCCGGGCCGCTCCCCATCCCCGTCCCACAAACGCAGCTCCTCTTCCGGCAAAGCCTCGAAGAACGCCGGCGTCAGCGCAAAGCCGCGCTTCGCCCGCGCTCCCAGCCGCTTTCGCGCCACGGGATGGACCGCCTCAATTCGCGCCACGGGGGTCCGCGCGCGCCCCGAGGTGATCATCACCGTCTCTCCTGCCTGAGCTTTCTTCACCAGATCCGAGAGATTTGTCTTAGCCTCAAAGATGGTGGCGCAAATCATCGACTCTTCCTGCTAACTTATCTTAGCTAAGATTTCGGGCAGATTCAATGGACTCTCTCGCAAATCCGGGTCCGCGGCAAGCCGGCTCGCTGTTGCCCAACTCCATCCCCTTCGCCGCTGCCCATCCACCATGGGAGCAGATCCCCACCGCCGCCGGCGTCTTCGCTCTTTTCGGTGAAGATCCCCGTGCCGAGCCTTACATCAGCCGCACGCCCAACCTGCGCCGGCGCCTGCGCCGCCTGCTCGATGCCCGTCCCGATCAGAGCAAACGCCTGCAGCTTGCCGGACGCGTCGCGCGCATCGAATACGCCCTCACTGCGTCGGATTTTGAGTCGCTGCTGCGCCTTTATCTGGTCTCGCGCCGGATGTTCGGCGACCGCGCCCGCCGTCGCCTTCATCTGCGGCCGCCGTTCCTGCTGCGCGCGACCGTCGAGAACGCGTACCCGCGCGTTTACGTCACCCATCACGTCACCAAATCCGCCTTCGACGATCTCTACGGTCCGTTTCCCTCGCGTGCCGCCACGGAAAAATTCCTCGAAGATATGCTCGATCTCTTCAGGCTGCGCCGCTGTCACGAGGAACTGCACCCTGACCCGGCCTTCCCGGGGTGCGTCTACTCGGAAATGAAGAAATGCCTCGCGCCCTGCTTCCACGGCTGCACGGACGAGCGCTACGCTGACGAAGCCGCTGCCGTCGGCGCCTTTCTGCGTACCCGCGGCGCAAGCCTGGTCGAATCTCTCCGCCACGAGCGTGAAGCTTCGTCGGCCCTGCTCGAATTCGAGAAGGCTGCCGAGCTCCATGCGCGTCTCACCCGCGCTGAAGCCGTCGCAGCCGAAGCCCCCGAGGCTCTTCGTCCTCTCGCGCATCTCGACGCGGTCATTATCCAGTCCGCCGCCGAAACCGACCACGTCGCGCTCTTCCGTCTCGCGCAGGGTACTCTCTGCGGTCCCGCGTTTTATTCCGTTGCCGGCATGCGCCATGCCAACGAAGCCGCCGGATCGACGTCCCTCTTCGCGCAGCCCGTCGCCGCCATGGAGGCCGTCCCGTTCGACGCGCCCGCCGTCACCCTGGCCTCGCGCGACGAGCTGGAGCAGCGGCTTGAGCGCGCCCTGGCCGAGCTGCATCCCCCCTCCGGCCGCACCCGCTCCCGCATCTCATCCGCCGGCCTCGCCGACTTCCTCTGCCTCTTCACCCGCTGGTACTACCGTCCGTTGACGAAACGAACCGGCGAAATCGTCTTCGCGGACGCCGACGGCCAGGTCCCCGCCCGGGCGGTCCTGCGCTGCATCTCGCGTGTGTGGCGTGCAGCTCAGGCAGGCCTCCACGCGCCCCAAACCGAGCCGAATCGAGTTCGCCTGGGCGGCCCGTCTCCAAGCCCCTGATTCCATGGGCTTAACCGGGGTTGTGCCACGCTAACTCTTCCCGTATCATAGAGATAGTCCTTCGGTTGGCACTCCGGCGCGCCTCTCGCGCAGCCACTCCGCGCTGACCTTCGGCCCGGCAGAATTCTATGGCAGACGATCAGAACCCACAGCTTCCCCTTGGCGGCAATTCGGGCGACGGACCCACCGGTCCCGGCGCGGCTAACCTCATCCCCATCAACATTGAAGAGGAGATGCGCCGCTCGTATCTCGACTATTCGATGTCGGTGATCATCGGGCGCGCGCTGCCCGACGCCCGCGACGGCCTCAAGCCCGTGCATCGCCGCATTCTCTACACCATGTACGAGATGGGCCTGCAGGCCAACAAGAAGTACACGAAGTGCGCCAAGGTCGTCGGCCAGGCCATGGGTGTCTATCATCCCCACGGCGACTCCGCCATTTATGACGCCCTCGTGCGCATGGCGCAGCCCTTCTCCATGCGCTATCCACTCGTCGACGGCCAGGGCAACTTCGGCTCCGTCGACGGCGATCCGCCCGCGGCCATGCGTTATACGGAATGCCGCATGACCCGCATCGCCGGCGAAGTGCTCGCTGACATCGAGATGGAGACGGTGGACTTTGGCCTCAATTACGACGAGTCCACGCCCGAGCCCTCCGTGCTGCCCGCGCGCATTCCCAATCTCATTGTGAACGGCTCCAACGGCATCGCCGTCGGCATGGCGACCAACATTCCGCCCCACAATCTCACCGAAGTGGTGAACGCCGCAATCGAGATGGTGAACAATCCGCACGCCGGCCTGGCCGAGGTCCTGAAGCACGTGCAGGGGCCGGACTTCCCCACCGGAGGATTCATCTACGGACGGGCCGGCATCGCCCAGGCGTACAGGACGGGCCGCGGCCGCTTCCTCATGCGCGCGAAATGCGCGACGGAGAACATCACCGGCGGACGCCAGGCCATCATCGTCAGCGAAATTCCCTACCAGGTCAACAAAAACGTCCTGATCAGGCGGATCGCTGAGCTGGTGAACGACAAGACCATCGACGACATCGGCGATGTGCGCGACGAAAGCGACCGCGACGGTATGCGGATCGTGATCGAGCTGAAGCGCGGCGCCGAGGCGCAGATCGTTCTGAATCAGCTCTACAAGCACACCCAGATGCAGGAAAGCTTCTCCATGATCTTTCTGGCCGTCGTCAACGGCCAGCCGCGGGAACTGCCTCTTGACCAGGCCATCCGCGTCTTCATCGATCACCGCATGGACGTGGTGCGCCGCCGCACCGCCTTCCTGCTCCGCAAGGCGCGCGAGCGCGAGCACATCCTGCTTGGCTATCAGATCGCGCTCGACCACCTCGACAACGTCATCAAAATCATTCGCGGTTCGTCCTCCCGCGCGGACGCTCGTGAGAATCTCTTCCAGTTCTTCTCCAACAGAACCATCACCGTGCGTGATCAGCCCATCCGCGGCGTCAAACTCGATCCGGCGAAGTACGGGATCGACGCGGCAACGCAGATCGCGCTTACGCTCACCCTCAGCTATCGCCAGATCGACGCGATCCTCGAGCTGCAGCTCTATCGGCTTACCCAGCTATCCATCGATGAGCTGCTCAGCGAGCTGCGCGAGGTCCGCGAGAACATCGCCGAGTACGAATCCATCCTCGCCTCGGAGAAGAAACTGCGTGGCGTGATCGTGAAGGAGCTCGAAACCGTCCGCAAGGATTACGGCGACGAGCGCCGCACGCAGATTCTCGACGAAACCGCTGAGCTGCAGCTCGAAGACCTCATCGCCGATGAGCAGGTCGCGGTCACCGTCTCGCATTCCGGCTACCTCAAGCGCACGCCCATCTCCACCTACCGCCAGCAGCGGCGCGGCGGCACCGGGCGACTCGGCATGAAGACCCGCGAGGAGGATTTTGTCTCGCAGCTCATCGTCGACTCCACCCACGCGTGGCTCCTCTGCTTCACCAACAGCGGGCGTGTCTACTGGCTCAAGGTTTATGAGATCCCCGACGTCGGCGCCGCCGGGAAGGGGAAATCCATGGCCAGCCTGCTCAACCTCCAGCCCGGCGAAACCGTCCGCACCATCCTGCCCGCCCGCGATCTCGAGGAAGAGGGCAAGTTCATCTTCTTCGCCACCCGCAAGGGCACCGTCAAGAAGACGCCGCTCAAAGACTTCTCCAACGTCATGTCCCGCGGCATCATCGCCATCGGCATCGACGAAGACGATGAGCTGGTGACCGCGCGTCTCACGGACGGCAACCAGATCGTCTTCCTCGCCACCCATGAAGGCATGGCCATCCGCTTCTCTGAGGAGGACGTGCGCTCTATGGGCCGTCCCGCCTACGGTGTGCGCGGCATCGATATCGGCAAGAATGACTACGTCGTCGGCATGGCTGTCACGCCGAAGAAAAACGGCATCACCCACCGCATCCTCTCCGTCACCGAGAGTGGTTTCGGCAAGCGCACCGACGTCGAGGAGTACCGCCTCCAGACGCGCGGCGGCAAGGGCGTCATCAACGTCAAAACCACCACGCGCAACGGCAAGGTCGTCGGTATTCAGCTCGTCGACGAGACCTCGGAGCTGATCGTCATCAGCCAGTACGGCAAGATCATCCGCATCGACACGACGACCGTCCGCGCCGCTGGCCGCTCCACGCAGGGCGTCAAGCTGCTCAACCTCGAAGAGGGCGACAAGGTGGCCGCCGCCGTGGTCATTCCGCCCGAAGAAAAGAACGGCGAGCCGGAGAACGGGACGCTGCTGCAGTAACCCTTTTTGCCTCCTGTGGAAAGGCATTCTGAGCGTGCCCTTCCGCCCCGGAACGCGAGGAGAAGGTGAGATGTGGACGCGGGGGAAAGGCAGGATGTAAACGCCAGGAGAAGTTGAAGGTAAGGTGCGCCCCGCCTCGCCCGCAAGCGCCGCCGGCCAGGTTCACCCCGCAGCAGAAAGCAAATTCCCCCGTAGTCCGGCCGTCAATCCAAATCGAGGCAGCCTTCAGCTCGAAAGTACCGTCTTTAGTCATGGGCTTACTCTGAGTCTGTGCGCTTCACCGTTTCTCATCGATCCTTCGACATCCTCGAGCTGCTGGTTGGCTACGGCCTCATTCTCGCCGTAATCTGGACGCCAGGCAGCGAGCAGCGTGTCCTCTACTGGTCCGCTTTCGCCTGGATCGCCGTCACCGCCTGGCTGCGCCGCAACCAGGCCCGCCCCCTTGGCCTCGGCCTGCGCGGCCTTCGGCCTTCCCTCTGGATCATCCTCGCCGCCGTTGTCCTTTTCCTGCTCGGCATCGGGATCGCCGACCTCGTCCATAGCCTGCACGATCTCTACGGTCCGCTGCCGGTCGTGGAGCACGTGGCCGAATACTCTTTCTGGGCTCTCATGCAGCAGTTCATTCTCCAGGTCTATGTCCTGCTGCGCCTCCTGCGCATCGGACTCCGACGTGCTCCCGCGATCGCCGTCGCCGCCGTGATGTTTGCCGTGGCCCACATCCCCAATCCCGTGCTCGTCCCCGCGGTGCTGATCTGGGCAGCGATCTGCTGCTGGCTCTATCTCAGATACCGCAATCTCTATCCCATCGCCATCGCCCACGGCCTGCTCGGCATGTGCATTGCACTCTGCGTGCCTAACAGCGTCAACCACCACATGCGCGTGGGCCTCGGCTATCTCCGCTACGGGCACCACCAGCATCCCGGTCTCGAAATCACCGACCGCTGAGCCTCGCTACGGCGACACCATCTGCTTCCGCACGGCGAAGAAGAACGGCAGCGACGCCACGCCCGCCGCCATCGAGAACGCCACCGCGTCCCGCACCGACACGTCGTACAGGAAGCCGATCGACGCGCTGCCCGCGAACCAGAAGATCCCGTACGCCGCCGTAAACAGCCCGTACGCCGACGCCCGCCGCTCCGGCGCCACCATCCCCGCCACCGCCGCCGGAATAATCGACTCATGCACGCCCATCCCCAGCCCCCACACCGCCGCGCCCACCAGGGCCGAGTAGAAACCGCCCAGAAACACCAGCGGCGCCGACAAAATCGAGAGAAATGTCAGCGGGATCAGCACCCCAACCCCGAACCGGTCGAACCACTTGCCGAACAGCATCGACCCTGCGCCGCCCGTCGCCATGGCCACCGAGTAGAAGATCGGGATCCACACCAGCGGCGCAATCCCCTGCTTCTCGAGGTGAAATGCAATCAGCTGATAATCCGCAAACCCCGCAGCCACCAGCGACGCTCCCGCCAGGTAAATCCAGAACGCGTTCCCCATGCCCGCCGCGTGCAGCTCCGTCGTCTGCCGCTCCAGGTCTTCCGGCCGTGGATAGATCAGCCGCGTCGCCACGATCAGGATCATCGTGATCGCCGCCGGCACCGCCAGCGTGGCAAAGGCCATCTGAAACTTCTCGTGCCAGGCCAGGAACAGCGCCATCAGCAGCGGCCCGATCAGTGCTCCCGCCTGGTCCAGGCCCTCCTTCAGCCCGAACGCCCAGCCCAACCCGATTTCCTCGCCCGCATGCGACAGCATCACGTCCCGCGGCGGGTTCCGGATCGCCTTCCCGACGCGCTCCAGGACAATCAGCGCCGAAGCCGCCTGCCACGACCCGGCGAGCGCCAGCGCCGGTACGCTCACCATCTGCACCAGATAGCCGAAGATCGTCATCGGCCACAGTTGCCGCGTCCGCTCGCTCACTTTGCCGGAAAAGAAGCGCAGCGCGCAGCCCAGCAGCTCGCCCAGCCCCGCCACCACCCCCACCAGCGCGCCACTCGCCCCCAGGGTCGCCAGAAACGGTCCCGTGACGCTGCGCGAACCCTCGTAGGTGACGTCGGCAAAGAGACTTACCACGCCGATCATCAGCACAAAGCGCAGCGCGTGGCTGCGGCTCTTTGGGGGCCCCTGGGAATCCGTCATCCGGTTACGCTGGCCTCAAATTTCAATGTATCGCGGCCTTCTCCCTGCCCTGGCCTGCCCAGCGAAATTCCGGCAGAATCCTCGTGAATGCTCGGCGGAAATGATCCGATCGAATGACAGCGCTCGTACGGATTATGTAGTCTAATCTGCACCGCGTGGTCTCCCGCCCGGCGTCCCCAGTCCCCGATTCGCGCCTGGTCTGAACCAGCGGAATATCTTAGGAGGAATGACACATGAAGCAATCGTTGAAGACCATGATGGTCGCCGCCGCTGTAACTGGGTTGCTGGGTGGCGTAACGGCTCTGCACGCGTCCGTCACCAGCTCCGCGTCCGGCACGGCGCCGATGCTCCAGGCGGGTACTGCGTCGTTCACCGGCACCTTGCTCTCTCACATCCAGAAGCACTCGTGTAAGGGCAAGAACAACTGCAAAGGCCAGGGCGGCTGCAAGAGCGGCGACAACGGCTGCAAGGGCAAGAACAGCTGCAAGGGCAAGGGCGGTTGCGCTACCAACGGCTCCAAAATGCCCGGCTAAAAATCACTCCTGCGCGCGGGCCGCGTGGCGCGCGGCCCCTGCGCCCTCTTTTCCGCGAGGTGCCCTTTGCCCCCCAATCGCTTCAACGGATTCACCGACTACGGCGTGGGCATCGGTCTGCGCATTCCCCACTACCAGCACATCCTCAGCCGTAAGCCGGTCGTCGACTGGTTCGAAATCATCTCGGAAAACTATATGGTCGATGGCGGCCGTCCGCTGGAAATCCTCGACCAGATCCTCGAGCAGTACCGCGTTATCCAGCACGGCGTCTCCATGTACTTCGGCTCCGCCGAGCCGCTCAACCGCGAGCACCTGAAGCGCCTCAGGTTCCTCGTCCGCCGCACCGGAACGCACTGGCTCTCGGACCATCTCTGCTGGGGCTCCGTGGACGGCCGCTACACCCACGATCTGCTCCCCATGCCTTACACCTGGGAAGCGGTCGAGATCACCGCACAGAAGATCCGTCAGGTCCAGGACTTCGTCGAAGTCCCCGTCGTCGTCGAGAACGTCTCCAGCTACGCCGAGTTTCACGTGTCGGAAATGACCGAATGGGAGTTCCTCACTGAAGTGGTTGAGCGCGCCGACTGCGGCATTCTCCTCGACGTCAACAACATCTACGTCTCCTCAAAGAATCACAGCTTCGATCCCTTCACCTACGTCAACTTCGTCCCCGCGCACCGCGTTGCGCAAATCCACATCGCCGGCCACAGCAAGTTTGAAAAATACATCCTCGACACCCACGACCACCCGGTACTGCCCGCCGTCTGGCGTCTCTATGCGCGTGCCATAGAACGCTGCGGCCCGACCGCCACGCTCCTCGAATGGGACGACAACATCCCCACCTTCGAGGACGTCCACGCCGAAGCCCTCAAGGCGACGAAGTTCCTGAACGGGTACCTCAGTCCCGTTCGCGCAGCGGACAGGGTGGGCGAACCGGGGTCCTCCAACTTGATTCGCGCAGCGGACAGGGTGGGAGAACCCGTCGCCGGAGCGCCGCGATGAGCCAGCTCCTCGACATTCAGCGCCGCATGGCCGCCGCCGTCATGCATCCTCTCACCCGCGCGGAGACCATGCCGCGCCGCCGCCGCGACGGCGCCTCCAACCGCGCCGAAGCCGAGGCTTTCATCCGCCCCAACGACCGGCTCACCTCCTTCGAGCGCCTCGAAATCTACAACCGCCAGTACTGGTTCCGTCTCTACGGCTGCTTCGAAGAGGATTTCCCCGGCCTGCAGGCCATCCTCGGCCACGCCAGATTCGACGCCCTCATGCGCGCTTATCTCACGGACTGTCCCTCGCAATCCTTCACCCTGCGCAATCTCGGCTCGCGCCTCGAATCCTGGCTTGCCGAGCATCCGGAGCTCATCGAGCCCCACGCAGCACTCGCTCTCGACATGGTCCGCCTGGAATGGGCGCACATCGAAGCCTTCGACTCCGAAGAAAAGCCGCGTCTTGGCGCCGAAGACCTTGCCGCCGTTGGCGAGAATTCAACTCTGTCGCTTCAGCCTTACCTTCGCCTGCTCGCGCTGTCGTATCCGGTGGAAGATCTCCTCCTCCAGGTCCGCAATGCAAACGGCAGCGCCGACTCTTCGTCGAACAACGCCAGCGCCGCGCGCAAACGCAGGCACGTCCGCCACTTTGCCGCGCTCCCGCCAAAGCGCGTCAGGCTCGCCGTCCATCGCCTCCAGAACACCGTCTGGTACAAGCCCATTGCCGAGGAGGAATTCCGCCTGCTCTCCGCGCTCCTCGCCGGCCAAACCCTCGGCCAGGCCATCGACGCCGGTTTCGCCGACAGTTCCCTGCCCGAAGACCAGCGCCCCAAGTTTCTTCAGGCCGCCTTCGCCAACTGGTCTATGCTGGGGTGGTTCACACAGCGCCCGCGCCGCCGCAGCGCCAAAGAAGCGCACCCATGAGCACACCGAGCATTCCCGCCGCCGCATCGCCCTCTCGCAGCACGCTCCTCTGCCGCATCAGAACTGCGTATAACGCCTTCCAGCATGGCTCCGCGGCACTGCAATCGCCCTTCCTGCTTCTGGTCCGCCTGTACTGGGGATGGCAGTTCGCCCAGACCGGCTGGGGCAAGCTGAACCACCTCTCCCACGTTACGGCATTTTTTGCGAGCCTTCACATTCCCCTGCCCGGCCCGGCCGCCGTCTTCATCTCGCTGCTGGAGTTCGTCGGCGGCATCCTCCTTGCCGTCGGTCTCGGCACCCGCGTCACTGGCTTCCTGCTCGCGGTCGACATGTTCGTGTCCTACCTCACCACCGACATCGCCGCCCTCGCCACCATTCTCAGCAAGCCCGACAACTTGTATAGCGATGCTGCCTATACCTTCCTCATCGCCTCGCTCATCGTCTTCATCTTTGGCGCCGGCCGCTTCTCCCTCGATTACTGGTTCTTCCGCCGCCGCAAACCATGAAATTTCCACTCCGCCCGCCTTGCCAAAACGAAACCCGGGCGGGCGTCGCCGCGTCTAACCCCTGATTCAGGACGACCCATGCAAATCTCTATGAATGTTCGCGTTCCACTCCTCGCTTCCGCCGCGCTCTTCCCGCTGCTGATGGCCGCTGCTGTGCCAGCCCAGCAAACCGCCAGCTCCGGTCCTGTCATCGCCTCCGCTGTCGGCACCATCAGCCTTCCCGTCACGGTGGTGGACGACCACGGCAATCCGGTGAAGAACTTTCCCGCGGCCGATCTCACCCTCACCGACAGCGATGTGCGCCAGACCATCCAGTCGTTCGGCCCCGATCCCAATCAGCGGCTCACCTTCGGCATCGTCGCTCAGGCCGGAAGCGGCCTCACCGCCGAGCTCGGCGACGAGCGCCTCGCCACCGTCCACTTCATCGATCACACTCTCCCCGGCGTTTCGGACAGAGGCTTCGTCGTGCAGTACGACACCGAAGTCGACCTGCTCACCAATCCCACATCCACGGCCAACGCTCTCCACGACGGCGCTAACCAGATCGGCTCGCCCCAGTTCGGCGGCAGCGGCTCCGGAAACTCGCACGGCGGCGGAACCCTTTACGATGCCATCTATCTCGCCTCCCGCGAAGTCATCTCGAAAGAACCGGGCCGCCATGTGCTGATTCTCTTCTCCGACGGCGTCGATCGCGACAGCAAGGAAACCATCTCCGATGCCATCGCCGCGGCGCAGAATGCCAACGCCGCCGTCTTCGCCATTTACTTCAGGAGCGAAGAGGCGCCGCAGAGAAATCCCAATCAGGGCATGGGTCACCACGGCGGAATGGGCTATCCCGGCGGTGGCTATCCCGGCGGCGGAGGTTATCCCGGTGGCGGAGGTTATCCCGGTGGCGGCCACCGCGGCGGTGAGCAACCGGAGAGCCCGCATGTCGACGGCAAGCGCATCCTCGAGCAGATCTGCAACGCCACCGGCGGCTACATGGTCGAGGGCAAGCGCGATAAGGCCGACGAAGCCTACAACAAACTCCTCGCGCTTCTGCAACATCCGTATCTCATCGTCTGGAAGCCCGACGCGAAGACCGCGGACCTGTCGTACCACCGCTTCTCGCTGACCACGGACAAGAAGAACGTCTGGGCCATCATGCAGACCGGCCTCACCGCCGGCCCGCAATAAACTGCCTCCATCCTAACGGGCGGCTTTCTGATTCCGGCGGCTCGAACAGGCCTGGCGGCCCGCGCCGGAAGCACTCTTTGCCGCTCAGCTACGAGGTGGGTATTTCCCGAGCTTGCGTTGCAATGACCGCCGGTGAAGCCTCAATTGTTTAGCCGCCAGGGATATGTTTCCCCCGCAATCCGTCAGCACACGCTGAATGTGTTCCCACTCGACCCGGGCGAGGCTCGGAACTTCTGCAGGTTCTGCTGCCGCAGGAGCGCGAGAGAGCAGCGACCGGTACGCTGCGACAAGCTGATCCGCATCCACCGGTTTACTCATGTAGTGATTGGCTCCGCCGCGTACCGCTTCCAGAGCAGTTGCAATACTGCCCCAGCCCGTAAGTACGATGATGAACATCGAATGATCGAGCGGACGCAGGCTTCGGATCACGTCGAGACCGCTTTCATCGCCCAGTCGCAAATCCACCACGGCCAGATGCGGCTTCCCTTCACGAGCCAGCGAGACGGCCTCGCCGCCATTCGCTGCGAAGAAAATCTTCCATCCCCGCGCCTCAAGCGCGCGCCCTAATCTGGTTCGAAAAATCTCGTCGTCGTCGACAATCAGTGCTGCAAGCTCTTCATCGCCCGGCAAATGGCAACTCCAGAACCGCTGTCGTTCCCTGACCTGCGGCGGAATCGAAAACCAGCGACCCTCCCAGATTCTCAGCAAACGTTCGCACCAGAAAGGTACCCAAACCCATCCCTCGTTCCGCTCCTTTGGTCGTGAAGAAGGGTTCCGCGATTCGACCCAGTAATTCGGGAGGCATTCCAGTGCCTGAGTCCGTCACGGCAAATCGAAGCACTCCCTGATGGACGCTGCCGTTCAGCCGTACCACTTGATTCTCAGTACTGGCATCGATCGCGTTCCGAAGCAGCGCCGCGAGCACTTGCCGCGTCGTTTCCACCGGCAGTGTCACAGTAACGCCGCTGTCCACTTCAGTCTGGATAAGCCGTCTCTCGGACTCGGAAAAACTGTCGCGCAATTCGTCAATAAGTTCCTGAAGATCCACGTGCGTCGGCGTCTCCCCGGCGCATTCCGCGCCCTGAGAACCCATTTGGCGGAGGATACGCCCGCATCGATCGACTTCGGAACGGATCAGCCTCGCTTCCGCGGCCACATGCTGGTCAAGGTGAACTTCGGCGGCGTGTTTCTCCAATTCCCTGGCGACGACTGCAATGGTGGCAAGGGGAGTGCCCATCCCGTGTGCAGCCGCCGCCGCGAGGGTAGCGATGGACGCAACCGTCTCCTGCCGCCCCACCAGGTCCTGCAGACGCAGGACCTCCTGTTCATGGCTGCGAAGGATTTGCGACACCTTGCTCACAAATATGGTGATTAACGTTGCCGCCGCCACAAATGCGATCCACATGCCTGCCAGGTGAACCGAGTAGGGCGCAGCTGGATGGCGGCCCTCGAGCATGGGAATTCGTACATGCAACATGAACAGGAATCCATACCCGGCGATCGAAAGAACACCCAGCGACCAGGTCCACCCCCTGCTCAGGACCACCGCAGAAAGTGTAATCTGCACGAGATACAGCAGGCTCAGCGGGTTTGCCGGTCCTCCGGCCAGTGCCAGCACTGCGGTGAGAGCCAGAACGTCGATGGCCAGGTTGATGCCGAGTGCAAGCCTCGCCCCTACGCTCTTCGACAAGCGGTGAAGACATGCATTCGAGAGCAGGACCACCGCCAACGGAACAGAGAGCCAGGCAACCGGGAGCCGAACGTGCCCCGCCCACGCAGCCCCGAGGATTAGCAGACTTTCCCCCGCGATAACTCCATAACGGAGACGGACCAGCCAGGGCAATACCAGCACAGGCGCCAACTCGGCTGTCGTTCGCACGTCCAGCTGCGACACCGGCGGGCGGTTTGTGACCGAGACTCTCATCTTGCGGCGATGGAAACTACGGCAAACGGGGCTGACCCTTCGCAGCAATTCCGTATGGATATTCTAAGCACCGCCTGGCCAGCCACCTGCGACAATTTGACGCACTGCCTGTCTTGTTGGCTCGCGCGCCATTCCTTCAGCCGCAAGCGCCTCTGTTTCTCATTGCCGGACGTGCCGACACGCGCGATATCGATTGTCTGACCCGGGGATATCGCGCAGGAGGAATGGCCCTGCGACAATCTGACGCAGCACGCCTCACGCTCAATGACCTCTCCGCAACTATATATTGAAGCGGTGATCCCTGCCTGAATAGTTTGTAACAGCCGCTGAACCGAGACAAGGAGAGTTTCTTCATGCTGCGAAAGCTTCTGCCCGTGCTGACGCTCCTCGGCCTGCTCGCGGGACCGCTGGCCCACGCCTCGCTTCCCGGCCAGGTGCAGGGCATCGTCCACGATCCCCAGCATCGCCCCATCCAGGGCGCGCACATCGCGCTGGACGCCGCCCATTCCGCACTCGCGTTCTCCGCTGCCAGCGACGCCAACGGCTACTTCTCCATCCCCGCGGTCCCGCCCGGCGTCTATACCATCGCGGTTTCCAGCCGCGGATTCGCCACCACTCGCCAGACCCTCCTGGTCACCTCCAGCGGCTCGCCCGTCCTCCACTTCCCGCTGGCCATCGCCGCCGCCCACGAGACGGCCGTCGTCCATGCTGAGCAGAACACCGCCAATCCCAACTCTGTGACGCCCACCACCGTCGTCACCCGCACTCAGATCGATCAAACCCCCGGCGCCGACCTCACCAACTCCATGGGCATGATCACCGACTACACGCCCGGCGCCTACATGACCCACGACATGCTCCACATGCGCGGCGGCCACGAGCTCAACTGGATGATCGACGGCGTCCCCATCCCCAACACCAACATCGCCGCCAACGTCGGCCCCCAGATCGATCCCCGCGACATCGACACCATCGAAATCGATCGCGGCAGCTACTCGGCCGACCTCGGCGACCGCACCTACGGCATGTTCAATGTCATCCCCCGGACCGGCTTCGAGATGTACCGCGAAGGCTCGCTGGTCACCACGCTTGGCAGCGCCGACCAGACCGATGACCAGCTCAGTCTGGGCAACCACTCCGAGCGTTTTGCCTGGTTCATCGCCGGCAACGGCAACCGCTCCAACATCGGCCTCATGGCACCCGTCGAAAAGTCCGTCCACGACGCTGAAAACGGATACGGCGGCTTCACTTCGCTCATCTGGAACCGCGATCCCCACGATCAGCTTCGCCTGGACTCGCAGCTCCGCGCCGACTACTACCAGATCCCCTACGACCCCTACCCCAACGACTGGGAAAACCAGCTTTACGACACCTACTACCTCCGCGATGGCGATCACGAAACCGATGGCTTCTCCACCCTTTCGTGGATCCACACCCTCAGCGCGTCGACCCTCTTTGAGATTTCCCCCTTCTACCACTACAACGAAGTTCTTTATCAGCCTTCCCCGGACGATTTCCCCACAGCGACCACCGCCCGCCAGACCGGCCAGTACACCGGCGCGCAGGCTTACTTTTCCTCCAGCGTCGCTCGGAATTCCTTCAAGGTCGGTCTCTACGGCTACGACCAGCATGAGAATGATCTCTTCGCCGTCGTCTTCAACGACGGCAGCTCGACGAATTTCTCTCAGAATCCCATCGTCAATGCCGGCGTCGAGGAAGCCTTCGTCGAGGATCACTACCGTCCCACACGCTGGCTCACCCTCATCGGCGGCGAGCGTCAGTCTCACTTCACCGGGACCGTCACTGAAAACGCCGTCTACCCCCGCATCGGCATGGCCATCCTCATCCCCAAACTCGGCTGGGTCCTGCGCGGCTTCTACGGCCACTTCTATCAGCCGCCGCCGCTCACCAGCATCTCCGGTCCGCTGCTCCAGTACGCGCAATCCACCAACACCAGCTTCGTCCCTCTCAAGGGCGAGCGCGACGAGGAGCACCAGTTCGGCCTGCAGATTCCCTGGCGCGGCTGGCTCCTCGACGCCGACACCTTTGAAACCCTCGCCACGAATTTTCTCGACCACAACAACATCGGCGAATCCGATGTTTTCATCCCCATTACCGTTCAGGGCGCGAAAATCAATGGCTGGGAGCTCACCATCCGCTCGCCTGAGTTATGGCGCTACGGGCAGGCGCATCTGGCCTACTCCAACCAGCTCGCCGAGCAGATCGGCCCCACCACCGGCGGCCTCATCTGCTACGACCCCTCCAACCCCGGCTATTGCCCCAGCACGGTCGTGCCCGGCTACACTCCACTCGATCACGATCAGCGCAACACCCTCAACATCGGCTTCGACGGCCATTTGCCCCGCCGCGCCTTTGCGTCCTTCAACATCTACTACGGTTCCGGCTTTGACAACGGCTACACCAGCTACCCCTCGCCGTATACCGGCGAATATCTTCCCGGCCACACCACCTGCGACCTGTCCGCCGGGAAATCCATCGGCGAGAACTGGTCCGTGAGCGCCGATGCCACCAACATCGCCAACACGCGCGTCCTGCTCGACAACAGTCTTACTTTCGGAGGTTTCCACGAAAATGATCCTCGCCAGATTTACGGGCAGCTTCGCTATCGCTTTCACTTTTGAACCTTGTCACTTCTAAAATGGTGTTGTGGCCCTGGTTGCCCCAGCACCATCACCACCCGTGGTTGCAGAACGGCGCCGGCTCAGCCTGCGCGCCGTTCCCGTCTACTGGCATCTCCTCAGCTTCGACGCGCCCACGCTCGCTGTGCTGTGGGCGTGGACCCTCGCTCGCGCGGTCCATGCTCTCGAATCCTGGAGCGCGCTCGCCGTTCTCGGCCTCGGCACGTGGCTCCTTTACATCGCTGACCGCCTCCTTGACGGCCGCGCCGGCTCGCTGCGCGCCGACCTGCGCGAGCGCCACGTCTTCCACGCCCGCCATCGCCGCGGCTTGCTCATCGCCGGCGCCCTCACCCTCGCCAACCTTGGATGGCTCATCGCCCTCATGCCCGCTGCAGCCCGCAGCGAAGACGCATCGCTCTTCGCCGTCGCCCTGCTTTATTTCGGCGCAGTCCACCTGGGCTGGCCACGTACCCCTGGCCGTTTTCGTTTTCCCCGGGAGCTCGCCGTCGCCGTCATCTTTGCCTGTGCCACAGCGGTCCCCGCGTGGTCCGCGTCCACCGCGGCCCGCGTCGATCTGGTCTGGCTCGTCGCTCTCTTCGCCGCCCTCTGCTGGACCAACTGCGCCGCGATTCACGTCTGGGAGAGCGCCCGCACGCCCCGCCGCTGGTCGCACATCTCCACCATGGCCCTCCTCGTCGCGGCTCTGGCCGGCACGCTCATGACCGCCGCGCTCCGTCACCCTTATGTCTTCCTCGTGCTCGGCGCCATGCTCGCCTCAGCTCTGCTCCTCTTCGCCCTCGACCGCGACTTCACCCGTGCGCGCCGCCGCCCCTCGCCCCATGGGGAGCTTTCCCCGCTCGCCCTCCGCATTCTCGCCGACGCCGCGCTGCTCACGCCCCTGCTCCTCCTGCTTCCCTGGCACAGATGAAGCAGCTCCAGGCTCGCCGGGTGCCCCACATCTGCCCGACTTTGGCAGATGTGGGAAAGCACGAACCCGAACCGGAATCACGTCCCGGGTGCCCCACCCTTGTTTGCGAAGCGGACAGGGTGGGCCTGAGCGACCCTCCACGTTTCGACCGCGTCGCTGCGATCTATCGCCCCATCGAATATCTCTCCTTCGGCCCTTGGCTGGAGCGCTGCCGCTTCTCCTTCATCCCCGAAATCGCAGCCTCCCGCCGCGCTCTCGTTTTGGGCGATGGCGATGGCCGCTTCCTCGCCCGTCTGCTCGCTGCAACTCCCAGGCTCCAGGCCCACGCCGTCGACGCCAGCCCGGCCATGCTGCGCCGTCTTTGCGCGCGCGCCGTTCGCCTCAGCGCTGCACATCGCCTCACCACCACCTGCGCCGACATTCGCGCCTTTACGCCGCCCACGGACGGATCCAATCGCGCTTACGACCTCGTCGCGACTCATTTCTTTCTCGATTGCCTCACGCCCGCAGAAACTGACGCTCTCGCCCTCCGCCTGCGCACGCATCTCGCGCCCGGCACTCTCTGGGTCGTCTCCGAGTTCGAAATCCCCGAAGCCGACCCTCTGCGTGCCGCCCTCTGCCGTCTCACGATCGCCGGCCTTTACGCGGCTTTCCGCGTCCTCACGGACCTCCGCGTCCGCCGAATCCCTCCCTGGCGCGAATCTCTGGCACGCGCCGGATTCGTCCGCTGCTCCTCGCGCTCCCGGCTCGGCGGCCTGCTCGTCTCTGAACTCTGGCAGCTCCGGTAGGCAACTGCTCCTCGCCGCCCGCGCTCCCAACCAGCAGTGCCCATGCTTCCCGTACTCGACACTCCTGGCCGGCTGCCCGGCATCGATCCCGGCCCCGAACCCACCCCCGAGCCGGAGCCGATACCCGCGCCCGGTCCTCCGCCTGAGCCTGATCCTCAGCCCTATCCGGGTCCCATCCCCGCGCCCCAGCCCGTCATCTGAATTGCAGCACGTTCGCCATATCTTCCGGTTCTGGCAGATGTGGAAGGTACACCCCCCGTCCTTGCGGAAAGAGGTGCTACCCCGGGTTGACCCGCCATGTGCGGCCGCTACTATCGCCGATCCGACAAGCAGCGCATCGCCGACGCCTTCCGCATCGGCGTCCCGCCCACCTTCGAGATCCTGCCCTCCTGCAATATCGCCCCGCAAGCCCTCCAGCCCGTCGTGCGCCTCGACGCCGAAACTCAGCAGCGCGAGCTCGCCCTCATGCGCTGGGGCCTCATTCCCTTCTGGGCGAAGGATGCAAAGATCGGACACAGCACCATCAATGCAAAGGCGGAGACACTGGCCACCGCTGCGGCCTTTCGCGAGGCGCTCAGGCGTCGCCGCTGCCTCGTCCGCACCGACGGCTTCTACGAATCGCAGGCCCTCGACGCCAAAGCGAAGCAGCCCCGGGCCATCGCTCTGAAGGACGGCTCGCCCTTTGCCTTCCCGGGCTTTTGGGATGCCTGGAAGGACAAAACTACCGGCCAGCCGCTCGAAACCTACACCATCATCACCACGGAGCCAAACGAGCTCACGGCAAAACTCCACAACCGTATGTCGGCCATCCTCGCACCGAAGGATTACGAACGCTGGATGGCGCCTGGCGATCCCGCGCGCCTGCCCGTTGACCTGCTGCGCCCCTGCGATGCTGACCTCATGACCTGCTGGAGGGTCAGCGCTGCGGTCGGCAACGTCCGCAACGACTCGCCGGACCTGTGCAAAGCAGCCTCCGCCGGCTGGTGATGGCCGTACTCAATCGCCGCTGAGAAGCGCGCGAACATCGCTCTCGAACTCGGCGCGGTTGACGATGCCGGTGTGCGAAGCGGCGATTCGGCCCTGCCGGTCGATCAGCAGCGTCATGGGCAGAGCCGTCACGCCGAATTCTTTGCCGATGGCATCGGTGCCGACAGCGACCGGGTATTCCATGTGCGCCTTCTGCATGAAGCCGCGAATCATGGCAGGGGATTCTCCGTACATATCGAGGCCGATGAGATCGAGTCCGCGAGCATGGTACTCCCGGCAGAACTGCACGTACCAGGGGATTTCCAGCTTGCATCCGCCGCAATCCACCGCCCAGAAGTCGAGCAGGACGACCTCGCCGCGGTACTCAGCGAGCGAAATGGATTTGCCCTGAAGGTCGGCGATCGTGAAATTCGGCGCTGGCCGGCGCGCAGCAACAGGGATCAAATGCGAGGATGCGCCTGCGCTGATGGCACCAGGGTGCGGCGCTGCAACGGCGGAAGAGACCGGCAGGATGACGAGGCCCAACACGAGAGCTGCACAGAGAGAGATCCGGCGGATCGTCGCGTGGACGGGATAGCGCATGGGAAGTCGCCTGGCCCTTCTGTCTATGCCTCCGAAGCAGCGTAGCACTTATTCCCTCGCGGCGCCGAGGGCATGCCTACGGCCCATTGCTGTCAATCCAGTACTCGGTGCGGGCAGTGAGACGCAACTGCGGGCGATCGATGAGGGTCAGGTGGAGCGCGTGCAGGCCGGGCGTGGGATCGGTGGGACGAAAGCTGAAGACGTAAAAGTTCGGCACGTCGTGCGAGACCTGAATCAGATCCTTCTGCAGCGATCCGGCGTTGCCGAAATGGAAAAACTCGCCGCCGGCGAGATGGGCGATGGTCTTGGCCGTATCGTGGCGGATCGCATCGTGGGCCGCCAGAAACGCCATCGTGGCGAGGCGCAGCGGCGGAGCGAGCTGGCTGATGCAGTCCAGCACCTGACGCAGGTAATGGCCCCTGTACTCAGCGGCGTCCGTGGGGTCGCCCTCGTAGTTGCGGCTGAAGCAGCCGTGCGCGGGACCGGCCTCGGCGTCATTGAACTTCGCTGCCTCATGTCCGACGGCGGAGCGGGCGCTGGAAAAGGCGAACGTGTACATGGTGGTGTTGGTGTCGCTGAGCAGGCGCAGCGCTTCAGTGGGCGTCGTGAAGCTGCCCTGATCGATGGCCTCGCTGATGAGCAGTACTTCGCGGCGATAACGGGGCGGCTGGTTGTCGAGCAGGCGCACGGCAAAGGCGACCGCATCGAGGATGGAAGCGGCCTGGTCGCCGGGCTGGAGGTTGTCGAGCGCGGCGGAGATGTAATCGGTGCTGCTGGTGAAGGGAACGACCAGGTGCGGCGCGCTGTCGAACGTGATGAGCGCAACGCGATGTTCCTCCGCGCCGACAACGGAGTCGAGAATCGCGTCGAGGCCCTGGTAATCGCCCAGATGGGCAGCGCCGTCGCCGCCAGTTTGGACGACGATAGCCATGGCGAGGGGCTGCCAGTCCGTGTCGGGAACCAGGGAGATGTGCTGGGAAATGCCGTCGTCGGTGAGGCGGAAATCGGAAGCCTTCAGCGCGAAAATGACCTCGCCTTTTCTCGTTGTGACGAGGGCTGGCACCTCGACCAGGTTCGACTGAACGGTAATGGTGGGGGTGGGGAACTGCTGCGCGGAGGCCGCGCTGACGAGGAGAGCGAACAGCAGCGGAAGGGGGAGGGTGCGTCGCATCGGGTTGCAACCATTGTAGGCGGCCGGTGAATTCCGCCCCGTCGCCGGTCTCGACTCGGTTGTTCGCCCAGGCGAAACGACGTTCGCTCAACGAGCAAGCCATGGTTCGGCAACCGGCCTGCTTCCCTGCTGTCGCGGCATTCTGTTACCGGTAAGTAAATATAACCCCGGGCGGACAACACTTATGTCCCGCGGAACTCTCCAGGGCAGGCAGCACGATCATTGCCGGCTGGCACAGAGGCGAACGCCCGGACTCGACTGCAGTATGCATCTCTCCTCCGGCTGGCTCCAGTATCAGAATTCGATCCGTCCCTGAAACGCGATCATCCGCGGCGAGCTGTCGCCGCCCAGCCCCACGCCGAGCAGCCCCGTCGGCGGAGAAATCGTGCTCGTGAGGTCTCCGAAGCCTGTCTGCGTCGACGAATCGCCGGGAATTCCCGCCTGCACATCCGTCGGCAACGCGAAATTCGGGTGATTGAAGGCGTTGAAGAACTGCGTGTCGAAGCGGAAGGTCACGCCCTCCTTCAGCAGAACCAGCTTCGTCAGGTAGACGTCGGAATACGTGAAACGCGGACCACGAAACTGGTTGCGGCGCGAGCTGCCGAACTGGCAATCGGCCGCCGAATCGCCGCCGGCACACGCGCCCGTCGAAGGATCGACAGCAGAGACGAAGGCATCCGGGTTGAGCCATTGCAGCGTTCCCGGCAGCGTCACTCCGTCGATCGGAGTCCTGCGATACACCGCAACGCCGGGCACGCGGCCGGCAAACTCCGGTCCGCCCGCCTGGAAAATGCCCTGCCCGTTGGCCGTGTAAGGCGCGCTGAGCGCGCTGAAGGGCAGCCCCGTGTGGAAGAACAGCGTTTCGGAATACTGCCAGCCGCTCAGCATGCGGCGCAGCAGCGAGTGTCGCGAGCGGAACGGAATCTGCCATACACCAAACGCGGAGACATTCTGCCGCACGTCGTAGTCGCAGTTGCCATACTCGCGGCGCAGGCTGCCCGGCAGCGGCGACAGAATCCCCAGCGTCGAGAACGACAGCAGGCCGCCATTCGACACCTCGTCGAGGCAGTGGCTCCATGTGTAATTCGCGTCCAGGGTCAGATCGTGAATCGTTTCTGTCAGGCTGCTCTGGAGCCCGTTGTAATGGCTGCCCGCCCCGGTGCGGAACTCGTTGACGCTTCCGAAGCGCGGATCAGGCGCCTGTCCGTACTGGTACGGCGCAAAGCATCCCGCGCAGACCGTCTGGTACCCGTTGAGCTGCACCTGGTACGGCTCATGAACGGCGCGCGTGCCCACGTAATCCACGCGCAGCGCGCCCCGGAGACTAACCTGCCGCTCTGCGCCCAGACTCCATTGCAGGAAGTAGGGCGTCTTCAGCGTGCCGCTCGGAAAGGTGTTCAGGTTGACGGCCAGCGGACAGACGGGAGTATCGGACGCACCCGCGCAGGGCGACACTCCGGAGCGAAAGGCAGTCTGAAATTCGCGATCCGCGGTTGAAGCAGCATCCACGGCGCTGTTCGGAGCCCCCGGAGCGATGCCCATACCGCCCACCTCGCCATTCATTCCGCCTACAAACACGGGCGCGTACGGCGGGTTCATTGAGCCCAGGTCGGCCACTTCGGCCGGAATGATGTCGCTGAAGACGCCGCCGCCCGCGTGAACGTCCATCCTCCTTGTCACCTTCACCGCGACCGAGGCACGCGGCTGCCACACGATCAGCGGCGTGGCCGGAAAGAGGTTGCGCACCGGGGCCTGGACAGCCTGATCGAGCGGCTGATCCGGTTCGTGGCTCATATCGAGGAACGATCCCGCCGGACGGGCAAAGAGCCCCTGCTGATTCACCACATTCGTGTTCCAGGTGGCGCGCACCCCGGCGGTGACGGTGGCGCCGGCGCTCGGCCTCCAGGTATCCATGGCATACACGCCGAGATTGCCGAGCGCGATGCGCTCGTTCAGCGAGGCGGGAAACGATGTCGTCGCGGTCCATGCGGCTCCGTGCGTGAACTGCGCGAGGTCGGTGTAGGTCACCAGCGGGACCGTACCCTCGCCCAGGTCGTAATCGCTGATGTCGAGCCGCCGCGTGTTGATCCCGAACTTCCAGGCATCCGCGCCGCGCGTCCACACCAGGTTGTCGTTGATCTGCCACTGCGTCACCTTGCGTCCCTGCGGAAAGGTCTGATCGTCGCCGCCAATCGTCGTGAACGGCGCGCTGGAGCTGCCCGCCGCCAGCACAATGGGAAACTGCGCGATCACCTGCGAATAGTTGTTGGGCTCGAAGATGCTGGAGTACCAGCTGGCGCCGGGGTTGAACTGGTTCACGAGGTTCGGCGTGAACAGATGAGTGTAGCCGGCCACGAGCGTCCGCTGTGGCTGCGGCGAATACGAGTTGAAGATCGGATTGATCGGATCCGTATACGCCGCCTGCAGGCCGGTGTCCTGCTGGAACCGGTACCAGACGCTGTTGTTCGCGTCGATGGTGTGGTCGATCTTCACGACGATCAGGTTTTCGCTGTCGCTGTTTTTCATCGACTCGGTGTGCACGTTCGCGCAGCCGCTGCCATTCATCAGGTTCGACGGGGCCTGCGTGCCTGGTAGCATGGCTCCATTAGCGGCCAGCGGACACGACAGCACCGGCACCGGCGTGCCCGCGATGTTGCCGTAGAGCGAGAACATATTGTGGTAGAACGGAACCTCGCCTGGCTCGGCGGGCAGGGCGGTCCCGGTCAGCGGATCCGTGCCTCCCAGCGGCAGTTGGCTCAGCGCGTAATTCTCATAGGCGGCAGAGGGCGTTGTTACCCGCGCCACCAGCGGCAGCGCGATGCGAATGCCTTCGTAGTGCGCGAAGAAGAACAGCCGATTCCGGCGCATCGGTCCGCCCAGGCTCACGCCGAATTCGTTCACATTGGAATAAGGCTTGACGGCGATGTTCCCCGGCGAGTCGTTGGCGTGCAGAAAGTAATCCTCGCCATTCAGCACCGAGCCGTTCCAGATCTCGTACGCGTCGCCGTGAAAATGATTCGTCCCGGATCTGGTGAAGTACTCCACCTGCGCGGCCCCGTAGCGCCCCTGATCCACGGCGTAGGAATTCGTGTTCACCGTCGCCTGCTCGACCGCATCCAGCCCGATCACGAGATTGGTGGAGAGCCCGATATTCAGGCCGAGAAACGGATCGTTGGTATCGTAGCCGTCGAGGATGTAGCCATTGGACGTGGCGGGCAGACCGTTGAATTCCACGTTGCCATAGCCGCCCGCAGCCTTGGCGTCGTTCGACGATCCCGCCGTGTTCATCAGCGCTCCCTGCGCAAACTGCGCCAGGAACGTCAGGTCCTGCCCGGGATTCGGCAGGTTCCGAATCGTCTTCGCCGCAATCATCGTCGTCGTATTCGGATTCTCAAGCGCCATCAGCGGCGACTGCGCCGTCACCCGGACCACCTGCGTCGAGCGCGCCGGATACAGCGTGAAATCGATCGCCGCCGTCTGCCCCACAGCCACCGTGGTCGGCTGCGACTGGGCCACCGCAAAGCCCGCGGCCGCAACCCCCACGCGCCATTTCCCCGGATCGATCTGCGCAAAGAGATATCGCCCCTGACTGTTCGTCGTGCCCTGCCGCTCCGCTCCGGTATTCACGTCCGTGGCCCTCACCCGGGCGTTCGCAATCACCGCGCCCGACTCATCCGCGACCATGCCCGTCAGCGCGCTGCTGGTCCCGCTCTGCGCCCTCAGCGAGTTAACCGTGGTTAAGAGGCACCCCAGAACAAGGATCGGCAGTATACGACCGGCTTTCATCGAAACATCTCCACAAAATGGCGAATTAACGGCCGCGGAAGGCTGGGCCGGATACCACAGGAAGGGGCGGAGCAGGGTTGTTAGCCACACCTAACCTGTATTAGGCATACCTAAATCCCCCACTGAATGTCAAATTGTCCAGTGGGGATGTTTCAATACTTCAGGGATCCTCGTATGCCCACCCGCGCCAGACTTCAGCCCAATACCGAGTCCGTCGACAATTATCTGAAGGCCATCCTGGCCCTCGGCGGACAGCAGGAGCGGCTCGTCACTGGCAAGGAATTGGCCCTTCATCTGCACGTCGCCCCCGCCTCGGTCACCAACATGCTGCAGAAGCTCGCCGCACAGCCTGAGCCTCCCGTCCTTTACGAGATCCATCGCGGCGCACGTCTCTCCGTGGCCGGCAAACGCCGTGCGCTGGAGGTCGTCCGCCATCATCGCCTCCTCGAAACTTTCCTCTTCGAGGTTCTCCACTATCCCCTCGAGGAAGTCCACGACGAGGCCGAGCGGCTGGAGCACTTCATCTCCGAGCGCTTCGAAGAGCGCATCGCGGCCAGGCTCGGCCACCCGAAAATCGACCCGCACGGGCACTGCATCCCCGAGCTCGACGGCAGAATGGCAAACCTCGACGCCGTTCCCCTCTCGGATACCGCCGGCAATGGCCCGTTCCTGGTGGAGAGCGTCGAGGACCGCGACTCCCACATCCTCCGCCTGCTGCGCACCAGCGGCATCCGCCCGGGCGCGCGGCTCCAGGTCAGAACCCGCACGGCAGTCGGGCATCTCAGGGTGACGCTCCGTGGCCGAACCGTCCACCTGCCTCCGCAGCACGCGCGCGCCGTCCGCGTCCGCCCCGCTCGCAGCCCTCATATTCGATAACGATCTTCGGCGCTCCGCGCTTCATCCAGCGGAACCTCCGCCCGCAGCTCCCCCAGGGCTTCCAGCGCTCCGGAATTCCTCCTCGAGTGCGCCTTCCTCACACCGTCCTCCCCCGCAAGGACATGTAGCCCTGGCTCATCCACGCCCTCGACTTCATGCTTCTTCTCAAAGCAGGACAGCTGGCCGGACTATCCGCGGACTGTAGTCCCGCGCTTGTCAACCTACCACCGCCCGCACCAAGGCGTGAAAGCCGACCGACCCCGGCGGATTACGCAGTTCTCCGCGTGTCCGAGGAAGCAAAGGCAGAACCGCGAGATCGTGACGCAACCGGAGAAAGCTGACGGAACGACGTGTTTCCGGAGCGCATCGCGACAGAGCGGGCGATTGCGATAGCATCAGAGGCTGAAGCTGGAGCAATTCATGAGGTCAGTTACGGGTCTGCGCCGGTGGGCGCCGGCAATTCTTCTTTTGCTGTGCGGCTGCGGCAGCGCGTGGGCCGCGGGAGCCGATTCTCAGTGTACGCCGCGATTTCCCCTGCAGACGGGTGTCCGAAATGGTTGGCTGGGTGCCGATGCGGCCTATTCCATTCCGTTGCCCGGCGGCCTGGACGTGTGGATCTTCGGCGATACGCTCTATGGCAAGCGCCGCGTCGTCGACGGCAACATCCCGGTGATGGTGCACAACACCATCGGAATCTCGACGTGCCGGGAAGGCAAATGGCGAATCCGGTATTTCATCCGCAGGGATGAGCAGGGACACCCGGTGAGTTTTTTCGCCGCCCAGCATCCGCATACCTGGTACTGGGCGCTGGACGGATTCCGGTCGGAGAACAATTTGTGGGTCACGCTGCTGTGCGTGCGGCTGTCGGGGCAGGCTTCAGCGCTGGGATTTGATACGTGCGGCACGGATCTGGCGCGAATCGATTCTCCGGGGCCAAATCCGCTGGCATGGAAGATCCGCTATTTCCCCCTGGTCGCCGACGGCGCACATGCTTATCCTTCAGCCACTGCGGTGGTGGTGGGAAAATATGCGGAGATTTTTGCGCTGGATGAGAACGATCCGCGGCCTCTGATCGCGTCGAGAATTCCGCTGAGCGGACTCGGCGATCCGCAGGCAAACCTGGAATATCTGGCGCGCGACGGAAAATGGAGGAAGGGATTCGATCCCGCCAGTGCGAAGGCGGTGATGTCGCCGGGAATTTCGGAGCTGTCGATTCGCTACCATCTGCGGCTGAAGGAGTGGATCGCCGTCATGTTCGATCCGCAGGCGTTTTCCAGCCATATCCTGCTGCGGACGGCTCCCTCGCCGACGGGGCCGTGGAGCGCGGGACAGATGATCTACACCGTGCCGGAGATGACCCCGGGAACTCCGCGCTACGACAAGGACAATTTCTGCTACGCGGCCAAGGAGCATCCCGAGTTTGAGCACGGGGATCTGGTGTTCACGTACGTCTGCAATACGTTTGCGGTGCCGAAGCTGGCGACAGAGACGGATATCTACTTTCCGCGCGCAGTGCGGATGCCAATGCCGGTCGATCGGGACGCGGAGAAGCCGTGAACCGCTTCCGCAATGCGAATCTGTCGGAACCGGTGAACGCGGCGGGAGTCCGATTCGCCACGCTGTATTCGCCGGCACTGGCCCGGCGCGCGGATATGACGCTCTACGTGCCGGACGCAGGCGCCGTCGAGCTGCCGCTGCTGATCCTGCTGCACGGCGTGTACGGCAGCCACTGGAACTGGTGGGCTTTTGGGCAGGCACCCGAATCGGCCGCTGCGATGATCCGTTCCGGAGAGATTCTGCCGCTGACGATCGCGATGCCGTCGGACGGGCTGTGGGACCACGGCAGCGGCTACGTGGCGCATCGGGACTTCGATGCCGAGGCCTGGATTGTGGAAGACGTGCCGCAGTTCGTGGGAGAGATGCTGCCGCAGGTGAGAACGGATCGCTGTTATCTGGCCGGGCTGTCGATGGGCGGCTATGGGGCGCTGCGGCTGGGCATGAAACACGCGGCGAAGGTGAAGGGCATCTCAGCGCATTCGGCCGTGACGCGGATTCAGGAGCTCGAGGCCTTCGTGCAGGAACCGATGGTGGAGTATCTCGCCGCGGGCGAGGCGAACGCTGACATCCTGCACTGGGCGCGCAGACACCGGGCGATCCTGCCGCCGCTTCGCTTCGATTGCGGGCGCCAAGATTCGCTGCTGGAGGGCAATCGGGCCCTGCACCAAGTCCTTGAGGACGAGGGCATTCCGCACATCTACGAAGAGCACAGCGGCGGACACTGCTGGGAATACTGGGCGGAGCATGTGCGCGACACGCTGCGGTTCGTTTCGGAAATCGAAGAGCGGGCGGGAAGAATCAGCTCGAACGCGTGACCCCGGCCTGCGACACGCTGTATTGGGCGCCCTGATAGGGGAAGACCTCCAGCCGCGCGTGGGGATCGAAGGCGCCCAGCCTGGGAGCGGCGCGGATTCCGTTGTAGAGGGACGGCGTGATACCGAAGATCGACTCGATGACCATGTCAATGAAGGCGCCGCCCGAGATGGCCGACCAGTCCTCGATGTAGGGCGCGTCATTGGAGGCTTTGTAAGCGCCGCCCTGCAGCGGCGGCACAACGTCTTCCACAAAGTGAGCCTGACCGATGGGGCCCTGATTGCCGGCTTTGGCGACTTCCGCCAGCCAGAGCGCGATGCGCGCGGGATCGTCAGTTTTGAACAGTCCTTTGGCGCACTCGGGAGGCCAGGCGGTGTACGCGCCGAGACAACTGTGGTCGGGGCGCACGTTCCAGGTGGCGTCGGGATCGCCGCTGGCAAGCGCGCGCAGCCATTTTTTCGAGGCGAGCCGGGTCCAGAAGAAGTGGGTCATCTCGCGCTTCTGCTCGGCGCTGAGGTCCTGGCTCATGTTGTCGAGGACGGCGAGGAAATCGTAGCAGTGGCGAACCTCGTTGAAGGAGCCGTCGGGCTGGCCGGCGCGCCACCAGCCTTTGCCTTTCACGTACAGGACGCTGTTAATGCGCTGGGCGAGCGCGGTTGCTTCGGCGCGCAACTGCGCGGCCTCGCTGGAGCGGCCACGACGGTCGAGCAGCTCGGCGACGAACCTCATGCTGGAGACATTGCCCGCGTTCATGCCGGCGACTTCATGGATATAGGTGCTCACGACCTCGAGCAGATTGGAGATGCCACCGTAATCGGCCAGTCCATTTTTGCCCACCAGCTTCTTCCAGTACGTCGCGTGATAGATCAGGTGGTCGAGAACCGGCTTGCCGCCGACGGATTTGTCGAGCCACTGGAAGTCGCCGGTGATGCGGAGATAATCCCGCGAGCAGCGGATGATGGCCATGTCGTTGACGGCATACCAGGGGCCGATGGCCTCGCCGCTGATGTAGTCGGTGGCGAGATGCTGGTGCATGTCGCGCTGGAACCAGATTTCGACGAGATTGCGCATTGGCTCGGGATCGAGGAGCGCCAGGCTGAGGCTGGTGAGCGAGGTATCCCAGGGAAAGCTGAGGGTGGGGAGAACGTGCCCGCTGAGCGTGAGCAGCGCAGGGCCGTAGGCGGAGTCGGGCGAACGGCGGCGCGCGGTCAGCAGGTTCTTCAGGCCGTTTTGCCACAGGTTCCACAGCGCCTCGCTGTTGGTTTCGAGCCGCGGCAGGCTGCCGGAGAAGTCGCTGTTGCCGGGCGTACAGGCCGAGTGGATGAGCCGCTCGAATCGCCGTTCGTTCTGCTCCTGCATGGCGGCAAAATTCGCCTGGAGCCGGTCGTGCATGGAGTTCGCCTCGGCTGCCGTCAGAGCGAGGGCGCAGACGAAATGAAGCTCGCGGAGTTCGCCGGGGTCCAGCGTCAGGTGGTACTGGAGCACATTGCCGGCGACCAGCGTATCGGCGGGGGGATGGATGCCCTGCGCCGCGGCGGCCTGGGAATGCTGCGCGGTCGAGGTGATGCGCCCGTGCGAGGCGTCCCACGCAGTGAGGTTGTCGCCCTCACCGGGAAGGTTGGTGAACCACGCCGTGGTTTTCTTGGCGACCGCGGCGCGCATGTCGAAGCGCAGTGTGACGGCCCGGCCCTGCGCGGAGAGATTGCGAATCTCAATCTTCTCCAGAACGGCGCGCTGCTGCGGCGGCAGGAACATCGTCGTGCGCAGGCGGAGTTCGTCCACGGTCTGTTCGCGGAGCACGCAATGTGGGAGCCACTGGTACGTGACCGCCTGTGCGGGATCGTCGGAGATGGCGGCGAAGCGGCCGTCGACGAACAGCTCGCAGGTGGTGAGGAAGCCGGGGCTCCAGGGAACGTCAGGGATGCCGCAACAGGCGTAGGGCGGAAAGCCGATGGCGCTGACGGCGGAAACGGACCTGACCGTCTGCGCACAGCCCCAGTCGTTCATCGCGATCGGGAGACTGAACAGCTCCATATACGCGTGGGGCATGCGCACGCTCGCCAGGTCGGCGAGCGATGGAATTGCGGGAAGCGCTCGCGGCGCTGCGGCGAGAAGGTTTCCCTGCGCGGCCACGGTGGCGGCGCCGCCCGAAACTTTCAGAAAGGTGCGACGATTCACAGGCAGAATCCCCCGGCGCGAAGCGCGGCATTCAGGCCGTTCGCACCCAAATCATACCCCATGTCATGCGTTTTACTGGTAATTCGGATAGGCGACGCTTTCGTTTACGGCTTAAACCGCTCGTCACGCCTGCGGGCCCCGGGGATCGGGAGGATCACACCCGCACCACTTCAACGCCCAGCTTTTGGAATGGGGCAATCATCTCGTCGGTCGCGTCGGAGTCGGTGATGAGGATTTGCACGGTCGAGGTTTCGCAGATTCGCCAGTTGCCAATGACGCCGAACTTAGTGTGGTCGACGACGGCGATGTGGCGGCGGGCATGGCGCACCATCGTGCCATTGAGTTCGGCCTCATCCGAGCTGAAACAGCTGAGGCCCCATTTGGCATCGATGCCATCCGCGCCAATGAACATGGTATGGATCAGCATGTTTTCGAGGCTGCGAATGGCGGTGGGCCCGACCAGCGAGAACCAGTCGCCGTGCAGCAGGCCTCCGGTAACGAATACGCTGACATCCTTGCGCTTCGAGAGTTCCATAGCAATGTTGGCGGTATTGGTGACGACGGTGATTTTGCTGTTCAGCGGAATACCGCGAATGATCTCGGCGGTGGTGGTGCCGGGAGTGATGGCGATGGTCTCACCGGGACTGATGAGCGCAGCCGCAGCCCGCCCAATGCGCCGCTTCTCGGCGGCCTGCCGTTCCACCTGCGCCTGGAAGGATCGATCTTTTCTGAAAGGCTCGTAGAATAGAGGGTCGATGGAAGCGGCTCCGCCGTGCGTGCGGCGAAGCAGGCCCTGCTGTTCGAGGAGATCGAGATCACGGCGGATGGTCACGACGGAGACACCGAGCTGGCCGCTTAGCTGGTCGACTGCCACCGCCCCGTTTTCCTGCAGGCCGGTAAGAATGACGTGGAATCTCTGCTGCTGGCCGGTCTGGGAGTTTTCAGGAGTCGTGGCCGCGGCTCTGGCGGTCTTCCTGCGCTTGCTTCGCTTCACCACGGGTCAGGCCTCCCACTCGCGCTGAATCTGCTCCAGCGTTTTACCTTTTGTTTCCGGAACTATCTTCCATATAAACACGAAGGTTACGACACAGAGAACCGCATAAATGGAGAAAGTGCCGGAGACGCCCAGGGCGCGGACGAGGGAGAGGAAGGTGAGCGTGACCACCAGCGTCCCGGTCCAGAGGGTCGAGGTAGCGATGGACGCGGCCCGGCCACGGATCTTGTTGGGAAAGATCTCAGAGATGACGACCCACGGAATCGGTCCCATCGCAAACGCGAAGAAGCCGGTGTAGCCGAGGATGCACGCAAGGATGAGCAGCGGGGGCAAGTGGGGGATCTGGTAGGCGATCACGAAGAGGAACAGCGCAACCGTCATTCCGGCGGTGCCCGTCAGCAGCATGGTGCGGCGTCCCCAGCGGTCGAGGAAGCGCAGCGCCAGCAGCGTGCACAGGAGATTTGTACAGCCGATGATGACGTTGGCCATCAGCGCGGTTCCCGCCGTTTGCCCGCGGAAGTGCTGGCTGATGAGAATGGAGCCGTAATAGAGGACGGTATTGATGCCCGTTAGCTGGCAAAGAATTGCCAGGCCGAGAGCCACGGTCAGCGGCCGGCGCATGGGCCGGGCGAAGACCTCTTTCCATGTGCCGCTTTCCGCGGCGGCGGCCTCTTCCACCAGCTTCACCTGAACATCCGCCTGGGCGGCGCCATAAATGGAAGCCAGCACGGTCCTGCCATCTTCGCGGCGGCCACGGCTGATGAGCCACCTTGGGCTTTCGGGGATGAAGAGAAGACCCAGGAAAAATCCCGCCGCGGGAATCGCGGCGACGCCCAGCATCCAGCGCCAGTTCGAGTCGCCAATGCCGGCAAGTCCCCAGCTCACCATATAAGCGACGAGGATGCCCACCACGATGGCGAGCTGGTTCAGGGAGACAAGCCTTCCGCGGTTGCGGGCTGGAGCCACTTCCGCGATGTAGACCGGGGTCAGCACGGAGGCGAGTCCGATGGCCAGCCCGCCGGTAAAACGGCTGACGGAGAAGATCACCACGGAGGGGGCGAAAGCGGCGCCCAGGGTGGAGGTCCCGAAAAGGACGGCTGCGATCAGCAGGGACTTGCGGCGACCGATGCGGTCACCGACCAGGCTAGCGCCGGCGGCGCCGAAGAGGCAGCCCAGCAGCAGAGCGCTGGCTGCGACTTCGGTTGCCACGCTGCTCAGCGCGAACTGGCGCTGGAGAAAGAGAAGAACGCCATTGATGACGGCGGTGTCGAATCCGAAAAGAAATCCGGAGACGGCCGCAACCGCGGCGAGAAAGAGTATATACAAGCGGGAGCGCGCCGGACTGCTGTCCTGCGGCTCATGGGTTGCGGCGGAGATGTGCATGTCCGGACCTTTGAAGGGCAAGAAGAATCGAATCGTTTATATACAGAGGAAGGCCGGTATTCGAATGGCCAGCCAGGGCGTGCCGCAAATACCGATGAAGGAGGATGCAACCACACCGGGAGCTGCGGCCGGCAGCGCCCATCCTGTGTCGCGGCGGCTGCCTGGTTGCCGAAATGCCCGCGGTTGCGGCCCTTTTGGCATAAACGAAATCATACTGCATTCGTTATCGTTGAAAACGAACAATCTGTCTGCTAGTATCGCGCCTGTTATGAAATCTCCACATGGAAACGCCGCTTCCCGCTCCGTCTCCGCTCCGGCGCCTCCGCAGCAAATGCTGGACTGGGCGCAGGGAGTAATGAGCGGCCCGGCGATCCGCGAAAGCGTGAAAACGCTGGCCGAGCTCAGCGGACTGTTTCGCGATCAGCGAGCTTACGCCGCCATGAATCCCGAGCGCGAGATCTATCGTGTGCGCGTGTGGGCTCCCGTTTCCGCGGGCGAAGAAGGAGGGTTGTTCTGGGGTGTGACCCTGCTGCAGCCTGGCAAGGTCGGTGATGAGTATTTCATGACGCACGGCCACTTCCATGTCAATCGCACAAGGGCGGAGTACTACGCCACGGTGGCCGGCCAGGGAATGCTGATGCGCATGAATGGGCAGCGCACGACCTGGGGCGAGGCGATGGCGCCGGGGACGATCCACTACATTCGCGGGGAACATGCCCACCGCGTGGTGAATGTGGGCACGGAACCGCTGATCTTCTGGGCGTGCTGGGGCAGCGACGCAGGCTATCACTACGGCGCCATTCGCGAGCTGGGCTTCGGAGCCGCAGTGGTCGAACGCGATGGGAAGCCGGCGATTGTTCCCTGTGAGTAGGCAGAACGGTATGTCTTTCGATCCCGGTCTGGACGTCAGGGCGAGGCCGGGAGAGCTGGCCTTTGATTACAGCGCAGAGGTCACCGGACCCAGCGCCGAGCTGCGGCGGCTCGACGATATCCGCGCCAGCCTGAGCGATCCCGGCTGCGATGGGCCCGATCCGGTTTACGGCATCGCCATGGACGTCTGCCGACGCGCCGATGCGGAGGATCTGAAGCGGCGATATCTCCTGTTCGGCGTGGTGGCGTATGCCAGCGGCCGGCTTGGCGATGAGCCGGTGCGCAGCCAGGGGCACATCCATGCGCCGGCCCCGCACAGCGGATGGTCGACGCCGGAACTGTTCGAGATATGGGAAGGCCGCGCGATCATCTACGCCCAGGAATTCGCGGAAGACGAGCCAGGGCGCTCGATCGCCGTGGAAGCAGGACCGGGCGATCAGGTGGTGGTGCCGCCCGGCTGGGCGCACTGCGTCATCAACGCCGATGACCACCACCGGATGGTCTTTGGCGCCCTTTGCGAGCGGCAATACGGCTTCCTCTACGACCGGGTGCGGGCGCATGGCGGGCTGGCGTGGTTTCCGCTGCAGCGCGGCGACGGCATCGCATGGCAGCCGAACCCGCGTTATCGAAAATCCTCGTTGCAGGTGAGGGGGCCGCGGAACTATCCGGAACTGGGCCTCGACCCGAAGGTCTCCATTTATCGGCAGTATCAGAACAACGCTGAGGCTGTGCAGTGGGTTTCCGAGCCGGCGCGAGTGGCCGGGCTGTGGCCCACGCTGGAGCCGTGAGAGGTGGAATGAAGCGAATCAATCGACGCACATTTCTGGCCAGCGGAACCGCGGTCGGCGTTCTGGGCAGCCTCGATCTGGCGACGGTGCTTCGGAGTTCTGAGACGCCGGCGGCTCAGGAAGGCGGCGCGGGCGATGCCGCAGTCGACTTTCGATTCGCGCCCACGGAATTCCAGTCGACGATCTGCTTTCCCGACGATCCGGACAAGACGGTGATCGGCAAGTGGGGCGATCTCCGCTACGATTTTCCGGCTAACCCCTTCGCGGGAGTCGGCCAGTTTGGCACGATTGTGGAGTTCACCCTCGCGGGCATGCCGCGCAGCGAGTGGGGGGAGCAGCGGATGGAGGCGCCGGGCATCTCCATCGTTCACACCCTGATCGAGCGGCCCAATGCCTTCATGGAGCTGATCGCGTTTCCCACGCGGCGCGCCGGCGAAGGCCGCGTGGACAACGTGCTGATGGAGATCCGCCCCAGGGCGGGCGACGTGATCGCGGCTCCGCGCCTGCGCATTCGATCCTGCACGACGTATCGTCTGGGCCCGAATACCGGGCTGGTCAACAACGTGTACCGGGACCAGGACCCGGCACCGTGGATGGTCTGCATCCCGCAAAATGCCTGCCCGCAGAACGGCGATCTGTTCTGGCGTGGGGCGGAGGGCGGTTACGAGTTTTTCCTCGAGCACGGCACCGCGCAGAAGGGCAATCCACTGCGCGTGCTTTTCCGGCTGCCGCAGAAGGGCGCGACGGGAAAAGTGGATACGGATGTAACCGGGGAGGAGCTGCTCGGGGAAGCGCGGGCATGGTGGCGGACGTGGCAGCCCTTCGACAGCAAGGTGGCCTGGTCGCTGCCTTCGGCGAAGGGCGACTTCCTCGTGGCGTGCGCGAGGAACATCCAGCAGGCTCGGGAGGTGAAGAACGGGATGCTGGTGTTCGAGGTGGGGCCGACCGTCTACCGGGGCATGTGGATCGTGGACGGGAATTTCCTGCTGGAGGCCGCGCGCTATCTCGGCTACGATCACGCCGCGGATCAGGGGCTGCTGTCGGAGTGGACGCACCAGGTTTCCACCGGGCAGATCATTGCGTCGGCGGGCAAGGAGCACTGGAAAGACACCGCCATCGCCATGTTCACGCTGGTGCGGGCCTGCGAACTGAAGCAGGACTGGACCATGATGCGGCAACTGGCGCCGCAGCTCGGCCATGCCATCGAGTTCCTCATCGACCTGCGCAACGGAGGACGGAAGGGCGATTCGCCGAATGGAAAATACGGCATCCTGCCGCCGGGATTTGCGGATGGCGGAATGGGCGGGATCCACGACGAGTTCACCAACACACTGTGGGCGCTGGCCGGACTGCGCGCGGTGGCGCGGGCCAGCCGGAGCCTCGGGCTTTCCGACCTGAGCCGCGCGGCCGGCTTCTACCACGAGCTGCGGGCGGCCTTCGAAGTCGCGGCGCACGACCAGATGGTGGCCGATCCGCGGGGATTCCGCTATTTGCCGATGCTGATGCGGCAGGATCCGGCGAAGCATCTCGACGCCTGGGACCGACCGCGGCCTCAGACCTGCCAGTGGGCGCTGTCGCAGACTATCTTCCCCGGCGAGGTGTTCGCGAAAGACAGCCCGATCGTGCGCGGGCACGTGGCGCTGATGCAGGCGTGTACGCAGGAGGACGTTCCCGCCGATACCGGATGGCTGCACCGCGGAGGCGTGTGGAACTACAACGCGGCGTTTGTGGCGGAGGTGTATTTGTGGGCGGGGCTGCGCGACTGGGCGCACCGCACCTTCACCGGGTATCTGAACCATGCTTCTCCGCTGCACGCCTGGCGCGAGGAGCAGCCGCTGCAGAACGCGCTGATCGGCGAGTTCTGGGGCGATATGCCGCACAACTGGGCCAGCGCGGAGTGCATTCGCTACCTGCGCCACATGCTGGTTCTGGAGGACGACCGGAAGCTGCGGCTGCTGGAGGGTGTCCGGCCCGTGGATCTCGAGCAGCGGAAGGGATTCAGGGTGACGGAGACGCCGACGCGGTTCGGGAGGGTTTCGCTGGACGTGCAGCCGGCCGGTATGCGCGGCTGGAAGGCGCGGTTTGTGCGCCATGAAGGCAAGGCGCCGGAGACGGTGGAACTGCGCGCCGGCCTGGCGCCTGGCGCGGATCTGAGCCGCGTCGAGGGCGCCGCCAAGCGGAAGGGCGCGAACAGCCAGGCGCTCCTCGATCCGGCGAGCACGCAGTGGACTGCGTACTGGGGACTCTGAATTCGGGCCCGAAACGGAATCCGCCTGCGGATGGTTCCGCAATCCGGAGACTTTGGGGAGTTCCTCGATGGCAATGAACCATTGGATTGATCTTCTGAATGCGCTGCTGATCCTGAATTCGATTTCATTCTGCGGGAGCGGCGCCTGGCGTGTTACTCCCTGTCGTCTTCGCTGGCCAGCGGATGGGGAGCGCGAGAGGAGCTGTACACCTGTCCAGAGATGCAGTCCACGAACCCGAACTACACGCCCAATGTCTTGTGCTATGGGGTGAAGGAACACACCAAATCCGAGACCGCGGCCAGCCTGTATTAACCTGCGTGTGCAATTCGACAGTGGAGAGCGAGATCGTCCACAACGTGAATCTCTGTCACCCGGAGGTCGTGATCCGGAGCCTCCCCTCCAGGCAAATGCGGCCATTGCGCGATCGATTGCGGCGAAAGCGAAAGCGGGGTTTACCTGAAAGCCGCTTTCGTGGCTCCTCTTCTCTCCCGCTCCGTGGCGGGCCAGGAGGGCTGCGCCTGCCGGTGAGCTATCCCTGCCTTCAGAAACAGGTTGTCCCGAATCAACTGGGAAATCATCCCTGACCGGATCCGGCACCCCTTCACGGCCCGCAGAAATGCGGCGTGCCGGGAACATTTGCGGCCGAAGTGTGTCCGAAAAGGAAAGACAGCATTTCCCTATTGACAGGAAATAGAAAGCACACATAGTCTTTATTGCGGCAAACAGAACATGCAACTGTGCGTTCAGAAGAAGAAGACAAGGAGACTTTTCTGCGGGAGGCGAAAATGTCGCAGACATGGCAATCGAATTCGAGCTCATTCGTGTTCAGACTTCGCACGACAATCGCTGATTCGCTCATCGCGGTGCCGGCGGCTGGCGTCCGGTTCGACACCTGCTCGAACCACGCGATCGCGAAAACACTTATCTTCGTCCGGCAAAGTCTCGGGAGGCGGGAATTGAAAGCTACAGATACGGCACATAGATCGGAAATGGCGCGGCGGTTCGCGGGCAGCTGGACGATGCGGGTAATGTGCCTCGCAGCGGTTCTGACAATGCCTGGTTTCATATTCAGCCCGACGGCCTCGGCGCAATTCGATACGGGCACGATTGCCGGCTCGATCACCGATCCGTCCGGTGCGGTGGTTCCGAACGCCGCGATCACCATTACCAACGAGGGCACAGGAATCCAGACAAAGCTGCACACCGATGGCGTGGGCAACTTCGTGGCCTCGGCGATGCCGTTCGGACACTACGTGGTCACGGCGGAGGCAGCAGGTTTCGCGAAGGCGACGACGAGCTCCTTTGTGCTGAGTGTGGGCGCGGCGGTGCGCGTGAATCTGACGCTGCGGGTAGCATCTGGCACGCAAACGGTGGAGGTGACGGGGACGCCGACGAGCGTGGATACCACCACGAGCACGGCGGGCACCACGCTGAGCTCGACGCAGGTGGCAAATCTGCCGGTGAACGGGCGCGACGTGAGCGACTTTCTGGAGATCTCTCCGGGCTCGGTGGATTCGACAGGCTACTTCCAGGGCAGCGTGGACGGCCTGGACAACATCTTTACCGGCCTGAACATCACGGTGGACGGCCAGGCTTCGAACCGCGGCGACGTGAACGGCTTCCTGGACACGGAGGGCCAGGAGGGTGCGCGCATCACGCGGGCCAGCGTGGACAGCGTGCAGGAGATCGACTTTGCCAACAGCGGCTACAGCGCACAGAACGGCTTCTCGCTGGGGCCGCAGATGAACATCATCACCAAGAGCGGCACCAACGATTTCCACGGCACGTGGTACGACTACTTTCGCAACGACGCGCTGGACGCGAGAGACTACTTCGACAACGGCGCGAACCAGCCGCTGAAGCTGAACCAGTTCGGCGGCAATGTGGCCGGACCGATCCTGCGCAACAAGGTGTTCTTCTTCGTGAACTATGAGGGAGACCGCACGCACCTGACGAATATCGAGCCGGATTACGAAGTGCCAAGCGCCTACGTGCGCTCGCAATTCGTGCCGTCGATGGCGCCGATCCTGTCGATAATGGCGCCGCTGCCGGCGGGCTGCGGGCTGGGCTCGACCACCGCGACCTGCGACTACGACACGAATTATCCTGACAGTGGCACGTACGACCTGGTCTTCACGCCACGGGCATTCCCCGATGTAACGCGCGAGGACACGGGCTCGGTGCGGCTGGACTACAACATCAGCGATCAGGATCGCCTGATGTTCCGCTACAACATCAACAACTCGCTGACCACGGACACCTACGGCGACGCGCAGGGCCAGGTTTCGCCGCAATCGCTGCAGACGCAGCTGGCCAAGATCGACGAGACGCACACGTTCAATCCGACGCTGCTGAACGAGTTCAGCGTGTCGATCGACCGCTTCGCCTCCAACACGGCCTCAAATACCGGGCAGCCCTACTTCGCGATTGCGGGATTCTTCGTCAACCTGGGCGCGCTGCCGGGAGCGCAGAGCTTCAATCAGGTGAACGCCAACACGCTGCCGGAAATCTTTGACAACCTCACGAAGACGATTGGCACGCACACGCTGCACTTCGGCACGCAGATCCGCATCAACCGCCTGAACACGTGGCTGCATCCGATCGAGAGCTACGACTACTACAGCTTCCAGAGCCTCGAAACCAACTTCCCCTTTGCTCTCGAGAAGGAAGGGACGCCGGGCGCGGTCGGGAACGACAGCACCAACTGGGCCTTCTATGGAGAGGACGACTGGCGCGCGACCCACACGCTGACCTTCAACGTGGGCCTTCGCTACGACTACAACACCACCTGGAATGTGGCGCACGGCGATCAGCGGCAGTTCGACTATGCGACGCAGACCTTCGGCCCGACGGGGGCGAGCGCGTACAGCGCCCCGGGGAGGGACTTTGCCCCGCGTCTCGGGTTCGCATGGGACGTGACCGGCCAGGGCAGGACGGTGGTTCATGGGTACGGCGGCCTGTTTTACATGCCGATGCAGCCTGCGCCCAACACGCTGGCCGACAACATGCCGCAGAACGCAACCATTTCAGATACGTTGTTCAACCTGACGCTCTTCGGCGGCTCCGTTCCCTCGATCTCGTATCCCACGCCCAATCCGCCGCTGCTGCCCAGCAATCAGAACGTGTTCATTTTCCCGACGAATCCCAAGGATCCGTACTCAACGAACTGGCTCTTCGGGGTGGAGCAGCAACTGGCACAGGGCACCGTCCTGACCGTCAATTACACCGGCAACAAAGTGCAGCACACGCAGGCCGGGGTGGCGTTCCAGGGCGTCAATCTCAACCCCTCCAACCCCAACACGAACGTGAACCGGCCGCTGGCGGCAACCTCGCCGTACCAGAACGAGAACTACATGCCGAACATCCTGTTCTCGAACTACAACGCCCTGCAGGTGCAGCTGCGCCGCGACGTGGCCCATCTGCAGATGGAGGCCAACTACGCCTGGTCGCATGAAATCGACGACGAGGTGAACGTCTTCGCGGGATTCTCCGATCCGTTCGATGTTGCCCTCGATCGCGGCAGTGGCGATTGGGACACGCGGCAGAACCTGACGGCCAGCGCCGTCTATGACTTCCCCGAACTGCGGAATTCGACTCGCCTGATGCAGGAAACGCTGGGCGGATGGCAGGCTTCGAGCATTTTGCAAACCCGCTCCGGGCTGGGGCAGAACGTGGAAGTGACCAACGGCTTATTCGGCAATTACATGCGGCCCGACAGTGTTTCGGGCGTGCCGCTGAAGGTGTCGGGCGCCAGCTGGCCCGGCTCGAGCTACAACCTCAGTGCGTTCACTCTGGAACCCGGATTCGACGGGGTGTGGGGCGATCCTTCGACGATTGGCAACGTGGGACGCAACACGCTGCGTGGCCCGGCGTTCTTTCAGTGGGACATGTCGGGGATGAAGAATTTCGGTCTTACGGAAAAGCTGAAGATGCAGTTCCGCGCGGACATTTTCAATATCCTCAACCATCCGAACTTCGCCAACATCAACACCGGCATCTGCAGCTCGGTTGCCTACCCGAACGCGACGTCGGCGGTGTGCACGCCGGACTCGCGGCAGCTGGTGAACGGCTACTGGACGGGGTTCGGAACGTCGAGCGCGACCATCGCCGGCGCCGACACAAATCAGATCGGCAATGGAACTGCGCGCCAGACACAGTTGTCTCTCAGATTCCTCTTCTGAGAGCAGGGCGAACCGGCCACGTCGACGGTTCGGGAGACCCGTTCCAGGTCGACGAGCACAGTTCGCTTCCCGGCAGGGTGGTCAATCTTCGGATCGATCGCCCTGTTCTTTGTGGGGCCGAAGTCCACGAAAAATACAGGCGCCGCTGAGAACGGCGCCCGGATCGAGCCTGTAATCGCTGGGTAGCGTTAAACCCTCACCTGCGCCTGGATTGTCCCGTATTCGCGGCCTTTGTCGCGCCTGCACGGCCGGATGCTATACGGCCCAACCGCGGCGGGAACGATGAAGGTTTCGGCGTAGTGCACGACGAAGGGCTCGAAGGCACCCGAGGGGCTTTCGACCATCGCCTGTTCGCCTTCGATAAGATTCAGAACGTGAACCGTTCCCCTGGTGTCATGCGGCACCGCGTCGGTAAACCAGTGGCGGCGCGTCTCAATGAATTCGAGGGCATGCAGCCCGGTGCGTTCCTCGCGCCAGCCTGGGCCCTCGGACACTTGTTCCACGCGGTTGATGAGGGAGCGGCGCACCCATTCCGTGGTGCGGTCCCACTGGATGTTGGCCGCGCCATGCTGCAGATGAATGGGCCGAGGGCGCCCGTCGAGGCCGAGCCGGCCCCAGTCCCACAGCTTGAAGGTGAAGATGTAAGGCGTGGCGCTGATCTCGAGGACCATGCTGTTCCGGCCCGAGCAATGGATGGTCCCGGCGGGGATCAGGAAGTGGTCGTGCTTGCGGGCAGGAAAGCGGTTCACGTACTGTTCCGCAGGGAAGTCGAAGTCGCCGTCCTGCGCGCGCTCCAGATCGAGCAGCATCGCCTTCCGGTCGACGCCCTCCTTCAGCCCCAGGAAGACGCAGGCGTCGTCTTCGGCGTCCAGCATGTAATAGCTTTCGTCCTGGGTGTAGTCCATGCCAAAATGCTCGCGGATGTAGGAGGTGAGCGGGTGAACCTGGAGCGAGAGGTTGCCGCCGCCGACGGTGTCGAGGAAATCGAAGCGAATGGGAAATTCGGAGCCGAACCGGGAACAGATGCCGTTGCCCAGCAGCTCCCGCGGGTGGGCAAAGACCACATCGAGGGAGGGGATTTCCACGCGCAGATCGCCGAAGCCGAGCAGCAGGCTGTTTTCCTCGGGAACGCAGTCGAAACACCAGGCATGGTTGGGCGCATCACTCGGAGGCAGCCCACAGACGCGCTCCATCCAGTGGCCGCCCCACGGGCCCGGATCGAAAAAGGGAACCACGCGAAAAGGACGGCGTACCGCGGCGGCGAGACTGCGGCGGAAGACGTCACCGGAAATGGCTTTGGGGTGGTTCGGAACATTGGTATCCAGCAGCAGATGGATGCCGGGAAGCAGGCGTGCCTTCAGGCGGTCGGCGGCGCGCCAGTCGACGAAGAAGGCGCGCTTGTACTTGAGCGACGCGCGCTCCTCCAGATTGTTCGATCCGAGATTGCCGATTTCGTTGCGGCGCTGGCGCATCTGGATCTCCCAGCGCGCCATATCCGCGTAGACCAGAAAATCCGGGCGTGCGCAAACCAGCGAAGCGCCAGGCCCGAGTACAACCGTTGCCACGGAAGTACGGGAGTCCCTGGCCCGAGCCGCGGCCAGCCGCTCCGGATCGAAGAATTCGTCGATCTCGATGGAGTTCATCTTTCCGAAGACCGGATCGTCGCCCAGATCCGGCTCCAGCATGCGGTCGATCTCCGCCGCCGGGCGAAACAGGTTGGGCGTATACACAAATTCGGCATCCGGCACTGCCGCGGACAGCTCGCGGCGCATTTCTTCCAGAAACACGCCGGGATAGCATTCCACCACGATCATGGCGCCCGAACGCGCCCGGGAACGAATGGCCTGGCCGATGCGGGACCAGCCTGCGAGGCATTCCTCGTGAGATCCTGCCGGGATGAAGGGGAACCTATCGTACAAGGGGGAGCTCCTGTTCGAAGAGGGGAACCACGCCCAGCAAAGCGGCGTCGTTGCCGAGCTGCGCGGCTCGAACGCGGACCGTTCCCCACGGGGTCCACGCATTCCGGGAGACATAATCCCGGAGGAAAGGCAGAATGACAGCCGCGCTTTTCATCACGCCGCCGCCAAAAACCAGCAGCTCCGGATCGAAGGAGTGAATGGCGGCTACCGCCGCTGCTCCCCACACGCGAAGACAGTGATCGACAATTTCACGGGACACCTGATCGCCGGCAGCCGCGCAGGCGAAGAGGCTCTCGAAATTGATCTCCCGGGAGACAAGAGCGCTGGAAGCAAATCCCGGCCAGTCGCGGGTGACCAGAGGCAACGCCCACCCCGAGGCTTCCGACTCAGCGCAGCCCAGAGCGCCGCAGGTGCAGCGGCGGCCGTTGAAGTTGACCGGCACATGGCCGCCGAGGACGCCGGCCTGGTCGTGCTTGCCGCGCAGAAGCTGCCCGCCGATCATGGCTACCCCGCCAATGCCGGTTCCCAGAGTGAACATCACGACGTCGGTTTCTGCCCGCGCCGCACCGGCATAGCACTCGCCCAGCAGAGCCAGGCGTGCGTCGTTTTCGAGCCGCAGCGGCAGTCCGAAGCGATCCATCGCCCAGCGGGAAAGGTTGAGACTGGGGCCATCCGTATACTTCCCGTTCGTGGAAGCGATCCGCGTACGCCGTGAATCGACCAGTCCGCAGAAGCCGAAGCCGATCGCCTCCCCACCGTGGGCGGCTTTCAGTTGAGAGAGGGGTTCGGCGATCGCGGACAACGCGTCGGCCATCGACAGGGAGGCGGGCAGCGGCGCCGTTTCCCGCGCGAGAATCCTCGCGCCGTCGACCACTGCGCACGTGGTGTGGGTTCCCCCCAAATCTACGGCCAGAATTTTCATCGCAGGAGATCCGTGGAGCCTTGGACGAAGCCGCCACGGCGGGCAGCTTCAGCATAGGTCCAGAGTCCCCTGCCGGGAGAAATGAGGGCCGGAAACCTCTGTGTCTTTCGAATCGCGGTGGCTCCATTCATGACTGGAAACCTGGACTTTGTCCAGCAAAAGAATATCAAAAAAGATTGATTTACAGAGAAAAGAAAGCAAGAATGGATCGATTGGTTCAATTTGGCGTCGGCAGGGACCACCGGCGCAGCTCAAATCCGCCCTGCTCACGAAATCCCGGCCCGGTTCAACTCACGCCGATACCGGCCAGCAGCCCTCCGTCGACGACCAGATCGCTTCCGGTGCAGAACGCCGCCTTGTCGGAAGCCAGGAAGGCCGCCACCTCCGCGATTTCCTCCGACGTCGCGATCCGCCCCAGAGGATGGGCTGCGCCAAAGCGGGCAAACACCTCTTCCGGAGGAACGCCGGGAGAAAAGTGTTCGGCGGAACGCGCCAGCATGGGCGTTCTCACTGAACCGGGGCTGATCGAATTCACTCGAATGCGGTCAGCGGCGTGATCAAGAGCCAGCGCCCGCGTGAGGCTGTGGATCGCGCCTTTGGAAGCGGCGTACGCGGCCACACCTTTCTGGCAGGCGTATCCCTGCACCGAGGCGAGATTGAGGATGCAGCCGCCTCCCCGCTTCCGCATTTCCGGGACAACCGCGCGGGAGAGAAGAAAAACTCCGCCCACGTTCACCGCCATGCAGCGGTTCCAGGTTTCCGGATCGGTTTCGAGAACCGTGCCAAAGGGATGAATGGCGGCGGCGCAGACGAGGATGTCGATGCCTCCCAGCTCGCGAACAGCAACGGCTACCAGCCTGGAGACCGACTGCGGATCGGAAACATCGCTGTGCTCGATGTGCAGAACCAGTCCGCGCCGCATCGCTTCGTCGGCGAGTTCCCGATTTCCCTCTTTGTCGATACCGGCGGCGACGATGCGGGCTCCGCCAGCCGCGAAGCGCAGGGCAATGGCCCGGCCGATCCCTGTGGTTCCGGTTACGAGGGCTGCTTTTCCGTCAAAGTCGCACATGGGGCTCTGCTTTCTGTGGGTGTCAGCGCAGCGCCGGGCTGCGCGTTCAGCTCCGGCGCGGCATATTGAAGGCCGCGAATGGCGCCGCGCAGTTCCGCCAGCCCCTTCAGGCGTCCCACAAACGAGTAACTGGCATTGCCCGGCTTGCCGATGTCGTCGCCGAGCTGATGGCCGTGGTCCGGCCGCATGGGGATTTCCCAGTCAGCGCGGCCCTCGGCGGCGCGGTGGCATTCTTCCTCGAGCATGGCTCGGATCACGCCGATCATATCCGAGCTGCCGGAGAGATGATCGGATTCATGAAACGAGCCGTCGGCTTCGCGGCGCACCTGGCGGAGATGGAGAAAATGAATGCGCGGCCCGAATTCCCGCGCCATCGGGACCAGGTTGTTGTCTTCGCGCGATCCCAGAGAGCCGACGCAAAAGGTTAAGCCGCTGGAACGGGAGTCATATCCGGCCAGGATCCGGCGGAGATCCCCGGCCGTCGAAACAATCCGCGGAAGGCCATACAGCGACCACGGAGGATCGTCGGGATGAATGGCCAGGTGAAGACCCAGGTCCTCGGCCACCGGCATGACCTCGCGCAGGAAGGCTGCGAGGCTCGAGCGCAGATCGTCGGCGGTCACGCCATCGTACTGCGCGATGGCATTGCGCATCGACTCCCGGTCGTAGGACGATTCCGAAGCGGAGAGGCCGGCAATCAGCGTGCGTTCCAGGCGGTCCACGAAGTCCGGTGTCATCCGCTCGAAACGCTCGCGGGCAGCGGTGAGGCGATCGCTCGAATAATCGGCCTCCGCGCCGCGGCGGCGCAGAACGAACAGATCGTAAGCAGCGAAATCGAGGGCATCGAAGCGCACCGCGCAGCCTGTCGACGGAAGCCGCCAGGCGATGTCTGTCCGGACCCAGTCCACCACAGGCATGAAGTTATAGCAGATGACCCTGATCCCGGCGCGCGCGATCGCCGCCATCGAGTCAATCCAGGCGCCGATGTACTGGCGGAACCCCCCGGTGCGCAGTTTGATGGAATTGTGCATGGGGATGCTTTCCACCACCGACCAGTCCATGCCGGCGGCTGCGATGGCATCCCTGCGTTTGCACACTTCGTCGAGGGGCCACGGCTCGCCGCGATACAGGTGATGGAGCGCCGAGACAATCCCCGTGGCGCCGGCCTGCGCCGCGTAGTGCAGAGGAACCGGATCTTCCGGGCCGAACCAGCGCCAGGTTTCCTTCACAGGGCCTTCTCGGAAGCGGATGCGGCTGTCTGCTTCGCATCGGGTTGGGCCACGTTCGATCGGTGCTTGAGCTGCCCGCGGATCCCGGCGCGGAAGCGATAGAGCGGGCCGCCGAGAAAGACGGCATTCGGATCGTAGCCCTCCGGCGCCAGCACCTCTGCGTTGCTGCGCGCCGCGGAGGTGACATAAATCTCGTCCAGGTTCGGCCCGCCAAAACAGAGCGACGACGTCTGCGCCGCGGGCAGGTCGACACGCCGCTCGCGCCGGCCCTCGGGATCGTAGCGGGTGACGCGTCCGCCAAACCAGTGCGCGCACCACACAAAGCCCTCCCCATCCACGGTCAGGCCGTCGGGCACGCCTTCTGAGCGGTCGATGCGCGCAAACACCCGGCGCCGGCTCAGCGCGCCGTCCTGCGGCCGCCAGTCGTAGGAGTAAATGCAGCGCGCGACCGAATCGGCAAAGTAGAGAGCGCCGCCGTCCGGAGAGAAAGCGAGGCCGTTGGAGAAGCAAATGCCTTCGTCCGCAATGTGCACCGAGCCATCCGTATCCACGCGAAACAGAAAGCTCGGCGCGGAATGCCCGTTCTCATCCAGATGCCAGGAGCCGGAGTAGACGCGGCCGCAGGGGTCGGCGGCACAGTCGTTCATCACGCACGTCTGGCCCTCCGCCTGGTCGGCCAGCAGAATGGGTTGTTCGCCAGGGCTCCACAGCCAGATGCCCTGGCTGCTGGTCACCAGAAAGTCGCCACTCTGCTGGCGGCAGAAGCCGCCGACCTGAAAGCCGCTGCTCAGCACTTCGCGCCGGCGTTCGCGCCACAGGTACCGGAAGAAGCGGTGGCCGGTGATGTCGGTCCAGTAGAGGGCCTGGTCGGTGGCATCCCACAGCGGCCCCTCGCCGCACAGGTTGCCGTCGTCGGTAACGATCTCGAATTCCTTCTCCATGGGATGGGTCAGGGCGCTCGCGCGAAGGCGGCCGATCCCGGTATACGATTCGAGAGAGAGCGATGTCAAGGCTGTGACCGAATCGATGCAAGATGGATCGGAGTTGGTTCTGTAACCTGGGCAAGCAAGCATCCTGATTGGCTGTTTGATGGCAATAGGCACATCGTCATGATGCCCCGCTGCGGCGGAGGTGCTTAGCGCATGACCGCATCCCGTGTCGAAGGCCGTCCTGGGCGGTGGCGCCGGCGTCCGGCCTGCATGCTCGTGAACGATGTCGTCGAGCTGACGCACCTCACGGGCGGCGGGCAGATCCTCGATTTCCATTTTCACGATGCCGCAGAGATGAATCCATTCTGGATTCCGCACTGGAAATTGCGCGATCCGATGCGCTTCCGGCCTGGGCGCGACGAAGCCATCTATGGCCCGCGAGCAACCGGCAGGGTGCTGAGCGCGATTGCCGGGCACAGTCTCTGCCTCGGGATTTTCGGCATGCCATCCGAGCAGGAAATCCTCGCAGGGTCCGTGCTGCACGGTGAGGCCGGCGTGCAGCGATGGAATGCGGAAGCGACGAGCGGCGCAGAGTCCGGTGAATTGCGGTTCACTCTTCCTCTTCCCGCATCCGGCCTCGAGTTCTCGAGGACCGTCTCTCTGCGCGCGGGCGAGTCTGTTATCCGAATTTCCGAAACCGTACGCAATCGGCTCGATGTCGACCAGTTCCTCCAGTGGCAGCAGCACGTGGCGCTGGCGCCGCCCTTCGCCAGCGGAGAAGCCTGCGTGCTCACCCTGCCTGGACAAAGAGGCCTCACTGATCCCGGCGGTTACGAGGGACACGAGCTGCTGGTCCGTGCTGCGGAGTTCGACTGGCCCCTGGCGCCCGGCGCAGGCGGTGAGGCCATCGACCTGAGGGTTCCCTTTCAGAAGCCGGGCGCCGGTTTTGTCGCCGGCGTGCAGGTGGACCCGGGTCGTGAACGCGGGTTCGTCTGCGCTGCGAATGCCGCTCGCAATTTGGCCTTTGGCTACGTCTTTCCCCGCAGCCGCTTCCCTTGGGTCACCCTGTGGGAAGAAAATCGCTCCCGCGCCTCTGCGCCGTGGGAGGGCAGGGAGCAGGTGCGAGCGCTGGAGTTCGGCGTGAGCGCGCTGCCACTGGGCCGGGCCGAGACGATTCGCCGCGGCGACATCTTTGGCACACCGACGATGGCGCTGGTGCCGGCCCGCGGCGAGGTCGGTGCCACTTATCTTGTGTTTCTTGCGCGTTTGCCAGCCGAGGCACCGTGCGTCGCGGATATCGAATGTGGGGAGAACGAACTTCGCCTGCTGGCCCTGACCGGAAATGCGATCTCGGTTCTCCCTGCGAGCAGAGTTCAGGAGTTTCTGGGAAGGAAAGGGGATGAGCGGAGCGAGTTCTGATTACGGGAGCACGAAGATGAATCGGATCCTGGATCGCAGGGCTGCACCTGTCCATTAGTAACTGGCGCTAACCACCATAAAATCAATGCCAAACGGTTGTCGATCCGTCATCGGGGGTACCCCCCGAAGCGTCAGATGACCTTCAGAATTCGGTTCGGGCGTAGCCTCTTTATTTGCCATACCAACGCAAATTCTGGAGGTAAGGGTCCTGTTTTCATACACCTGCGTGTTTTGGCGAGTATCTCGCCGGATCAGTTCACCAGATCCGCACCCGCTGGTCCGGTGGCAGATAGAGCGTCTCTCCGGGCTTCACGTCGAACGCCCTGTACCACGCGTCCGAGTTGCGCACGGTGTCCGCCCGGAACTGCGCCGGTGCATGAGGATCGGTCAGCACCTGCCGCCGCAGCGCCGCCGGCCGCACTTTCGAGCCCCAGTTCTGCCCGAAGGCGATAAAGAACTGCTGATCGCCGGTGAAGCCGTCGATCTTCGGCGCCGCTTTGCCATTCAGCGCATCGTGATACGCCTCGTACGCCGCCACCACGCCGCCCAGGTCGGCAATGTCCTCGTCGATCGTCTGCGGCCCGTTTACGTGCAGTCCCGGCAGCGCTTCGTAGCTCGAGTACTGATCATCCAGCGCCCTGGCTTCCTGCTCGAAGTGCTGGTGATCCGCCGGAGTCCACCAGTTCCGCAGCCGTCCCTCCGCATCGAAGGCGCTGCCTTCCGCGTCGAAGGTGTGGCTGATTTCGTGCCCGATGATCGTGCCGATCGCGCCGTAGTTGTCCGCCGCCGGAGCCTTCGGATCGAAGAACGGCGGCTGCAGAATCGCCGCCGGGAAGTTCAGCGCATCCTGCAGCGGGAGATTCACCGCGTTCACCGTCTGCGGCTCCATCCACCACTCGTGCCGGTCCACCGGCTTGCCGATCCGGTCGAGGTTGTATTGATACCTGCAAATCTGCGCGCGCCACACATTGCCGAATAAGTCGCCCGGCCTGACCTCATAAGTCGAGTAATCTCTCCACGTCTCGGGATAACCAATCCCGACATACAGCGAATCCAGCTTCTTCAGCGCTTCCGCCTTGGTCGACGGAGCCAGCCACGTCAGTGCCTCCAGCCGTTTGTGATACGCCGTGATCAGATGCGCCACCATATCCTGCGCCTCCGCCTTCGCCTGCGGCGGGAAGTATTTCTGCGCGTAAAGCTGTCCCACGGCGTCGCCCAGATCTTCGTTCACCAGGTCCACCGCGCGCTGCCAGCGCGGCTGCTGCTGCGGTACGCCCACCAGGACCTTGCCCTCAAAATTGAAAGTCTCCTGCTTGAACGACTGGGACAGATACGGCCCGTATTCCTCCAGCAGATGAAACGCCAGCCAGTCCTTCCACGCGTCCAGCGGCTGCGACGCCACCAGCGCCGACTCGCCGGCAAATGCCGAAGGCTGCCACACATAGAATTTCTGCTGCCGCGCAAGCCCCGCCGCGGCCAAGTACGCGCTCCAGTCCAGCCCCGGCGCCTTGGCCTCAAAGTCAGCCGGCGTCCACACGTTGTTCGCGTTCTGGACGACCTCGCAGTCCGCCAGGCTCTCCTGCACCTTTGCGATGGCCTGCTCGAGCGCCAGAATCTTCGCCGCTCGCTCGCTCGGCTGGCTGTACCCCCCTAACTGCAGCATCGCCGCGATGTGCTCCGTGTATTTCGCCCGGGTCTCCTGCATGCGCTCGGAATCGGACAGGTAATAGTCACGGCTCGGCAGCGCCACGCCGCCCTGCAGCAGATAGACTGCATAAACCGCGGAACTTCCAAAGCCCGGGGAGGTCCAGAGCCCGAACAGGTTCATCGTGTGAAAATTAGTGTCGTTCAGCGGATCCACGTCCGCGCGCAGCAGGCTGCCCATCATTGTCGCCAGTTCCTGCTTGTTCCGGATCGCCTTTACCTTGTCCAGTTCCGGCTCCAGCGGCTTCAAACCCAGCGCGGTGATGGTCTTCGTGTCCATGTACGACGCGTACAAATCGGCGATCTTGCGCTCGTTCGAGCCCGCCGGCGCGTTCGACTGCGCCGCTTCCTTCACAATGGCTGCCACGTTCTTCCGGCTCTTGTCCAGCAGCGTGTTAAAAACGCCGATTCCCGCCCGGTCCGAGGGGATCGGCGTCCGCGCAATCCACTCTCCGTTGGCATACAGGAAGAAATTGTTGCCCGGCCTCACGCTCGGGTCCATGTTGCGAACTGAGATGCCGTGCACTATGGGCTGCTTCGGCATCTCTGTCGACTTTTGCGCCAGCAGCGCAGGCGCAGCGAAAAGCAGGGCGGCAGCGAGGATCGTGGAGCGGCGAAGCCAGTTCACGAGGGGGATCTCCTTCCGCCGAGTCTGCTGGCAGTGCGCATGGATGCAACGCGATCAGCGTAGTCCCGGCAAACCCTGGATCATAGCACGCTCCGCGCAACTCCGATTGCCTGCAACCACTCCACCGGTGATGGAGCGTTATCCGCGCAAAGCAGAAGGGGAGCGGTCAGTCATGCGCCAGCGAGTCCTGTTCCGAAACCCTGAAGCGGCACGCCTGCGGGGAAAGAGTGTTGCGCTCGCTGCAGCCTGCACATGCCTGGCTGCTGTTCCGGCGTTGACGATTCTGCATCAGCACGAGCTTCCGGGATTTGTGGGTATCGGTGTGCAGGTGGTTTTGCTGGTATTGGCGATTCGATTCTTCACCATCGCCAGGCGATTAGAAGCCGCCTCGCGATGAGCGGGGGCCGGTTACCGCTGTTTCCAGCCTTTTGCGCCGGGCTCGTCTTCTTTTCGCCCCTGCATAGAATAGAAGCTGATCCATGACCAGAAACTCATCCCCAGGCGGTTCGCGTTCCCGCATTTTCGGCGGCGCCCGGCTCGCGTTCTTCATGATTCTGCTGGCTGCGCTGGCGGTCTGCTTGGTCTTCTCCTGGCTGACCCGCGGAGCCATGACCGACCTCGCTTACCAGCGCGCGGAAGCGGGCCAGTCTCTCGTCAGCCTGCGCCCCTGGCAATCCGTGCAGTTGCTGGCTTCCGGGGCCGTAACCGCCGAGGAGCATCAGTACGCCCGCCAGGCCGAGGCTCTTGCCGACCACGAAGTTGACCAGGCCTTCGCCGCCGCCCTCCGTTCAGCCGAGCTGCAGGAGAGACACGAGCCGCTGACCGGCCCTGCGCTCCTGCTCTCGCGGAAAGTCGCGCAGATCCAGAGCGAACTCGTACAGGATCAGGCGCTGGTCCAGCGGCTGAAGATGAAGTCCGCTCCGGCGCTGCGCACGGTCCGTGGCGCAGCTGGCTCGGCCGTGGGCAGCGATGCTCTGCAACTCGGCGAAGCTCGGCTTGCCCTCGATTCCGACGAGCTCACGGATGTCAAAAATGCCCTGGATCGCGTCACCGGCAGCCTCAGCGTCCGCCTTCAGCAGGAGCTAAGCGCGCATGAAGCGGCCATGAAGAAGGTGGACCTCCAGCAGTCCAGCGCCAGTCCCATCGCGATCGTATCGGTCCAGAGTCACTCCACTCTCGTCGATCGCCTGAGAGCCTGGTTCAGCCAGATCAGCCGCTGCAACGCCATCCAGCAGGCCGGTGCCGAAGCGCTCAACGATGCGCGCACCCTCACCGCTCAGTACAACGCGCTGCAGGCAAAGGCCAGTCCGGCCGCCGCGTCGGCAACTCTGGCCACGCTTGAGGTCCGCAGCGTTCAACGTCAGATTCTCTCGATTGACGAGGATCGCATCCAGACCGATCAGCAGCTCGCCTCGGTCTATGCCAGTTGGGGCGATCAGGTGCTCCTCCAGCATCGCCTCGTCGCGCATCTTGTCCTGCGGTCGCTGGAGATCGTCCTTATCATCCTTCTCGGCATGATCCTCGGCGACGCGATCGTCCGTCGCCTCATGGCCGGTCCCTCGCGCGACCGCCGCCAGATGCACACCCTCCGCACCATTTTTGAGGTCAGTGTTCAGCTGGTCGGACTCTTTCTCATCGTGCTGGTGCTCTTCGGCCCTCCGCACCAGACGGCCACCATGGTCGGCCTGCTCACCGCAGCGCTCACCCTCTCGCTGCAGGATTACATTCTCGCCTTCTTCGGCTGGTTCATGCTCGTGGGTCGCAACGGCCTTCATGTCGGCGACATGGTGGAGATCAATGGCGTCAGCGGCGAAGTCGTCGACGTCGGCCTGCTCTCGACGACGCTGCTGGAAACGACCGGCCTGGCCGACAAGGGCGAGCCCACCGGCCGACGCGTCTCCTTCGTCAACAGCTTCGCCATTCGCGGTCAGTACTTCAACTTCTCCGGCGAAGGTCAGTGGATGTGGGACGAGATCACCGTGAGCCTGCCCACCGACGCCAACCTCTACGCCATCGCGAAAGAGATCGAAAGGGCCGCCCGCGAGGAGACCGCCGAGAGCGCCCGTCTGGCCGAACAGGACTGGAATCGCGGCAAGCACACCGCCGGCCTTGCCCGCTTCAGCGCCGCGCCCATTGTCACCATGCGCCCCTCGGTGCCGGCCATCGACATCGCCACCGGCGTCGACCTTCAGGTCCGCTACGTCACCCGCGCCGTCGGCCGCTACGAAGTCCGCGACCGCCTCTACCGTCACGTCATCCGGCTGCTCCAGGAGAAGAAGCAGCTCGGCCCGTCCGAGCCGCCGTCCGCCGAACCCGACGAACTCCACTCTGCTTCCGTCTGACCGCAGCCTGCAGACTGAATGCGGTTCAGTCCAGTTCCCTGATCCGCCACACCGTCTCACTTGTCGCTGGCATCCAGCTTCGCGAGCGACTTCTGCACGCTTATTGCGATCACCCCGTCCGGCCGAAGTTCCACCGCCTTGCCGTACGCCTCCCGCGCCCTTCGCGTTTCTCCCAGCGCGCGCCAGGCTTCGCCCACAAAGTAGTACACGCCGGCGAGGTCTCCAGGGCTCAGGCCCTGTCCAGCGGCCAGCGCCGCGTCAATTTGCTGCTGCGCCTCGGATCTCCGCCCGCACGCCGCCAAAGCCCACGCGCAGCGCGCAATTCTGTGCGCTCTGTCGGCGGGGAATATCCTGGCCTGGCTCGGACTCGCCATCACCTGTTCCAGCAGCTTGCAGGCTCGATCCGGGTCCTTCTCCTGGTCCAGCAGACAACCAGCCAGCGCAACCTTCAGCGCGTCTCGCTCCGGTAACGCCCTCACCGCGGCGTCCAGCAGCGGCAGGGCATCGGCGCCGTGCCCGTCGTTCTCCAGCGCCAGCGCATAACAGTACAGTTCCATGCTGGCCAGCCTTGGATTGCCTCGAGCATCGAACGCCAGCGGCTGCAGATACGCCTGCGCCTCGCGATACCGCCCCTGCTCGAAGAGAATCAGGCCCGCCAGCGATTCGCCGGACAACGGCAACATCGAGACGAAATGGTTGAGCCTGAGCGCGCTGTCGTATTTGGCATTTCTCGCCAGAAAAAGAATGCGGTGCCGGATGTGGTTCAAACCCCGGACATAGACAAAAATCACTCCGAGCTGCCCCAGGCAGAGCACGCCACGCCACTCGCGGACGACGCGGAAATGCAGGAGCCCGACGATCGCCAAAATCCACACGCAGATGCCCGCCGCCTGCACCAGCCTGCGCCGGAATCCCTGGCGCGTGTCGTGGCCCTCGGCGTCCTGCAGAGTCGATGGCCCCGGTTCCGTGCTGGGGTTTCGCGCCAGAATGTGACCGGCAAAAAGGATAAGCAGCGTGGCCGTCAGCACACCGGCCTCCACGATCGCCGTTCGATGGGCCGGAAAGAACCACTTGGCGGCCAGGACAGCCCCAATCGACAACGCAGTCGTGAAGACGAGAACGGCAGCGAACAGAACCGCGTTCGAAACGGTCAGCGGCTTGCGGCCAGCCTGGCTGTTCCCCGGTGCGCCAATCCTGGTTTTCTGCCCGAACACGCCGCCGAAAGCAATCGTGACCAGCAGCAGAATTATCGCGGCGCCCTGAGCCAGCCGGAGAATGACAGCGGATGGCGGCCATACAAACGCTGCCATGTCCCTGCCGAACGCGCATACCGCGATCAGCAGAATGGAGCCGCAGACCAGCACAAATCGGGTGTTCCGGGAGAGCCCCTTCTGCGCAGGGCTGCCCGGAGTTGCTTCTTCGCTGGGCCTGAGCTGCCAAACGATAAACCCGATGCCGCATGCCATCGCCCCGGCCAGTTCCATCAGCGGGATCCGCACCTGATGGAAGCGATCCGCCAGGCCCGAAAGAGGATGGAGCGCGGGGATGTTGTGACGACAGGCCAGCCAGAAAAGCGCGCCCGAAGCTGCCAGGCAAAGCAGCGCCTTCGGCATGCTGGAACCGGACTCGCGACTCGACTTCTGCTGCTGTTCGATCGGCGGGGGAATGCTGTAGCGGGTGGCCATAGTCCTCTTCCCGGACAGGTTCGGACAAGTTCGAACGAATTCTCCCCGACTATCCCACAGCCCGCCTGGATTCGATATGCACCGGAAGTGGAATCACCCTGAATCCGGGGGGCACCATTGCGCGGGCAGCCCCCTCAGTCCAGCTCCCTCACCCGCCGCGTCACGTCCTGCATCTCGCGCGTCAGCCGCAGCGCCTCGTCCATCTTCCCGGCCCGCTCCGCCTGCTCGATTTCCGACCGCATCCGACGCTGCTGCTGTTCGAGCGCGCTCCGCCGGATCGCCATCACCGCCTCTTCCACGTCATCCGCCTCCGGCTCCGTATCGTGGATCGACAGGAACAGCTCCGCCAGCATCTTTCGCTGTACTTCCCCTTCGACCGCGCTCAGCGGATCAACGCCGTCGGCACGACCGCGCAGTCGCTCCACCATCGCGTGCACATCTTCGCGCATCGCCGCGAACTCCCGCTCGTGCTCGTGCCACGCGCCCTCCGCCACCAGATAGCCTTCGCTCGACCGCGGCCCGGAGAACGCCTGCAGCAGAATCTGTTCCGCCCGCGTCAGCGCCTGCTCCCGCGGCACCAGCGAATTCCTCCGCCGCGCCGCGGCGTCCTTCAGCTCTGCCCGCACCAGCGCCGAATCAATCCCCAGCGCCTGTGCCGCATCATTCGCAAATGCATCCCGCGCAATCCGGCTCGGAATCCTCCGGATATGCGGCAGCAGATAATTCAGCGCCTCCGTCTTCGACCGCGGATCTCGCCCTGGAAACAACTGCCGCGCCCGCTCCACCAGATAGTCCTGAAACGACGGCGCTCCGCGCAGCGCCTCCGCATAGCCGCGCGCCCCGCGCTCCCGCACGTACCGATCCGGATCGAGGCCGCCCTCCAGCGTCAGCACTCGCACCTCGAAGCCTTCTTCCGTCAGCAGCGCAATCGACTTCTCCGCCGCGTTCGCCCCCGCCGTGTCCGGATCGAAGTTCACGATCACCCGCGTCGCATACCGCTTCAGCAGCCGCACCTGCGCCTCGGTAAACGCCGTCCCGCTGGTCGCGATCACGTTCGGAATCCCCGCCAAAAAAGCCGAAATGCAGTCCATCTGCCCTTCCACCAGCACCGCGCCTCCGTCCGCCCGAATCGCCTGCCGCGCCTTGTCCAGGTTAAACAGCACCTGCCCCTTCGAATACAGCGGCGTCTCCGGCGAGTTGATGTACTTCGGCCCCGCTTTCTCGCCTGTCTCCAGCGTCCGCGCCGTAAACGCGATCACCCTCCCCGCCTCGTTCGCAATGGGAAACATCACGCGCTTCCGGAAGCGCGCGTAAATCGGGCCTGGGCTGCCATCTTCCTGCTCCTTCCACGAGAACAGTCCCGTCGCCCGCAACGTCTCCACATCGGCCGTGCTCTGCAGCTTCTCTCGCAGCGCGTGAAATGAATCGGGCGCATACCCGATCCGAAACTTCGCAATCCCTTCCGTCGTCAGCCCGCGCCCTGTCAGATACTCCCGCGCCGCAGCGCCTTCCGGCGATTGCAGTTGCTCCTCGAACCACGCCGTTGCCGCCTCGTGCAGCTCCAGCAGCTTGCCTCGTTGCCGGTGCTCCGCGGCTTCTTCCGGCGAGGAGAACTCGCGTTTCGGCAGCGGAATGCCGGACTTCTGCGCCACCACTCGCACCGCCTCCGGAAACGGCACGTTCTCGATCTTCTGCACGAACGAGAACACGTCCCCCGACTGCCCGCAGCCGAAGCAGTGGTAGAACTGCCGCCCCGCGTGCACGCTGAACGACGGCGTCTTCTCCTTATGGAACGGACACAATCCGCTGTAGTTCTGCGCGCCCGCCTTGCGCAGCCGCACGTACTCGCCGACGATCTTCACGATGTCGGCCTGCTCCTTTACGCGCTGGGCAAAATCCGCGGCCATCCGGTCTCAGTGGGTTCCGATACAGGGTACAGCCTGTCAGCGGGTGCACTCGCTCGCTGCGGGGCCGGCCAGCCGTGTCTCGCGCGGCAAATCCGCCCAAACCATGAAACAAAATCGCGTTTTCCACATCCAAAGGGTTGAGGATCTGCGACCCAGGACGAGACGATTCGGCCGAAATGGGCTCCGAAACTCCAGAATTTGCCGGAGTTACGTTCCGTTTCGTGATATTCTGAACCTCCTGGGCAGACGTGCGCCCTTTACCCGGCGGCCTTGTGCCGCATTCGGGATTGCGCCTCCTATGGCCCTGACCGCACCTCGTCCACTCCAGGCAGACAGATCCGAAATTCTATTGCGGGGGACCAATCCGCTTGGCGATTGACGATAAATACGAACAGGATATTCAGAAGCTCATCGATGCAGGCAAGGAAAAGGGCTATCTGACCTACAACGAGGTCAACGACCTCATCCCCGGCGATGTGAACTCGCCCGATGACCTCGACGACCTCATCACCACCATCGGCACCCAGGGCATCGACATCCTCGAGGGTGGCCCGAAACTCACCGGCGACCGCGAGGAGTTCGAGGGGGAAGAAGGCGAGGACGTCGAGCTCGACCTGACCCCTGGCACGCTCGAAAAAACCAACGATCCCGTCCGCATGTACCTGCGCGAGATGGGCACCGTGCCGCTGCTCACCCGCGAAGGCGAAGTCGAAATCGCCCGCCGCATTGAGCGCGGCCAGATGCGCGTCCTCAAGGCCATCTCCCGCTCACCTGTGGTCATTCACGAAATCGTCGCCCTCGGCGAGGACCTCCGCCGCGGCGTGCGCAACATCAAGGAAGTCGTCATCTTCGACGACGAGGAGCTCACCGAGGAGATCGTCCAGGCCCGCGTTCGCCAGACCGTCTCCCGTATCGACACTCTGGTCAAGCACCAGAAGAAAGCTCAGCAGTTCGAAGAAAAGCTCGCCACCCTCAGCCAGAAGGCCCGGCCGAAGGAGCATCGCCGGCTGCGCTGGAGCATCGCCCGCGAGAAGGTCCTGGTCTCCCGGATCGTCCGCGAGCTCAAGTACACCAACCAGGAGCGCAAGCGTCTCCTCGACAAGGTCAATAAGACGGTCGAGGCCATGCGCACCCTCGAGCGCCAGATTCGTTCCCTTGATCAGAAGTGGGAACAGTCGCGCAGCGAGGAGCTGAAGAAGGAGTACCGCCGCCAGCAGAAAAACTGCAAGACTGACCTCGAAAAGCTGGAGGAAGAAGCCGGCGTCTCCATCGCGGAGCTCAAGCGCACCCAGCGCGAGATGATCCAGGGCGACATGGACGCCGAGCAGGCCAAGCGCGAGCTCATCGAAGCCAACCTGCGTCTGGTCGTCTCCATCGCCAAGAAGTACACCAACCGCGGCCTCCAGTTCCTCGACCTCATTCAGGAGGGCAACATCGGCCTCATGAAGGCGGTCGACAAATTCGAGTACCGCCGCGGTTACAAATTCTCGACCTACGCCACCTGGTGGATCCGGCAGGCGATCACCCGCGCCATCGCGGACCAGGCCCGCACCATCCGCATCCCCGTGCACATGATCGAGACCATCAATAAGCTGATCCGGACTTCGCGTCAGCTGGTGCAGGAGCTCGGCCGCGAGCCGACTTCGGAGGAGATCGCGAAGCGCATGGATATCCCCGTGGCCAAGGTCCGCAAGGTCCTCAAGATCGCCCAGGAGCCCATCTCGCTCGAGACGCCTATCGGCGAAGAGGAAGATTCGCACCTCGGTGACTTCATCGAAGACCGCCAGGCCGTCTCGCCCTCCGATGCTGTCATCAGCGTCAACCTCAAGGAGTACACCTCCCAGGTGCTGCGCACCCTTACCCCGCGCGAAGAGCGCGTGGTCAAAATGCGCTTCGGCCTCGAGGACGGCTCCGAGCATACCCTCGAAGAGGTCGGCCAGAGCTTCCAGGTCACCCGCGAGCGCATCCGCCAGATCGAAGCCAAGGCGCTGCGCAAGCTGCGCCACCCCTCCCGTTCTCGTAAGCTGCGGGCCTTTGTGGACGCCGTCCACGAGTAGCTTCCCTGTTCCGTGGAAAACGAGCGCGGATCCTCTTCGCCTCGCTTTCCACATGCGCAGGGAACACAGCCGATTCCCGCCCAATTCCAGGGGAGCGGACTTCGGCTACCGGCGCCGGCAGCGGTGTGGTTACCCCAGGCTCCCTCCAAAGTGTAATTGCCGTTGGTCCCTCAAACTGCAAAAGTAACCTCATTGCAGTCCTGGCTGTTGAGCGCCTGGTTTGTGCTCGAAGGATTCCGGCATGTCTGCTTTGGGGACCAATCTCTCTGGCCGTTGGGCGGGCCTTCGCGCTCGCGCCTCGCGCTTCTCAGGAAGCCCTGAACCCGTCTCGATGGATGCCGACACTCCCGGCCTGGATGGCGGCTGTATCCGCGGATTTCTCTTTGCGCTGCTCTTTGAAGGTGCCAGCCTGGTAATGCTCGCCGCGTTGGTCTTCGGTATTTACACTCTCCAGCGCTGAAGTCGCCCCTCCCCCCTGTGCGGCGGCGCTGTTTTTTCTGCACCGCCGCGGGTCTTCCTCTCACTCCACAGTCAGGTTCACTCCCACGCTGCGGGTAATGTCTGAGGTCATACCCTTCACCGTCAGAACATAGGTGCCACTCGGCGTCGCGTTCTGTGCCGAACCGCCTCCTCCTGATCCTTCGCTGGCCGACACGCCGCACCCCATCGGCGCTGACAGGATCGCCGCCAAAATCACCAGGAATCCTGCCCAGCGCTTTCGGCGCATGCCCACCGGCGCCAGAGGCAGGAGCATCGCCAGCACGGGACCAACCAGGGTTCGGCGCGCCCCTGGCTTCTGAGTTCAGCGCAGAATCGGAAACGCCCCGCCGGCGGTCCCCGAGTAATCCAGGTCAAATCCCAGTTGCAGCTTCGCCGCCTCCGTCATCCGCGCCGGAGTCCACGGCGGATCGAACACCACCTGCACGCGCACGTCTTTTACCTCCGGCAGCCGCCGCAGCTTGTGCTCCACGTCCGCTTTCAGCACGTCCGACATCCCGCACCCCGGCGCCGTCAGCGACATCTGCACGTCGATCTTTTTGCCGCCGCCTTCCGCCTCGCCGATCTCGCACTCATAGATCAGCCCCAGGTCCACAATGTTCACGGGAATCTCGGGATCATAGACCGTCTTCAATTGATCCCACACCATGCGATCGCTGAAGCTCGCAGGCCCGTGCGTTTCCGACTCCGCTGTCACGCCCAGCGCGTCGGCGTCTTTCGCCTCAATCCGATACAGTGCCCCCTGGGCTGACACCGTGTAGCTCCCGCCCATGGCCTGCGTGATCCGCACCGCCGTCCCCGCCGGCAAAAGCTGCCTGGTCCCCGCTGGAATGGCAATCCCCGCGCATTCGCGCTTCAGCGTCACGGTTTGGTTGGTGATGATCATGAGCGTTCGCCGTGCGCGCTGCACCTATTCCGTCGAAACCTTCTCCTGCCTGCCTTCGAGCGCCGCCTCCAGAGTGTGCCACGCCAGGCTGGCGCACTTCACCCGCGCCGGAAACTCGGACACTCCGGAGAACACCGCCAGCTTGCCCAGCTCCGCCTCGCTCGGTTGCCCGCGGCCCGTCACCAGTTCGTGAAACTGCTCGAAGATCCGATGTGCCTCGGCTTTCGTCTTGCCTTTCACCGTCTGCGTCATCATGGACGCCGACGCCTTCGAGATCGCGCAGCCCGCGCCCTGGAACCCGATGTCCTTGACGACGTCGCCATCCATCTCCAGATACACGGTGAACCGGTCGCCGCACAGCGGGTTATAGCCTTCGGCCCTGTGATTCGTATGCGCCGGTTCTTTGTAATTTCTGGGAGCCTTGCTGTGCTCCAGAATCACTTCCTGATAAAGGTCGCGCAGCTCCGGCATCAGCCAAATACCTCCCGCACCCTGCGAATCCCGCGCGCCAGCGCATCCACCTCGGCTCGCGTGTTGTACATGGCAAACGACGCGCGCACCGTTGCCGGAATCCCGAACCGATCCATCACCGGCTGTGCGCAGTGGTGACCCGTCCGCACCGCGATCCCCTCCTGATCCAGGATTGTCCCAACGTCATGGGGATGCACATCCTCGATCACGAACGACAGTACGCTCGCCTTCTCCTTTGCCGTACCGAGGATCCGCACGCGCGGCATCGCGCCCACCGTCTCCGTCGCATATCCGAGCAGATCGTGCTCGTGCGCGGCAATCCGCGCCGCGCCCACGCGGTTCATGTACTCGATCGCCGCGCGCCACCCGATTACGCCCGCCATGTCCGGCGTGCCTGCCTCAAATTTGTGCGGCACCTTATTCCACGTCGTCTTTTCGAAGGTCACCGAGCTGATCATGTCCCCGCCGCCCTGATACGGAGGCATCTTTTCCAGCAGCGCTTTCTTCCCGTACACCGCGCCCACGCCCGTCGGCCCGTACATCTTGTGCGCGGAAAAGGCATAAAAGTCCGCGTCCAGATCCCGAACGTCCACCGCCAGGTGCGGTACCGCCTGCGCGCCATCCACCAGCACCGGAACCCCTTTTGCATGCGCCATCGCGATCATCCGCTTCACCGGATTCACCGTCCCCAGCGCATTCGACACGTGCGAGATCGCCGCCAGCTTCGCCTTCGTGCCCAGCAGTTTCTCGTATTCGTCCAGCAGCAGCTCGCCGCGGTCGTTCATTGGAGCCACCCGCAGCTTCGCGCCCTTTTCCTCGCACAGCATCTGCCACGGCACGATATTCGAGTGGTGTTCCATCGCCGTGATCACCACCTCGTCGCCTGCACCCACGTTGGCGCGCCCATAGCTCTGCGCCACCAGGTTGATGCCCTCCGTCGTCCCGCGCACAAACACAATCTCGCTCGCATCCGCCGCGTTCACAAACCACTGCACCGTCCGCCGCGCGTTCTCGAAATCCTCCGTCGCCTTTTCCGACAGAAAATGCACGCCGCGATGAATGTTCGCGTTCCCGGCCTCGTAGTACTCCACAATGGCGTCGATGACCGCCTGCGGCTTCTGCGAAGTCGCCGCGTTGTCCAGATACACCAGGTCGTGACCCCGCACCTTCCGGCGCAGGATCGGAAAATCGGCGCGGATCTTCTCCACGTCCAAGCCCACCGCCGTCTCCGCTCGGATTGCCACGCTCGCTGTCATCCCACTTCCTCCATCACCCGCTCCTCGACCTCGCCGGTCGCCGGTTCCGCTGCGCTTTCCATAAACAACAGATGCGCCCGGATCAGCCGCACCACATGCTCCCGCGCCGCGCTGGAGTGCATCCGGTCCACGCACTCTTCGGCAAAGGCCATCAGCAGCAGCTTGCGCGCCTCCGCCTCGCTCAGGCCTCGCGACCGCAGATAGAAAAGCGCACTCTCCTCGATCTGCCCGATCGTTGCCCCGTGCGTGCACTTCACGTCATCGGCATAGATTTCCAGTTGCGGTTTGGTGTCGATCTGCGCGTCGTCGCTCAGCAGCAGGTTGCGATTCGTCTGCTTCGCGTCCGTCTTCTGCGCGGCCTTGTGCACCACAATCCGCCCGTGAAAGACCCCGTGCGCCTGCCCATCCAGAATCCCGTTGTAGAACTGCCGGCTCCCGCAGTGCGGGCTGGCGTGCTCCACGTGCATGTAGTTGTCCAGGTGCTGACGGCCCGTACCCAAAAACAGCCCGTTGATCAGGCACTCGCCGCCTTCGCCGGCGAGCACCGGATGCACATTGTTCCGCACCAGCCCGCCACCCAGCAGAACCGAGTGCGAAGCCACATTCGCGCTTCGCCCCTGCTGGATCCGCAGCGTGGACACGTTGAACGCCTTCAGGTGTTCCCGCTCAATCAGATAGTGCTGCACGTGGGCGTTCTCGCCGGCCACCAGCTCCGTCACCGCGTTCGACAGCGTAACGGACTCGCCACCGACCGAGACATAATCCTCCACCACCGCCACCTGGCTCTCAGCTTCCGCCACAATCAGATTCCGCGGATGGGTCACCGCGGGCCGGTCCTCTTCCGTCGTCAGATACAGCAGCGCAATCGGCGCATCCACCACCACGCCGCGCGCGACGTGCACATACGCACCGTCGACCAGGAACGCCGTATTCAGCGCGACAAACGCATCCCTCTGCGCATCGGCGTACTGCCCCAGATGCTTTTCCAGTGTCTCCGGCGCTTTCTCCGTCTGCTCCTGCAGACTTGCCACCGTCACGCCCTTCGGCAATCCTTTCACCTGCGACAATTCCGCCGCATACCGCCCGTTCACAAAGACGAGCTGCGCCGCCACGCCTTCCACGATCCGCTGCGCCACTTCCGTCTTCGCAACCTTCGACGCACCAGCCGCGCGAAACTGCGTCCGCGCAATCGCCGTCACGTTGGTGAACCGCCAGTCCTCGTCCTTCGTCGTCGGGAAGCCCACCTCGCAGAAGCGCGCAAATGCGTCCTCGCGCAACTTCCTGAGCCACGGCAGCGAACGTCCCGGAGCAGTCCCTTCCGCTTCCGTGAAGTTCTCCAGCCAGATCTCGACCTGACCGACAGCGCTCATCCGCGCACTCCGGCCGGCTGCTGCGCCTCATGTTCCGTCCAGCCGTAGCCCTTCTCTTCCAGCTCCAGTGCCAGTTCCTTGCCGCCCGAGCGTACAATCCGCCCATCCGCCAGCACGTGCACAAAGTCCGGAACGATGTAGTCCAGCAGCCGCTGATAGTGCGTCACCACCAGCATCGCCCGCTCCGGGCTCCGCAGCGAATTCACGCCGTGTGCCACAATCCGCAGCGCATCGATGTCCAGTCCCGAATCCGTCTCGTCCAGAATCGCCAGCTTTGGCTCCAGCACCGCCATCTGCAGAATCTCGTTCCGCTTCTTCTCGCCGCCCGAGAATCCCTCGTTCAGCGACCGGCTCATCAGCTTGTCGTCCATCTCCAGCAGCGCCAGCTTCTCCCGGAACATGGGCAGAAAATCCATCGCGTCCATCTCGTCGAGGCCCCGAAACCTCCGCTGCGCGTTCAGCGCCGACCGCAGAAAGTACGTGTTTCCGATGCCCGGAATCTCCACCGGATACTGGAACGCCAGAAACACCCCTTCGCATGCCGCTTCTTCCGGCTTCATCGCCAGCAGGTCCCTGCCGTCCAGCGTCACCGACCCCTCGGTCACGTTGTACGTATCGCGCCGCGCCAGCACCTGCGCCAGCGTGCTCTTGCCCGACCCGTTCGGGCCCATGATCGAGTGCACCTCGCCCGTGTTCACCCTCAGGTCGATGCCCTTCAGAATCTCGTTCCCATCCACATTCACATGCAGATTCTTGATTTCCAGCAAACTCATCCGTTTCCTCGCCTCAAATTCCCAAAACTGCAACTCCTGAGTGCCCCACATCTGTCCGGTTCAGGCAGATGTGGGAAACCGGGTGGCCCACCCCTGTCGCCCGTCGTTGGCGACAGGGTGGGAACGCACTTACCCAACACTCCCCTCAAGGCTGATGCTCAGCAGCTTCTGCGCTTCCACCGCAAACTCCATCGGCAATTCCTTGAACACCTTTTTGCAGAAGCCATTCACGATCATCGAAACGGCATCTTCCGTCTTCAGTCCGCGCTGCTGCAGATAAAACAGCTGATCCTCGCCGATCTTCGACGTGGCCGCCTCATGCTCCATCCGCGCCGACGAGTTCTTTACTTCGATGTACGGGAAGGTATGCGCGCCGCACTGATCTCCAATTAACAAGGAGTCGCACTGCGTGTAATTCCGCGCGCCCTCCGCGCCCTTCATGATCTTCACCATCCCGCGATACGTGTTCTGCCCGTGCCCGGCCGAGATCCCCTTCGACACGATCGTGCTCTTCGTGTTTTTTCCCAGGTGGATCATCTTCGTCCCGGTATCCGCCTGCTGATAATTGTTCGTCAGCGCCACCGAGTAGAACTCACCTACCGAGTTATCACCCTGCAGAATGCACGACGGATACTTCCACGTGATCGCCGACCCCGTCTCGACCTGCGTCCACGAGATCTTCGAGTTCCGCCCCGCGCACTTCCCGCGCTTGGTTACGAAGTTGTAGATCCCGCCCTTGCCGTTTTTGTCGCCCGGATACCAGTTCTGCACGGTCGAGTAGCGTATCTGCGCGTTGTCCAGCGCCACCAGCTCCACCACCGCCGCATGCAGCTGGTTCTCATCCCGGATCGGCGCCGTGCACCCTTCCAGATAGCTCACGTACGCGCCCTCATCGGCCACAATCAACGTCCGCTCGAACTGTCCCGTCTCCTGCGCATTGATGCGGAAGTACGTCGACAGCTCCATCGGGCAGCGCACGCCCTTTGGCACGTACACGAACGATCCATCGCTGAACACGGCCGCATTCAGCGCCGCGTAGAAGTTATCCGTGTGCGGCACCACCGATCCCAGATACCTCTTCACCAGCTCCGGATGCTTCTTCACCGCTTCAGAGAACGAGCAGAAGATCACGCCCGCCTCCGCCAGCTTCTCCTTAAACGTCGTCGCCACGCTCACGCTGTCGAACACCGCGTCCACCGCCACGTTGGCCAGCAGCTTCTGCTCCGCCAGCGGAATCCCCAGCTTCTCGTACGTCCGCAAAATCTCCGGATCCAGTTCCTCCAGGCTCTGCAACTGCTTCTTCTGCTTCGGCGCGGAGTAATACGTAATCGCCTGGTAGTCGATCGGCGGAAACTTCACGTTCGCCCATTGCGGTTCTGCTCCGCTCTTCTCCAGCAACACCCAGTGCCGGTACGCCTTCAGCCGCCACTCCAGCATGAACTGGGGCTCACCCTTGCGCTCCGAAATCAGCCGGATCACGCTCTCGTCCAGCCCCCTCGGAATCCGGTCTTCCTCGATCTTCGTGACAAATCCCCACTCGTACTCGCGATTCGCCAGATCGTGGACGACATTCATCTCGGTGCTCATCCTGCTCTCCTCAATACATTCCGCTGTCCGGCTCGCCTTCCGGTTTCGCTGCTCAATCCGCAGCCTGCTGCTCAGCTCACCGCTCCGTGCGCGCCTTCCTGGATTACTTGTGCCCTCGCGGCGAGCGTGCCTCGCCGGGGCCGCCGGGCGCGGATATGCGACTAAAGCGGTCCTATATCAGAGTGTAACGCCCCACCCAGCGGGAATCAAATCCCATCCTGCGGAAATCCCTCACTCATCATCAAGATGACGGAGCAGCCTCCCAGGTCGCGCTCGACGACTGCAGAATCGGATGGCCCGAGCGGAATCTTTGATCTTCGCCGCACAGCAACAAAGCGTTCGTCGACTTCAACTTCGGTCCATACTATCTCTGCATCCTTAATAAATGAGTTCCACGACAAGCAAAGTGGTGGATTAGTGAATGGTGACATGCGTGCTCCACATCTGCCCGAAGTTGCAAATGTGGGAAGACACTCACCTCCCCGGCTCTTTCGTTCTTGACAGTTCATTGCGACTGCGCAACAATCCGTCCAGATGCCCAACGGCCCCTCCAGCTCGAACGGTCCCGGCAAGCTCTACAACCGCATCGCCGTTCTGCGCGCCGAGCGCAGTCTCTCCCGCCAGGACCTTGCCGACGCCCTCGACGTGAACTATCAGACCATCGGGTTCCTCGAGCGTGGCGACTACAACCCCTCGCTCGCCCTCGCTTTTCAGATCGCCGCCTACTTCAACCTTCCCATCGAAGCCGTCTTCTCCCCCGAACCGTTCCGCCCCCTGAGCGAGCAGGTTTACGGCAATGGCCGCAACAGAGCAGACAAATGAAGGAGTCATCGTGCTGAGCGACAACCCCAAACTCACCCGCCGCAAGCGCCGCAGGATGATCCTTGCCTGTTACTCCGCCGCCTTTCTTCTGGCGACCGTTGCGGTCTACCTCCTGCATTTTCGGCACGTATCTGTTTTTCGCCTGGGCGGATATTTCCCGCTGCTGCTGAGCTTCATCATCGTGCTCGGCGGCTTACGGCTGGGAGGCCCGGTACGCCCGTTTTCGCGCCGCATCGGGGCCGCTGCCGCCAATCAGCCGCTCATCCAGCTCAGGCTCGGCAGCAGAAAGCATCCCCCCGACGAGACTTTTCTTGATGAGCGCGATATCGCCATTGGTGACCACGTCCACTGCCTCGCCATGAGCATTCTTCGTTGTGCAACCTTCCTGTTCGTCCTGGCTCTCTGGGCCTCCGCCGTCTTCCATCACCCAGCCTGGCTGCCCGTGGTCGCCGGCATCGGCTCATTTCTGCTCTTCGTCGCTGCCATGTCGCTGCCCCAGGGCATCATTCTCCGGGCCGAGCCCGACCCCGTACCCGAACCCTCCGCGCAGATCGCAGGAGTCCCACAATGAAATCCCCCCGCAAATTCCTCGGCTTCATCTCCATCGAAACGCGCCGCCGCCGCCGCACCCTCGTCATCGGCTATTACGCTTTGTTCCTCGTTATTATGGTTCTGCAGCTCCTCTTCAGCGGCCCGGCGAAGTACGACCGCCTGCTGCCAATCGCCTATCTCGCCGCCGCTATGCTCGGCGGTCTCACCGTCGATGGACCCGTCCGCGTCTTCACGCAATGGCAGCGCAACATGAAGGACGGCTCCGCGTACGGCATCGATCCCGTCCGTCTGCGCCGGTTCTCATCCATACCCCCCCGACCTTCCGGCTCAGCCTATGACGAGCGCGACATCGCCACCCGCGATCGCGCCCATTACCTCGCCTACTCCACCCTCCGCTGGGCGATGATCATTCTCGTTTTGGGCATGATGGTCAACATGGACTGGCCCTCCGCCCGAGTCGCCCAGATCCTGCTTTTTCTTTCCGTTCCTTTTGCTGTGGTCTTCTTCTCGCTTCCCCAGGCCATCCTGCTCTGGTGCGAGCCCGACCTCGATCCGGATCCCGAGGACCCGGGTACACAATCTGTCTTCAAAGCCATCCCTTAGGAGCCCGTCATGCGTACCACCCAAGTCCTCGGCCTCTCGCTCGAAACCCGCTCTGCCCGCCGCCGCCTGATCGTCTCTGTCTACGCGATCCTGGCCGCGCTCCTCGCCGGCGGCTGGTTCCTTGACCAGCTCCACGTCACCGGCTCCTGCCTCTATTGCGCGGCGTTTTTCGTCGGATACTTCATCCTCGGCGGCACGGGCCCCGCGGCCTCATCAGGCCCTTCACCGGCAAGGGCCCGCGCAATCAGCCCATGCCCTCCAGCCTGGTCGAGCTCCAGCTTGCAGCCACCGGCGTGCTTGAGCCCGCCTATCCTTCCCAGTACCGCAATGACGAGGGCGAGGGCGAGCTCCAGCTTCGCGATCGCGCCCACTATCGCGCTTACCAGGAGGTCTTTCCGCTCTTCGCGCCCATCTGGCTTCTGTCCCTCTGGACGCCCCGTCTCATCTCAACAGCCCTGTTGCCCCATCTCGTACTGCTTCTCGCCACTGCCGGTGTCGTTCTGTCGATCACTCTGCCCCAGGCCCTCATTCTCCGGACCGAGCCCGACCTCGCCCCAGACCCTCAGGATGAGCCGCAGTCAACCCTGAGCGGCCGCGCTTCCTGACTCCCATTACCATCGTTTTCTCATTCCCACCGCAGAGGCGTTGCCGTTTAGCCTTCCTGGTTGTCGATCATTCGCCAGCAATTGTGAACCGCGTGGATTTTCCGCGTTTCTGCCATGAGTTCGGCAGGATCCCGGGCGGATTTGCGTTTGAGTCTGACCGAAGCGGTTATGATGAGCGAGGCTGCTTCAGGACACGGTGTACGGAGGTGCGGCCGATGCCGATTTGGCGCGCGATTCCGGATTTGCCTGGGCCGGAACGATCGAGTTTGCAGACCTTGCCAGCTTCGAGGCCGGCAGTGAGAGGACGGCTCAGGGTTTTGCCGTTCTGCCGTGCGTGAGCCAGACGGGCACAGACCTGTTCAAGGGGGACTTCGCGCTCGAACTCGGCGAAGACATCCGGCATGGCGGCTATAACTCGGCCGGCGAGAGTGGTCAGGTCGAGGGCCTCCGTCAAGAAAATGAAACCGACGCCGAGATGTTCGAAATCCTGACGGGTGGCCAGCCTCCAGTAAAAGCAAAAGTCAATGCGCAGTCATTTCAATTCACTGCCAGCTGATCTTTGCCGGGCAGCTTCGGAAACGGAGCATGTGGCAGTGTCTGGTACCAGTATGCAACCGAGGCAATATCATCCTGCCGAGGCCGATACCGCCCCCCGCTCTGCCAGCCCAGATCCTGGATGGTCACGCGCAAATTATGATCGAAACGGATCGGATCGGCGATATGCCACCGGTAAAGGCCGAACTTTTCCTCTGCCTGATAGAGGCCGTTGGGCTTAATCACCTGAGCCAGCCCCGAATACGGCGTCGTGAACACCTGGTACTGATGTGTCGCCGGATCCTCGAAATCGTAGGACCCGCCAAAATAATCCTCTGTTCCCGTGCCATTAACTGTGGGAAACTCTTTGTCTCCGTCAATGTAGAACTTTATCTCCCCTTCGCCCCACCACCCATCGCTATGGACGCCGAAAGCAAGATAGGTGCCAACATACTGCCCTTTTCCCGTCACCCCATCGAGAATGGTATAGACATGCTTATACGGCACCGGGTTAACCCTCCGGAACTGAGCATGAAAATACCCGACATTGGCAGGAACGGGGCCATTCGTATAATCGATCTGGTAATAAACTGTTATAGGTTTATCATCCAGATTCTCCAGCGTGAGCTTCGCCTGCGTCCGGAATGGCATCGGCCAGTAGGAATTGAAGCCACTTCCCGGGTTCACACAGACCGCCAGTGATGAAAGCTGCGCGTATTGACCCCACCCCATTGCAAAGAAATCCCCGACGGGGACTTCTACGGATGGCTCCGACTCGCCGTCCCAGTACATCCTGAGGATCGACATGCGCCAGTTTCCAGTCACGGTCATCCAGATATGCTGAATCTCGCCGGAACCGTCAATTTGGCCAAGAGTGTATGCCTGCCCTGGCTGCACAACTACGGAGGGACTTACTTTCCAGCCGCGACCGAGATCCCGCGCGGCATACGTTCCGGTGCCTTCTGTGGCCATACCGCCCGCGCCCTTTGCCCCAGTGGGGTTTTCCGGACTGATGGAGAAAGTGTGTACATTGGATAGCTGGAAGATATTTGCCAGACTGTTACCGAGCCCACTGTAAGCTGTGTTTTGAGCTTCGCCGGCCACAGAAAGCATCAATACAGACGCAAGCAGGACGTATACAGTAATTTTCATAAATGACGGCTCCTCCGATCCCCATTTAGTTGCGCCTCAGATTCCTGCTGCAATTGGCCGCGCACGATTCCAAATTCGCTCTCGCGCAATTGCGGCCCATGCCACAGACTTCATACTGCGGTCTGAGCTGGAACGCAGTCCTTCGGCAGACGGACATGCAAAGCCCGCGACCGCAATGGCGGCAATTGTACACTTGCACCTTCCAACTGCGTCAGTCGATTCCAGGTTTGTGCTGCATCTGCTCGAGCGAAATTCCTGCAGTTTCCGGATAGAAAGGGAACACGATAAGGAAATCCGGAACCATCATCGTGCCAAAAAGACGAACGGAGTCCCGCGCGACAACGCAGCCATTATCGGAAATGCAAGCGATATTGCTGCGTGGATGAGCCAATGGCCGGAACGGCCGACGCTTTGCCCTTTTGACCGCACACGATTCGGAAGTACTTACTGATATTTACCCAGATAACGGCGCCCTGCGAAACCGCAAAGCACAGGATGGATGGCCGATGTGGCACCACAGCAGCAAATTCATATACTTATGCCTGAGAAAGATGACCGGCACGCCCGCGAGACACAGCACTAAACCTGCGGTTCCACTAAGCAAAAGCTTCCTTCGTCCGACGCGGTCGACCATCAACATCGCCGCCGGCGTACCGACAAGGTTGACCGCTCTCACTACGATCGCCTGCAGGTCGCCGGAGATCCCAGTCGCACCGGCCATGGCGAAGATGTCCTTCAGGTAGTAAAGGATCGCATTGATTCCCGACAACTGGCAGAACATGCCTGTTGTCCAGGCAGGGAAAATCGGCCTGACATGCTGGCGAGAGAAAGGGGATATGCAGAGGCAGCACTCTCCAAATGGACCGCTGAGACGATCTCGTCCAATTCCTGCACTGGCTTCTTTACATCAGTGAGCCGCAGGACGTCCGGTCCCGCCTCCAGTTCTTTCCGCGTAGCACCGAAAACATCATCCTATGGTGACAGAATGGATGAAGGGGTAGATCTCATGCGAGCCACCGTAACCCCGACCATGACCTGGTCCGCACAGCCCAGAAGTATTCGGGTATTAAGGAACGCTCTGCGCTCCTCCGAGAGGCCCTGAAGGCGCTCATCCACATGGAAGCTTCACGTCGCCTTGCGGCTCTGGGCGGCACAAATCCGGATCTCGAGGACATCCGGTGAACGAGGGCTGATCGCCTGTGATCCTGGCTGACACCTCCGTCTGGATCGATCACCTGCGGAGGGGCGATCCGCACATGATTCGCCTTCTCCCATCCGGAAGGATTGTCATGCATCCGTTCGTTGTCGCTGAGGTGGCTCTCGGTTCGCTCCACAACCGCCGCCGCAAACTTGCGGAACTGGATGCGCTGCGCGAAGTCAATGTAGCCGAATTCGAGGAGGTCAGGCATCTGATCGAGCCCCACTCCCTCTACTCCAAAGGCCTCGGCCTCACCGATGCCCACCTGATCGCATCCTGCCTGATGACCGCAGGCGTCCAGCTATGGACTCGGAACAGGCCGTTGGACGCGGTCGCCCGGTCTCTCGGCATTCACGCTGGCCTCACCTGAACCGCTTTTCCGGCTCTGCCCCTCACTGCCCCGCCGCCTCCCTCGCCTGCCGCGCCAGTTCCCGGAACGTCTCCCGGAGTTCCGGCGGGCTGCGCACCACGATCCTCCGCCCCAGGCTCAGCAGCATCGCTGCAAACAGCTCCAGCCGATCGCGCCCGCAGCGCAGCCGCGTCCCATCTCCCTCCGGCTCGGTGGCAATCCTCCACGGCGCAAAGCTGCGCTCGGCCTCTTCCGCCGCCATGTCGATCCACACATCGATCTGGTAGTCCGACTGCACGAACGGCATGTGCTCCGCCAAATAGCGCCGCGCGTCGAAGTCCGCTGGCCGCCGGAACCGCTCCCCGCACAGCTCCAGATCCGTCACGCGATCCAGCCGAAAAGTCCGCGGCGCCCGCCGTGTCAGGCAATACCCGATCAGGTACCACCGCCCATCCGTATGCAGCGCCGCCCACGGCTCAATCTGCCGCCGCGAGACACTCCCGCCGTGCGAGCGGTAGCGAAACCGCACCCGCCGCCCGCTGCGAATCGCCGTCGCCGCCCGCATCAGCGCCTCCACGGACGTCGACACCACCCACGGCCCTGGCTCGATGGCGACCACGTCCTCCACCGTTCGCAGGCTCTCCCGCAGCGCCGCCGGCAGCACGCGCCCCAGTTTCCTGAGCGCGCCCTCCGTTGCCGGAGCAAACGCCGCCAGCCCCACCTGTCGCAGCGCCCGCAGCCCGAGCGACAGCGCAAACGCCTCCTCATTCGTCAGCAGCAGCGGCGGCAACCGATACCCCGGCCGCAGCCGGTACGCTCCCCCCACGCCCCGCGACGACTCCACCGGAATCTTCAGGTCCTTCAGCCGCACGATATACCGCTGCACCGTGCGCAGATTCACTTCCAGGCGCTCGGCCAGCTCCGCTCCGGTCACGGCTTCGCGTGCCTGCAGAATCTCCAGCACCGTCAGCACGCGCAGAATCGGGTCGTACATACGAGTTCCACTCTCTTTGCAATTTACGACAAGTTCCGTCGGGAATGCCTCTTACTCTGTTCTTAACCCATATCGGGCGACACGGAGGAACTCACAATGGCGACAGAAACGAAATCAGTCAGCGTCATCACCGACGACGAACTGCTGCAGCACTGGCAGGGTCACCGCCGGCTCACCCGCAGAACCATCGAAGCCTTCCCTGAAGACAAGCTTTTTCAGTTCTCCGTCGGCGGCATGCGGCCCTTCGCCGAGATGGCCTTCGAGTTCATCCATATGGCCATGCCCATCGTCAACGGCGTCTCCACCGGCAAGTGGGAGAAGTTCGCGGGCGAAATGCCGACAACCAAAGCCGATCTGCTCCGCCTGTGGGACGAACAGACCGCGGCCATCGACAAGAACTTCCCGCAGATCCCGCCACACCGTTTTGCCGAGGTCGATACCGCCTTCGGTCAGTGGAAGAACACCGGCCTCGGGACCATTCTTTACGCCATCGACAACGAGATCCACCATCGTGGCCAGGGATACGTCTACCTCCGCGCCCTCGCCATCGAACCACCGCATTTCTGGGAACGCGAGTGACGGCGAAGCGAACCAGAACCCTGAAAGGAGTGTTTCTCCCCATCGTGGAATAAACTGTCATCCCGGCGAAGCCACTCCGCGGCGATGGCCAGTTCTGCTCGAAAAAACCGGCTCACAGCGCCGCATTGCCTGGAAGGTAATGGGGGCGGCAAATCGGTAACCGGCAGCAAGTCTCGTGCAATCTATCCAGTGGCCGGACACCCCCCACCAGGGGGGCACCCCTTCGACCGTTTTGAGCACCAGGAAAGCTCAGGTGCGTGCTGCCTTTTCGAGCGGTCGAGGCGAGAAACCGAGATCCCGCTGCGACCCGTGACCCGCCACGTTGCTCTAATCTGGATCGGGAGGGTTTTTCTCATGGCAGCTACGGAATCCGCCATGCTCGCGCTCGGTACCTCGGCGCCGGCTTTTTCCCTGAAGGACGTTCGCGACGGCAAGCTTCACTCCGTCGATTCGCTCACCGGCCCCAAGGGCCTGCTGGTCATGTTCATCTGTACCCACTGCCCCTTTGTGAAACACGTGGAGCAGGAGCTGGCAAAGCTGGGCCGCGACTATCGGAAATCCGGCATCGGCATCGTCGCGGTCAGCTCCAACGACGCCGACAACTACCCCGACGACGCTCCCGATGGGCTGGCCGACCAGGCGAAGCGGGTCGGCTTTGTCTTCCCGTACCTGTACGACGAGTCGCAGGAAGTCGCCCGCGCCTACAACGCCACCTGCACGCCGGACTTCTTCCTCTTCGACGGGCAGCGAAAACTGGTCTACCGCGGGCAGCTCGACAGCAGCCGTCCCGGCAACAGCGTTCCGGTGACCGGCACGGATCTGCGCGCGGCCCTGGATACTGTCGTAGCTGGGCGACCCGTTGCGCAGGTTCAGAAGCCGAGCATCGGCTGCAACATTAAATGGAAGCGCTGAGGCTGGTCAGCACGCACGGACTCCCTGCATCTCTTCGAGGATGGCGATCGCGGCCGCGGCCGGATCGGCGGCCTGGGTAATGGGTCGGCCGACCACCAGATAGTCGGCTCCGGCGGCCAATGCGGCTGCCGGGGTCGCGGTCCGCTTCTGGTCGCCGGATGCAGCCCCCGCCGGGCGAATGCCGGGAATGACAAGGATCGCCGAGGGCAGCTTCCGTCGCAGGGACGCGGTTTCCTCGGCGCTGGCCACAAATCCCGAGATTCCCGCACCCGCCGCCATCTCCGCCAGACGCAGTACCTGATCCGCGGGCGGGTCGGCCACGCCGGTTGCGGCCAGTTGTGCCCGATCCATGCTGGTGAGCACCGTGACCGCCAGCAATTGGGGGCCCTGCGGCGCAGCTTCGGCAGCTTCCGCCGCCGCCGCCAGCATGGCCGGTCCGCCCGAGGCATGAACCGTCAGCAGCTCGGCGCCGATTTCCGCTACCGAGCGCACGGCTCGGGCGACCGTGTTGGGAATGTCGTGCAGCTTCAGGTCCAGAAAAACGGAGAAGTCTCGCTGCCGCAGCTCATGGAGGATGGCGTTGCCCGCAGCCAGGTAGAGCTCCAGCCCCACCTTGAACCAGCGGCAGTGGCCGGCGAGCCGATCCGCCAGGTCAAGCGCGGGTGCAGTCTCAGGGAAATCCAGTGCGACGATCAGCCTGGGATCGAGTTTTGGCTCCATGCCTTCCATGGTGGCACACCGGAAGCGTGGTGCCGGGCAAAAATCGGGTCCGGCAAGGCAGCCTCCCTCCGAATCCCGAAGCCAAAGGTAATGATGCGTCGCCACGGCGCGGCTTCAGGATTCGCAGGGGATTTCGGGGAGATCAGCGGCTGGCGGGCGGCTGGTTCAGCTCGGCCAGCTCAGCCTGGCGCTCGGAGCCAGTCTGGATCAGCTCGATCTTCACCGGAGCCAGGCCTTTTTTGCTGAAGCCCAGCCTCTCGGCTGCGGCACGCGACAGATCGATGACGCGGTCCTGTGGCACGGGGCCACGGTCATTCACCCGTACGATCACGGATCGGTTGTTGCGCAGATTGGTGACGCGGAGCAGCGATCCAAGCGGCAAAGTCCGCTGCGCGCAGGTCATGGCGTTCTGGTTGAAGGGCTCGCCGCTGGCGGTGGTACGTCCCTGGAAGAACTTGCCGTACCAGGAAGCGATGCCGAACTCATACCAGTGGTGGCGATGAACGGCGGGACGTGGCCGAGCCTGATCGACGGGGGAAGCGGTTTGCGCACCGGCGATGCCAACCAAAATGGCGAGCAAAGCGCCGGCAACGGTGAATCGTCGGCGAGGACGCTTCGCGTTATCGGATCTTCGGATAGCGTTCATGATCCTCCTTCAAAAATTGTAGGAATCTGATCTGCCTAAGTCAAACAAACTGCGATATTTATTTGCCTCCTTTCCCTTGCGATCCCACCCGATCTGTGGTAGCCCTTTGGCGGCAAAAAGGGTTACCTTTCTGTGCATCGATCTTCCCTGCAACATCAGGGCCGCCCAGCGGAAGGAAGACCTACAAGGTACGATGTGTGGCATGGGGGAGCGTGCCGCCCAGGCCAAAACCGGAGCAGATTCTGCCCAGGGCGAAGGGTTGCCTGCGGGCGTGGCGGCGTCTGTGCTGCTGACGGTTGCCGGCTTCGACCCCTCCTCGGGTGCAGGCATCACGGCTGACCTGCAAGTCTTTTGGAATCATGGTTTTTACGGTGTTTCGGCGATCACGGCGCTGACTGTTCAGTCCGCGCGGGCCGTGGCGGGCGTGGAACCGGTTCGGGGGGATTTCCTGCGCCGGACCCTCGACTGCCTGGCCGCCGATCTGCCGCTGTCCGGCGCGAAGATCGGGATGCTGGGTAGTACGGAGGTGGTCAGTGAGGTGGCGGCCTTCCTGCGGGGGGCGGGGATCGACCGGGAGCGGATAGTGCTTGATCCGGTACTACAGTCCAGCACGGGCGCGGAGCTGCTGGAGCCGTCGTCGGCTGTGGAAAACCTGCGGACGGAGCTGCTGCCTCTGGTGGGCTGGGTCACCCCCAACGTGAATGAGCTGGCGGCGCTGACCGGGCAGCCGGTTCCGGATCGAGCCGAGGTTCCGGCGCTGGCGAGGGAGCTGGCTTACCGGGCAGGCCCCGAGTTGAACGTCGTCGTCACCGGTGGGCACCTGGATCCACCGGACGATTACCTGCTCGAGGCGAGCGGCCGGGAGACCTGGTTTCCGGGAAAATGCATCGAGGCGCGCGGGATCCACGGCGAGCATGGGACGGGCTGCGCGTTTTCGTCGGCCCTGTTGTGTCGGCTGGTGCTGGGCGACGGCCCGGCGGAAGCGGTCGCCGGAGCGAAAGCGTGGGTAGTGCGCAGGCTGCAGGCGGCCAAGCCCATCCGGCAGCGCGCGGTGCAGAGATCTCCCGCTAAATCCTCGTCCAGTCCAGGATGACTTTGCCGCACTTCCCGCCGATCATCGCCTCGAAGCCATTCGCGTACTCCTTATAGGAGAAGCGGTGGGTGATGACCGGGGAGATGTCGACTCCGGAAGTGACCAGCACGGACATTTTGTACCAGGTCTCGTACATTTCGCGGCCGTAAATGCCACGGATGGTCAGCATGTTGAAGATGACCTTGCGCCAGTCGATCTCCATCGGCCTGGCCGGGATGCCGAGCATGGCAATGCGGCCGCCGTGGGCCATGTTGTCGATCATCTCGACAAACCCGGCACGGCTGCCGGACATTTCGAGGCCAACGTCGAAGCCCTCCGCCATGCCGAGCAGCTTCTGCACCTGGGCGACGGGCGTTTCGCGCGGATCGACGGCGAGGGTCGCGCCCATTTTTCGGGCCAAATCCAGGCGGAAGGGATTCAGGTCCGTGGCGACGACGTAACGCGCGCCGGCGTGGTGGACAATGGGGATGGCCATCAGCCCAATCGGTCCCGCGCCGGAGATGAGGACATCCTCGCCGAGAACCGGGAAGGCCAGCGCGGTGTGGACGGCATTCCCAAAGGGATCGAAGATCGCGGCGATCTCCTCGGGGACGCCGGTGTGATGGCGCCAGATATTCGTCATCGGCAGCGCAATGTACTCTGCGAAAGCGCCGGCGCGATTGACCCCCACGCCGGAAGTGTTGGCACAAAGATGGCGCCGGCCGGCGAGGCAGTTGCGGCACCGTCCGCAGGTCACGTGCCCTTCTCCCGAGACGAGGTCGCCGACGTGGAAATCCGAAACATTGGAGCCGACGGCGGCAATTTCGCCGACGAACTCGTGGCCAATGACCATGGGGACGGGGATGGTCTGCTGCGCCCACTCGTCCCACTGATAAATGTGGACGTCGGTGCCGCAGATGCCGGTGCGGCGGACGCGGATCAGCACGTCGTTGATGCCGTATTCGGGCTCGGGAACGTCTTCGAGCCAGAGGCCGCGCTCGGCGCGAGCCTTGACGAGAGCACGCATGGCCAGCTCCTCGGATTCCTTTATTACGGTACAGCAGGCGCGAGGGGGTACCCCCATGTGGAGGTGTCCTGTTACCCGGAACCAGGGCAGACCGTGGCGCGTATAGTTCGACACAGACACCGTCCAGCGGGTTCCCATGAGAAATGCGCACAGCGCCGGCACCGCTCCCGTTCTTCCTTTGCACATTGAGTCGCTGGTGAAACGCTTCGGCGCGACCACCGCAGTCGCGGGCGCATCGCTGGAGATCGAGGCGGGCGCGTGTTTCGGGCTGCTGGGGCCGAATGGCGCGGGCAAATCCACTCTGATCCGCAGCATCGTGGGGCGCGTGCGGCCGGACTCCGGTACGGTGAGCATCTTCGGGCACACGGTCGGCTCCGCGGGGGCGCGCACCGATCTGGGCTGGGTGCCGCAGGAGCTGGCGCTCTATCCGCTGCTGACCTGCCGCGAAAATCTGCAGGCCTTCGGCCGCTATCAGGGGTTGAGCGGCAGAAAGCTCGACGACGCGATCGCCTGGTGCCTGGAGTGGGCTTCGCTGGCCGATCGGGCGAAATCGACGGTGAAGACGCTCTCCGGCGGGATGAAGCGGCGGCTGAATATGGCTGCCGGACTGATCCATCGTCCGCGGCTGATTCTGCTGGACGAGCCGACGGTCGGCGTCGACCCGCAGTCGCGCAACCGAATCTTCGAAATGGTGGAAGCGCTGCACGCGGAAGGCGCGACCATCATTTACACCACCCATTACATGGAGGAAGCCGAGCGGCTGTGCGACACGATCGCCGTGATCGATCATGGGCGGATCATCGCGCTGGGGTCGAAGGAGGCTCTGGTGGGGCAGGTCTTTGGAACGCGCAGCTGGGTAACGATGCGCGTGGCGCCGGGGCCGGTGGACCTGGCGGCGTGGGCAGCGGTGCAGGGCGGCACAGCCCAGGAGAACACGGTGCTGGTCTCGGTGGAGAGACCGTCGGCGATTGGGGCGCTGCTGGAAGCGGCGGCGCGGGACCGGCTGGAGGTCCTGGACGTGACGCTGCAGCGGCCGAATCTCGAATCCGTCTTCCTGCACCTGACCGGCAAGGAGCTTCGGGCATGATCTTCACCATCGTTCAGACGAGCTTCCGCGCGCTGCGCCGGGACCGCGGGGCGTTCCTGATGGCGTTCATTCTGCCCATCGGATTCTTTACCATCTTCGGGTTCGTGTTCGGCGGGATGAACGCTTCCACCACGCCACGAGTGAGCGTGCTGCTGGTGGATCAGGACCGCAGCGCGGCGTCGCGCGAGCTGATCCGAGCGCTCGAACGCGAGCCGTCGCTCGATGCGATCACCCATCCGAAAGCGACGAAGGACGATCCCCATCCAGCGGATTACACCGAGGCCGCGGCGGAAGCGGCGGTGCGGAACGGCGATGCGCCGGCGGCGCTGGTGATTCCCTCCGGCTTCGGCGAGAACCCCATTTCGTTCGCGCCAGGCGGGCACCGTCCCACGTTCACCATCCTGCACGATCCTTCCGATCCCGTGGCGGCGCAGGTGACGGCCGGCCTGCTGCAGAAAACGATCATGACTTCCCTGCCATTGATGATGGCCGAGGCGGGAACGAAGTATTTCACCTCATGGATCGGCCGGCTGACGCCGGAGCAGCAAAAGCAGATGCAGGGGGGACTGGCGCAGCTAAAGGAATACGAGCGGGAGCGGAATGCGAACCCACAGGCGAAGGCGGACACGGCGGAGGGTTTCGGCGGATTTGTGAAGGTGGATCTGCGCGATGTGGTGGGCGGGAAGAAGCGCAGCCCGATGATTTCCTACTACGCAGCGGGTATCGGTGTGATGTTCCTGCTCTTCACCGCGACCGCGGCGGGCGGCAGCCTGCTGGACGAGGCGGACTCGGGCGCGCTGGATCGCGTACTCTCGGCGCGCGTGAGCATGACGACGCTGCTGGCCGGCAAGCTGGTGTGGTGCACGCTGCTGGCGGTCGCGCAACTGGCCATCATGTTTCTTTGGGCGGCGCTGATCTTCCATCTCGACCTGTTCCCGCACGTCCCGGGATTCCTGGTGATGACGGTGTGCACGGCGTTCGCGGTTGCCTCGTTTGGGATGCTGCTGGCCAGCCTAACGAAGACCCGCGGGCAACTGGGAGCATTTTCGACGCTGATAATTCTGACCATGTCCGCCCTGGGTGGGAGCATGTTTCCGAAGTTTCTGATGTCGAATGCGATGCTGATCGCGGGGCGGTTCACCTTTAATTCGTGGGCGATCAGCGGCTACACGAAGGTCTTCTGGCGGGACGAGCCGATCCGGGCGCTGGGGCCGGAGGTTGCCGTGCTGCTGGTTTCAGGGGTGGTGCTGTTGCTGGTGGCGCGGTGGTTCGCGCGGCGGTGGGAGTGGGCGTGAGGAGTGCGGCGGAGGCGAACCGGCCAGCGAAAACCGATCAGCGCAGGGCGGGCGACGACGCGCCCGGCGCCGGCTGCTCTCTCGTGGGATAATCTGCTGGCGAGTCCGATGATCCTTGAAATCCTCCGTTTTGCGCGCCGCCTGAACAAGAAGCTCGAAAATCGGTGGGCAGACCCTATCGCGTTCTGATTACTGCGGGCCTGATCGCGGCGATCGTCGCTCAGGTGCAGGGATTGACGCATGCCTCCTTTACCAGCGCCCATCTCGTGTGGACCCTGATCTGGATTGTGATCGGGTTCTTACTGGTCATCAACCAGCTGGGGGAGTTGTCGAAGCGAATGGGCGAGCGTCCGGCGCGCGGGCCCGGGCGCCGCTCAGTAGTTGTGAACGACTCGCCGGAGAGCGCGGCTGTGGCCGCGGAACCCCCGCGCCGCGCCGGAGGTGAGGAAACTCCCAGCTCGCCGACAGCCTCCACTCCATGCATTACTCAAGCGGTTGGGTTTTGTAGCAGGACTCTTCCATGCCAACCGTTCTGAGGTTTGGCGCATTTCGAGTGGTTATCTATCCGAACGATCATCGGCCAGCGCACGTTGACGTCATCGGGCCAGATCATGAGTCGGTTGTTGCGCTCAACTGTCGGGCGGGGCCGGTGACCCTACGCGAGAATTGCATCTTTTCCCGACGGGAACTCGGTGCGATAGCGAAGATGCTGCTCAGGAATCTGGCTTGCCTGTGCGACGCATGGAGGAGGATCCATGGAATGGACCGAAGTCCGTGAGGCGAACGAAACAGGCGCGAGAGATGCGGGCGACGGTACCGCGGGGTGCACGCGCGCTATGACCGGCGGCTCGGACGGGTGATGATCGAGCTCAACAACAAGCTGGCGGTGATGTTCGCTCCGGAAGACGCCGAGGGACTGGAAAAGGCCACGCCGGCGGAGCTGGAGCCGATTGAGATTTCTCCTTCGGGGGTTGGGATTCACTTCCCGAAACTCGATGCCGATTTGTATCTGCCGGTGCTGCTGGAGGGATTTCTCGGGTCGCGGAAGTGGATGGCCGCACTCATGGGCGCGGCGGGCGGACGGTCGCGGAGCGCGGCGAAACGGAAGGCGGCGAAGAAGAACGGGAAACTGGGCGGCCGGCCGAGGAAATGAGTGGCGCAGATTCCGGGCGGTCGGCAACGCCGGTGGACGGCTGATACAAAGCCAGGGGCTGGGAAGCCTGATCGAGGGGCTGCGGACCTTTCAGCTTGACATGTATCCCTCTGGGGTGCAGTCCGAAATCGCTCTTTACGCGTACTCACAGATGCTCTCAGTAGCAGGGTGACTTCTGTGTGTCTGGCGTTTCGCCGGACAGTATTGCATTGGGCCCATTTACCAGTGCGAGAAGGGAGAATTTCCGGTCGCTACCAGGCGACGAGAAATTTTTTCCCTTCTCGCGCTTCACCTGGGGTCAAGAGCCGATATCGTCGGGTCGGGGACCATGAAAGACACCCTGGAGGGATTTGCTGCTGCTCTCGATCCAAGGGCACTCAAAGGTACTTTGGCGCTATGGAAGACTGACCCACTTGTGCTCGCCAAAAATGATCCACACCAAGAACACGATGAGGCGAAGGCAAGAACCCGCAAAGTATCACCTGAATAATGCACAACTTGCCCATGAGCGCGGGAGAAGCCCATTGAATCGCGGCTGGTTATAGTTTTTCGACTCTCGCGTTTCCTCGTTTCGACGAGATTTTCTGAGTCGTCGCAGTAAGTCGTTAACTGGAAAGCCCTCGTGGTGCATAAAAATCTGGCTCTACAGCAGAATTTGTGGGTGAGAGCGGGCCGTGGAAGATGGCGCTCGGAGGAAAAGTTCCAAAGGGCGGAACTTTTCCACCGAGCTTGCAAATGCTGAAAGCAGCATTTGCACATCTCCCACCGCCCCGGCGGCG
>DATJSY010000029.1:0-23550 GCA_035503835.1 Acidobacteriaceae bacterium | reverse complement strand
CCACTCGACGACGACGACAAGGCACAGTAGGCTGAAAGTAGCTATCCGTGCCGTCTCACCACCCTTGATTTGGAGAGGAAATGAGACGTTCACGATTTCAGCAAGGCAGCCTCCGACTTGTGGAGCGCGCCGGGAGCCGGAAGGCATGGGAGTACCGATGGTACGAAGCCCAGCCGGACGGCACACGTCGCCGCCGCAACCTGGTGCTGGGAACCCTTGAACAGTATCCGAACGAAACCGCCGCACAAAAAGCGGTGGTCGCGCTTCGGGTTGACATCAACGTTGAGAGTCCGCGCACGAGCCTGGCCCCGATCAGTGTTCAGATACTTATCGATCACTACCGGCAAAAGGAACTCGGCGAAGGCTCGAACAAAACCTATGCGACCTGCAGAACGTATGAAGGCTACTTCCGCAAGTGGATCTTACCCCGCTGGGGTGAATACCGTGTGAAGGACGTTCGGGCAGTCGTTGTTGAAGAGTGGTTGCGTTCGCTCAAGCTGTCGAACGGCAGCAAGGCGAAAATGCGAAACATCATGCACGCTGTCTTCAATCACGCGATCCGATGGGAATGGCACGATAAGAATCCCATCACGCACGTGCGCCAAAGTGCGAAACGAGCCAGGATTCCTTTGGTCCTGAGCATTGAGGAAACTGCAGCTCTGCTCGGCTTGTTGCGCGAGCCGGCGCGGACCGCCGTTTTTCTCGATGTGCTCACTGGTCTTCGCGTGGGAGAACTGCTGGCCCTGAAGTGGAGTGACATCGATTTTGAAAAACTGCAAATCTCTGTCACCCGCTCCATCGTCATGCAGCATCTCGGCGAGTGCAAGACTGAAGCCAGCCGCAAACCCGTCCCCCTCGACCCACGGCTCGCGGAATCGCTCTACAACTGGCGGCTGGCAAGCCCTTATCCCCAATCCGGGGATTGGGTGTTTGCAAGTCCGCACTCGAACGGAAAATTGCCGTACTGGCCTGGCGCATTTTACCGGGCGCACATCCTGCCAGCAGCCAAGAAAATGGGAATCGAGGGAATCGGCTGGCATACCTTCCGCCGCACCTATGCAACGTTCCTCAAAGCCAACGGTGAGGACGTTAAGACGGTGCAAGAACTGCTGCGCCATGCAAACAGCCTGGTGACGATGAACCTGTACGCACAGGCCATCACCCAGAACAAACGCGATGCCCAAAGTCGCATTGTGACCATGGTGCTTGACGACAACCGTCTGCGCAAAGCGCAGCCCAGCGAGGGCACTTTCCCTTATCGGACCATAACGGACCTACAAATTTCTGGACGGGATTTGCAAGTAGCTCAATCTATTGGCGTCCCCGACGGGATTTGAACCCGTGTTATCGCCGTGAAAGGGCGGTGTCCTGGGCCGGGCTAGACGACGGGGACGATCGGATCGGGCGCGCAGAAGGTGCTGCCCGCGACGGATAGTCCTCTCTGACTTTAACGGGCAGGAGCGGCGAAGTCAAAGGAAAGGAAGGGCGGCGGGGACCCGGGTTTCCCGCGCCGGTTGCGGAAGCAAGAATCCCCCATGCCGGCCAGCATGACGGACACCGGCATGGGGAATTTCGGTGCGCACCGGATGAAGCAGCTACACCTCAACGGTCACGCGCCCGGAAGGCACATCGCAGGCTTGGCGGACGGAGCCAAATGCAGGGGTGAGGAACTTAGTGTTGCACTTTTACCAGGACATTTACCGCAACGGGGATGTTCTGGTTGTCAAGCTCAGCGGGACGCCAGCGGAACTCGCGAACAGCTTCGACCACATACGCGTTCGCGGTGGGAGTGAGGTGCTCCCCATCCTTTGGACCACCAGACGGTGGAAATAAGGTGGATCGCTGCCAGCGGTTATAGGTTTGGGTTTCGTAGGAGCAGGGCCGGTGGGAACTGTGAAAATCGCCAGCGGCGATTTTCAAGCTGCCGTGGAAATCCGTCTTCTGGATTTCCATGGCGGCGGCAGTTTCCACGGGCCTTGGCCTTCTTTCTTTTTTGCTACTTTTTTCTTTCTTGCCGCGCTGATCATTTTTGCACAGCCCGCCGCTCTCCTGCTTCATGCCGCCCGCCAGACCGCCGCGGGTGTGCGATATCCCAGCGCCTGATGTGGTCGCTCTTCGTTGTAAAACCAGAAGTAGCATTTCAGATTGTCGATCGCCTCCCGCAGGTTCAGATAATCCTTCAGGTACACCTCCTCGTACTTCACGGTTCGCCACAGGCGTTCGATGAAGATGTTGTCCAGCGCCCGCCCGCGGCCATCCATGCTGACCTGGATCCCGTGCTCCTCGATGCGGCCCGTGAACCGTGCGCTGGTGAACTGCGATCCCTGGTCGGTGTTGAAGATTTCCGGCTTCCATCCGCTCCCCAGGGCCCAGTCCAGCGCCGACAGACAGAACTCCGTCTCCAGGGTCGGCGAGATCTCCCAGGCCAGCACGTACCGGCTGTACCAGTCCAGGATCGCCACCAGGTACACAAAGCCCTGCCGCAGCCGGATATAGGTGATATCGGCGGCCCAGACCTGATTGGGCCGCTGGACACGCACTCCGCGCAGCAGGTAGGGATAGATCCTGTGCCCGGGCGCCGGCACCGTCAGCCGCGGCCGCGGATAGATGGCCTCCACCCCCAGCAGCCTCATCAGCCGCCGTACCCGCCTGGCATTGACCGCATAGCCCTGCTCCGCCAGCGCCACCACCATACGCCGCACTCCGTAGAACGGCGTCCGCATGTATTGCTCGTCGAGCAGCCGCAGCAGCACGAGGTTCTCCTCGCTCTCTCCCACCTCCTGGTAGCACAGTCCCGAGCGCGCCACCCCGGCCAGCCGGCACTGCGCCCTCAGGCTCAGCTCCTCCTCTGCTCCTATCCATCGCCGCCTCTCCATCAGCGGGAGATCCCGGACTTTTTCTTAAGCCAGTCCAGTTCCACCTGCAGCTTGCCGATCTGCTCATAGAGTTCCGATTTCAGCTCTGCCTCGGCCTGCTCCTGCTGCGACCGGGCACGGGAAAACACCCCCGGCGATTCGGCCAGCAACTGCTTCTTCCACTGTGTCACCTGGCTCGGATGGACCTCGTAGTGCGATGCGATCTCCTGGATCGTCCGCTGCCCCTTGATCGCCTCCACCGCGATCTTCGCCTTCATCTCTGCGCTGTATTGCTTCCTTGCTCGCCTCATTCTGCCTCTCGGAAGGCAGCGATTTTACACCTTAGCCAGTGGTCCAAATTTTGGGGAGCACTTCACTGAGCAGTGATCCGCAACCGCGTCCCCCTCACTCGCCCCGCATCTCAACAGATATAATCAACTTTCACGGGTTGAAAGGAGCAGGCATCTCCATGCCCATTCAGGCTACGGCCAAAATCTGGCACAACGGCAATCTCATTCCCTGGGAGAAGGCGCAGATCCACGTCATGAGCCATGTGGTCCACTATGGCTCCTCCGTCTTCGAAGGCATCCGCTGCTACGCGCAGCCCGAAGGCGCGGCCGTCTTCCGCCTGCCCGAGCACATGCAGCGCCTGCTCGACTCCGCGCGAATCTACCGCATGACCCTGCCTTGGTCGCTCGACCAGCTTTGCTCCGCGGTGGTCGAAACCGTCGAGGCGAACGGCGTCGCGCCGTGCTACATTCGACCGATCGCGCTGCGCGGCTACGGCGAACTGGGTGTGAACCCGAAGAACTCGCCCATCGAGGTCTACATCGCGAACTACCCGTGGGGCAAATACGTCGCCGGCGAGGCCGCCGACGTGTGTGTCTCCTCGTGGAACCGGCTGGCGCCGAACACCATGCCCTCGCTCGCGAAGGCCGGCGCCAACTACATGAACTCGCAGCTCATCCGCATGGAAGCGGACCTGAACGGCTACTCCGAAGGCATCGCGCTCGACGTCAACGGCTATCTCTCCGAGGGCTCGGGCGAGAACCTCTTCCTCGTCCGCAACGGCGTGCTCTACACCTCGCCGCTTTCCAGCTCCGTGCTCTCCGGCATCACGCGCGACTCGGTGCTGACGCTCGCCCGCCACTTCGGCATCCCCGTCGTGGAGAAGCAACTGCCGCGCGAGCTCATCTACATCGCCGACGAGGTCTTCTTCACCGGCACGGCGGCGGAAGTCACGCCCATCCGCTCGGTGGATCGCATCCAGATCGGCGACGGAAAGCCGGGGCCAGTCACCAGCCAGCTCAGGGACGAGTTCCTGGGCATCGCCAACGGTCTCAAGCCGGACCGCTTCGGCTGGCTCACTCCGGTAAGCGTGACCGCCGGGCAGCCGGTTGGCGCGTAGCGGTTCGCAGTGACCTCGGCATCAGAAAGACGCGAGGAGTGGCCGCAGGGCTGGTTTTCGTTTTCGGTCCGGACTTACTGGCCGCGCCGGTCCCGCGGGCCGAAATGACAGCTGATCCCGAACATATACGACATCACATCCAGTCCCGGATTGGACGGCACAATGAAGTCGTTCGAGAAGTGATAGTCGCCCATTCCCAGGCGCAGTTCCGTTCTCCGCGCGAGCCGGATCTGCATGCCGATCTCAGATCGCAGGCCGATGTTTTCCTAAGTTCCGTCGGGTGAATCTGCCTTTGGCGTGAATACCAGAACTCCGCCTTTGGCCATCAGATACGGCTCGACTGCCCTGCTGTCCCGCCACAAAAAGCGTATGCCGATTGGCGTAATCCCGAGTCCCGGCACCAGCTCCATGTTTTGCTTGTGTTTCCCCTCCGGAACGCCGTAATGATTCAGGTGCGCCGGCTGATCCGGCAGCACGAACGGGAGAAACTCCGCGACATAGTCCACCTGCGAGCCCAGAAAATAGCCCCGGGAGTGACGTCGTATTCCTTGCCCGCGGTGAACAGCCTGGAATGTTCTCCGGCCGCAAAAATCTGGTGATTGCCGAATGAACCTTGCCCCTCGAAGGTCAGCTTGCTTTCCACGGAATGCCGGAGCCGTGAGGTTCGCGCCGCCGGTATCTCCGGCTCTGAACTCGGTTCCTGCGCGTCGGCGATTCCGGACGCCAGCAGCCCGATCGCGAGCAGGAAAACGCAGCTCAGGCAAGGGCTGCGGCTCTTCTCGCGTTGACCGTGGCGTTGCACCAGCGCGTGGCCTCCGCTCGTCAACGGGCTACCCAGGAATCAAAAGCGCCATACCAGTCCCGTCGAGAACCGGCCAAAGTTAGTCGGTAAGCCTGGGACATAGGTCGGCGCATTCACGAACCGCTCGTTCGCCTTGAAATAGCGTACTGATAATCGCCTTCGACGCGAATGGTGAAGTGCGCCGAAATCGGCGTGTCCGGGCCGCCGCCCAGAATTGCGGAGTACGAAGCGGTATCGCCCACCGTTCCATCCGCACCCCAGTTCATGTTCACAGTGCCTGCGCCACCCAGCGCTTCGACAAACTCGGCCTCCCGGCCGAAGTTTCCGCCGTACTGGCCGCCGCCCATCACGAAGAATGGGTGTTCCAGCGTGTTCTGATTGGTTCCGCGACAGCCAAACGCAGCCAGCTTGAAGCGCAGATCGTGCCAGGGAGGAATTGCCAACGCGAAATCCTATCCGTCCAGCGCATGCTCGTGTCCGCTCACCCCGTTCAGCGAGTTGGACAGCAAACTGTATCCGCCCTACATCTGGAAGCGCGCGGAGGTTTGCGCATCCACCGCGGACGCGATCCGCAGCAGCGCGGCGAGGCAGGCCAACAGCCTCCGGGTCTCCGGGTTGTGCAGTCGCCGCATTTGCCCGATTTGACCACAACCTCAGGAAAGCGCCAGGGCGGTGTTGCGTACCTGTTGCCAACGGCCTCAGCAGCTTGCGCGAGTGTCGAGTACACTGCGGAGTGGAGTCAACAGTGAGATCGACAATGGAAGCCGTGCAGGTGGTTCTGGACAGGAAACTGCTGGCGGCCGCGGATCGGGCGGCGCGAAGGCTGAAGCGGAATCGATCCGCTCTGGTACGTGAGGCCCTGCGCGAGGATTTACCGAGGCTGGAAATCCGAGCCCTGGAAGAGCGCGACCGCACCGGCTGTGCGAGGCAGCCCGACAACCTGGACGAAGCAAAACTCTGGGAAGCGGAGGCCGTGTGGCCGTAAGACCAGCGCGGGGCAATGACTGTCTTTATTCCTTTGCTCGGCCGGACAAGACTCGGCCCGTGGTCGTGCTGACGCGCGATAGCGCTCTCGAATATCTCTCGAGAGTAACCTTTGCACCCATCTCCTCGACCATCCGCGGCGTGGCCGCTGAGGTTCTTCTCGGCGAAGAAGACGGCATGAAGGCGCCGTGCGCTGTCAACCTGCAGAACGTGGTTACAGTCCCGCGGGACAGCCTGGGGAAGCGCGTGGCCCAACCCAGTCCGGCGCGGATGGGGGAGATTTGCGCGGCGCTGCGGTTTTCGCTGGGCTGCGACGGAAGCTGGTTGTAGGGCGGCGTAGCGTGGGGCCATTACGAAAGTGCCGCGCGGCTCCGCCGCGGTGGTGCTGGTTACGGCGACTCATGTGTGGGGCGACGAGGATTCGCTCAGATGGGGTAGACCTCCACCGCGCAGGAAAAATCCTGAAATCAGCAACTTAAAGTGGTCTCGCTGTCATGGAGGGCACCCCTCCGACGATGCATCCTCAAAATAGGACCTTCAACCCAAACTGTATTTGCCGCGAAGTCGTGGACGTTGCGGTGACGACTCCCGCAGTGGACGAGAGCACCGGAGCGGTCGCGGGGGAGCTGAGCGTCGGGCCGGTGGAGAAAACCACGGGGTTGGGCGTGGTGAAGTTTGCGTGGTTGAGGATATTGAAGAACTCCGCGCGGAATTGCGCCTGCACCCGTTCGTGAATCGTGGTGGTTTTGCTGACGGACAGATCCAGCTCCTGGAGCGGCGGGCCGACGAGCGTGTCGCGCCCCAGATTGCCGACCGTGCCGCCCACCGGCGCCGAGAAAGCCGCCGGGCTGAACCACGCGCCCACCGTGCGCGGATAGAGCTGCCCGGAGAACGCCGGATTCACGTTGGGGCGCACGGGGTTGCGCGAGTCGCCGCTGCCCGTGGGGTTATAGCCGAGCTGCGGCGAAAAGGGGAATCCGGTCTGCAGGCTGACGATGCCGCTGAGGCTCCAGCCAGCAACGAGGCGGTGGTTGGTCGTGAACGGCAAATTCCAGGTGCCGTTCATCGCGGCGAGGTTGCGGATGTCCGTCGCGGCGTTGCCGTAGTCAACGAGGGGATTGGCCGGGTATTCAACGTAGGCGGGTGTGTTGGCGCTGACGCTGGTGTTCCAGGCGGAGCCGTCGTCGAGGTTGTGGGAGAAGGTGTAGTTGCCGCGCAGCTCAAAGCCATGCGCAAAGGCGCGGCGCAGGTCGGCTTCGAAGGCGTTGTAGTTGCTGATGCCCTGCGAAACCCACGAGGTGGAGTTGGAGAGAGCGGGATTCGCGCCCGTGGTGGTGGGAAAGTAGATCGTGCCGCTGGGCAAAGTGGCCGGACAGGCCGCGTTGGGGCAGACGACGGAAGCCGGCTCGTTCATGTCCTCGGAGAGGATCTGGTGGTAGCCGTGCGAGCCTTCGTAGCCAAGGGTGAGCGAGGTATCCGGGGCGATCCGCTGCTCGACGTGCAGCGACCAGGCGTAGATGGACGGCGTGTGGAGATCCGGTTGCACATTCGACGGCGATACCTTGCTGCCGGAGGGTGGAGTGGATCCCGGCGCAATGGAGAGGCTGGAGACGGAGACATTCTTGAGCACGATGGTGGTGTTATAGGGTGCGGTCTCGTCGAGTCGGTAGTCGAGGCTGTCGAGCAGGCTGCGATAGATGCCGAAGCCGGCGCGCAGGGCGGTGTGGCCGTTGCCGAAGACGTCCCAGGCGAGGCCGACGCGGGGATCGGGAAGGAATCTGGCGCGGTTGGTGGTGAGCGCGGAGCAGCCCACGGTGGGCGTGGTGTTGAGGACGCCGTCGGTGAATCCGTAGTTGGAGGCGCGGCATTGGGACTCGTTCCAGCCGTTGGTGGATTCGACGCGGATGCCCGCGCGGAGCTGAAGGCGCGAGTTCACCTGCCAGTTGTCCTGCGCGAAGCCGGCGCCTTCGAGTGAGCGCCAGCCGAGCTCAGTGGGTGCGGGGCCGACGGTGAACGTGGCCACGTTGCCCCGGAGGAAGGACGCGAGCGTGCTGAACGAGGCCTGGCCGTACTGATCCTGGAGGAGATTGTCGTTGGCCTGGAGACGGAAGAGCAGGCCGCCTGCTTCGATCTGATGTTTGCCGCGCGTCCAGTAGATGTGGTCCGCCGCGGTGAAGAGATTGCGGATGGCCGTGTTGTTGTCGCCGGTGTTCGTGCCGGCTCCACTGATCTGCGAAGCGCCGTTGGAGGCGGTGCTGCCGGAGATGACGATGGCGCCGATGGGCTTGCCAACGACCCATCCGGGCAGGTCGACCGGCGTATAGCCGTTGAAGTAGTAAGCGCCGCGGGAAAAGCCGACGCGGAAGTCGTTGAGGAAGTTCGAGGACAAAGTGTGCGTCTCCTGCGCGCTGAGGACCTGCTCGCGGAGGCTTTCGTAGATCAGCGAGAGAGGATTGTCACTGGGCGTATTCGCGTCGCTGTCATCGATGGTGTAGACGGAGAAAAAGGTGTCGCTGGGGGCGAGATTGGCGTCGACGCGGGTGGTGCCGAAGTCCTCGCGCACGCGTTGCATGGGATTGGAGAAAGCTTCCGCGATGCCGCTGCCGAGCTCGGGACCGTTCTGGACCGGCCACAGCGCGAGCAGCGGCTGGACGGCGGCGACGGCGGCGGCGCGGGAGGCATTGTCGGGGACAAGCGTGACGTCGCTGAGGCCGAGGCTCTGGCGGTAGCCTTCGTAGTTGCCGAACAAAAAAAGTCTGTTGCGGCGGAGCGGTCCGCCGAGAGCGGCGCCGAAGTTGTTGCGCTGAAACTCGGGGATGGTGGCCTGATCGAAGTAATTGCGCGCGTCGAGGACGCTGTTGCGGAGGAACTCGTAGGCGGATCCGTGCAACTCGTTGGTGCCGGATTGGGTGACGATCGAGACCTGAGCGCCGTCGCGCTGACCGTATTCGACGCCGTAGGTGCCGTTGACCACGTTGAACTCGCGGATGGCGTCGACCCCGAGAAGCTGGCCGCTGGTGCCGCCGGGGGTGTTGTTGATCAGCGACGCGCCGGTGTACTCGATGCCGTTCAGGAGGAAGAGATTGTCCTGGGGACGGCGGCCGTTGACGGCGAACATGTTGCCGACCGAGGAGTTGGAAGTGCCGACGCTCCCGGAGCGCTGCGTGGTGTAGTTCACCGCGGCGGGGTTGAGGGTGAGGAGCTCGTCGAAACTGCGGCCGTTGAGGGGGAGCTGCTTCACTTCGCGCTCGTCGATCAGGCCTGAGGTCTGCTCGGTGGTGGTGTTGATGACGAAGGTGTGAGCGCCGACCACGACTTGCTGGGTGACGGCGCCGACGCCGAGCTGGAAGGTGAGATCCAGGCTCTGGCCAATCACGAGAGTGAGGCCGTCGCGCTTTCCGGTCTCAAATCCCTGGTGAGCAACGGTGATGGAGTACGAACCGACGGGCACGGAGGGTGCGGAGAAGCGGCCGTCGGCGCCGGTGACGAGCGCACGAACAGAGCCGGTCTCCACGTTGCGGACGACCACGGATGCGCCGGGGATGGCCGCGCCGCTGGAGTCCTCAACGATGCCGATGATCGTGCCGCCGACCACCTGAGCGCGCATAGGCAACAGGCTGGCGGAAAAAAGGATGGCTAAAAAGAAGACGCGCAAAGGGCGGAATGGCATCGAGCCTCCTGGGAGCTGTGTGTTGGTCGCCGGCAAGCGGAGCGGGCATCGGGCGAAATGGAACCAGGCGGCTGGCCGCGGTGATTGCGCTGCTGATCCGCTGCTGGACAGGCGGGTGCGCGGATGCCGGGGAATCTGAAAGAAGAGGAGAGCTGAGGTGGGTGGGCGCGCGGCTATGGCGTGGAGATTTGCGCTAACGACGTGTTGTCCATGATGCGAGCGGTGGCGTCGCGCACGTCGAGGAGAAGCTGAAAGAGCGGACGATGTTTGGGATCTTGCTGGACGCGGCGGCGCAGCGAGTCGGCATCCTCGAAAGGAGCGAGTGGGCCGTCGATGCGGCGCAGGATGTCGCCCAGGAAAATCTGGTCGGGCGGGCGCTGCAGCTGATAGCCGCCGTTGGCGCCGCGGATGCTGACCACCACCCGCACGCGCTTGAGGTCGCGCAGGATGGCTTCCAGAAACTTCTCCGGCAACTGCTCCTGCTGGGCGATATCGCGAATCCTGACCGCCTCGCCGAAGGGATACCGCTGCGCCAGAACGATGAGGGCCTGCAGCGCGTAGAGACCTTTCTGCGAGATCCTCATGCGGAGTAAGTCTAGCAGTTTTAATGGGTATTGCTGGATCGTGTGTGCCATCGGGCATTAGAACCCCGGAAATTTGCAAAAGAATCAGAAACATATAAAGTCTATCGTATTACTAGGAATTGTCAAGATTCTCATCCTCTCTCTGCCAGAAACTGTCCGAACAATGGACAGGACCGCAGGGAGCGAACCGCATTTGCAGCCCCATGCAAGCCAGACGAACAGCGATGCGAGCAGGATGGAACCGTCCGACGGTATACAGCGTATACGCTCTTGCGGTATACAGTGTAGACATGGCGAGAAGATCCACAGCGGACAGGATTGCGGGGGCCGCGAGGAAGCTGCTGGACCGCGAAGGTGCCGAGGCCGTAACCATGCGGCGCGTGGCGAAGGCGGTAGGCATTACGCCCATGGCGCTCTACCGGCACTTCGCGGATCGGGAGGGCCTGCTGAATGTGCTGTCGGACGCGGGCTTCGACGAGTTGGCTGCGCGGGTCGCGCAGGCGGACAGGCCAGGACAGCCGCAAGAGCGGCTCATGAGGAATCTGGACGTGTTTCTGGATTTTGGGCTGCAGAAGCCGCGGCTCTTCGAGCTGATGTTCCTGAAGCGGCGCGAGGGCGCACGGCAGTTTCCCGGCGATTTTCGTGCGGGGCGTTCGCCGACGGCGAACTATTCCGCAGCGGCGCTGCTGGCGGGGATGGAAGAGGGGATCTTTCGCCGCGATGATGTGTGGGAGATCACCTTTGAAACTGGGGCGCTGTTGCAGGGGCTGGTAATGCTGTACGTGGCCGGACGCGTAGGGATGCCGGAACAGGAATTTCGGGAGCTGTGCCATCGAGCCTTCGGGAGGTATATGCATGGAATACGGCAATAGAGCGAAAGGCGTGGCAATCGCGCTGGCGGCGTTTGTGGCAACGGCGGCGCTGCTGTACTTCGGCAATGGGCTGATGCCGCGATGGCCGCTGATGTGGCTGGCGCCACTGCCGGTGCTGGTATTCGCGCTGCGCAGGCCGGCCTGGCAGGCGGGTGTGGTGGCGGCGGCCACGTGGATGGCGGGCGGGCTGAACCTGTGGGGCTATCTGCGCGTGCTGCAGGCGCCGCCGGTAGTGTGGTTCGCGGATTTTGGAAGCGCGGCGGTTGCCTTTGCCGCGGGAGTGCTGCTGATGCAGGCGCTCGCGCGGCGCGGCGCGGTGTGGAGTGCGTGGCTGGCGCTGCCGGCCGTGTGGGTGGCGTTCGAATTCGCGCGGAACTTGTGGCTTTGGCCGCACGGATCGGCAGCGTGCATCGCGTATTCGCAGCTCAACTTTCTGCCCTTTCTGCAACTGGCCTCCCTGGGCGGGCCGTGGGGCATGGGATTTGTGCTGATGCTGTTTCCCACCGGATTGGCGCTGGCAATCCATCGCCGGGGATCGCCGCAGGCGACGCGCGTGCTGGGCGCGACCGTGGGTGTGGCAGCCGCGACGCTGATTTTCGGCGCGGTGCGGTTGGCTATTCCGCAGTCAGGTCCCGAAGTAACAGTGGGGCTGATCGCCTCAGACGCCAATGGCGGCTCTCCGGTGAACGAGCCTGGAGCTCCGACGCAGCGCCTGCTTGCGCAGTATGCCGCGCGCGCTCAGCAGCTCATCGCGCAGGGAGCGAAGGTGGTCGTCATGCCGGAGGACATGGGCGTGGCTCTCGATTCGGATGTCGCCAGCGTAGACGCCACCTTCCAGCCCATCGCAGACCAGACCGGCGCAGTGCTGGTCGTCGGCATGGCTCGCATCGGTGCGACAGGGGAGCATAACGAGGCACGCATCTATACGCTGCATGCGGCGGTGCGGACTTACAACAAGGAGCATCTGCTTCCGCCCTGGGAGACCAGCCACTTCACGCCCGGAGGGGCAAGGACCCTATTCTCCCCGCCGCAGAGCGGGATGGGAAGGACGTGGGGCGTGGCCATCTGCAAGGACATGGATTTCACGAATCCGGCGCGCGCCTACGGACGAGCTGGCGTAGGCCTTATGCTGGTGCCGGCGTGGGACTTCAACGTGGACCGCTTCTGGCACGGGCACATCGCGCTGATGCGCGCGGTGGAAGACGGCTTCAGCCTGGTGCGGAGCGCGCGAGGTGGTTTTCTGACCGTGGCCGACGATCGCGGACGAATTCTGGCCGAGACGCGGAGCAACAGCGCGCCCTTTGCCACATTGCTGGCGAAGGTTCCGGCGGGCCACAGCGGCACCGTCTTTCTGCTGCTGGGCGACTGGTTCGGATGGTGCGCCATGGCCCTGGCGGTGCCGTCGCTGGCGCGGCTGGCCATACGACGGCAAGGCTGAAAGCGCCCCCCGACCGCGATTCGCGCCGGAGCCGCCGTGTCTGCCTATTTCGTCAGCCAGATTTCGAAGCCGATTCCGCCCTCGTCAATCGTGGTGCGGGAGAACTGCGTTTGCCACAGCATCTGTTCGATGTGCTCGCGAGCGTAGGCGTTGGGAATGAGCAGGAAGCGGAACGTCAGCTTCGTGAAGATGCGGTTGATAAGCGAAAGCCCCATGGCGTCGACGCCCTCGCTGATCTCGCGCATCGAGGCGCTGCGGCGCAGATCGACGATGAGTGCGCGGCCGCCCGGGCGAAGGACGCGGTGCATCTCCTGCAGCGCGAGGACGGGCTGAGCGAAGTTCTTGAACGCGGCACGGCAGACGAGGAAGTGGAAGGTATCCAGCGGGAATGGAAGGCTGGAGGAGTTGCCTTCAAGGAACTCCGCGGCGACGCCGGCGCGAGCGGCGTTGTCGCGTGCGATGCGCACCATATCCGGGCTGAGATCGAGGCCGGTGATGTGGAACCTGCCGAGGCGGGCCAGCTCAATAGCGAGATAGCCGGGGCCGGGAGCGACTTCAAGAACGCGGCCGCCCTCGGGAATCTGGCCGGCGATGCGCCGCGCGAGCTCCTGAAAGGGCTGCATGGATTTGCCCGTATTGGCAGCGTACCAGGTCGCCATGCGGCCCTCGATGCCGCGATCGCGGTGGGGGCGGGGCATGGGGATGGAGGAGGCGATGGGCATGGTAGCTCCTTTCGGAGGAGTTGGTCGATCGGGAACCGCAGGTCTTTCGAGTACGTCGGTTGCGGCGGTGCGCATCCGACTCCGCCCAGGATGACGATCTTTTCTACTCGCAGAAAACGCGCACGCGCGTTTTGTTCTCGTCCTTGCCGTCCACGTCGACGGTGAGGTCTGCCAGGTGATCGATCAGTTCTTCCAGGTTCTCCGGCTTGATCTGCGAAAGCGTGATGGGGACGCCGTGCTTGCTGAACGCCTGGTCGAGCTGCTCGTGAGCCTGCGCGGGAATCAGCCCCGCGAGGCGCACCCCGGCGCGCAGCAACTGCATGGGTACGCGCACATTGACGGTGGTCGGCCCGCCCTTGAGGCCGGTGCTGTGCTCGTCGGCTTCCACCAGCACGCGCAGGTATTTCGCGCGGCCCTTCGCCGGGACCTGGGCGCGGCCGGCCGCCGAGCCCTCCGCGGGCGTCGGATCTTCCACAGCGGAATTCGCCGGGGAGGAATCCCGTCTGGCCTCGAGCGCGGCCAGCAGACGCTCGGCTTCCTCGGCGGTAATTTTGCCGGCGGCGAGCAGTTCAAGGATGCTTTTACGATCGTCATTCATAAAGCTTCTCGATTCCAGGTTGAAGAGGAGTGACTCATGGCTTGCCCGCTACGCGACGTCCACCAGAACTCTGGTGCCCGCCGCACGAACCTCGACGCGGGTCTTCGGGAGCGACGAGAGAATGCTCCATGCCGCGGCATAGAGACGAAGAGCATTGACGCGCACAAACAGACAGGCGAGCGCCACGACCGGAAACAGGATCAGCACCAGCGGCAGCAGCAGCAGCCAAGCCAGAAAGAGCGGGATCCACAGGCTGAAGCGGTGGTTGCGGTGCGCGCGTGTCCACCACTCGACGTAGACGAAGGCCGACCAGGGAATCATGATGCGTCTCCTTCCAGGGCGCGGATCGCTGCGGCGGCGGAGATTTCCCCGCGGCGCAATCGCTCGATGATTTCGCTGCGCGATGGCGCAGGCGGGGCCGGGTTGGTCTCCACAAACTCGAGCGAGCCGGCGATGCGGTTCAGCCGCGCCTTGATCGTCGGGTAGCTGACGCCGAAGACCTGCTCCATTTCCTTAATCGAGCCGTGGCTGCGCAAAAAGGCGACTACAAAGACCTGATCCTCGGCGGAAAGGCGAGCGAGCTGCGGTAGTTCAAAGGCGCCCTCGATCGCTATGTTCCTGCCGCTGAGGCGCACTCGCTCGACGACGATGGGCTGTCCCTGGGTGAGGCGGGTGAGTTCCTGCCAGTCGGACGCGGATTGAGGGATGGTCGGCATGCATTCGTACTCAGCGATCAGTATCGTGAAACACAACTCATATTGCCTAAAATGATTAATAATGTCAATAGACAAATTGATTTTCTTTATTTTGTGGATTACTCCCGCTTTCGCGGGGCCCCTTGTCACGCCTGAGTTTGAGGCCCCGCGTCCGACGCTCGGAAGCCGTGTCCCCGCGTCGGCGTCGTTCCCGCGGACACCGATTCAGGACCGGTCGAGCGGTGCAGGATCGGGCGCCCGGCTGGGCGGATGGCGCGGGATGGAACCGGCTATTTGCGCGGGTGATATCTGTCACATGCGCAGAGCAACAGGGACTGCTTACAATAGTCACCATGAAGAGCGGTAACAGCCAGACGATGCGGATCGGGATCGCGGCGGCCATCATTCTGGCCGCGATCTCGTACCTCGCGGTGACCGGGGTGGAAGCCAACAAGAGCTACTACGTGACCATCCAGGAGCTGCAGACGATGGGGCAGAAGGCCTACTCCGAGAACCTGCGGGTGGCCGGCAGCGTCGAACCGGGGAGCATCCAGCGAGACGGCGCCCATGCCCGTTTTGTGCTGATGGAGAACGACCGCAGGCTGACCGTGAACTACACCGGGAGCGAACCGCCTCCGGACACCTTTAAGGATAAGAGCCTGGCGCTGGCCATCGGGACCTACGGGCGCGACGGCGTCTTCCACGCGACGGGACTGCAGGCGAAGTGCGCGAGCAAGTACGCGCCGGCGGCACAGGGGAAGGCCGCGACCACCACGGCGATGGCTGCACCTCCACCAGCGGCGGCAAAATAGGCGAGAAGGCAGGGAGCAGGTTCAGGGGATAGGGTATAGAAGGGCGGCGGTTAGTTCGCCTGGCTATGCCGGAGTTGAAGTGTGCGCAGGAAAGGGAATGAACAGCAGAATCGCCGAACTCGAGGAAGTCTCGAAGCTCTACGGAACCTTTGCCGCGCTGCGGAAAGTGTCGGCGAGCCTGGAGCGTGGCCGCTGCTATTTGGTGCTGGGGCCGAACGGCGCGGGCAAATCGACCATGCTGCGCACCCTGGCCGGACTGCTGAAGCCGACCTACGGCAAGGTGCGGATTTTTGACGAGGCGGGCGAGTCTGCGGAGCCGATGGATGCGCGGGGACGCATCGGCTACATGAGCCACGCGACCATGCTTTACGACGAGTTCACCGGCGTGCAGAATTTGCGGTACTTTGCGGGGCTGTATCGCGGGCGGAATTGCATCACGCCGGAAGAGGCTCTGCGCAGCGTCGGCCTCGATCCGGTGCTGACGCGGCCGGTGGGGCAGTATTCGCAGGGCATGAAACAGCGGGCGTCACTGGCGCGGGTGCTGATCTCGCGGCCGGAGCTGCTCCTGCTCGACGAGCCCTTCTCGAATATGGATATCCAGAGCGCGCACCAGATGCTGCGGTTGCTGGAGACCTTCCGCACCGAACAGCGAACGATTGTGCTGACCACCCATCAGCGCGAGCTGGCCGAGTCTCTGGCCGACTGGGTGCTGACACTGGATGCGGGCGCCATGGTGAGCCTGGCCGAGGGTCCGTATACGAAGGCGGGCGCGCTCACCTTTGCAGGAGTCGCGGCAGGGAGCGTGGCGCGATGAGCTCGGTCCACAAGACGAATGCGGCGCGGATTCTGGAGGGATTGGGCATAGCGTATGAAATTCGCGAGTACGAGGTCGATCCTGAGGAGTTTTCCGCCATCGTGGTCGCGGAGAAGATCGGTCTGCCGCCGGAGCAGGTCTTCAAGACCCTGCTCTGTGTTACTTCAGGGAAGGAGCACGTGTTCGCGGTCGTGCCCGGCGATGCGGAACTGGATTTTAAGAAGCTGGCCGCGGCGGCCGGCGCGCGCAAGGCGGAAATGGTGAGCCTCAAAGACGTGCAGCCGCTGACCGGTTATGTGCGTGGCGGCGTCACGGTCTTCGGCGCGAAGAAGGATTTCCCGGTGTACGTGGACGAGCCGCTGGAGCTGTTCGACGTGATTTCCGTGTCGGCCGGGATGCGCGGCGTGCAGGTGCTGCTGAAGCCGGAGGATTATCTGCGGGCGGCGCGGGCGACGGTGGCGGATCTGACCAAAGTCGTGCGCGCGGCCGAGTCCAGGGAGCGAACAGCATGAAACCTGCGTATTTCCTGCTCCATTTGAAAAAGGAGCTCCATCTGGAGTGGCGCTCGAAGGACGCGATCAACTCCATGCTCTTCTTCGCGCTGCTGGTTGTGGTGCTCTTCAGCCTGGCCTTCGATCCCACGCAGGATACGTCGCGGAAAATCGCCGGCGGCATTCTGTGCGTAGCGATGATGTTCGCGGCGGTGAGCGCGCTGAATCAGGCGTGGGCGCGTGAGATGCGCAACCAGGTGCTGGACGCGCTGCGCATGACGCCGGCGCCGGGAGCCTCGCTGTTCCTGGGCAAGGCCATCGCGAGCTTCCTCTTTGTCACCGTGGTGGAGATTGTGCTGGCCCCGGTCTTCGTGGTGTTTTACAACCTGCAGGCGGTCGGCAATGGATGGCTGTTGTTGCTGGTGCTGCCGCTGGGAACGTGGGCGCTCGTCGTGAATGGGGTCTTCTTCGCGGCGCTGTCCATCCGCACGCGAAACCGGGAACTGCTGCTGCCGCTGATCCTGCTGCCCATCTTTATACCGGCATTGCTGGGCATGGTGATGGCGTGCACCTCGATTCTGACCGGAGAAGCTGATCCGGCGCTGTGGATCAAAATGCTGGCCGCGTACGACGTGGCGTTTACGACCCTGGGGATGGTGCTGTTCGAGGTGATTTTGCACGCGGAATAGCGGCCGGGAACTGGCCCCTTCGGCTTCGCAGGCTGTCCAGGCGGACGCCCTTGGCGGGCGAATCAGGACGCGAACGAGAGTCTCACCAGTGGCCGGAGTGGTGGTAATGGAGAACGTGGGCGGCGGAAAAGGCGACGATCCAGAGGCCGACCACGAGGCTGCCGATGGTGACCACCCACCGGCGCAGGTGGCGGTCATAGGCGGCGAGACGGGAGGTTTTGCGGGTGGCAAAGATCTGACCACCGACACCGATGGCGATGAGGAGAGCGCCGAAAATGAGCGTGAACCATGCCATGGGTAACCTTTGTACCTTACTTTGGATAGAACCTGGAAGTCGAAAATGCGTTTTCCGGGCAAAAAAAGTGATAAAGGAATCCGGCCCGGAGAGGCTGGTCCGGCACAAGATGGCAGATCAAAGATTGAACCCGCGGGCCGAGGCCCGGCAGGAGCAAGCGGACAGGAAGTGCCGAGATTTCGGCAGAGGCAGAAGTCGATGAAACTGTGGCGATGGGTATGGCTGGCGGTTACCCTGGCAGTGCTGGTGGAAGGCTTCCGGGTGGCGCTGTGGGTGGTGCCGCCGGATGCGGCGCAGGGGCAGGCGGGACGGATCATCTACTATCACGTCCCGTCGTGGGCGGCGATGGGGCTCATGTTCCTGACCAACCTCGTCTGCTCCATCGTGTACCTGGCGGTGCGCAACCGGAATCACACGCTGGCGATGAAGGCGGATGCGCTCGCGGTCAGCTCGGCCGAGGTGGGCGTGATCTTCTGCCTCATCGGGCTGGTCACCGGCTCGCTGTGGGGGCGCGCGGTGTGGGGCATCTGGTGGACGTGGGATCCGCGCCTGACCACCACGCTGGTGCTGTGGCTGATCTATGTCGCCTATCTGCTGCTGCGGCGGTTTGCCGCGGGGCCGCAGATGCGCACCCTGGCGGCGGTGATGGCGATCTTCGGGTACGTGGACGTGCCCATCGTTTATATGTCGAACCGGTGGTGGCGGACGCAGCATCCGGCACCGGTCTTCGGCGGCGCACCGGGATCCGGAATGGCGGCGAGCATGATGCCCGCGATCTGGTGGAATCTGGCAGGCTGGATGATGTGGGCGATCTTTATCGCGAGCCTGCGGTACGCGGCCGAGTATCGGAATCAGATGGCGGAACAGCAGGCCGGATTGGCCGCGCTGGAAACGGGGCCGGCAACGCTGGCCGGACAGGCGGGGAGGTAGTGATGGATATCGGCGAGAGTCATCTGATCATGGCGTACGCTGCGGTGATCGGCATTCATCTGGTGTACGTGACCTACGTGGCGATCAAATTCCGGCGCAGCGGCAAGCGGGTCCGGCAGGGCTGAGGATGGCGCCGCGGCGGGTTACGTTTTAATCCCGCCAGCGTCCTTTCCGTGTTGTGCTCATCCCCAACGGAAGGCGGGCGGCGCCGCGGTTTTGGCCGGACGCCCGGAGACGTTACATTATTGATATGTCGAAATTCCCCAGACTGTTCATGGTGGCCGTCGCTGCGCTGGCTGTGTCGGCAGGAGTCCACGCGCAGGACTTGCTGCATCCTTCAGACACCTCGGCGCTGCATCCGCCGCCGGGCTCCAAGGTCGCGATCGTCGAGTTCGCCGATCTGGAATGTCCCATGTGCCGCGCGGACAATCCGATCATCATGCAGGCGGTGCAGCAGTATCACTGCGCCTGGGTGCGGTACGCGTTTCCCCTGCCGGAGCACAACTGGAGCTTCCAGGCCGCGGTGTACGCGAAGTGGTTCGACTCGAAATCGAAGGATATTGGCAACGACTACCGCAACTCGGTCTTCGCCGACCAGCCAGGCATCGAAACGAAGGCGGATCTGACGCAGTTTACCGAGAAGTTCGCTCAGCAGCACGGGCTGCAGTTGCCGTTTGTGCTCGATCCGCAGGGTAAGTTCACGGCGGAAGTGAAGGCGAACATGGCGCTGGGCGACCGCATGGGCGTGCATGAGACGCCGACCGCATGGGTGGTGACCAGTCAGGGCTACCATCAGGTAATGGACTTCAACCGCCTGTACTCCATGCTCGACGAGGCCGAAGCGGAGGCAAAGTAATCGCCGGGAATAAAGTACAGGGTTGAGAAATGTGAGGCCTGCACCGGGTGCAGGCTTCTTTTTTCGCTCAGCAGGAATCTGGAGGGTGAGAGAACAGCATGGTTTCAGAGCAGACGAGCGTGAAGCCGCCGGTGGCCGAGCGGAAGCATGCGGAGCGCGTGGTGCATGGGCACAAGCTGGTGGATGACTATGCCTGGCTTCGCGAGAAAGAGGATCCCGGTGTGGCCGCCTATCTGGAAGCCGAGAACGCGTACACCGCGGCGGCAATGGCCGGCACTGAGGAACTGCAGAAGCAGCTCTACGCGGAGATGCTGAGCCACATCCAGGAGACGGATGTGTCGGTTCCGTTTCGGGACCGCGAGTACTGGTACTACTCACGCACCGAGGAGGGCAAACAGTACGAGACGTTTTGCCGCAGGCGCGGGACCGCCGAAGCTCCGACCGGCGAGGAAGAGATTGTGCTGGACGTGAATGCGCTGGCGGAGGGCGAGAGCTTCCTGGCGCTGGGAACCATGACGGTTTCCGACGATGGAAATCTGCTGGCCTACACCGTGGACAATCGCGGCTTTCGCCAGTACACGCTGCGGGTGAAGGATCTGCGCACGGGCGAGATGCTCTCGGAGCGCGTGGAGCGGGTGGGCTCGGTGGTGTGGGCGGCCGACAACCGGACATTGTTCTACACGGTGGAAGACGAGGAGCAGAAGCGGCAGTTCCAGCTTTACCGGCACCAGCTGGGGCGGCAGCACGTGGAAGACGCGCTCGTGTACGAGGAGAAGGATGAGCGCTTCAACATTGGCGCGGGACGCACGCGCGACGACCGCTACGTCATCCTGGAGAGCGCGAGCCATACGACGACGGAAGAGCGGTATTTGGCGGCGGATGCGCCGCTCGGCGCGTGGACGCTGATCGCGCCGCGCCGCGAGGAGATCGAGTATTACGTCGATCATCGCAATGGGCGCTTCTGCATTCGTGCCAACGATACAGGCAGAAACTTCCGGCTGGTGACGGTCCCGGTGGAAACGCCCGGCCCCGAGCACTGGGAAGAGCTGATTCCGCAGCGCGACGACGCGATGCTGGAAGAGGTGGACCTGTTCGCGGGATTCTGCGCGGTATGGGAGCGGCGGCGGGGATTGCAGCACGTGCGTGTGATCGGATTTCCAGGTGAGGGCCCGAATCTCGGCGCCGAATGCGAGATTGCCTTTCCCGAGCCGGTGTACAGCACGCATCCCCACTTCAATCGAGTCTTCGCGACGGGAAAGTACCGGTATGCGTATCAGTCGCTGGTCACGCCGAGCTCGGTCTTCGAGTACGACGTGGCGACGGGCGCGCAGACGCTGCTGAAGCAGGTGCCTGTCCCGGGCGGGTTCGAGCGCGAGCGGTATGCATCCGAGCGAATTTTTGTGCAGGCGCCGGATGGCGTGGAGATTCCGGTGTCGCTGGTGTGGCGCAGGGACAAGCGTGAGTCAGGGAAAAATCCGTTGTGGATTTATGGCTACGGATCGTATGGTTATTCGCTGCCGGTGGGCTTCAACAGCAATCGCCTGAGCCTGCTGGACCGCGGCGTGGTGCTCGCCTGGGCTCACGTGCGCGGCGGCGGCGATATGGGCAAGGCGTGGCACGATGCCGGCCGCCTGATGCACAAGCGGAACACATTCACGGATTTCAACGCGGTAACGGAGGCGCTGATCGCGCGCGGCTACGGCGCGGCCGGACGCGTGGCCGCGGAGGGCGGCAGCGCGGGCGGGTTGCTGATGGGCGCGATTGCCAACCTGCGCCCCGATTTATACAGAGCGATCATCTCGCACGTGCCGTTTGTCGACGTGATGAACACCATGCTCGATCCGACCCTGCCGCTCACGGTTCCGGAGTACGAGGAGTGGGGCGATCCGAACGGGAAACAGCCGTTCGAATACATGCTGAGTTATTCGCCTTATGACAACTTAGCCGCGAAGAGTTATCCAGCGATGCTGGTAAAGACTTCGCTGTGGGACAGCCAGGTGATGTACTGGGAGCCGGCAAAGTATGTGGCGAAGCTGCGCACGCTGAAGAAAGACAATCATGTGCTGCTGCTGCACACGAACATGACCGCGGGACATGGCGGCGCGTCAGGCCGCTACGACTACCTGAAAGAGATTGCCATGGATTATGCGTTTTTGCTTGGCCAGCTGGGCGTCGTGTAGCCGCTGTCTTTTGGTGGGAAGTCATGCTGGAGCGAGAGACGCGCGCATGGCGGGCTCGGTCGCGATGGCGTTCTTCAGTTCCGCCAGACGATCGCGATCGAAGGCATAGGTCCCGGTCCGAGGCATGGTGCGCAGAAACGCGTCGGCTTTCTCCCAGCATGCGCTGGCTTCGGCGCGGTTTCTCTCCGCCCAGCTGAGTGCGCTTTTCGCCATCCAGTAATCGGCGGTGATACGGCGGGGCTTTTTGGCCTCCATGCGATCCCACCACAGGCGCGCCCGCGCCGCGTCATGTGCGAAAAGCGCCTCGTCCACGACAAAGCTAAGCAGGAGCCCGCCTGGGATTTCCGCTTCGCCGAGATCGTAAACTTTCTCCGCCTCCTTCATTTCGAGGCGGCTCTGTTGGGTGAGCCCGCGATCGACGCAGCAGGAATGAGCCAGCAGACAAAGAAAAAACTGCTGAAGACCGGTGACGATGCGCGAGGCCATGATGCGGTGCAGCGTTTCGAGATCGTAATCGCGAGGCCGCAGCGGAGTCACGGTGGTTGCCATGGCCACGCGAAAGGCCTCCTGCAGCTCAGCCCATTCGCCACCACGCAGGATCTGAAGAATGCGCGCGCCGTCAGAGTAGCCGCCGCCGGTTCGGAGGGGAATGCAGTTCACGAACGCCGTCAGGAGAGAAATGGAGCCGAACATGGCGATCAGGAACCAATGCAGATGCCAAAACGCTCCCTGCGCCCGGAACGCGGCCCACAGCGCGATGCCGCCCGTGACCAGGCTGACCAGCGGGCCCGCAGCGAGGATGGTGAGCTCCCGGGAGCGGGGCTCACGCAGGCGCTGAGGTACAACCGCAGTGGCGCCGCCCGTCAGCAGCAGCGCGGCGGGATTCAGCGAGAACTTCCACCGGCCCTGAAGGTGCTGCCACTGAAAGGGGCCGACAATGAAGGCGCGCACTTTCTGGCCGAGAGCGATTCCGGAGAGTGCGTGCCCAGCTTCGTGCGCGGTGATCACGGCGAGCTCGGCCAGCGCGAGTTGCAGAAGGCCGTTCCGGAATGGCGGATTCGGCAGGCCCGTAAGCGAGGCCCGGTGCAGCCATGCGGTCCAGATCGCAAAGAAGCCGGCGAATTCGAGAAGGATATGTGTTCGGTTGAGGAGGGTGAGCGTGCCGTCTCCGGAACGAGCCGAGGACGCTGCCGCATCGCGTACCTTTGTTTCAGAGGCGGGATCCCATCGCCAGAAGGCGAAGAGGGTAAGGGCGCCGAGCCCGAGGAGCAACCCGTTGCTCGAAAGGGTCGAGGAAGCTGATCCATATCGATGATATGAGAAAAACCAGGCCAGCAGGAACGGAATGATCAGGTTCACAGCCCCGAGCGTCAGGCACCACATTCGCCCGGATCGCCATTTCCACCAATAACCAATTGCGGCGATGAGGAACAGGCAGCCGGTGACAGGGAGAAACAGGTCTGCAAGCAGGACAGGCAAACTGAAGTGCGGCGGAGGATAGTTGCTTTGACTGCGGAATCGCAGCAGTACATATTCGTTGACGAGCGTCATGCCGCCGACGACCACATAGAGCAGGGCCAAGGCCGTTCTCAGGGAGCGCATGGGTCTCGTCTCCGGGGATATTCCACACTAACATGCAAATCCAAGACAACGTGTACATCTATTGCGGAAGTTCATAAGTCGTCAATCTAGACTCAACAAGAGTTCTATAACTTGGCGCTTCCGGCTATTTAGTGGATAGCGGCGCCAGATCGAGGCCACCGCAGTGGAAGTAGATGGCGTGGATGAAGTTCTGCTTGTTGCGGAAGCCGCGGGCGGTGTACTTCACCCACTGGATCTTGGCGTTGATCGATTC
>DATJSY010000028.1:0-4575 GCA_035503835.1 Acidobacteriaceae bacterium | reverse complement strand
AGGGCACGCGATTCCCGTCGCTCAAAGGCTGGCGGGATGAGCGCCATCCGTCATCGTCAGTTGGGTGAGCGCGTTGGCGATTATGCACTCATGGAGATACCAATTGACGAGAAGCCCGTTTTGGGTACTTATAACCGAATTCGCGGGTAGCCGATGAGTGAGTTGGATTTGCCAGCCAACCAACCTTCGTCCGGGAAACAAAATCCAGCTTCGTGCCAAACTGCGATGTTGTATCCACGATTTCTTCGCTATTATTGATTTAATGGCGACTCGAAGCTATCTCGGAGAACTGGAACTGATGATCCTCCTTACCGTGATTCATCTTGGCGACGACGCTTATGGCGTACCGATATCGCGGGAACTCGAGCAGCAGCGGGGCCGCGAAGTGGCGGTTGGCAGCGTGTACGCGTCCCTCGAGCGGATGGAGGCCAAAGGGCTGGTGACTTCGAGCCTGGGTGATCCGACTCAGGAGCGAGGCGGCAAGGCGCGACGCTATTTTCGGATTACGGAAGCGGGTCTGCGGCAGGTAGCGGCGACCCGAACGGTTCTCGAGAAGATGTGGCGCGGGCTGCCGCAACTGAAAGAGGAGCGTGCATGAAACGCGGGATTCCGCCGGCGGCGGCCGTCTGGGTCGTGGAGCATCTGGTTCCGCGCAGCCGTTGCGATGGTCTGGCCGGCGACCTGCTGGAAGAGATGGCGGCGGGTCGAACTTCGCAATGGTATTGGCGCCAGGCGGCAGGAGCGGTGGCAGCGGGGTGGCTCGGCGTCCTGAAAGATCAGCGGCCGGTGTTGCTGTTAGCTCTCCTGTGGGCGTCTTTGGGACCTGCCTGGATCGCATGCTTCAACGCACTCGACGGCGGTGTGCTGGCATCCAGCCCGTCGTGGCGGATGGATTCGTCATGGGGAGAGATCTCCACGTTCTCAATGTGGATGATCCTGAATCTGCTTTTTGTCTGGACTCCTGTGCTGCTCTGCATGATTCCGGGCACATGGATCTCGCGCAGCTTCAGCCGCAGCCGTTTTCCACTGGCTTTCCTGCTCAGCGCGTTTGTGTACTTCGCCGGGTATTTCGTCACCTATGTGCTGATGATCGTGTATGCCTTTCCGGGACCATCGATTCCATGGCAAAGATTCACGCCCCTTGCGGAGGCCGCGGACATTCATCTCTGGGCACTGGCGCTGCGCGTTCCTTACCTTCTCGCGGTGCTATGCGCGCTATGGGTCACGCGGCCCGCAAGGGGAACAGCTGGCGGGAGTGGCGCCCTGCGGTTGGCGCGCCCGGCGGCTGCCGCGGCGGCGAGCGACTGGAAAGCCTTCAGTCGGCAGGGCCTTGGTGGGCTGATGCTGGCCGGACTGTTGAGCACGCTGTTCCTGTGTGTACTGCTTTGCCGGATGCCGCAGTTTCACGGCGTGCTGAGCGTCGCCCTGTTGGTCAAAGCTGTGCTCTATGTCGTGGCGGCGGCGCTGGCCGGGGCGGCGGGTACTGCTGTTTACTGGAACAGCTCCTCCAGCGCGTTTGTTTCTCACGCGCCCGTCACTCTGGATCGTTTTGCAATCGACAGCGCAGCGTGTTGGGTGTGGGTTCCAGCGGCGTTTCTGTTGGGAACGAACGATTCGCTGCTCACTCCGCTGGTGGCTGGCCTCGGCGCAGCAATGCTGGGGCTGCGTTTGCGAGCAGCGATTCCCGATGCAGCAACTCCGGAAACTGGTGCGGCGGAGTTGTTTGAACGCGCGTTGCGCAAGCCCAGGCGTGAGTGGCATGGACTGTTCACGGTTCTGTGCGTTCTTCTTTCGGTCCTGGCTCTCGATCGCCGGCTGCTTCTGGCGTCGGCGCTCTCGCTGGCCGTGGCTGGGTTTGCTTTTGCGTGGAAGTACAAGGCCCCTCTCGCTGATTTCTCGGACCTTTCGCAGGGCAACCGGCAGGCCGTTGCGAAGCTGCTCCGGATTACCGGACCCGCGGTTCTGGTGACCCTGGCGGTGCTGGTGTTCGGATTCAGCGGCATAGGCTATCGCCTGGTTGGAGTTGTGAATTCCAGCGTGCGCGCTGCGAGCGAACTGCAGCCGATGCAGGTTCGCAGCGAGACCTCAGGGAACTCCAGCTATCACAGCATCATTCTGTGGCCGCCAGAGCAGAAGAAGCGATTGATTCCGCCCCTGACCGAGCGCAACCTTCTGCTGACACCGCGTGCGACGCATCCACTGATCATCGACTTTGATGGACCATACTGGTATTTTCAGGCGCCAAGCCGCAACCCAGGGCTGCACGCGCACCAGGAGATCGGAACTCCTGTGGATTACCGGATCAAAGCCAGTGGCGGTCCGCTGACCATGGAGGCTCGGCAAAAGCTTGGGGGCGAAGTTCGCCTGGCGGACTGCAGCGAGATTTCAATGACTATCGCGAACCGCAACAACCGGCCGGGTGTGATTTCGCTGGCACTCCTGCTCGCGGATTCCGCGGCACCGGGCAAAAGAGCCCTCTATTTGGGACAACAGCCCGTTGTCAGCAGCGAACCGGGGAACTTCGCGGTCAAAGCGTCGCCGGTGACAGAGACACTGCGGTACGCTGTTCCTCAGCGCGCCAGGCTCGGCAGGTTCAACCAGATCATCGTGATGTTTCTTCGGGAGAAAGGGCAGTCGGATTCTGCTCCGGAGATTGCCATTCGGCAATTCGCGCTTTACGCACATTAGCCATCGTTAAACACCTCACCGGTCCGAGTGTCGGCGAACACCAATTCGCAAATTCACTTATCGAGGCCGGAAAAGGAACGACAAGTCGACTTCTCGGAATCAATCCACCCAGCCGTTCTCAACTCCCGATATCAGACCAATGCGCTCATGGAAATCCGATCGGGTCCTGAGGGCGGAATTTGTCCCCGAAATCGGTTTTGATTGGTAGCCAGCAGGTCTTCAGGTGGTGAGCCGCACCAGTTGTTCGGCTTCGATTCTTGGGCCGAGGATCGAGACTTTGGGGACCTGGCCGCGGGCCATGGCTACTTCGTCGCACTTGTAAAGGCGGGGGCAGTTCTGGCAGTCCTTGAAGATTTGTGGAGAAGGCTGGGCCCGGCTCGGCGTTGGGGCACAGCCGGGGACGCGGGAGCTTGCGAAGAACAACCGCAGATCCTTCGTCGCTCCGCTCCTCAGGATGACAGCCGTGTTTGGGGGGGAGCGGCGCTGCGGGCACGGGAGGCAGGGCCGGGAAAAGGCAACCGCAGATCCTTCGTCGCTCCGCTCCTCAGGATGACAAGCGTGTTTGAGAGGGGCGGCGCTGCGGGCACGGGAGGCAGGGCCGGGAAAAGGCAACCGCAGATCCTTCGTCGCTCCACTCCTCAGGATGACAAGCGTGTTTGGGAGGGGCGGCGCTGCGGGCACGGGAGACGGGGCCGGGAAAAGGCAACCGCAGGTCCTTCGTCGCTGCGCTCCTCAGGATGACAAGCGTGTGTGGGAGGGGAAGGTCTGGCGCCGGCGATGGCCGCTCCAGTCGTTGTCAGGAATTCATGCGGTCGAGGGCGCGGCTGTAATCAGCGGGCTCGAGATCGTACCAGTCGCGGCTCAGGTCCGCCCAGGTGGATTGGACACTTCGATGAGCGCGATCTTCCTGGCTCGCCGCCAGCCTTTCAGTTCTTTCTCGCGCGCTATCGCCAAGTGTGGGTCCTGGTGGCGTTCGAGCCACACGAGCCGGTCGCAGTTGTAGCGTGCGGTGAACCCTTCGTGTTCTCTCCATTTGTGCTGGAAGACGCGGCGGTGCAGGTCGCCGGTGACTCCGATATAGAGCGAATGACTGCGGCTGGCCATGATGTACGTGCAGTAGCTGCCCTGGTGCATAGCTCCATCGTAGGGGACCCGCCGGCGGGGACGGCTCGGAAAAAGAGCAACCGCAGATCCTTCGTCACTTCGTTCCTCAGGATGACCGTCGTGGTGGCGAGGGGCGCTTATCAGGTCGTCAGCCGCACCAGTTGTTCGGCTTCGATGCGGGGGCCGAGGATGCTGACCCTGGGGACCTGACCGCGGGCCATCGCCACCTCGTCGCATTTGTAGAGGCGCGGACAATTCTGGCAGTCCTTGAAGATTTTGTCGGGCAGGGCGGTGCGGTCCTCCACTTCGCGGAATCCGTAGCGGAAGAAGTAGTCGGGGATGCGGGTGAAGAGGCAGACGCAGCCGACGCCGTGTTCTTCAGCCTCGTGGAGGAGGGCCTGGAGGAGCTCGCCGCCGACGCCGTGGCTTTTGGCTTCGGGGCGGACGACGATGGAGCGGACCTCGGCGAGGTGGGGTCCGTAGAGGTGGAGCGCGCCGCAGCCGAGGAAGATGCCGCCTTCGGATTCGGCGACGGTGAAGTCGCGGACGTTCTCGCAGATTTCGGCGAAGGGACGGCGGAGGAGGGTGCCGTCGGAGGAGAGCGAGTTGACCAGCTCGTAGATGTTGGTGGCGTCCTGGAGACGGGCCTTACGCACGAGCATGGGACACCTCCGGCGCGGGCGCGGCCTTTTCGTATTTTGCAGCAAGGGCCTGGACTCGGGCTTCGGTTTCGCGCAGCGCAGCACGGACCCGGGCGCGGGCGGTGCCGCCGAGGACGTCGTG
>DATJSY010000027.1:0-3773 GCA_035503835.1 Acidobacteriaceae bacterium | reverse complement strand
CATGCACCATAAAAACACCATTCTCGTTACCGGCGGCGCCGGTTTTATCGGCTCGAACTTTATCCTGAGCTGGATTGGCGCGGTTGGCACTCCGGTTGTCAACCTCGATTTGCTCACGTATGCCGGCAACCCGGAGAACCTGGCGTCGCTGGAGGGCGATCCGCGGCACCTGCTGGTACGGGGCGACATCGACGATGCCGATCTGGTTGGATCGCTGCTTCAGGAACACCGTCCTCGAGCCATCGTCCACTTCGCAGCCGAAAGCCACGTGGACCGCTCGATCGTTGCGCCCGATGCGTTCATCCGCACCAATGTCCATGGCACGTTCATGCTGCTGGACCAGGCAAGGCGCTTCTGGTCGACGCTGGATGAAGAGGACCGCCGCGACTTTCGCTTTCTGCATGTTTCCACCGATGAAGTGTACGGCACGCTCGGGCCGGATGATCCGGCGTTCTCCGAGACAACGGCCCATGCGCCGAACAGTCCCTACGCCGCGTCGAAAGCCGGCTCCGATCATCTGGTGCGCGCGTACCACCACACCTTTGGTCTGCCGGTGCTGACGACGAACTGCTCGAACAACTATGGGCCGTTCCAGTTTCCCGAAAAGTTGATTCCGCTGGTGATTCTCAACGCGCTGGAAGATAAGCCGCTGCCGGTCTATGGCGATGGCGGAAATGTGCGCGACTGGTTGTATGTCGAGGATCACTGCTCGGCCATTCGCACGGTCCTCGAGCGTGGCCGGCCAGGCGAAACCTACAACATTGGCGGTAATTGCGAGCGAACCAACCTGGACGTGGTGAATACCATCTGCGATCTCGTGGACGAAATGGCTCCTCGCGTTCCCGACCAAAGCTCGCGCCGCAAGCTGATCACGTTTGTGAAGGACCGGCCAGGCCACGATCGCCGCTACGCCATCGACGCTTCGAAGATTGCGCGCGAGCTGGGATGGTCGCCGGCGGAACGATTCGAGTCCGGATTGCGGCGCACGGTGCGCTGGTATCTCGACCATCGCGCATGGACCGATAACGTGCGCAGCGGCGCGTACCTGGAGTGGATCGACCACAATTACGCGGAGCGGCTGGCACGATGAAAGGCATCATCCTCGCCGGTGGATCCGGCACGCGGCTCTATCCCGCCACTCATGTGGTCTCCAAGCAGTTGCTGCCTGTCTATGACAAGCCCCTGATCTATTACCCGCTAAGCACGCTGATGCTGGCGGGTCTGCGGGAAATCCTGATCATCTCGACGCCGCAGGATCTGCCGCGCTTTGCGGAGCTGCTGGGCGACGGGCATCGCTGGGGCCTCGACCTGCAGTATGCGGTGCAGCCCAGTCCCGACGGCCTGGCGCAGGCTTTCCTCATCGGCCGCGACTTTATCGGAAACGATCCGAGCGCGCTGATTCTGGGCGACAACATTTATTACGGCCAGTCTTTCTCCAGGCAGTTACAGGAGGCAGCGCAACGAGAGAGCGGGGCAACGGTCTTCGCGTATCCGGTGCACGATCCTGAACGTTACGGCGTGGTGGAGTTTGACAAGGCAGGGAATGCAATCAGTCTCGAAGAGAAGCCCACAGCGCCGCGCTCTCGGTATGCCGTTACGGGGCTTTACTTCTATGACAACGAGGTGGTGCATCACGCCGCTTCGCTGAAACCGTCTCCGCGCGGCGAGCTGGAAATTACGGATCTGAATCGCTGCTACCTGCGCGCGGGACGGTTGAACGTGCAGATCATGAGCCGCGGCATGGCGTGGCTTGACACGGGCACGCACGATTCGCTTTTTGAAGCCGGACTCTTTATTCAGACCATCGAGCGGCGGCAGGGACTGAAGATCGCGTGTCCGGAAGAGATCGCGTGGCGGCTGGGCTACATTGATGCGGAGCAGCTCGCCGCGCTCGCGCAGCCGGTGGTCAAGAGCGGATATGGCCAGTACCTGCTCGCGCTTTTGCAGGAACCAAACATGGCTGGCCGAGCAGCGCAGCCATGAAAATCCAGGCGACCAACCTGCCTGGCGTGCTGTTGATGACGCCGACGATCTATCGCGATGCGCGCGGCGCCTTCTGGGAGACCTGGAACCAGCGCGCGATGGCCGATGCCGGGCTGCCCGGCGAATGGGCGCAGGATAACTTCTCGCTTTCCAGTAAGAACGTCCTGCGCGGGATTCATTACCAGATCACGCAGCCGCAGGGAAAGCTGGTGCGCGTAACTCATGGCGCCGCGCTCGATGTCGCCGTTGACCTGCGCCGCAGCTCACCCACCTTCGCGCAGCATGTGGCGGTGGAGCTGAGCGGCGACAACGGGTCCATGCTCTGGATTCCCGCGGGCTTCGGTCATGCGTTCCTGGCGCTCAGCGAGGTCGTCGGATTCGCTTATAAGGTGACGGACTACTATTCGTCCGCCGGCGAGCGGACCATCCTGTGGAGCGATCCGGAGATCGCGATCCCATGGCCGGTCCAGCCTGCGGACGCCATCGTCTCCGGCAAGGACCGTCAGGGCGCGCTGCTGCGGGATGCGGAGCTGTTTCCGTGAGTCCGCGTATTCTGCTTGTCGGCTCAGGCGGCCAGGTGGGCAGGGAACTGCAGCGGAGCTTCGCGGGACTCGGTGAGCTGGTTGCCTGCGATCGCCAAGCCCTGGATCTGACTTCCGAGAATTCTGTCCGCGCCGTCGTCGAGCGCACCGAGCCGGACGTTATCCTGAACGCAGCGGCGTACACGGCCGTCGACAAAGCGGAATCTGAAGCCGACCTGGCTCACGCCATCAACGCACGCGCTCCGCAGATCCTGGCCGAGGAAGCTGCCCGCCGGGGCGCGCTGCTCATTCATTACTCCACCGATTACGTTTTCGACGGCAGCAAAACTTCGCCCTGGACGGAAACCGATGAGCCGCATCCGCTGAATATCTATGGGGCGAGCAAGCTTGCGGGCGAAGAGGCGATTCGCCGCGTGGGCGGACGCTACCTCATCTTCCGCACCAGCTGGGTTTACGGGCCGCACGGGAAAAATTTCCTTTTCACCATGCTTCGCCTGGGGCGCGAACGCGAGCGCCTGATCATTGTCGACGATCAGCGGGGCGCGCCGACAACGTCCATTGCCATCGCCGACGCAACGCGAGCGATTGCAGAGGGCGTGCTCGCGGGGCGCTTTGGCGCAACGGAGGACTGGGCCGGCTTGTACCACATGACCTGCGGCGGCGTAGCTTCCTGGTTCGAGTTCGGCCAGGCCATCTTCGCGCGCGCCGGCCGGCTGCTGGATGGCCGGCTGCCGCAGGTGGCGCCGATCGCAACCGCTGACTATCCCACTCCCGCGCGCCGTCCGCTGAATTCCGTGCTCTGCTGTGAAAAGCTCGCCAGGATATTCGACGTGCGGCTGCCCGACTGGGAGGCGGCGCTGGATACTGTGCTGCGTCAGCTCTGAACCTGCTGATGATCGCGACGCTTAGGGAATCGTCACGCTGTAGAGATTCGATGGCGCGCTCTGATTGCCAGCAGCGTCGACGCTGACGACATAATAGGTGTAAGCTGTCCCGTCCTGCACCGTTGTATCCGTATAACTCGTAGATACGCTCGCGTTCAACAAAAGGTAAGACGAGCTGCCGCTGACCGCGCGGTAAACGTTGTAGCCAGTCACGGGAACCGCTGAATCCGTGGGCGCATCCCAGTTCAGATCCACCTCATACGCGGCCGCCTGTCCCGTTCCGCTCAGCTTGATAGTCACCGCACCGGCGGAAGTATTGGTTCCCAGCGCTACGGTTCCGGTCGCCGCTCCGCTCACCGTGGGA
>DATJSY010000026.1:0-18382 GCA_035503835.1 Acidobacteriaceae bacterium | reverse complement strand
GTACGTGCGGGGAGCCTGGGCTCCAGAAGTTCACGGGAAAAATAGGCACACCCTCACTGCTCAAAATCCGGCCAATCGTTGGGAAAAGGCGATTATATCAGCGCAAATCATGGGCGCGCCGGACCGCTTCCCGGCCGGCGTCCCGCTGCCGCGGCTGCACCTCTTCGCATACCAATGGCCTGCCGACAACAACTCTGCAGATGACGCGTTTCCCAGCTCCGCCCATGCTCATCGCACGGCTTCTCTTCTGTCGAGAGATTCCATCTTCAGAATTTGTCTTAGTCTATCGGAATCGCAGGCGATTCGGGTGTGGATGAGCCCGCCCTGCGAACTTCCACCAGAACGGAATAGAAGACTGGGCCGCCGGCGAGATCGTTCACGCGCTGCGAAGTGAGCAAATTTACGTTGTTTCCGCCCGCGGAAAGCTTGTTCCAGTTCAGCCGAGCCGCCACCACTCCCTGCGGCACGCTCGCCCCGTTGCCCTGCGCGACCATCGCTCTGAGCGCCAGGCTGCCGCGATCGTTGAAGACCTCCACGGGATCGCCGTCCGCGATGCCCCGCGCCGCCGCATCCGCGCTGTGCATCTCCAGCACGTTGCGGTGCGCCGCTTCCATTTCCTGGTGAACCTCCAGGTTGGCGAAGGTCGAGTTCATGTAGTTGTCTGCCTTGCGCGGCAGGAACTCGAGGGGGTACTGCCGGCTCGCCGCGACGTGCCGCGACTCGGCTGCGGGGTGGAAGGCCGGCAGCGGATCGAGCCCCTGCGCCGCCAGAGCCTCCGAATAGAGCTCGATCTTTCCGCTCGGGGTTTCGAATGGACCCTCCGCATACGGCAGGAAGTGCCCATCCCGCTGCTCGTCCTCGAACTGGAGCCGTTGCGCGCCGCCGGCTGCCCGCAGCGTTTCTTCGGTCATCCCCTTCATCCACGGATGCTGCTTCTCCGGTTTGCCGAGTCGCAGGGCCTGCGCGATCAGATCCTCCGGCGAATCGCGGAAGCACGCCTCTTTGAAATCCATGCGCTGCGCCAGTTGCCCGAAGAGCCAGACATTTGAACGCGCCTCGCCGAGCGGCGCAATCGCCTGCTCAGAGAGCTGCACGTAGTAGTGGCCGTAGGCGCCCTGCACGTCCTTGTGCTCCAGAAAGGTGGTGGCCGGCAGCACGATGTCTGCGTAGTCCGCCGTGTCGGTAAAGAACTGCTCGTGCACGACGGTGAAGAGGTCTTCGCGCTTGAGCCCGCGCAGCACCGCGGCCTGATCGGGCGCCACGGCCGCCGGATTCGAGTTGTAGACGAAGAGAGCTTTCACCTCGGGATCGCGCAATTCCGTCAGCGCGTGGCCGAGCAGGATCATGTTGATGACGCGCGCCGGGCGGCCGAGGGGGCTGGCCAGCATCAGGTCCGGCCGCTCCAGCGCTTCGCCGTCAAAGCGAAACGCGCCGCTGGTGGAAAGCTGCAATCCGCCGCCGAAGCGCTTCCAGGCTCCGGTCAGAGCGGGCAGCATGGCGATGGCCCGCACCGCCGCGCCGCCGTTGTCGCTGCGTTGCACGCCGTAATTCAGCCGGATGACTGCCGGTTGCGTCGTGGCGTACTCGCGCGCCAGGCGTTCCACATCTGCCACGGTCATTCCTGTCAGGGCCGCGACGCGCTCGGGCGGATACTCCGCTGCGCGCTCCCGTAGCTGCTCGAACCCGTGCGTCCACCGCTCGACGTAATCGCGATCATAGAGACCGTCGCGGGCGAGGATGTGGATCATGCCCAGGGCCAGCGCCGAATCCGTGCCGGGCCGGATCGCGATGTGCCAGTCCGCCGCGCGCGCCGTCCGCGTGGGATACGGATCGATGACGACCAGCTTCGCGCCGTTGCGCCGCGCCTCTTCGACGAACGGCCACAGATGAATGTTGTTGCCGTGGATGTTCGCCGCCCACGCCACGATCAGCTTCGCGTGCCGGAACACCTCCGTATCGGTGCCCAGCTTGCGCCCGTAGACCGACAGCAGCGCCTGCCCGCCCGTCTCCGAACAGATCGTGCGGTCGAGCTGCGATGCGCCCAGGCGATGAAAGAATCGCCGATCCATCGAGCCGTAGCCGAGCTTCCCGATCGTTCCCGCATACGAATAGGGCAGGATCGACTCGGGGCCATGCTCCGCGGCGATGGCGGCGAGCCGCGCAGCGATTGCGTCGAGCGCTTCGTCCCAACTGATGCGCTCGAAGGCCTCCGCCTCGCGCCCCTGGTCCAGCGGGCCTTTCGCCACGCCTGCGCGCCGGCGCATGGGATAGAGCAGCCGCTCCGGCGAGTACACCCGGTCGAGATATTTCGCCACTTTGCCGCAGAGAAACCCGCGTGTGACCGGATGGCTGGCGTCGCCGCGCACCCGCGTCGCGCGTCCGCTCTCATCCACCGTCACCAGGACCGCGCAGGAGTCGGGGCAGTCGTGCGAGCAGACGGTGTGCACGGTGCGGGGGGGCATAGCTCATTGTAGCGAGGCTCGGAAGGCGACATTCGGAAACGCTCCCGAACCTCGCAATCTTCAGACCCACGGCGTCAGAAGAGGTCGGAATGGGATCCCGTCCGAACCAGGTATAAATCTGCGGCTTCGATCCTGTAGATGAGCAGCCAGTCAGGCTCAATATGACAGTCGCGATAATGCTTCCATTCTCCCCCCAGCGGATGATCGCGGTAGCGCGGAGGCAGGGCTTCGCCGCGCGCCAACAGCACAATGACCTCGCGCAGCTTTGCCATGTCCTTCCCGCGTTTCTCGGCCAGCTTGACGTCGCGCCGGAACTGGGCTCCCCGGAACAGGTTCTTCAAAGTCCCAGATCCTTCAGCAGGGCCTCGGCATTCCGAAATCGCTTGCCCTTTCCGCGATCGGCCGCCTTCAGCGCCTTCACGGTTGTGGCATTCGGAACCCTCACCTCAAACGGCAGCGCTTTCTCTGCCGCCACGCGCACCAGCATCATGCGGACAGCATCGGAGACAGAGATGCCCATTTCCGCCAGCGTTTCCGCCGCCTGTTCCTTCACCTTCTCGTCTACGCGGACATGCACCATGGTCGTCGCCATCACATAAGCCTCTTGAGATACATTGTATCTCAATTTTGGGCGGCTCGCGCAGCCGCCTCCTTCTCCTGCCCGGCTCCCGCCATGGGCAGCGTGAACAAAAAGGTCGTCCCCGCGCCCAACTCGCTCTCCGCGCGAATGGTTCCTCCATGCGCCAGCACGATGTGCTTGACGATCGCCAGCCCCAGCCCGGTCCCTCCGGATTCCCGCGAGCGCGCCTTGTCCACGCGATAGAAGCGCTCGAAGATCCGGTCCAGATGCTCGCTGGCAATGCCCTGGCCGAAGTCCTGCACGTAGAACTCCACCTCGTCTTCGAGCGGCCGTGCGCCCACCACGACGCGGCCTCCGGCAGCGCCGTATTTCATGGCATTCTCCACCAGATTGCCGAAGACCTGGGTCATCGCATCCACGTCGGCCAGCACCAGCGCCGGAGTGGTCTCGCCCGACTGCAGCGCCACGCCCGAATCCACCACCATTCCCGCCAGCGACTCGATCGCGTCTCCCACCAGCGCCGACGCGCGCACTCGCTGCACCTTCGGTCTGCGGTCGCCCGATTCCACCTGCGCCAGCGCCAGCAGATCCTCCGTCAGCCGGTTCACCCGCCGAGCGTTTTTCAGGATGATTGCCATGAACTCGCGCGCGTGCCCTGAAAGCTCGGCCTCGTCTTCCAGCAGCGTCTCCACGTAGCCCGAAATCGACGTCAGCGGCGTCCTCAGCTCGTGCGACACATTGGCGATAAAGTCCCGCCGCATCTTCTCCGCCCGTTCGATCTCGGTCACGTCGTGCAGCACCGCCACCGCGCCTCCGTCCGGAGTCGGCGCCGCGCTCACTTCGAACACTCTCCCTGGCATCGTTGAGAGCGCCCGTCCGCCGTGGATCCGCCGCTCCTTCAGCGCCGTCTCCACGCACTTCAGGACCTCCGGATCGCGTACGCTCATCACCAGCGCCCGACCCGCGCGCTCCACCCCCGGCGCGATGCGCTGCATCACAGCGTTCGACCAGCTCACCTGGCCGTTGCGGTTCACGGCCACCACCGCCTCCTGCATGGAGTCCAGCAGCGCCGCCAGTTCTCTCTGTTTGCTTTGCAGTGCCTCGAACGACCGCTCCAGCCGCCCTGCCGTCGCGTCCAGTGCTCGCGCCACCTCGCCCAGTTCGTCCTTGTCCCGCTCGTCAATGCGGGCCGCAAAGTCACCGCCCGCGATGCGCCCGGAAAATTCCACGATCCGCTGCAGTCGACGCGACATCCGCCGCGCCACCCACGCCGAAACCAGCGTCGCCAGCCCCAGCGACAGCAGCGACGCCAGCAGCAGATCCCGCTGCAGGATGTGCAGCGCCCGCTCCTGCTGCCCCGGCGTCATCTGCGCCACCCGCGCTTCTTCGTGCAGCGAGTGGTCCACGATGTTGCGGAAGGAAAGGTCCAGCACCGCCGTGCCCAGGCACAGTACCAGTACGAACGACAACAGCAATTTGGTGAAGACTCTGCCCGTCACGCGCCCATCCCGGCACCGGATGTCGTCATTATCGCGCGTCGTCCGCCGACGGCCCGTACATGCCCGGAATCGGCACGTTCAGCATCCGCAGATACACGCTCAGTTGCCCGCGGTGGTGGATCAGGTGGTCCAGAAACACCCGCCGCAGCGCCATCGCGCGCGGCAGCTCGACCATCGTCCGGTCCCCGAACTTCAGCGTCCACCTGCCCGCCAGCTGCTCGTCGCGCAGCCCCCTGAGCGCCCCGCACGCGTCCCCGCTCGCCTTGACGAAATGCTCCAGGAGCTCTTTCGCCGAGCCCGCCACAAACGGCGTCGCATGCGCCGGCCGCACGTACACGTCCGTGCTCACTATTGATACGCACCGATTCGGAAGGTCCGCTATGTGCGAGCCCAGCCGTCCCAGCGTCATCGACTTGTCGTGCGGTTTCCCGCTCAGGCTGGCTTCCGGTACCCGTTCCAGCATGCGCCGGGTATTCGCCATTTCCTCGTCGAACTCCAGCAGCAAGAGCTCCTGAATCGTCATGGCTCCCTTTCCATCGACAGCTGGGTAATCCCCGGCGCGAAGCGGTCCCGCGCAGCGGGACGAAGGCAGAAGCCCCGGCCTTCACCGCCGGGGAGTATCGCGGGCATTCTTAATTCCGAGCCTTCAGGCTCGGAAGACTTTGTGCAGTTAGGTCCCTAGCTCGCCACCCGCTCCACGGCCTTCGGTATTTCGAAGCGATACCCCGCCCCGCGTACCGTCTTCAGATACCGCGGATTCTCCGGGTCTGTCTCGATTTTCTCGCGAATCCGTCGCACGTACACGTCCACCGACCGCGGGGTCACGAAGCGTGCATCTCCCCACACGGCGTCCAGCAGATGGTCGCGGCTGAACACCCGCCCCGGATGACGCGCCAGGTAATCCAGCAGCCGGAACTCCGTCGCCGTCGTGGTCGTCAGCTCGCCCTTCACCTTCAGCTGCATCGCGCTGGCGTCGATCTCCACGTCCTCGAACGCAACCGCTGTCGGCTGGGACGGCCGCTCGAACCGCCGCAGCACCGCCTTCACCCGCGCCAGCAGCTCCCGCGGCGCAAATGGCTTCGTTACGTAATCGTCCGCGCCCAGCTCCAGCCCCAGCACCCGGTCGTTCTCGCTCGCCCTTGCCGTCACAAAGATGATCGGGATTGTGCTCAGCGCCGAGTGGTTCCTTAAACGCCGGCACACATCCAGCCCGTCGCCCCCCGGAACCATGATGTCCAGCAGGAACAGCGCCGGAGCCTGCCGCTCCGCATCCGAGATCAGCGTCCCCGGAGCCGGATACATCCGGGTCTGGAATCCGGCAGCCTCCAGATGATGCTGGATCAGCCGCGCGATATCCGCGTCGTCCTCAAGCACAAAGACTGTCTGGCTCAAGCGAGTGGGTCCTTTCCGGCGCCCCTGCGGTACAGAGGTGCTTCCGGCATCAGCCTATCGCAGCCAGGCAAAGAGAATGCAAATGTTCTGTTAATTCGGGCCGGTTTCTCAGCCGTAGAAGTCCTCAAACAGCTGGCTCACCGTCTCATAGCATTCGCAGGCCGCTTCTTCCAGCCGCCGGTGATCCAGAATCTGAATTTGCCCCCTCCGGTACGAGATCAGCTTTTGCCGCCGCAGCGCCCCTGCCGCCAGCGTGACGGTGGTCCGCCGCGATCCCAGGATGTCCGCCAGAAATCCCTGGCTCAGCATCACGTTGCTGTTGCCGGTCAGGTCCTGCGCCGTCAGCAGCCATCGCGCCAGCCGCTCCTCGGCCCCGTGCAGCCGGTTACAGGCCGCAACCTGAGACAGGATCATGCTCCGCCGGTGAACGCATCGCTGTACCAGGCGCCGCAACGCCGGAGACCGTTCCATCTCCTCCTTCAGCTCTGGAAACGGCATACGCAGTGCCTTCAGTTCCACCTGCACCACGCACCGTGTCGGCCCATGCGACATCCCGCCCAGCAGGTGCCACGCCGGCACCACTCCTTCATTGCCGCACATTCCCACCTCGGCGCTCCGCCCGTCCGACATCGACACCATTTTTGATACCAGTCCCGATGTGATGAACCATGCGTACCGCGGCGCCTCTTCGGCTTCGTACAGCACCGCGCCCGCCGGAAGCGTCACCTCTTCCAGACGGGGCAGCAGCGAATCCAGGTATGGCTGAGGGAGTTTTTTCAGAAGAAGGTTTTCGATTCGTTGGTGAACCATATCCTCCCTTGCTCCTCGTTGAGCAAGGACAATGCTGAATCCCAGCAAAAAGTCTTTGCCGCTGAAGTTAGGACCAATCGGGTGGCTTGCGACTTTGCGGATTATATGGATTCGTGCCGAATTTTTATGTTCGCTATCAAACAGTAATGTTCGCTATTAGACCGACTGCGTCCCTCGATAGCATTTATTGTTCCGTTTGTCCCACCGGCCATTTTTCAGGATGCAGGTGAAATACCGAAACCGGCCGCCGGACGATCATTTCCTGGATTCGGTCGTTATCTTTTTTCACCGAATGAAAGCATCGCCCTGCAACACCGTTTTTGGGCATGCCCGGGGCGTCAGATGCGGCCGCCCGGACAACCACATTCGGCTCGGGCCCCTGCGCCGCGCACGCGCACGGCAGTCAGCCTGGGGCATCCTTTCCGGAGGTGTCCGGATTGCCTGTTGTGCGCGTAATTTTGCGCTGCCCGGCTATATCGCCCGTTTGGTTGCCGGACCAGCCAGGAATTTGTGGGGAGTTTGCTGAATGCCTGCCCGGCCGGAAGTCCTGTGTTTCGGAGCGGACCCCGTCCTCAATCGGACTCGCCACCTCATCCTGCAGCCCGCATTCGACGTCGACGTCGCCTCAACCCTGGCGGAAGTCGCTTCGTGGCTGCAGGAGCGCCGCTTCAGCGTCGTCCTTCTCTGCCAAACCCTCAGCCTGGATGACGCTCGCTCTGCTCTGGAACTGGTGCACACCCTCCAGCCAGAAGCCCGCCTGCTCGCTCTCGAGGAGGGCAATCCGCGCCTCTTGCTCCGTTCGCCCCATCAGGAAGTCCGCCTCGAAGGCCCCGCCGACCTGCTCCGCAGGGTCGCCGCCATAACCGGCGTCCGTCTGCCCGAACCCCTCTTTCAGCCCGCCCCAGGGACAACGCGAAAATCCCCCCCTCGGGCCGAGTAACTGGCAGCACAGACACATCGTCAACCAACCGGCGGAAGAGCTCGCGGCCCAATGGCCCTGTGCGGCAGGGCTGCGGCAGAAGCACCGGGCTTCAGCCCGGTGAAACCGGCGACCAAATCGAAGGGGCTTTGGCCCGGCGGTCATCCCGCGTCAGTGCGCGTGCCCATGGTGGTGTTCGTGTACTTCTTCCACCGGAATCAGGCACCCGTGCGCCGTCTCGCAGACCACATGCTCGAACTGCAGCGTGGTGTGATGGATCCGGAACTGCTCCCGCAGCACCTCGTTGATCTGATCCAGAATCCGATTGCTCTCCGACGGAGGAATATCCGCGATCGTCACGTGGCTCGCCAGCGCGTGGCTATGCGATCCCAGACTCCACACGTGCAGGTCGTGTACGTCCTCCACGCCTTCGATCTTCTCCAGCGTCTCCCGGATCTCTCCCAGCGAAAGCCCCCGCGGCGTTCCTTCCAGCAGAATGTTCAGCGTCTCCCGCACAATCCCGGCTGACGACCACAGGATCAGCGCCGCGATCCCCAGCGACAGCGCCGGATCCACCCACGTCGCGCCCGTCAGCAGAATCGCCGCCCCGCCCGCGATCACCGCCGCCGTCGACAGCGTGTCCCCCACCATGTGCACAAACACGCTGCGGATGTTCACGTCATGGCTTACCCGCCACAACATCGCCGCGATCGCTCCGTTCATCGCCACGCCCGCTGCCGCCACGTACATCATCACCCGCGGCTCCACCGCCTCCGGGCGGCTCAGCCGTCCCACCGCATCCCACGCGATCCAACCGGCGACCCCGATCAGCGTCAGCGCGTTCAAAAACGCCGCCAGCACCCCTGCGCGCTGGTACCCGAACGTCTTCTGCTCCGTCGCCGGCTTTGTCTGGAACCACACCGCCACAAACGACAGCACGATCGCCAGCGCGTCCGATGCGTTATGTCCCGCCTCCGAAACCAGCGCCAGCGAGTGCGCTTGCAGCCCCGCCACCAGGGTCAGGACCACGTAGCCAATCGTCGCGATCAGGGAAAAGCGCAGAACCCTCTGCATCGACCCCTTATTCGCGCCGTGAACATGCATACAGATTCAGTGTAGAGCCGCCGTCGGCTCCCTAAGGCGAGGCCAGCGCCGAGGTCGGCGGCGTGTGCTGCCGCGGCGCCGGCGCTGCTGCCGGCGCGTTCGCAATCGTCCGCAGTCCGCTCCAGTTCTCCGCCACCACGATGCTGTTCTCCGGACGCCGCACGTCGTACCGCACCGAGCACGGGAAGCTCGGCCGCAGATCCTCCAGCTTCACCACGTCCCGCAGAGCGGAAACGTCCTGCGAGCATTCGTATTCCACCCCGCCGATCTCATATTGGTAGAGAACGAAACCCACTTCCCCCGGTTGCCCGGTGTCCTGGCCAGTCACGGTTCCCGCAATATCCAGGATCGTCCCGTCGATAATTCGCCCGCTCCGCACCAGCAGCGCGCGCCGTTCCCGCTCCGCTTCTTCCGCGCTCGGCCGGCGGCGCATCTTCCTCCACGCCACAGCGCCGCCCGCGCACGCCAGCGCCAGCGCCGTTGCTCCCGTCCAGCCCGGGTGGCGCAGAGGAAATTCGTACAGCCCATGTTGCGCGGAGACCAACGGCAGAGAAATGCGGCGAGGCAGCAAGGACATGATCAGAATCCGGAAACACCCACGTGCGATACCAGCAGAATAGCTCAGTTTTCGCCCTTCCGCAGTTCGCATTCATGGCCTTTATTCGTTGCAGGTAATCCCGTTTCGCAACCGGGCCCCTGCGCTATACTCAAACCAGACATGTTCGATCGCAGGATTTCCCAGACGGCCGCGCCGAGCGGTCGTTTTTCCTTCAGCGCGAAAACTTCCCCCGCTGCCTCCGGTCGCCCCCGCATCCGGTCCACCACCGTCATCTGCGTCCGACGCGGTACCGCCGTCGTCATGGCCGCCGACGGCCAGGTCACCATGGGTGAAGCCGTCTTCAAGCACACCGCGAAGAAGATCCGCCGCCTCTACCAGGACAAGATCCTCGCCGGATTCGCCGGTTCCACCGCCGACGCCTTTTCTCTCTTCAGCCGCTTCGAAAGCAAGCTGGAACAGTACGCCGGCAACCTCGGCCGCTCCGCCGTCGAGCTCGCCAAGGACTGGCGCACCGACAAGATGCTCCGCTCGCTCGAGGCCCTCCTCATCGTCTCCGACCTCTCGCAGACCTTCCTCATCAGCGGCTCCGGCGACGTCATCGAGCCCGACGAGGGCATCGCCGCCATCGGCAGCGGAGGCTCCTACGCCCTCGCCGCCGCCCGCGCGCTCATGGAGAACACCGACCTTTCCGCCCACGACGTCGCCGAGAAGTCCCTGCGCATCGCCGGCCAGATCTGCATTTTCACCAACGACAAAATCACCATCGAAGAACTCCACGCGTAGAGGCTGGCGAAGATGGGCTTTGTACCGGATAACGAAAGACGGGTCCCCCATATATGCCCGATTTTGGCAGATGTGGGAGAGCGTGAAACTATCCCGGAATCGACATTGGATTTTGTATCAGGACAGGACCTGAGTGGTGCCCTGAGGCACCCGAAAAGGGATGAACCTTAGCCCCTGTGCAGTACGGCATCGCAAAAATTCTGGGGCTTTGGCCCCTGAGATGGATCATTAGAGTATGGCCATTTATCTCCCCGGAACCGCCGAAGAACAGGAGCTCTCCCTCGAAGAGCTCACCCCGCGCGAAATCGTCACCGAGCTGGACAAGTACGTCGTCGGCCAGAAGGCCGCCAAGCGCGCCGTCGCCATCGCCCTGCGCAACCGCATGCGCCGCCAGAAGCTCACCCCCGATCTCGCCGACGAGATCATGCCGAAGAACATCATCATGATCGGCCCTACCGGCGTCGGCAAGACCGAGATCGCCCGCCGCCTGGCCAAGCTCACCAACTCGCCGTTCCTCAAGATCGAAGCCTCCAAGTTCACCGAGGTCGGCTACGTCGGCCGCGACGTCGACTCCATCGTCCGCGACCTCGTCGAGATCGCCATCGACATGGTCCGCGAGGAAAAGCTTGAGGAAGTCGAGGACCGCGCCGAAATGAACGCCGAGGAGCGTCTCCTCGATCTGCTGCTGCCCCCTCCGGCCGCATCTGCTCAGCCGAATCAGCCCGCCGCCGGAAACACCCCCTCGCCCATGCACGTCGATGGCAACACCATCACCCTTCCCGCCCCCGGCGAGCCTGCTCGACGGGGTGAGGGCGGCGATTCCCACCATCGCACCCGCGAAAAGCTCCGCCAGCAGTTCCGCGAGGGCAAGCTCGACGACCGCATGGTCGAAATCGACGTCCGCGAGAAGAGCATGCCCTCCTTCGAGATCATCTCCAACCAGGGCGTCGAGGAGATGGACGTCAACATCCGCGACATGTTGCCCAACATCTTCGGCCAGCGCACCAGGAAGCGGAAGATGAAGGTGTCGGATGCTTTTGATTATCTCGTTCAGGAAGAAGAAGGCCGCCTCATCGACATGGATCAGGTCACGCGCCTCGCCGTCGAGCGCGTCGAAACCTCCGGCATCGTCTTCCTCGACGAGATCGACAAGATTGCCGGCCGCGAAGGCGGCCACGGCCCCGACGTCTCCCGCGAAGGCGTCCAGCGCGACATCCTCCCCATCGTCGAAGGCACCACCGTCAACACGCGCTACGGCATGGTCCGCACGGACTTCATCCTCTTCATCGCCGCCGGCGCCTTCCACGTCTCCAAGCCCAGCGATCTCATCCCCGAGCTCCAGGGCCGTTTCCCCATCCGCGTCGAGCTGCAGTCGCTCACCGTCGAGGACTTCGTCAAGATCCTCACCGAGCCCAAGTCATCGCTCGTTCGCCAGTACACCGCGCTGCTCGAAACCGAGGGCCTCAAGCTCGAATTCACTCCCGAATCCATCCAGGAGATGGCCGAGTTCGCCTTCCGCGTCAACGAATCCACTGAGAACATCGGCGCCCGTCGTCTCCACACCATCATGGAGCGCGTCCTCGACGAGATCAGCTTCCTCGCTCCCGACCTCACCCGCGCTCCGGCCAAGGGCGATCAGAAAAACGGAGGCACCCTGGTCGAGCTGGCCGCTGTCGGTGAAGGCACCACGGCCCCGCTGCCCATCATCGAGCGCGAAACTCCGTCCGGCTCGGAGAAGGTCGTCGTCATCGACCCCGAATACGTCCGCCAGATGGTCGCCGGCATCGTGAAGAATCAGGACCTCTCGCGCTACATCCTCTGAGCTGAATCATCCACACCTGGGTGGGGTGGTTCGGGTGCCCCACATCTGCCCGCCTTTGGCAGATGTGGGAAAGCACGTCACGCTTGGTATCAGGGCACGGCTTTGCACCGGGGCCCCCGACGAACGAAGTTCGCTGCGGTGGCAGCCGTGCCGTCACCAGCCCTGAATGACCCGCGCTTCAGCCCCCCAGGGACCGAGCAAAATTCTGCGACCCGATGGCTGGCACGCATCGCCTCATGCTTGCTCTGGATGGCCTCATTCAGCGCGAAGGCTCCACAGGCCGGCCCCTGTCCACGCGAAAGGGTCCTGTCAGCCGTCCGCACCGGCGGCTGGATCTCAAAAGTTCCGTGTGATTACGATGCGGCACCAAATCCAGCCGCACTCAAGGCAAGCTGTCCATCGGCCGATGTGGATGCAACCGATCACGATGCCGATGGCGCCGGCGTGACCGGGGCTGACGAAGGCAAGCACCGGAGCGTTGCCGCCGTGCGCGGCAAGGTGCGGAGTGGTGTGGCCTTCCCAGATGATAGGCTCCCCGCGCAGCAGCACAGGCAATTTAAGACCGAACTCCTTTACCAGTGGAGTGAGGTCCTGACCAGGCTTCAGCTTTTCCGCCTCCAGCCGGCCCATGAAGGCATGGAGAAAGGTCTGAAGCTCGCAGATCTGTTCCAGAGAGAGGTCCAACTGATTGTTTGCCGCCGCCATACGCACCTCCTTGAGGGTTGAACTGGATTGATCCGACCACGCCGGGAATGACCGTGGCCTGCCGCCACGCCAATGCTGCGAGGGCGGCTCCGGAGATTTCCTGCACAACGGGAAACTTCATCTTGCTGAGAATCTTTCCATCGGGGACAGAGGAACGATCCGCTACCATGACGTAGCTGGCGACCAGCCAGTGGGGGGAAAGTCGGGGCGCCCTGATGCGATTGCAGCGCAGAGCAGATTCGCCGCGAACAGGGCCCAATGGTTGCTCAACCTGGACATTTTCGCCCCCGCCCGAATATCCAGGGTACGACGCTGCCAGAGTAGTGAGAGCGAGTCCGTTATCGTTTCACGCCTGTCTGGAAGCTGCCACCAGGAATCTGCAGCCGCGGCGGTGCACAGCAGAATTGGCGTCGATGGGTCATCGACAGTTCAGGGCGTATTGTCGCCATTCCCGGAAATATCCCCAGCCTCCAGCGCCCGCAAGCCTGCCTTTGACTTGAGTGGGGCCTGGGCAGCTCACGCCGTCGTCCCCTCCAGCCGCGCCCCAATCTTCGTTTCCAGCGACGCCCCCGCCGGGCAGGTCTCCAAAAACTCCTTCACCTTCCTCACCTGCTCGCCCATCCTCTCCGCCCACTCCTCCCGGATGGCCTGCTTCTGCTCCTGCGTCAGGTGCCACGACAGCGGCGGGTTCGTCTCCGGAAACGTAAAATTAACGCTCTCGATCGCCACTCCCAGCGCCGCCCATTTCTGCTTCAGCAGGCTCAGCTCGATGTCGTTGTGCGCAACCTGCCCCGAGGTCCGCACGTTCAGCAGCGTCAGAAAAGGCGCGGCCATCTGGAACAACCACCCCCTTCGGTCGTCTCCCTTCCTCACCTCGCCGTGGCACACCGTTTCGGGGTCCGGCGGCGAGCTGTGGATCTGCAGCACCAGCACCTTCGCCACTTTGCCGGCCCCTCCCGCCACCGTCCCGCTCAGAGCCTCGTCCAGCCACTCCACCAGCGTGGCCATGCCGTAGTTGTCGTAGTATCCGCCGTCGGCCACGTGCGGCCTGCTGCTCCCCGGCCCCGCCGCGGCACACGCCACCGGAGTCACCCAGCTAAACGACGCCGACAAGCGCGCCGCTGTCACCGTCGAAATATCCATAACCCGGTCGCCGATGCGATTCACTTCCGACGCGTCAATCCGCGCGCTCCCCGCGTGCGCCCGCCCCAGCCCCGACGTGCCCATCAGCAGCCGGAATCCGTTCTCGACCACCGTTGAGTTCAGCACCACCGCAGGAATCGTCCCGGCCGCAGCCCCCTGTCTCCACGCGCTCAGCGGATCCAGCAGCCGCGCCTCGCCCTCCTCGGGATCCAGCGAGCCGTTGCGCGACCACGCTCTCTGCAATGCCACGCCGCGGTCGATCGTCCATCCGAACACCCATGGCAGCCACGCGCGCAGAAAATCCGGCCACGCCAGCCCCCACGACACCTCGTCCAGGCTCGACTTGGCCGCCGAAACCGCCGGCTGCCTGGCCTCCGTCGGATGCAGCAGCCAGTCCATGTAGCACACCGTCCCCACGCTGCCCCCTGAAACCGCGCTGATCATGCGCAGCGCCGGGTCGAAGCGCTCCGCTCCGCACGTCTCTCGCAAGCCCTGCAGCACCTGCGCCACCCATGCCGCCGCCTGAATGCCGCCGCCCTCCGCCGCGGCCACAATCACGCACCTCGCCCCTGTGGCCGTCAGCACCTCGGCCGGCTGCGGCTCCGGCACGCTGGCCGGATCGATCAGCCGGTACATGTGTTCCGATTTCCGGCTCCATCCGTTCGCCATCGCCATAACCGCAACGATCACGATCAGCAGCGTTGGAATACGCCAGTGGTCCAGGTAGAACGTCGCCGCCGCCAGCGGCCACGTCGCCGTCATCGTCAGCATCAGCAGACCGGCCAGCGCCGGCACCGTCCTGCGCTTGCCCAGTTGAAAATAGCCGACCACCCCGAACACCGCCCACACGGTGGTCGTCAGCACCAGGGCCCACAGAGCCAGCACATGCTCCGCGTATAGCCTGATGTCCCCGTGGGCGGCCATCCGCAGCACCCATGCACTCCAGTTCGATCGCTCCGCGTGTACGGCGAGCTCCACCACGGGCTTCACCGCGTAAGCCATCAGCAGAAACGCCGCCCCCGAGCCGATCGCCAGTCCCAGCGCTGCCGACCCCGCCAGCGCCGCCGTCGACCGCCCCTGCCGCCGCGAGAGCCGGATCGCCTGCACCAGCGTCGGAAGCGTCAGCAGCAGGATCAGCGTCACCCACAGCAGTCGCACCTCTTCGCCGGTCAGGTGCCCTGAATGCCTCGGAATCTGCCCGGCCCACACCGCCTCCACCCAGATCAGGTGGGCGTTGTCCGCCACCGTCCCGGCCAGGCAGAACACCGCCAGCGTCACCAGAAACAGGTTAGCCGGGGTCTGGTCGAACAGCCCCAGGAACATCGTTCGGCCTTTGCCGAAAGCCAGCAGCGGAAACCCGATCAGAAACGCCGCGCCCAGCAGCGGCACGCGCAGGCTGACAAGAGTTTGCAGGACGACGAGGATGGCATGCATCGTCTCCTCCTCAAAGCAGGGAAGAAGCCGTCCGGACAGATACAGGAAATGCGCACCGGAACTGCGCCGCGCAGAATCATGTGCCAAGCCCTTCCTGCGTCAGCCAGCGGAAGCCAGGCTCCGGGAGTCCGGTTGGAAATGCGCACCACTTTCCGCCCCCCAGGATCGAAAGTCAAGCCCAATCCTCGCCCCGTACCGGCCAGGCTTGAAATCAAGCCCCCGACCAGGGCGGTGTCTCTGAGCTCCGTTAAGGAATTGCTCCTTTGGCTTTGTGTCAGGGCACGACAAAAGCAGCCCTTGAAAACACGCAACTTGCTGATTCTTCAATTCACTGGATTCACAGGAATCACAAGTTGGAAAGACAAAAAAGGACAAACCTCCTCAATGCAAGCGGCCTCGAACGACTTCAGGCTGGCAGCCTGGGCCTGTTCGCCCAACGCGAGTGAGCGTCCTCGATTCGATGGCAAAACTCCTCGTTCGTCCCTTCGAGAAATTCACCGCAGTGTGCTCGCAGGTCATTTCTCAGGTCGCGGAAGGCGTCGAGGGGGTCGCTTGAGAAACCAGGATACGACTCAGGCCCGGCTCTTCGAGAACGGGGCACATGTACTCCTCGTGGGATATGGATTCGGGGCCGAGATGATACGTGACCCTCCCCAGGCTGTGTCGGAAATGAAATTCAAACCTTCGTTCGCCTTTCCTGAACTCTGCGTATGCGAATTCTCCCTGTACCACAAATTCGTCATGGCGGGGATCGTTGACCAGCACTTTGGATCACGACTGGCTGCGCCGCACACCGTCGAGAGCCTAAAGGAACTCGAATCGCCCCTGTGGGCGAAGGTCGGGATGCTCCAATGAAGAAACGACAAGTACGAAACGGGTAAGCGCGCAGGCATGGTTTGAGCACACGATGAATGCTCTCTTTCGTGCGTCCAAACCTGTTCCAAAAGAAAATTGAAGCGCCCCCCCCGCAAATCCCCCAGCCCCAACCCCTCCCGAGCATCCACGCCCCTCCGATTCCGCCCCGACCCTCTCCCCCACCAAACTTTTCCACAACACCCTATTCATAAAATAGCTATCCAAGTTATACTCCCTCTCATGGCCAGAAATTCCGAACAACGCGACCTCTTTCCCGGCGCCCTCGAAATCATGATCCTGAAGTCCCTGTGCACCACCCCCATGCACGGCTATGCACTCGTCAAGCACATCCGCCAGGTCTCCGGCGACCTCCTCCAGGTCGAAGAGGGCTCGCTCTACCCGGCCCTCCAGCGCATGCTCCGCGAGGGCTGGCTCGAATCCGAAACCGGAATCTCCGCCAAAGGCCGCCCCACCCGCATTTACCGGGTCACCCAGGCCGGCCTGGCCCACCTCGGGCGCGAGATGGCCAGCTTCGAGCGGATGTACACCGGAATTGCACGCGTGCTGGCAACCGCCTGAGCGGAGGAGAACGAAGATGCGTGGATTGCTGCGAACCCTCGGCCGCAAACGGCGTTACGACGATCTCTCGGTCTCCATCCGGGAGCACCTCGAAGAGCGCACCGAGGAGCTGATCGAAGAGGGTCTGCCCCGCCGCGAGGCCGAGCAGCAGGCGCGCCGCGAATTCGGCAACCCCACCCTCCTTGAGCAGCGCAGCCGCGAAGCCTGGCAGTGGCAGCGCCTCGAAACGATGCTTGCCGACATCCGCTTCGCTCTGCGCCGCCTCAGCCGCGCGCCAGGCATCACGGTCACCGTCCTGCTCACCCTCGCCATTGGCATCGGCGCCAATACCGCCGTCTTCAGCGTGCTCAACTGCGTCCTCCTCAGGCCCCTCCCCTACCCTGACTCGAACCGCCTCGTCTCGCTCAAGCTGAGCGCCCCCGGCGCCGGCGGACTGGCCAACTTCTCCACCGGCCTGCAGCTTTCGCCCTCCATGTACTTCACCTTCGCCCGCCACAACCGCAGCTTCTCCTCCATCGGCCTCTGGATCTCCGATCTCGCCAACCTCACTGGCCTGGCGAAGCCCGAGCAGGTGCGCGTCACGTCGGTCAGTGGCGGCGTCCTCGAAACCCTGGACGTCCCCCCCATGCTGGGCCGCTGGTTCAATCAGTCCGACCAGGATCCCCGCGGCGCAAAGACCGCCATCCTCAGCTACAGCTATTGGCAGCAGCAATTTGGCGGCGATCCGCGCGTCATCGGCCGCGTCATCGATCTCGACGCTCAGCCCCGCCAGATTGTCGGGGTCATGCCCCGCGGCTTCCGTGTCGCCGACGAGCAGTTCGATCTCCTGCTGCCGTTTGCGCTCGATCCCATCCACCAGAAGCTCGCTCCTTTTTGCTGCAACGGCATCGCCCGCCTCAAACCCGGAGTTACCCTCGCCCAGGCCGACGCCGACATCGCCCGCCTCATTCCTGTCTGGATGGATTCCTGGACCAACGGCCCCCACACCGATCCGCACTACTACAGGCGCTGGCAAATCACCCCGGCCTTGCTCTCTCTCAAGCAGCAGGTCACCGGCAACGTGCGCAGCGTCCTGTGGCTGGTCATGGCCACCGTCGGCCTGGTGATGCTCATCGCCTGCACCAATGTGGCGAATCTGCTGATGGTGCGTGCCGAATCGCGCCAGCACGAGCTCGCCATCCGCGCCGCGCTGGGAGCCGGACGCGCCCGCATCGCCCGCGAGCTCCTGCTCGAAAGCGTTCTGCTCGGTCTCATCGGTGGCGTGCTCTCGATCGGCGTGGCCTGGGCCGGGCTGCGCCTGCTCGCCCAGGCCGGACCCGTGGAGCTGCCCCGTCTTCACGAAATCTCCTTCGACGGATGGTCGCTGGCCTTCACGCTCCTCCTGTCCGTTTTCGCCGGACTCTTCTTCGGCGCCATTCCCGCGTGGAAAGACGCAGGATCGCGGATGGCTCTGACCATGGGCGGCGTCAGCCGAACCGCGAGCGCCGGCCGCGAACAGCAGCGCTCCCGCCGCGTGCTGGTGGTGGCCCAGGTAGCCATGGCCCTGGTGCTGCTGGTCAGCGCCCTGCTCATGATCCGCACCTTCGTGGCTCTCAGGCACGTCGACCCCGGCTTTGCCGACGCCGCCCATATTCAGACTCTGCGCATCTCCATTCCCCAGGCCCTGATCGCCGATCCGCAGATGGTCCTCCGCACCGAAAACGAAATCGCCGGCCAGCTGGCGGCCATTCCCGGTG
>DATJSY010000025.1:0-24496 GCA_035503835.1 Acidobacteriaceae bacterium | reverse complement strand
TCGCCTTCCGGCAGCAGGCGGGTGACGCCGCCTTCGGTTCCGGGCGCGAGCTTGTTGCGCAGGCGCACGTTGGCAAAGGTGCCGCGGACCATGACCTCGTGATTGCCGCGGCGCGAGCCGTAGGAGTTGAAATCCGCGGGCTTGACGCCGTGCTCGGTGAGGTACTTGCCCGCCGGGCCGTTGAGCTTGATGGAGCCGGCGGGCGAGATGTGGTCGGTGGTGACGCTGTCGCCGAGAACGGCGAGAACGCGTGCGCCCTGAATATCCGCGACCGGCGCCGGCTTCGCCGGCATGCCGTCGAAGTAGGGGGCCTTGCGGATGTAGGTGGAGTCCGGCTCCCACTGGTAGACGTCGCCGGTGGGGAAGCTGAGCTTCTGCCAGTTGGAGTCGCCGTGGGTGACGGTCGCATACTCCTTCAGGTAGCTGTCGGAGGTGATCGAGGAGGCGATCACGCTGGAGACTTCCTGCTGGGTGGGCCAGATGTCCCTGAGAAAGACGGGCTGGCCGGACTTATCCTTGCCGAGCGGCGACTTGTCGAAGTCATGATCGATGCGGCCGGCCAGCGCGTAGGCGACGACCAGCGGCGGCGACATGAGGTAGTTGGCACGGACATCCGAGTTGATGCGGCCCTCGAAATTGCGATTGCCGCTGAGCACGCTGACAGCGACGAGGCTGTGCTGCTCGATGGCCCTCGAGATGTCTTCGGGCAGCGGACCGGAGTTGCCGATGCAGGTAGTGCATCCGTAGCCCACGGTGTTGAAACGCAGCTTGTCGAGCCACTGCGTGAGGCCGGATTTGTCGTAGTAGTCGGTGACCACGCGAGAGCCGGGGGCGAGCGAGGTCTTGACCCACGGCGGAACGCTGAGGCCTTTCTCGACGGCTTTCTTCGCGAGCAGACCGGCGGCGACCATCACGGACGGATTCGAAGTGTTGGTGCAACTGGTGATAGCGGCGATGACGATGGAGCCGTGATCGAGGTAAGGCTCGACGTCAACCCCGAAGCGCTCCCTGACGGTGTGGGCGATGTGCCCGTTGCCGCCGGGCTCAGCGGCGGCGTGCGTGGACTGGACGTTGCCGTTGGCCGCGGCGTGGCCGCCTTCGCCTTCCCAGCGGATGGCCTGGCGCTGACCGACCTTGTCGGCGTTGGGGCCGAGGAGCGAAGGAAGCTGCTTTTTGAAGCTGGCTCCGGCTTCGCGCAGCAGAACGCGGTCCTGCGGACGCTTGGGCCCGGCGACGCTGGGCTCGACGGTCGCGAGATCGAGCGAGAGGGTCTGCGAGTACTCGGCTTCAGGCGAGTCGGGGGTGTGGAAGAGGCCCTGCTCTTTGAAATAGGCCTCGACGAGCGCGATCTGCTCTTCGCTGCGGCCGGTGAGGCGCAGATAGCGAAGGGTTTCCGCGTCGACGGGGAAAAGTCCGCAGGTGGCGCCGTATTCGGGAGCCATGTTGCCGATGGTGGCGCGGTCGGCGAGCGGCAGCTCGGCGATGCCGGGGCCGTAGAACTCGACAAATTTGCCGACGACGCCGAGTTTGCGCAGCATTTCGGTGACGGTAAGGACGAGGTCGGTCGCCGTCGCGCCTTCGCGCAGCTTGCCGGTGAGCCTGAAGCCGACGACCTGCGGAACGAGCATGGAGACGGGCTGGCCGAGCATGGCCGCCTCAGCTTCGATGCCACCAACGCCCCAGCCGAGCACGCCCAGGCCGTTGATCATGGTGGTGTGGGAGTCGGTGCCGACGAGGGTGTCAGGGTAGGCGCGAGGCTTCTCGTCCGCAGTGGTGAAGACAACCCGCGCCAGGTGCTCGAGGTTGACCTGGTGGCAGATGCCCATGCCAGGCGGGACGGCCGAGAAATTGCGGAAGGCCGTCTGTCCCCACTTGAGGAACGCGTAGCGCTCGCGGTTGCGCTGGAATTCGAGGGCCGCGTTGAGAGTATAGGCATCGCCGGTGCCGTATTGATCCACCTGGACGGAGTGGTCGATGACCAGCTCGGCGGGCTGGAGGGGGTTGATCTTCTGCGGATCGCCGCCAAGGACCTTCATGGCGTCGCGCATGGCGGCCAGATCGACAACGGCGGGTACGCCGGTGAAGTCCTGCATGAGAACGCGAGCGGGCATCCAGGAGATTTCGCGGGAGGGCTCGGCTTTGACGTCCCATTTGGCGAGGAATTCGATGTCGTCGGCGGTGACGGACTTGCCGTCTTCGTAGCGAAGCAGGTTTTCGAGCAGGATGCGCAGGCTGAAGGGCAGGCGGGCGAGGCGGATGCCGCGTTTGGTGTCTTTCTCAAGAGCGCTGAGGCGGAAGATTTCGTAGCTTTTGCCGCCGACTCGGAGTTCGGACTGGCTGCCGAAGGTATTCATCGGAAGATCCTTTCGTCGTGGTGCCGCGGACGGGGTTCATCGCTCACGCATGAAAGGCGGAGCGGCAGGAAAAACGCAGTCAGGCCGAAGGGCGTCGTCCGCGATCGGGACGGCCGCGGTGGAAACGCCGCAGGAGCGGCGGAAAACGGAGTGAGCGACTCGTCTTCACCGCTATTTATTGTAAAACCATCGGCCCGGGGACGCGCCTCCGCCGCGGAATGTGAATTATTCTTAAGCGTTGTGTATTAACTATAGTTTACAAGCTGGCGCGAATCCGGCTACACTCAGGTTGGCGGTGGCGTGCCCGTTTGCGGGGTACCGCGGCCATTCTTCCGGGAATTATCCCCCATCTCCAATGCAGGAACCGCAGGCTTGAGCACCAATGCACAATCCGGGCCGGTGGCGAGCGTCGTGGCCGAGGCCGACGTCGTTGTTACGCACGAGGACATCGACCGGGCGCGGGACCGGGCGCGGGTGCGGGCGGCGCGCATGTCGCACACTCTGCGGGCGCGGGCGTGGCTGCTGTGGCTGCTGATCGGGCCGGGAATTCTGGTGATGCTGGGCGAGAACGATGGGCCCAGCATGCTGAGCTACGCGGCGACGGGGGCGAAGTTCGGCATCGGGTTCTTCCTGCCGTTTGTGCTGCTGACCTTCGCGATGGCGCTGGTGGTGCAGGAGATGACCGTCCGGCTGGGCGCGGCGACGCACCGGGGACACGCGGAGCTGATTTTCGAGCGATTCGGGCCGTTCTGGGGATGGTTCTCCATGATCGACCTCGGGATCGGCAACTTTCTGACCCTGATTACCGAGTTCATTGCTGTCCGCGCGGGGCTGGGATTCTTCGGGGTGCCGGCGTGGGCGGCGATCCTGATCGCGCTGGCGGTGCTTTATTCGGCGTTGCTGAGCCATCGGTACTGGACGTGGGAGCGGGTGACGCTGGCAGCGGCGGCGTTCAACCTGATCTTCATTCCCGTGGCGCTGATGACGCATCCGCACTGGGGCGCGGTGGGGCATGCATTTGTGACGTGGAAGCCGCTGCCGCACCTGAACCAGGACACGGTGCTGATCATCCTCTCAAACATTGGGGCGACGGTGACGCCGTGGATGCTCTTCTTCCAGCAGAGCGCGACGGTGGATAAGGGACTGACGACAAAGGACATTCATTTCGGGCGGATCGACACCGTGGTGGGCGCGGCGCTGGCGGCGGCGGCGGCGCTGGGGACGATCATAGCGACGGCCCCGCTGGCCTCGCATGTGATGAACGCGGCCAGCTTCCAGGCGGCGCAGTTTGCGCAGGCGCTGGAGCCGATCATCGGTCGCTATGGTGCGGCGCTGTTCGCGCTGGGCATGGTGGAGGCGGGAATCGTGGCCTCGATCACGATCTCGACCTCGTCCGCATATGCGTTCGGCGAGGTGGCGCGCAAGCCGCACAGCCTGAATCTGCCGGTGAACCAGGGCAAGTCGTTCTACGCGGTGCTGGGATTGTGCGCGGCGGCGGCGGCGGGGATCGTGCTGATTCCGGGATTGCCGCTGGTATTTGTGGTGCTGGTGGTGAACGTGGTCGCGGTGCTGGCTATGCCGCCGGCGCTGGTGTTCCTGTATCTGCTGGTGAACGACAAACAGATCATGGGCGAGGTAGAGAGCCCACGCATGGCCAACTTTGTGGCCGGGGCGGTGGTGGTGGTGCTGACTGCGGCGGGCGTGCTGTACGGGCTGAGCGTGGTGGCTCCGCAGGCGCTGGCGTGGCTGGCCAGCCGGTAGGAGACGAGGATGGGCGAAGAACAACACATAGCCGGGCCGGAAGAGGCAAGGTGGATCCTGTCCACGCTGGAGCGCGACCAGCTGGTGAAAGAGAAGGCCGCTCCGGTGCCGCGGCGGCAGCTGGGCGCAGGCGAGCTCTTCGTGCTGTGGGCGCTGCGTGTGTATGTGGTGTTCATGATGGCGGTGGTCTTCTGGCAGGCGTGGACGGCAACACGGTGAGACGGTCCCCGGTTGCCAGTCCCCAGTCTCCAGTCCCCGATTCCAGGTATCGAGGTGTCGAATCCAGACGGAATCCGCTGCGAACCAGAAAATGAATACTGGCAACTGGGGACTGAAGACTGGTGACTGGTGACTGGTGACTGAGCCCGGGCTACTGATAGGCTCGAAGTCACAATGAAAGTTCTGGTGATTGGTGGGGGCGGGCGCGAGCACGCTCTGTGCGCGGCGATTCGCCGCTCGCCGCGGGGCTGCGAAGTGGTGTGTGCGCCGGGCAACGGGGGAATCGAGCAGGTGGCGCGGTGCGTGAAGGCGAGCCAGAAGGAGCTGGGCGATCTGCTGCGCGTGGTGGCGGAAGAGCAGCCCGACCTGACCGTGGTGGGTCCGGAGCTGCCGCTGGCGCTGGGTCTGGTGGACGAGATGCAGCGGCGCGGACTGAAGGTCTTTGGGCCGACGCGTGACGCGGCGATGCTGGAAACCAGCAAGGGCTTTGCCAAGCGGTTCATGCAGCGGCATTCGATTCCGACGGCAAACTACGCGGTGTGCGCGTCGCGCCAGGAGGCGCTGGGGGCGCTGGAGCTGTTCCACCATCCGATAGTGATCAAGGCCGATGGGCTCGCGGCCGGCAAAGGGGTGCTGATCTGCGAGACGAAGGCGGAGGCCGAGCGCGCCGTGACGGGGCTCTTCAACGGCGAACTGCTGGGGACGGCGGAGAGCTGCGTTGTTGTGGAGGAGCACCTGACCGGTGAGGAAGTGTCGTTCCTGGCGCTGAGCGACGGAAAGCGGGCGGTCCCCCTGGTTCCTGCGCAGGATCACAAGCGGATCGGGGAGGGCGACACGGGGCCCAATACGGGCGGCATGGGCGTGTACACGACTGACACGATGCTGGACGCGAAGATGAGCGAGTGGATTCTGCACCATATCGCGCAGAAGGCGATCGACGGAATGGCCGCGGAGGAGACGCCGTTTGTGGGGGTGCTGTACTGCGGGCTGATGATGACGGCGAAAGGGCCGATGGTGCTGGAGTTCAACGCGCGGTTCGGCGATCCGGAGACGCAGGCGATTTTGCCGCGGCTCGAGAGCGACCTGATGGAGGCCCTGGAGGCGTGCGTGGAGGGACGGCTGAGCGAGACGGAGCTGCGGTGGAAGCCGGGCGCGTCGGCGTGCGTGGTGGCGGCGTCGCAGGGCTATCCGGGGAGCTATACGGTGGGCTATCCCATTCATGGGCTGGAGGTTGCGGCGGCGGAGCCGGGAGTCGAGATCTTCCACGCAGGAACCACGCGGGACGGCGGCATCTATCGAACGGCGGGCGGGCGGGTGCTGGGCGTGACGGCAGCCGGAGCGACGTTGGGCGAGGCGCTCGGCGCAGCGTATGGAGCGATGGAGCAGATCTCGTTTGAGGGGATGGTCTACCGGAGGGACATTGGGAGGAGAGGCAGGGGTTAGCGGTTAGCGGTTAGCGGTTCAAGCTCTGAAGAATTGGATATCTTATTCATTTATAAAAACTTACGATGCTGCATACCAAGTAGTACGGGGAACTTTGCCGCCTCGGTCTGGCATCCTTCTTCCGACTTTTCGGACTGGATTCTGCCCTCGCCCCGCAGTCAGGCCTGGAGAGCCTCGGGCGGTTCAGGGGTCTCGAGCAGGCGGCGCTCGTAGAACGTATAGCGATGGATTTCGCGGCATTTGTGGCAGCGCAGAAAAATCGGGTGCTTCCAAAGACCCGAGGGCAGCTGGCATGGACCCCACGTGCCGATGTATTCGGCGCGGAGCTGTTCCCCGCAGCCGGAGGTTCTGCACTTGAGGACCCAGTAGTAGTGGGCCATGCCGGACAAGTTAACACGTTTCGCGGCACCGGAGAAAAACTATCTTTTGGCTGAGTCCAGAGCGAAGCGTGGTTCGAGAGGCGCGGCGGGAGTGATTCTGCCGGGAGCTCCTCGCCGGCCAGGCACCTTCTCTGACGTGACAGCTGCCGCGTCTTCCGGCTGACCGGGTCACGCCGCCGTGCCCCATCCGGGGTGCGGTCTGCCCATAACGGGACATTGCCGATCGGTCGAGACCGGTCCAATCTCAGCGCAGACGAACGCATGAGTTATGCCTCCTGGCCCGCTGGTCAACTACCAGCGGGCTTTTTTTCGGTCCCCGCTCCCCGGGCCCCGGTGTCAGGTCCCCAGTCCCCGCTCTCCGGTCCCCATTTGGCGGTTGTCAGGTGACAGGTGACAGTCTCTGGTCCCGGGTCCCCGGTCTGAACTGTTAGTCATCTCACGGTTCGTACAACAAGGGCGCTGGCCTGTCGAACGCTCCGCATTTATCAGGAATGGCAAATTTTTTCTCTTCCGGGTGGATTCGGGGGGATGCCGGCAGAGCGGTGCCCGCGAGCGCCGTTGGTGGCTTGCCTGCGTCCCGAGGTTACGGGTCCGACTCAGGGCAAAGGCGCGGGTGGGGGGCGCACGCCCGAGAATGTCTGCGACAGACGAGCACAGAGAAAAACACAGAGTGCGAAGCACCCCACTCAAGCGAAGGGCGGGGGGTGAGTGGGGAAGGCGGTCAGCAGAATCCGGCTTGAGCGGCAGCGATCAGCAGGTCGAAATACGACGAAGCACCGCGGCACTCGGCCTGCGGGCCGCCCGAACCATCCCAGCCGGATGCGGGTGATTCAGGTCAGAGGATGTAGCGCGAGAGGTCCTGGTTTTTGACGATGCTGGAGACCATCTGGCGGACGTACTCGGGGTCGACAATGACTCTCTCGGAGCCGTGGGGGGTTCGCGCTCGATGACGGGGAGCGGCGCGGTGGTGCCTTCGCCGGGAAGGAACGAATCCGATTGGAAGCCTAAGCCGTCCTGGCGAGTGATTTGCGCCCGAACCAAACGGCGCAGAGTGCGAAGGCGACCAGGATGGCGACAGTGACGGGGAAGGTGGCGCAGGTGCCGGTGGCGCAGACGTGGAGAGGCTGCCGAATGACGGTGGGAAACTCCTGGAAAACTCCGTATGCGAAAGAAGCGGTCCAAAAGGCGGAAAACAACAGCAGACAGCGTGCTCCGCTGACGCGGTGAAACAGCGTCAGGAACAGACCGGCAACGCCTAAAACAACGCCGGGAAGCGTGATCCAGAGACCCGCGAGGCCTCGGGTGCTGACAAATGTGACGCCAAGCGGGAAATGGGGCACGCGAAGAATCAGCACGGAGAGAACGGCAAGGGTCACCGCGGTGAAGATAGTCCAGAGCAGGACCACCGATTGCCACGCCAGCAGACTGAGCCGCTTCACCACGGAAGACTCCTCCGGCGGACCCCGGAACGACTCCACTGCACCGCACATCCTAGCGGAAGCTGGAGACGAGAACCGTGACACGGATCACTTACCAAGTCGCCATTACGCTCTGCGGGACAGCGTAAACCAACCTCCGCCTAGAGGATGTAGCGCGAGAGGTCCTGGTTCTTGACGATGCTGGAGACCATCTGGCGGACGTATTCGGGGTCGATGACGACGACTTTTTCTGTGCCGTTGGCTACTTCGCGCTCGATGACGGGCAAGGGTGCGGTGGTGCCTTCGCCGATCGCGGCTAATTCGACGACCGTGCCGCCGTTGGGCTGATCGGCTTTGGATGGGGCGCGGGTGAGGTCGGGGGCGAGGAAGCTGATCTCGTCGAGCACGCGCTCCATGATGGTGTGGAGGCGGCGCGCGCCGATGTTCTCCGTCGACTCGTTGACGCGGAAGGCAAACTCGGCCATCTCCGCGATGGCTTCGGGGGTGAACTCGAGCCTGAGGCCCTCGGTCTCGAGCAGCGCCGTGTACTGGCGGACGAGCGAGGACTTGGGCTCGGTGAGGATGCGGACGAAGTCCTCGACGGTGAGCGACTGGAGCTCGACGCGGATGGGGAAACGGCCCTGGAGCTCGGGGATGAGGTCGCTGGGCTTGGAGACGTGAAAGGCGCCGGCGGCGATGAAGAGGATGAAGTCGGTGCGCACCATGCCGTAGCGGGTGTTGACGGTGGTGCCTTCGACGATGGGGAGGATGTCGCGCTGGACGCCCTCGCGGGAGACGTCCGGGCCGTGTCCGCCTTCGCGGCCGGCGATCTTGTCGATCTCGTCGAGGAAGACGATGCCGGAGGTTTCGACGCGATCGACGGCGAGGCGCGTGACCTGATCCATGTCGATGAGGCGGGATTCTTCCTCCTGGACGAGGTACTCGAAGGCGTCCGACACCTTCATCTTCCGCTTGCGGGTGCGCTGGCCGAAGATGTTGGGGAGCATGTCCTTGAGGTTGACGTCCATCTCCTCGACGCCCTGGTTGGAGATGATCTCGAAGGAGGGCGTGTTGCGCTCGCGGACGTCGATTTCGACCATGCGGTCGTCGAGCTTGCCCTCGCGGAACTGCTGGCGGAGCTTCTCGCGGGTGCGGTGGTGGGAGTCGCCGCCGGGCGGGGGGAGGGTGATGGTGTTGCCGTCGACCTGCATGGGGCCGGGTCCGGCAGCGGGCGCGGCCGCAGGGGTGGGAGGCGGCAGCAGGACGTCGAGGAGACGCTCTTCGGCGTTCATCTCGGCGCGGTCTTCGACTTCTTCGAGCTTTTCTTCGCGGACCATGTCGATGGCGATCTCGACAAGATCGCGAACGATGGAATCGACGTCGCGGCCGACGTAGCCGACCTCAGTGAACTTTGAGGCCTCGATCTTGAGGAAAGGCGAGTTGGTGAGCTTGGCGAGGCGGCGGGCGATCTCGGTTTTGCCGACGCCGGTGGGCCCGATCATGATGATGTTCTTGGGCATGATCTCGTCGGCGAGGTCGGGGGTGAGCTTCTGGCGGCGCATGCGGTTGCGCAGGGCGATGGCGACGGCGCGCTTGGCGGCTTTCTGGCCGACGACATACTTGTCGAGCTCGGCGACGATTTCACGGGGGGTGAGCTCTTCGAGGGAGAGCTCCTGGTCTTCGGCGGTTCCGGGAAGATAGATGGCCATGTGTCGCCCTTATGCGTGCAGTTCTTCGATGGTGATTTTGTCGTTGGTGTAGATGCAGATCTGGCCGGCGATCTTCAGCGATTTTTCGGCGATGTCGCGGGCGGAGAGCTCGGTGTTTTCCATCAGGGCGCGGGCGGCGGCGAGCGCGTAGGAGCCGCCACTGCCGATGGCCGCGATGCCCTCGTCGGGCTCGATAACGTCGCCGGAACCGCTGATGAGAAAAGTCTGCGCGAGGTCGGAGACGACGAGCAGGGCTTCGAGGGAGCGCAGCATCTTGTCGGTGCGCCAGTCCTTGGCCAGCTCGACGGCGGAGCGGCCGAGGTTGCCGGCGTACTGCTCCAGCTTGGTCTCGAAACGGCTGAAGAGCGAGAAGGCGTCGGCGGTGGAACCGGCGAAACCGGCGAGGATCTTGTCCTGATAGAGGCGGCGGATTTTTTTCGCGGTGTGCTTGAAGACGGCCTCGCCCATGGTGACCTGGCCGTCGGCGGCCATGACCACGGAGCTGTTGCGGCGGACGCAGATGACGGTGGTGGAGCGGATGCGCGGGCGGGTGGAAGCGGCCGGCGGGGCATCCGACGCGGGCCGGGAATTTGGAGCGCTCAAGGAAAAACGACCGCGCGAAGCGGCCGTTTGCGAAACCCTGGGGTTCGACATGTCTGGGAACAGTATAAGGCACGAGGGGCGAGGGATTGGGGATCAGCGTTTAGCGGTTAGCGGTTAGCGTTTAGGGATTGGCGGGGAGCTGGGAGCGTCCAGCGGTTAGCGGCTAGCGTTTAGGGGTCAGGGATCGGGGGGATGTCAGAGATGGATGATCGAGGGGGAGGAAGCTGAGCTATTCTGCAGTTAGAAGATCGTCCCATCTTCCCCGGAGACTTCGATGATGAGCTTCAGCCTGCGCGATTCCCACGTGATCGGAACGCTGGCGGCGGCGGTGGTGTGCGTGGGGGGCGCGGCCGCGTATCTGATGCTGCGGCGGCGGCCGAGCGAGGAAGAGCTGGAACGGGAGCGGCGGGCGCAGCTGGTTCGCTCGGGACGGATCATCGACGGGACGATTATGGACATTGCCGGAACGGAGCACGGCGAGGGCGCGCGGACCACGGAGATCCGTTTCATCGTTTACAAATACGAGATTGGCGGGGTGGAGTACGAGTGCTCGCAGGACGTGACGACGCTGCGGGACCGGGTGCGGGCCGAAGAGCTGCGGCTGAGCTTTCCCTGCTCGGTGCGGTACGACGTGCGGCGGCCGGAGAACAGCATTGTGGTGGCGGAAAACTGGAGCGGGCTGCGGGTGACGGCGCAGAGCGTGACGGGGAGCGCGGCGACGACCGAGAGGAAGCCGAGGAGCTCGGCTCCGGCGCGATAGGGGCCGGGGGGATCATGCCTCGGGGGCGAAAGCCGCAGTGAAAATTGGCGGCCTGCCGGCACCCATTCGACTCCCCCCTCGCGAAGGCTCGTGTCGTTCAGGGCAGGCTTCGCCCCCACCCCGCCCAACAACCCCAATTCCCCGCCGAATCCCCCTGCCGCCCATCCGCTGCAGGCCCCTTGACGCGCCCCCCGCGTGGTACTGGTCCGTTGTAGTCTGAAAAAAGGGAAAGTAACAATTGAGGAGGCGCTCAATGAAGAGCAAGATGGCCTTGGCGCTGATTTTCCTCTGCCTCAGCCTCGCCGCGACATCGGCAGCCGCACAGTCAGGCGGCCAGGCGTGCGGGGGTCTGAACGGTGGCACGATCGCCGCTTGCCCTTCGACCTGCGGTACAGGATCTTATATTAGCCAGCCCTCGCAGGGGACACAACGCTGCTGGGTGATCCTATACCTCCGGTGCGGATCATGCTTGCTCTTTCCCACGTGGGTACAAACCACGACGCCCTGCCCTTGCAGGAACGTTGGACTCCAAACGCCGCAAGTCAGGGCCCGCATTGAATTCCTGACGAGCAAGGGGGTTGGGCTGATGCTGCTGGATTGCACCGGGCATCTTGTGCGGTACGTGCCAGATAGTAAGTCCCCGGCGTAAGCCCGCGGTCGACGTTGCCGGGCCGCCGGCGCGAATGTTTCGGCGCGGGTTTTCGCTCACCCGGTTTCGCGGAGACGCCATGAAAAGAGAACTCCTCGTTGTTTCCCTGGCATGTCTCTTCAGTTCCGTGAGCGTCCCTGCGCAGAAGGCCGGTGCCCCTCCGCCCGCCCCGCAGAAGCCTCCGCAGGAACTGCAGACCCGCATCGTCGACCTCAGCGATCACAAGACCTTGTCTGGTTTACCCGCGGCGGCCGTGTCCGGCTACCCTGAGAACTGCTCCGCCGACGGCGTCACGTTTCTGGAGTTCTATGTCTACGCCCATGGATCCATCTGGATGCCTGGAGATCCGGAAGTCATCCCGGATATCTACAGCATTGCAGCAGATGGCGCCGTGAAGAAGATACCGCGGGATATCCAGGTGCCCAACAGCGACATCTATACCACTGAGTTCTACCCGGGCGCTGACCTGATTGCCGCACTGGTTACGGCCACTCCAGGGAAATCCCCGGCCGGCTCTCAGGCGGACAATCGCACGGAGTATTTCATTTCGACTGCGGAGCGGGACGGCTCCTCGTCGAAGCTCATTCCCCTCGATCTGTGGTTCGAACCGCTTAAGGTTGCGGTCCTTGATTCGGGCCGCTTCCTTGTCACGGGAATCGACACCCTGAACAAGAACCCGGTTCTGGCGCTCCTCGAAACGGATGGAACATTGCTGCACATGATCGACGTGGATGAGAGGCCCATTACGTCCTCCAGGGCGCTGGGGACCATTTACAAGGGCCTCGGCGGGGGCACGGAGCAACTTGTCGCGGCCTCCTTTTCCCGCGCCGATTTCGTTCCGTACGGAAGCAGGGTGCTCTTGTTTGTGCCTGGCTCCCAGCTCCCCGTTCTGATCCTCGGGGAGGACGGCGAGGAGAACGCTGTTCGACTGAAGCTGCCGAAGGGCGAGCTCCCGGAGTGGATCTTTTCATCCTCTGGGAACGGTACATGGGTGATAAGAACCCAGGGGATCGGCACCTTTGAGGCGCTCGCAACCACCGGCGGATCGGGCCCCGTCGCGCAGCACCTCTTCGAAGCCGATCCGGTGACCGGCGAGACTCTGCGCGAGCTCAGGGTTGACGGCATGGATCCTATGTATATCTCCTGCGCCTCCAGCAAACAGGTCGTCGCGGTCGATGAAGAGCCGGGGAACAAGGAGACGGGCACAGCCCCTCACTGGATCATTGCTGTGAGCAGCCAGTGACGGAACATTCGTGATGGCGCTGCATCTCACGGTGCGGCATTTTCGGCGGGCAGCGCGGGCATCCCGCCTTTGTCTCTGCCGTTGCGACAGGCTTCGCCCCCACCCCGCCCAACAACCCCAATTCCCCGCCCAATCCCCCTGCCACCCATCCGCTGCAACCCTTTGCCCCGCCCCGCCATCGGCTAGTACCATAAGGATGCGGCCCGGCCACCCTCGCGGCCGCCCATTCACTCTCCCAATTCGCTACGTTTCCGGAGGAAACCCGCTTGTCCACAACCGAACGCTTTCTCTTCACCTCGGAGTCGGTGACCGAAGGCCATCCCGACAAAATTGCCGACCAGGTCTCTGACGCCATCCTCGACGCCTGCCTCGAGCAGGACCCCTACAGCCGCGTCGCCTGCGAGACCCTCACCGCCACCGGCCTCGTGGTCATCGCCGGCGAAATCACCACCGGCGCCTACGTCGATTTCCAGTCCCTGGTCCGGGGCGTCGTCGCCTCCATCGGCTACGACAACGCCACCTACGGCTTCGACTCCAACACCTGCGCCGTCATCTCCTCCATCAACAAGCAGTCCGGCGACATCGCCATGGGCGTCGACACCGGGGGCGCCGGCGACCAGGGCATGATGTTCGGCTACGCCACCAACGAGACCCCCGAGCTGATGCCCACCGCCATCTCGCTGGCCCACAAGCTCACCCGCCGCCTCTCTGAGGTCCGCAAAAACGGCAAGCTTCCCTGGCTCCGTCCCGACGGCAAATCCCAGGTGACCGTGGAATACGACGCCAACCACAAGCCCGTCCGCATCGACGCCGTCGTCATCTCCACGCAGCACGCCGAGACCATCTCCACCGAAGAACTGCGCGCCGACATCCTGAAGCACGTCATCCAGGCCGTGCTGCCCGCGCACCTGCTCGACGAGAACACCAAGTACCACATCAATCCCACCGGGCGGTTCGTCATCGGCGGGCCCATGGGCGACACCGGCCTCACCGGCCGCAAGATCATCGTCGACACCTACGGCGGCATGGGCCGTCACGGCGGCGGCGCCTTCTCCGGCAAAGATCCGACCAAGGTCGACCGTTCCGCCGCCTACATGGCGCGCTACATCGCCAAGAACATCGTGGCCGCCGGCCTCGCCGAGCGCTGCGAAGTTCAGCTGGCCTACGCCATCGGCGTTGCCGAGCCGGTCAGCGTTCTCGTCGATACCTTCGGCACCGGCAAGCTGCATGAAACAGAACTCGTCAAGCTCATCCGGAAAAACTTCCAGCTGACCCCCAAGGGCATCATCGAGAGCCTCCAGCTGCGCCGCCCCATCTACCGCAGGACCGCGGCCTATGGCCACTTCGGCCGCGTCAATGAGCCCGACTTCACCTGGGAAGCGACCGACAAGGCCGACGCCCTGCGCGAGCAGGCCGGCGTCAAGGCCGAAGCCGTCGCCGCCAAGTAAGCCGGCACGCGTACCAGCTCAAAGGGCAGGTCTTCGGACCTGCCCTTTGCCTTTGCGCCCGCATCGAGCACCGGAATCCAAGGCACGAAGCCATCCCTCAGAACCGGTACGTGTAGCTGGCCAGCCAGAGATACTGCGCGAAGGCCGCGTCGCCGTGGGTGTGATACACGCTGTCGGGATAGCTCGAGGTGCGGTCGCGATGCACCGCGTCATACAGGTTGGCGGTCAGGATATTCCTGTGCCAGCCGTACTCGAGGCCGGGGCCGAGGCTGACGGCATAACCGGGCCGCCGGAATCCATCGTTGCTCACCGGCAGCAGATTGTAGGCAGGCACGCCTTCCCAGCGCGGGCCAACCGTGGCCGCCAGACCGCGGACGCCGGTCGGGAATTCCACGCCCGCCTCCCAGAGATACTGATCGGCAATGGCGTCGTAGTTCTCCAGTGGGGTGGTTGCGCTGAGCGTGGCGCCGCGCTGCACGCCGTTGGTGCCGCCCTGCATTGCGATATAGTCGCCGTCCGTGTAAAGGATCATCTGCGCCGTCATACGCGTGTAGCCCACCCACTGGAAAACGCCGCCCCAACCTCCGGCGCCAGGCTGGATGGAATAGTCGACGGGAACGGTGGAGGTGACGGCCGGGCCTGTGCCGCTGGTGTTGGTGTCGATAGTGTCTGTCACATCGTCGTTCCCGGTGGGGATATAGAGCCCGAGGCCGAGGGAAACATTGCCGCGCGTGGCGTGGCTGGGATTCCAGACCCACGAATTGAGCCCGATGATCGTATCGCCCACCCCGGCGGCGTTGTACTTGATGGGTGAGCTTTGCTCTTTGCGCGAGGCGAAAAGCAGCGGCACGTCAATCTCGGCGCTCAGCCGCGGCGTGATCTGGTAGGTCACGTTCATGATCAGCAGATTGATGCGGTTCTGCACCTCGGTGTGATCCTGTTCGCGGTATTCCTGGTAGACGGATCCCACGAAGTGTTCATAGGAGAACTGGTGACGCTCGGCAATGGTGACCTGAAAGTGTCCTGGCTGCAGAATGCCACCCTGTTCCGTGGGCAGCCCGGTCTGCTCGGGTGAGCGCGCGAGAATGCAGCCCTGACCGAAGGCGGCGGTGGGGAGAATGGCGAACAGAAACGCGGCGGAGGCTACGAGAGACGGGACGAGCAGGGATCTTCCGCGGTGAGCCGGCAAGGGCTTGGTCTCCTTAAAAGTCTTGATTGAGAACAGAACGCCAACCGGAGCCTGGGAGCTTCCAGCTGCGGCCAATCATGATGTTCAGTTGGCGACGTTCAGTCTAGAGACACACACCGGGAATGCACATCGGCCTAAGGATGGAAGTTGATTTCCACCCGTGTGCATCGAGGTGCGCATGCACCCTGAGCCACTTTGCGGGCGTGAGCGCAGCGCAATTCTCAGGTCCCCGACGCGCCGCCTTTGAGCGATGGGGTGGTAGCTCGCAGGCGAAATCATGGCCGAGCGACGCGCGCCGAACCTCCGGCGCAACCAAATTTTGACAGTTTTTGGTGGAGCTAGTCGGGATCGAACCGACGACCTCATCGTTGCGAACGATGCGCTCTCCCAGCTGAGCTATAGCCCCACAACCGGCAGGGATGAACCTCTTCGATTTTACGGTATTCTCCGGCGGACCGCATCTGCCTCGGCCTGCACCGCGCGGCCCGCCCTTGCCTGGCGAATCGATTCCGCCAGCGAGCTGCACAGGCCCGGGACCAGCTTCGCCGGAACCTCGCCCTGCGCCAGATCCGGCGACCCACCCCCGCGCAGTCCCAGCTGCGTCAGCGCCTCGCGCAGCAGGCGTCCGCAGTCCAGGTCCAGGTCCATGCTCCGCGCCACCACCACCCGCGCCGGATCGGTCTCTTCCGCGCAGAAAACCGCCACCGTCTCCGGCGCCGCTGCCGCCGTCCGCGACGCCAGCAGCTTCACGTACTCCCGGTCGCGATCTTTCCACGAGCGCATCACCAGCCGCAGTCCGTTTGCGATCGGCACTTCCACCGCCAGCCGCGCCGCGTGGTACGCCGCCAGATCTTCGCGCAGCCGCTGCCGCTCTTTCGCGTTTGCCTTGGACTCCGCGATGAGCCGCTCCACCGCTGCCGGCAGATCCGCCGCGCCCACGCTCAGCGCCGCCGTCGCCTTGCCCAGGATCGCCGCGTCGGCCCGCGCCGTACGCACCGCGCGCAGCCCGCAGGCAAACTCCACCCGCACTCCGCGGCTCACCTTCTCCACGCCGCGCACCAGCAGGCCGCCGATCTGTCCCGTCGACCGCACGTGGGTTCCCCCGCATGCGTTGCGGTCGCAGTCCGCGATCTCGATCAGCCGGATCTGCCCGTTGCGTTCCGGCAGCTTGCGCAGCTCGCCGCTGGCCAGCATGGCGTCGGCTTCGGCCCGCGCCACCTGGCGCACCGTTACCGGCCGGTCTTCAGCGATGATCTCGTTCGCCAGCCGCTCCACGCGCTCCAGGCTGTGCTGCGCCAGCGGCCCGCAGGCCACATCGATCGTCGAAACGTGCTCCCCCAGGTGGAACGACACCGTCGGCGCCTGCAGTTCCTTCAGGAACACCGCCGACAGCAGATGCTGCCCGGTGTGCTGCTGCATATGATCGAAGCGCCGCTCCCAGTCGATCTGCGCCTCCACATGCGTGCCCACCGCCAGCGGCTTCCGCACCAGGTGCCACACTTCGCCATGATCGTCTTCTTCCACGCTCTCCACGGCCACGTCCAGCTCCGCGCCGCCGCGCGACACCGCGCTCAGCATGCCCGTGTCCCACGGCTGCCCGCCGCTCTCCGGATAAAACGCCGTCCGGTCCAGCGCCACCTGCCACAGCGACTCGCCCTCCCCGCGCGCTACTTCGCGGATGTCGCGTACCGTCGCCGTAAACGCCTTCAGAAAAGAATTGTCGTAATACAGACGCTCCGACATCGTCACTTTCTGCCTCTCCGCTGGCGTCCGCAGCTTGCGCCCCCTGCCAGGCTGTCTGGGAGGGCGGGAGATACCCCCGCTATAGTGTAGTTCGGGTCTCTCGTTCCGTCCCGGTTTTTCCAGGATTCCCGCCCTTGACCGTCGCCCTCATCTGGCTCGTCTTCCTCGCCGGCATTCTCCTCATGCTGCTCCGCCCCCGCTCCATCCCCGAATGGATCTGGATTGGCGGCGCCGCCCTGCTCCTCGTCGCCGCGCGCCTCATCCCGCTTTCCGCCGCCCTCCACACCGTCCGCCAGGGCTTCGACGTCTGCCTCTTCCTTGCCGGCATGATGATCCTCGCCGAGCTCGCGCGCGAAGAAGGCGTCTTCGACTGGATCGCCGAAATCGCCGTCCGCCGCGCCCGCGGCTCCTCATCCCGCCTGTTTTTCCTCGTCTATCTCTCCGGAACCATCGTCACCGCGCTGCTCTCCAACGATGCCACCGCGGTCGTGCTTACCCCCGCTGTCCTCGCCGCCGCGCGCCGCGCCCGCGTTCACCCCCGCCCCTGCCTGCTCGCCTGCGCCATGGTCGCCAACGCCGCCAGTTTCGTGCTGCCCATCTCCAACCCCGCCAATCTCGTCGTCTTCCAGCCACACCTGCCGCCACTCGGCGCCTGGCTGCGCGCTCTGCTCTTGCCAGCCTTCGCCGCCGTCGCAGCAACCTTCCTCGTTTTGCGGATCATCGAGCGCCGCGAGCTGGCCGAGCCGGTCGCCTCCGCCCAGCTTCCCGCGCGTCTCCAGCCCGCCGGACGCCTCGCCCTCCTCGGCATCCTCATCGCCGCCGCCGCCCTGCTCGTGGCATCAGGATTCGGAATCCCCCTCGGCGCTCCCACCCTTGCCGCCGCCATCCTGGCTATGATCCTCGTCGCTACCCTCGATCGCAGCGCCCCGCGCACCGCCCTGCGCCAGGTTTCCTGGAGCGTCCTTCCGCTCGTCGCCGGCCTCTTCATTCTGGTCTCCGCCCTCAATCGCGCCGGCCTCACCCGCATGGCCCAGGACGCTCTCCATTGGCTCGCGCATACCCCTGACGGATCTGGCAAATTCGTCAGTGCCTTTGCCGTCGCCGCGCTCTCCAACGCCATGAACAACCTTCCCGTCGGCCTTGCCGCCGGCTCCGCGCTTCGCCAGGTCGCGCACGCTCCGGTCATCGCTCACGCCGTTCTCATCGGCGTCGATCTCGGCCCCAACCTCTCCGTCACCGGATCCCTCGCCACCATCCTCTGGCTCATCGCCCTGCGCCGTGAGCACGAGGAGATCACCGCATGGCAATTCCTCCGCGTCGGCCTCCTCGTCATGCCCATCTCCCTCGCCCTCGCGCTCCTCGCCCTTCGCTGAACCCGACGGGTGGCCCATTCAAGCCCTCTTTTGGCTTGAGTGGGGCAGACAGCCGGGTGCCCCACCCTTGTCTCATCGTGCAGTTCGAGGAGACAGGGTGGGCTTGCGCGATGCTCATCAGGCGGAGATTTCAGACTGCTTCGCGGTCGACGCCATCAGCCACCCCTTCACACGCCGAAAATGGCGCATCAACCCCGCACCCCCCGTTATAATCACCGCTGCGAACTATGGAGAATTCCAACCCCATCCTCGACGGCCGCCAGGTGCTCGAAATCGGCGACATCATGGCCATCCTGCCCCACCGCTATCCCTTCCTGCTCATCGACCGCATCGTCGAGGTCGAGCGGAAGAAGCGCATCGTCGCCATCAAAAACGTCACCATCAACGAGGCGTTTTTCCAGGGCCACTTCCCCGATTACCCCATCATGCCCGGCGCTCTGGTCGTCGAATCCATCGCTCAGGCCGGCGGCACCCTCCTGCTGCCCGAAGTCCCCGACCGCGAGAACAAGCTCATGGTCTTCACCGGCATCGAGCGCGCCAAATTCCGGCGCCCCGTCGTCCCCGGCGACCAGCTCCGCATTGAGATCAACGTCATCAACTGGCGCTCCCGCGCCGTCAAAATGGACGGCCGCGTCACCGTCGAGGGCCAGCTCGCCTGCGAAGCCATCGTCATGTGTCAGCTCGTGCCGCGCCGCCACGAACCCGCCCCGGCCGCGCCCGAACCCGCCCCCGAAATGGTGACCCAGGAGTGAGCATCCACCCCAGCGCGATCATCGCGCCGACTGCGGTCGTTCCTGAATCCTGCTCCGTCGGTCCCTGGTGCACGATCGGCCCTAACGTCGTCCTCGGCGAAGACTGCGAGCTGGTCTCCCACGTCGTCCTCGACGGTCATCTTGCCGCCGGCGCCCGCAACCGCTTCTTCCCCTTTTCGAGCGTCGGCGTCGCCCCTCAGGACCTGAAATACCGCGGCGAGCCCACCGGCGTTTCCATGGGCGACGGCAATACCATCCGCGAGTGCGTCACCATCTCTCGCGGCACCGCCGGCGGAGGCGGCGCCACCCGCGTCGGCAGCGGCTGCCTCATCATGGCCTATACCCACATCGGCCACGACAGCCTCATCGGCGACCACTGCATCCTCGCCAACGGCGCCACCCTTGCCGGCCACGTCACCGTCGAGGACTACGCCACCGTCGGCGCGCTCTGTCCCGTCCACCAGTTCTGCCGCATCGGCCGCCACTCCTACATCGGCGGAGGCACCACCATCACCCAGGACGTCCTGCCGTTCTCCCTCACCTCAGCCAAACGCGAGGTCCATGCCTACAGCATCAACAAAGTCGGCCTTGAGCGCCGCGGATTCGACCGCAGCCGCATCCGCGCCATCCACCACGCCTACCGCCTCCTGCTCTCCTCGAAAATGAACATCGCTCAGGCGATGGAGGCCCTGCGTGCGGAGGGGATCGAAACCGAGGACGTGCAGTACCTGGTGGATTTTGTCGGGAAATCCGAACGGGGCATCATCCGCTAGGCTCCCCACGCGGCGGTTCGCTCAGGAATTGTTTTGAGGGTTTGTCTCAGGGCGCAGCTTCAGCGTGGTTCCGGCGAGCTCGCTCCCGAGGGCTGCGAGTCGTGCCGCAGGGAACGCAAAGGGGCAAGGGCCCCGGAGCCCCTGAAACCCCTCTCGGCCCCCTTCCCTTCGTCCCCAACTGTCCGATCAGCCCCCTCGCGGCAGAGCGCAAAACGCGCGCCACGTTTACGGCCGTTTCATTCGCATTTGTGGAAAAGAAAAAAGGTTGTTCCGCAGTAACTTGGTCCAGGTAATACGACCTGGCGCCAACGCCATCCGTCAACTATCAGATTTTGTTAAAGTTAGCAGGGAACTTTCCGCTTCTTCGCCGGGAACCCGGGATTATCGAAGAATGACCCGCTGCGGGGCGGCGATTCTTCCACAGGAATTTCCACAGCTTTCCACCCACAGCGAAACTTTAGGCGGCGATCCTGAACCGGACGCCGCCCCAAAGCCTCTTGTCTGCCAGGGACGCCTTAGTGCGTCGGCGTTCTCGGAGCTGCCGGGTGCGGCGTTGGCGCCGAGGGCACCGCCGCCGGAGCCGGAATTCCCGACTTCACGTTGTACGCTTCCACCACCGCTGACGTGATGTCCGCTCCCGGCGTCAGCCAAAGCACGCCGCTGTTCTGCTGGCTCGCGTCCAGCACCACCCCAAAGCCGTGCTGCTGCGCGTAGGTCGACATCGCGTCGAACACCTTCTGGCCTACCTGCTGGAAGGTCTCCTGCCCGTCCGACTGCTCGTCGTTCTGCAGGTCCTGCGCCGACCGCTGCAGGTTCTTCGTCTTGTCGTCGATATCGTGCAGCTTCTGCTGGCGCTCCGCATCGCTCAGCGTAGTTCCCCCGTCCTGCAGCGCCTTCTTCTCCGCTTCAATCTGATCGTTCAGCGTCTGCAGAGCCTGGGCGCGGGGTTCGTACTTCTTCCGCAGGTCGGCCAGATCGCGCTGGAACTCGTTCGTCTGTCCCACCGCCTGCTGGAAGTTGATGACGGCGATTTTCGAGGCGCCGGTGATCGTCACCGGCGCGCCAGGGGCCGCATCCGGCCTGGCCGGCGCTGCCTGAGCTACGGCTCCTGCGCCCAGTCCGGACGCGAGCACGCATACGAGAGACAACATACGCTTCATGGATTTCACAAACTCCTTCGGTTTCCTTGGTGGGCCTCGCCCGATTTCGCTCTCTGATGGCCGCTCTCCGACAGATATCCGGAGCGGGCTCCAGGCATCGATTTTCCGCCCGGAATACAGAGTCGCGGATAGAGAGAAATTCTCAGGAACTTGGGCAAATTATAGGGCCGCGCACAGGTGCCGTCAAACCACTCCTCCCCGCACCTGTGGTATCTGCGCGCCCCCAGCTGCGTCCCTCAGAACGTAGTGCTCACGGTCAGCCGGAACGTCTTGCTCGGCTCGCGCAGCACGTACAGCCCGTTGTACAGCTGTTGCGCCACTGCGTAAGAGTAGTCGCCGTCTCCGCCCGAGGGGAACATGCTCCGCGTGATCAGGTTCGGACGGCTGAAGGTGTCGAACAGCTTCAGCGGATTCACCGCGTAGTAGATCCGGAACGGCGCGTTGATGATCGGCATCATCACGTCCAGCTCGCCGCCGGCCGAATCCCGCGGCACATAGTTGGTGCCCGGAATCGGCTCGATGTAGCTGTCGAACCGGATCTGCTGCCCGCCCTGGCAGGTCCCGTTCACGTGGTTCGGGCACCCGTACAGCGGCGCGTTCAGGCTGTCGATTCCCTCCGGGCTCTGGCGCAGCTGCCCCTTGCTCACCGACATGTCCATGCCGAAATCATTGAAGATGTTGAAGCCCACCGTGCGCCCGTAGATCGGGATCATGTACTGCGTGTTCCACGTAAAGTCGGTGTCGCCGCCCGTGGTGGCAATCCCGTACACCGGCAGCGGTACCTGCACGGCTCCCAGCTTCGGATTCGTCGGATCGCGCGGCACGATCGATCCGTCCGGGTTCATCAGGTTGAACAGCACCCGCGTCGGCACGAAGCCGTAGGGTCCCACCGTGCGCGTGTCGAATCCGCGCAGGTCGTTCTCGCCGCCCGCCACCGGCCGGTCGAACGGCGGCGCCACGTCTCCGCTGAATCCCGCAATGTAGATCGCCTGCAGGCGCACTCCCAGGGTGTTCCGCCCCGCCTTGTTGAACCAGAAGCCCTTCATCGGGGTGTAGCGCTTGTACTCCACCACCGGCCGCACGTAGCGCACGCTGCCCCACAGCCCGGCCAGCTGCACTGACGCCGCCAGCGACTGCCCCGAGTGCGGCAGGTAGTTGCTGTCAACGTTGCTGGAGTTGTAGCTGAACAGCACCGAGCTGGTGATGATGCCTTCCAGCGCATTCTGCCCCTGGATGCCGCTCCGGAACGCCAGCACCTCGAACAGGTTTGTCGATGCCGCGTTGAACGCCCGCACCGTCGAGCTGTCCCACGCATACGTCGCGCCCACGCGCGAGAATCCGAACAGGTTGAAGCGCCTCACCGGGTAGGCCGCCGACAGCGTGAATCCCTTCCGCCCCTGGTTGTAGTTCTGCAGCAGCGAGCTCGTCGCCGCGCTCAGGTTCGAGGACCCGGTGAGCGAGTAGCTCTTCGACGCGTTGAAGTCCGTCTTGCTGTCGAATACCTGGAAGCCCAGGTCCAGCGGCTTGTTCCTCACGTACGGCTCGTTGAACGCGAACTGCAGGTTCCTCGCCAGGCTGCCCGCGTTGGCCTGCACGCTCAGCGTCTCGCCCAGTCCCAGAAAGTTGTTGGTCTGATAGTTCAGCCCCAGGAACGCTCCCGAGTAGCCGCTGACTCCGCCATTCAGGCCGATCTGGTTCTTGCCCTTTTCCTGCACCTTCAGCAGCAGATCCACCGTGCCTTCTTCGGTGTTCTGGTGCGTCTCCGTGTCCTGGTCCACCTTCAGCGGATTGAAATAATCCAGCTGGTTCAGGCGCAGCAGGCTCAGCTCCCACAGATGGCTGTTGTATACCTGCCCTTCCTGCAGCAGCAGCTCGCGCCGGATCACGAAGTCGCGCGTCACCGTGTTGCCCTGGAACTCGATCCTCGACACCGTGAACTGCTTGCCCTCGTCGATGTCGATGTTCCACGCGATGGTGTGCTTCGTCTCGTCGAAGGTGGGGTTCGGCACCGCCGTCATGTTGATGTACCCCAGCTGCCCGTACGCCTTGTGCAGGTTATCCAGCCCTTTGGCGAACGCCGTCCGGTTGAACCACTCGCCGTCTTTCATGTTGAAGATGGCGCGCAGCGCCCGCGTGTTCGATACCGCTTTGTTCCCCGTGAAGGTGATCCCCGACAGCCGGTAGCGCTCCCCTTCGTCGATGTTCATGTGGATGTCGATGCGCTTGCCCTTGCGCGGCCGGAACGTGAACAGCGACAGCCCCGACTCGTTGCGCAGGTGGGTGATCGGTTCTCCTACCGGACCGCCGCGCATGTATCCGCGATCCTCATACGCGAACCGCACCCGCTCCGAGTCTTCTTCCAGCTTGCTGGCGTCGTAGGTGCGCGCAAACAGGTTCTCCAGGAAGATCGAATGCGGAATCCCGATCGGGCGCAGGTTGTACATCGATTCCCGCAGCACCCGCGAGCTCAGGTGCCGGTTCCCGCTGAAGGTGATCTTGCCCACCTTCACCGTCGGCCCTTCTTTGATGTTGAAGTCCAGCTCCACCGACGCCGGCGGAATGTCCTTCACCTCGGTCCGCACCGTGGCGAACTGGTGGCCGTGCTCCGCCTCCATCTGCTTGATCACCGTCACCGCGTGCGCGATGCGCGCCGGATCGTACTGGCTCTCCTGCGAGAGCCCCACCTTTTCCTTCTTGAACCGCTCCAGGATGTCCGACTCGGTGATCGAGTTGTTGCCCTTGTAGTGGATCTCCCGGATGGTCGGCTTCTCCCGCACGTAAACGTCCAGGACCACGCCCTGCGGCGTGTCTTCCTTCTCGATCCGCACATCCTCGAAGTAGCCCGTGTTCCACAGCGAGTTGAAGTCCCGCTCCACCGTCAGCGGATCGTAGGGCTCGCCCACGTGGCTGAACATGCGCGCCTTCACCGCTTCCTGCGGGATGCGCCGCGTGCCGATCACCCGGATGCCGACGATGGTCTGCCCCGCCGCCGGAGCCGTTGTCCCCGCCGCCGCCGTCTCCTGTGCATGCAGCCGTATCGCCCCCGGCACGGGCGTAAGAACGAGAGCCAACATCAGGGAGCGCCCCAAAACTCGGCGCAACTTCCTGCCTGCTACCTGCGGGGAGCCTGCGCTCCAGAAGTTCACGGGAAAAATAGGCACACCCTCACTGCTCAAAATCGGGCCAATCTTTGGGAAAAGGCGATTATATCAGCGCGCTTCATGCCCGCGCCCCGCGCTCGCCGCGCTTCGCCGCTCGTCTCTGCTGCCCTGATTGCACCCGCTCGCCGCCGCTGCTTCCATCACGTTCTCCCACGGGCCCTGCCTGCTGATTTTTCCCGTAGTTTATCGGATTCAGCAGCTCTTCGCTGTCGGCCGCTCTGCTCGCTCCACCTCCACCAGCACCGAGTAGAAGGTCGGGCCGCCGCCGAAATCGCACAGCCGCTGCGAAGTCAGCAGATTCACGTTGTGTCCTCCCTCCGACAGCTTGTTCCACGTCATGCGCGCCGCCACCACTCCC
>DATJSY010000024.1:0-140882 GCA_035503835.1 Acidobacteriaceae bacterium | reverse complement strand
GATTGCCAGTGACCCTTCCATTGCGCAGGGCCTCTCGAAAGATGAGTGAGAACAGTGCCCGGTAGCGGTTTGCCGTGGCCGCGGTCTCCGTGTTCCGGGCAATCCAGCCGTCGATGTCCTCGGGCTTGATCTGGTCGGCCTGTCGATTCTGGAAATCAGGAAGGATGCGCTTCAAGCGCGATTCGATGTGGCCCCGGTCGCGGTGGTGCTTTTCGCTGTAGCTTCGAATGTCCTCAGCGAGCTGCCCGAAACGGATCGACGCCCGCCGCATGTTCTCGGGAAGCTTTGCGCCCATGCGGATTTCGTTCTTGCGCTTTTGATAAAGGGCCAGAGCGTCCGACTTCCGCCCCACTTTCTCTCGGTGAAGTGTGCCGTTCTCGCGGTAGCGAACCCACCAGATTCCCGAGCTCGGGACCTTTTCCCAGACTCCTGTGACCCTGGCTGATGACCTGCGCGGCATGGGGAGACTGCTTCCTGGAAGGCATTGTGCGAAAGTATCCCCAGAAGTATCCCAGCGCAGTCCCCGGATGTCCGTCATGTATGTAAGTTGATTTTTGGTGGGCCCGGAGGGATTTGAACCCCCAACCAAGGGATTATGAGTCCCCTGCTCTGACCATTGAGCTACAGGCCCTTCAATGACTTACAGCCGCCGTCTCTTCAGTGTAGCGGAAGCTGCAGCCGGTAGCTGTCGTGTCGGATCGATTCCGCGCCTGCGGCGATGAATCGCAGTTGTGCTGGTTCTGTTTTTCGCATTTCAGAAGGCGCTGCCGGCATAGCTTGTCAAAGGCGTATAAGCCGACCTCTTCCCGTCCGATACCTGCGAGCTCCGCACCGATGTCCAGGTTCGCCATCACCAGGTCAAGAGTGCGGCCGTCGCAGAGCCTGAGAAACGACGCCGACAGGGGCGTGAGCTCCACGATGTCCGTGGTGCTCGACAGTCCGAAACGCGTTGCCATGGCGGTGGGTTTCAGCGCGTGAACACCGGGAGGGCCCTTGCCGCTGCGCAGCGATACAAAGACGGCCCGCAAATCGACGTTGAGATCGAATACCTTCACGTCCGGGCCCGGCGAAGGAACGATCGTATGCGGCGGATCCTGGATGGTCCGTCCATCCGATCTCCCTGGGGGAGCGAAAGGCGACTCGGGCCGACCCACAGAGACGTTCTCGCCGAGCTGCAGTAAGCCACTGAGCGCCGCGTCGGAGTCCTCACCGCGCAGGTACGAACTTCTTACAAATTCCGTGAAATGCGTTCGGAACTCCGGAGAGGCGTAGTAACGCTCCAGATCTTCGCCATCCATTACCCTCGTCGGCGTGGCCCGGTCCCAGGTTTGGAACACCGCCATGATGCCTCCACGATACCGGTGCAATGCCACCGTAACCCAGCGGAAACGCTCAATTCCGCGAAGCACGAAGATGCGCAGACGCTTGAGCCAGGCGCGATCCAGGCCGGGCGTGGGCACTCCGCAAAAGTTAGGGAAGATATCCGGATAAGAAGCGATCAAATCTCTGTCGCCCGCGTCCTGCTTCCATCCCTGATGCGACATGTCGGAATGGATGCCGTCCAGCAGAAGCTGCCCGTGGAACTGCCTGTGCATCGGGGTGCCCGCGAGGGGCGCGAGGATGTGCAGCTGCGGGTCGGCCAACTCGTGCCGCGCCGCACTCATCGGAACTGGACCGTCTGCTTCACATCCTGCTCGGTTTCCTCGGGAAATCCTGTAATCAGCGAAACGGTGGAGCCCATGCCGACAGATGTAGTGCGGCGGATTCGCGCAGCAGCGTCTTCCAGATCGAGGTTCTTATGGATCAGGCGCTGCATTCGGGGAGAGCCCATTTCCACGCCGAAGAAGATTCCGCGGCATCCGGCGCGATACATCAGCCGGATCAGTTCATCGTCAACGCAGTCGGTGCGCGCGCTGCAACTCTTCAGGGCAACGTCGCGACCGAGGACCAGATGGGTCGCCTGGTAGACCTCTCCCATCCCGCCTGAGCCGAGTTTGCGCCCGATTCGGTATTGACCGAATATCGCTGCTGGAGAAAGCGGCATAGATTAGCCGGGTGGACCACTATTCCAGCGGCTTCCGCAGCGACCAGCAATCGATCGGCTACGCGATCGGCTACGCGACTGGTCAGAGTGGTGTTCGGTCGGGAGTGCAGCAATCCGCGGTCGCGGAGTAGCCGCCGTCAAAGCCAAGAGGATGGTTGCGCAGCTTATTTTGCAGCTTCGTTCGGAATCCTGAGCACCGCGTAATACGCCGGCGTGGGCTCGCCGGCGCGATTGAAGAGCAGCGGATAGTTCGTGCGGCCGGGAATGGGCCAGTTGTTCTTCCACGACTGAGCGTTGGTGACGCCCCATAGGGTCACGCGGCTGATGTCAGCGCGGTCCCTGTAGAAGACCTGGAACAGCGCGGCGTAGCGCCCGGCGAGCTTTTGCTGCATCGCGGCGGGCAATCCGTTTGGCCATGGGTTCAGCTTCGGATTGGCCGCCATGTGGATCGACACGCTGGCGGTGTTCTGCTTCAGAGGATTGGGCAGCACGTTGACGTCCATCTCGGAGATGGCGACCTGGACGCCCGTGGCCGCGATGGTGCGGATGGCTGCGTCTACCTGCTCCGGCGTGGGTGATTCGAGCTGTTCGTGGCTCTGCATGCCCACGCAGTCGATCGTGATGCCTTCCGCTTTGAGCTGCTTTACCAGGCGAATGACGCCGGCGAGTTTCGCCGGACTCGCCAGGTTGTAGTCGTTGTAGGTGAGCTGCGCCTGCGGGTCGGCCTCGTGCGCGTACTCGAAGGCTTTGGCAATGTAGTCGGGGCCAATGATCTTGTACCAGAGCGACTGGCGGAGCGTTCCGTCGTCGTTCAGCGCCTCATTGACCACGTCCCAGCTCTGGATTTTGCCTTTGTACCGGCCGACCTCCCGGAGAATATGACCCTTCATCCGCTTCAGCAGAGCGTCCCGGGTAAGCAGCTTGCCATCTTTGTCGCGGAAGACCCACGCGGGCACCTGGTTGTGCCAGACGAGGTTGTGGCCCACGATCCACAGGTGATGCTTCACGCCGAAAGCAACGTATTGATCAGCAAGCCCGAAATCGTACTGGCCTGGTTCTGGATTCACGATTTCCCACTTCAGGGCGTTTTCCGGGGAGATGGAATTGAACTGGCGCAGAACGATGGAGTCGCTGAGCTGGTCCTGACCGGTGATTTCCGCTGCGTCGAGGGCAGCGCCGACGTAGAAGTCGCCTTCGTAAGCCTCCTTCAGCGAAGTGGGCTGCTGGGCGGCTGCGGTGGCGGCAGTGACAAACATGCAGCAGACGGCTGTCCGCATGAACATGCGCCCGGATACGGGCATAGATCCTCCTTGCAGAGAACTTACTGCGGCGAGGCAGCCTCGGCCCGCTCAAAGCCTTTGCGGCGACCGGCCAGCTCGTCGGAGATTGTTCGGTTGAGACCGCGCGAAATGGGGTAGAAGAACAGCACCGCGGCGGTCAGAAAGAAAGCGATGCCGGACCAAAGTCCGGCGGTGAGGCAGATGCCACTGAGCGAGCGGGCCGTCTGCACGGCGTTGGCGACGTATCCGTAATACGAGAAGAGCCAGCCGGCCAGGGCGCCGCCGATCGCCAGCCCCACCCAGAGAGCGAAGACGACGGCCGAGGTAACGGTGCCGGTGGCACGGCGGCCCGTCTTCCATTCGCCATAGTCAGCCACGTCGCCCATCATCGCCCACAGCAGCGGCCCGGAGGTTCCAAAGAAGAACTGGCGCAGAACTTCGGACCCAATGATCGGCACCGTGGCGGTGGCGGGCAGGAAGAGCACGGCGAGATTGAAAAGGCCGGTGAGCGCCATGCTCAGAATGAAGAGCGGCCGCTTGCCGATTCGGACCGAAAGGAACGTGGAGAAGGTGACGCCAAGGATGAGCGCGGCCAGCCCGAATCCGTTGAACCAGCTAAAGAGATCTTCGTTGCCCGCGTTGTATTTGAAGTAGGGCAGCATGACGCTGCCGCGCATCGCCAGCGCCGCGAAATAGAAGGTGGTGGCGAGGAACAGGACGATCCAGGCGGAATTGCTGAAGAGGTCGGCGAGGTCCTGGCCGAGCGAGGTCTTCTGCCGCGGGTCGGGCTGGATGCGTTCCTTGCTGCTTGCGAAGGCGATGAAGAAGAAGATGACGCTCAGGATGGAGAGCAGCCCCATGGTGAACTGGTAGCCTTTGGCGCTGTTGCCATGGCCGAAGAATGCGATCATCGGCACAGCGAGGCTCTGCACAATGAAGCCGGCCCCGTTGGCCAGCACCTGACGATAGGAGGCGATACTGGTACGCTCGTCGGGATCGCCGGTAATCACTCCGTTGAGCGTGGCGTAGGGAACGTTGTTGGCGGCGTAGATGAGTCGCAGCAGCAGATACGTAACCCACGCGTAGACCAGCTTGCTGGTGAAGCTGAGGTGCGGCGTGGTGAAGGTAAGAATGCCCATGATGCCGAAGGGCACCGCGGTCCACAGCAGCCACGGACGGAACTTGCCCCAGCGCGTGCTGGTGCGGTCGACAATGACACCCATTACCGGGTTGAAGACAGCGGCAATGAGACCGACGACCAGAAAGAGAGTGCCGGCCCGCGCGGCACTCAGGCCGAAAACATCGGTGTAGTAGTTCAGTTGCAGGGCGAGCAGCGCCTGGAAGATGAAGTTGGCGGCCATGTCTCCCAGGCCGTAACCCAGCTTCTCTCTGAAGGAAAGTCTCTCGATCATCGTGGTCCCGCTTTCGCTTCTTACGGCGTTACCTGCAGCGTGAGCTTCTGAAGGTCAGCGTCGCGCGAGGAGGTGCCAACCATAATGATGAATTCGCCCGGCTCCACAACGTATTTCATGTTTACGTCCCAGAATTTCAGGGGATCAGGCGTGATGTCGAAGGTCACAGTTGTGCTCTCGCCGGGCTGCAGATGTACCTTGCGGAAGCCTTTCAGTTCCTTCACCGGGCGCGTCACCGAACTAACCGCATCGCGGATGTAGAGCTGAACGGTCTCCGTGCCCTCGCGCTTGCCGGTATTGGTAACTTCGACGGATACCTTGGCGCTTCCGTCGGTGCGCATCTTCTTCTTGTTCAGCCGCGGATTGGCGATTGAGAACGTTGTGTAGCTCAGCCCGTAGCCGAAAGCATAGAGCGGCGACACATCGTCGAAGAGATACCCGCGGCGCGCCGAGGGCTTGTGGTTGTAGAAAACGGGCAGGTGGCCGACCGAACGCGGGACGCTGATGGGCAACTTGCCGCCGGGGTTGGTTTCGCCGAAGAGCACGTCGGCGACGGCGCGGCCGGTCTCCTGCCCCAGATACCAGCACTCGTAGATGACCGGAACGTTTTGCGCGAGATAGTTGATGCTGAGCGGACGACCGTTGAAGAGGAAGGCAATGACCGGCTTGCCCAGCGCGAGCATCGCCCTCACGAGCTCATCCTGACGCCCGATCAGGTTCAGGCTGGTGCGGTCGCCCATGTGATTCAGGCCCCAGGCTTCGCGCGAGGTCTGCTCGTTGCCGCCGACCGCCAGCACGATGACGTCGGCCTGCTTTGCCACTTCGACAGCTTCCTGAATTTGGCGCCGGTCCTCTGCGGGATCGCTGGCGACGACTTCGTCCCTGTTCCAGTTGCCGTCGATGGTGATCTTGCAGCCCTCGCTGTAGAGGACCCTGGCCCTCCCGCCGACCTTCGCCCTGATGCCGTCGAGGACGGTGATTTCCTGCTTCGGCACGCCACTGTAGCCGCCCAGCAGCGTGCGGTTCGCGTTCGGACCGATGACGGCGATGGTCTTGATTTTGTCCAGATTCAGGGGCGCCACGCCGTTTTCGTTCTTCAGCAGCGTGATGGCCTCGTGCGCGGCTCTCAGCGCCAGGTCGCGGTGCTCGTCGCACCCAACGACGCGATCGGCTTCGTCGGGATCGACGTAAGGATCGTCGAACAAACCCATCTCGAACTTCCAGAAGAGCATGGGCGCGACCAGCTCATCCAGCTGCGACTCCTTCAATACGCCTTTCTTTACCAGATCGACGAGGTGCAGGTAGCAGTCGGGATCGGGCAGCTCGATATTGACGCCGGCCTCGACGGCGAGGCGGCAGGATTCCCTGCTGTCTTTCGCCACAAAGTGGCCATGCGTATCCGGCCGGTAGCCCAGCTCCCGGATGGCGTAGTAATCCGATACAACAAAGCCCTTGAAGCCCCATTCCCTGCGCAGAACGTCGCGCAGCAGCCATTTGTTGGCATGTGACGGTACGCCGTCGATCTCGTTGTAGGAGGCCATCAGCGTTACTGCGCCTGCTTCGCGCAGCGCTTCCTGGAAGGTGTACAGGAACGTCTCGCGCAGGACGCGCATCGAGACGTTCGCCGGTGCGCAGTTCATCCCCGACTCCGGCTGCCCGTGCCCGACAAAATGCTTCAGCGTGGCCAGCACGTGGCGCTTGTCGCGGAAATTGCGGCCGCCCTGAAAGCCTTTCACCGCCGCGATCCCCAGCCGCGAGACCAGGTAAGGATCTTCGCCGTAAGTTTCTTCCACGCGGCCCCAGCGCGGCTCGCGGGCTACATCGACAACCGGAGTCAGCGCGTGATGCGCGCCGCGCAGCCGCGCCTCGAGCGCCGTCATCGTGAACAGCTTCTCCACCAGTTCCGGATTGAACGTCGCGCCCAGCGCGATAGGCTGCGGGAAGCTGGTGCCACCGGGAGCGGCGTGGCCGTGCAGGCACTCCTCATGGAAAATGACCGGAATCCCCAGCCGGCTGTTTTCCAGGAAAAACCGCTGAATGGCGTTCGTTAGCTCGGCCGTCTGGCGTGGATTGCGTCCGCCCCCCGCGTCGCTGGGGCGCCCGACCTGGCCCAGACCGCGGCCGTCGCGGAAGAATTTCTTCGCCTTCGCGAAATCGAAATTCCCGCCGGCGTCGGTCATCGTCTCCGGTTTCTTCTGCCAGATGCAGAGCATCTGCGCGGCCTTCTCTTCAAGGGTCATGCGCGACAGCAGATCCTTCATGCGCCGCTCCGACGGCAGGCCGGCGTTCTTATACGCGGGCGCGGCGCCGCGCCCCTGCTTCTTCACTGCAGATTGCTTCTTCATTCCATGAGTCCTGTTGGCTGAGGGCGATGGCCGGACAAGAGAGCGGACCGTCAAGGAGACACCTCCGGGACTGGCGTACAACTCTCCCGGCTCAGGAAAACGCATGCCTGCGCTGCCTGGATCAATGTAGCCGCTCGCCGGGTAAAGAGCAACAGCAAATCGATTTTGCACGATCGCGACGAGGTGAATTGCGCCGCTTGCGCACTTCAAGGTCTGCCTGCAAACCATGACCCAAGGTTTCCTCGGTAACCAAAGGGGTTCGCTTCCTTTTTCGCAGTAATCCCCACCGAGCGGGCGGTTTGTATAATGAACACGTGCTCGGGGGATGTCGTGTGGACGCCGGTCCCTTGCGAACCGGCAGTGTGTCTCCCTCGCGGTGCAGAGTTTCGGGTCTTTCCCGCCCCCGGGGGAAGAGCCTGAATCGCAGCAGCAGCTCGTCGATTCGCATATGGGGCCTTCATCCGGGAGGAAACCGCGATGCCGCATGCCGCACCCAACTCAGACAACTCGCCGGACCCCGGCCAGACGCCTCTCCTGCAGACGTCCGAACCGATGGGCGAAATCTCGCCGCTGGCAGAGATGCGGAGTTCTGAACCTCAACGCGTTGTAGCGTACCTGCGTTCGGAAATCAAAGCCACACTTCAGCCGCGGCCCAAATCCGAAACCCGATTTTTCAGCTTTTTGCATCGGAAGCGCCGGACAAAATCCGTAGGTGGGGTTGGCATCACACCCGCAGCAAAATCGCCCGTACTCGTGGATGAACTTGACGAACCAGGTTCTGTCCCGACGGTATTTCCGCCGGCGGCCGAGCCGGTGGCCGAAGAAGACCACGCAGAGCCGTTTCAGGCCGTGCTCCGGGAAGCGCCAGGCAGCGAATGGGTGCAGGAGGAAGAATCGCTCGATCCAACCGCAGCCTCTCAATTCACATCGGCCAAATCGTACCAAATTTCCGACGTGGAAGCAGCTCAACCGGCGACAGCACCCGAAAATTCAGCGATAGAGGAAGGCGCCGCGGACGAAGCGTCCGAGCCGATCCTTGAGCCTGCATTGGAATCCAGCGCTGAGCCTGAGCTCCTGGAAGCCGCGGCACAGCTTCCCTCTTTCCGTGGCGAGGTGCTGCCGCCGGACATGTTTGATCCCGAATTTTCCGGCTCGGCTGGGCAGCCCCGCGCTGCCGAACCCGCGCGCGTGATCACGATGCAACCGGCGACGCCTGAGCCGGAGAGGGAAGCGCCACCCACCTGGCCCTCCTGATCGCGCACCAGGCTCAGGCCCGGGCCTCGCCGGCCGGTAACGTCCTCGGCGCCCACTCCCCGCGCCAGAAGCCAGCCCCACTGGCCACCCTCGTGCCGGACAGGATGCTCATTCTGTAGGCTGCGCGATCTGCCTGCGCGGACCGCGCCCGGGTCGGCCCCGAACGCCGCCCTGTCGTGCGGATGTACGCGCTCTATCCAGGCTCTCACCGGCACGCACGACTCGCCAGCCGCGGTGAGTGCCTGCCAGCGATGCGATCCCCACAGCCGGCCCGCGATCAGATCCCGGTCCCGGAAACCCTCCTGCGAAGCCTGCAGCGCCGGGGCATAACGGTGCCACTCATCTGGCTGCCAGCGTTCTGGTTTCTGCGGCATCGTCGTGTGTTCCCGCTCGGCTGGACGCTGCCCCGAGGCACAGCTGCCCTGAAATCACCGTAGGCGCCCGTACAGGGCCTGTCGGCACGCCGAGCGGGGGGCATGAATGTGTCTCCCGGCTGCCGGTGAGGCACCCGGCAGACATCCGCCCCCCGGCCTTACAATTCCTTCGGAGCCATTCTCCCCGCGGCTTCCACAGTCGACGCGTCTCCTTTTCCGTGCGAAGCCTGCTTCGGAGGTTGCCATGCGCGGCCGCATCGCTCTCCCGCTGACGCTCCTTGCGCTCTGCGTGGCGGCCCCACCGCTGCGGGCCAAACGGAAGCCGCCCGCGCAGCCGCAATCCGGCGCAGCACCGGCCTTTTCCGTCACCAGCCGCATTGTGCTGCTGGATGTTGTCGTTCTGAACCACAACCAGCCGGTCTGCGGGCTCAAAACGCGGGACTTCCAGGTGCTGGAAGACCGTCAGGACCAGCGGATCGAATACTTCCAGTCCCACTGCGGCAAAGATGCGAAGCCCGAGCAGGCGTTGCCGAAACCGCCCTCGCCGCCGCCGCACACCTACGACAATCTGCCCGTAACGCCGGTGACGGACTCGGTGACGGTACTGCTGCTGGACGGGCTGAACACCCAGGTGGCGGACAACCAGTATCTCCGCCTGCAGATGATCCAGTACCTGAGGAATCTGCCGCCGGGACAGCGGATCGCCATCTTTGCGCTGGGCTCGCACCTGCGCATGCTTCAGGGGTTCACGACGAATTCCGAGCAGTTGCTGGCGGCCATCTCCAGCAGGAAGGCCACGCCTGCAGCTTCGCTGCTGCCGTCGGCCAGTCACACATTCGCGCAGCGGCAGGAGCTGGACACGCTGCGGGAGGCGGGCATTTCGCCGCAGACGATCATGAACATGAAAAACTTCATGAGCGAGAGCGATACCCAGGAGACGGGGATGCGCGTCAGCATGACGCTGGAAGCCATGCAGGAAATGGCCCGCTATCTCAGCGGCATTCCCGGACGGAAGAACCTGATCTGGTTTTCCGGCTCGTTCCCGGTGGAATTCTACTCTGACGTCGAAACTCCGACCGGCAACACTTACACGGTAATAACCGGCTCCTTTCAGGATCAGCTGAAGGCGACGGCCGCCATGCTGGCTGCCGCTCGCGTAGCGGTTTATCCGGTCGATGTGCGCGGCGTCCTGGTGGAGCCCATGTTCGACGCCTCGCAACAGACGGATTACGGAGAGGTGATCAACAGTGTGCCGGTGGGCCAGCTGCGATTCGCGCACGACGGCATGCTGGCTGATCTCGAGCGGATCGAAGAGCACGGAACGATGATCATGCTGGCGAAGGAGACGGGAGGGCGCGCCGTATACGACTCGAACGCGCTCAAAGAGGCCGTGGCCGACGCGCTGAGCGATGGCGAGCACTTCTACACCATCGCCTATACGCCTCGAAACGCTGACTTCAAAGGGAAGTGGCGAAAAATCGACGTGTCTCTCGACGTGGAGCCAGCGAAAGGCAAATACAAGCTGCTGTTCCGGCATGGATATTTCGCGACCAGCGGCACGCCCGAACAGGACACCGGAGAGCAGGGCGAGCGGCAGGTATTCGCAGCCGCCATGCAGGATGGGGTCCCTCCGTCCTCGCAGATTCTCTTCAAGGCGCGGGTGGTCGCGCCGGACAAGCATCCGCCGACGGGCCCGATCCTCGGGCAGAACCAAAAAATGAAGGACCGCGGCGCCCGATACGTGATCGACTACGCCATCTCCCTGCGGCATGTGGATCTGGCGCTCGCGCCGCACGGCGTCCATGCGGGCAGGGTGATCGTGGAGGCGGTGGCTTTCAACGACGAAGGGAACCCGGTGAACTGGATCTCGAACGTGGCCCCCATCGCGCTGACTCCCGCGGTATGGAACATGTACGCCGAGGACGGACTGCAGGTCCATCAGGTACTCGACGTGCCGAAAGAAGAAATCCGCCTGCACCTGGGCGTCTACGATCCGGCCTCTGGGAACGTCGGAACGATGGAGATTCCCATCCAGGCAGGCCCGAAGAAACCCGCCCTGAAAACCGAGGCACGGCGCTGAAAATCAAATCCCCTCGCCCATGCTCACCAATCCCTCGCCCGACTGCTGGCTGCGGTACTCGTTGCGCTCCTCTTCCTCGCTGGCCAGCGACCGCACCTCATCCAGGTCGCGCGCGGCCTGCTCCAGCTGGCCGTCCAGGCAATCGACGCGGGCCCGCAGCCGCCGTACCTCCTCGCCCAGAGCGATGATGACGCCCGAGAGCGGGTCCTTCACCTGGCTGGGATCGGTGATGAGCACGCGCTCGCCATTCTGATACACGATGTGCGCCGGTACGCCGACGACCGTGGAGTCCGGGGGCACATCGCGCAGGACTACCGACCCGGCGCCCACGCGGGAGTTCTCGCCGACGCAGATGTTGCCGAGGACTTGCGCGTTGCTGCCCACGAAGACGCCGGCGCGCAGCGTGGGATGGCGCTTGCCGCGCTCGTGCCCCGTGCCGCCCAGCGTGACGCCCTGGTACAGCGTCACGTCATCGCCGACGATCGCGGTTTCCCCGATGACCACCCCGGCGCCGTGATCGATAAAGACCCGGCGCCCCACGCGCGCCCCCGGATGAATCTCAATGCCGGTGCAGAAGCGAGCAATCTGCGAAAGCATGCGCGCCGGCAGATGCAGTCCGGCGTGCCACAGGCGCGAGCTGAGCCGATGCGTCCACACCGCGTGCAGGCCGGGATAGCAGAGCACCACCATGGCGCGCGAGCTGGCCGCGGGATCGCGCTCCAGCACCGACCGGACATCTTCCCGCATGGTGGCAAACGGGCCCATGGGCAACAGCGTACAGGGCGCAGCGCGCACGGTACAGAGACAAGTGAACGCGCGCCACCGATCCGCATACCGAACGAGCGCCAGGGAAGTGAACGCGTGGCCTATTTTGCCGAGGTCGTAGAAGCCGACAGCGCATTCAGCGCCAGGTTCAGCTCCAGTACATTGACCCGCGGCTCGCCGAGGAAGCCGAGCTGGCGAGGCTGAATGTGCGCCTTCACGAGAGCGCGTACCGTGGCTATCGGCAAATGCCGCGCAGCCGCAACCATCGGCGCCTGGTAATACGCGCCTTCCGGAGAAATGTCCGGATCGAGACCCGAGGCGGAGGTGGTGACCAGCCCGATCGGGACCGGGCCTTTCGCGCCGGGATCGATCTTATGCCAGTCGGCGACCGAGGCATCTACCCGGCTGACCAGCGCCTGGCTGGTGGGGCCCAGGTTGGAGCCGCCGGAATTGGCCGCGTCGTATCCGTTGCCGGCCGCGGAAAGACGCGGGTGGAAATAGCTCGGGCCGGTGAAATCCTGGCCGATGATGGCCGAACCGATCACCTGCCCGTTGCGCATGATCAGCTGGCCGTCGGCCTTGTACGGCATGGTGAGCTGCGCAATGCCGGTAATCATCAGCGGATAGACGATGCCGAGCAGCACCGCGGTGATCAGAGTGTAACGAAGCGCAACGAGAAGCACGCTGCGCAGCGGACTGTCGCCTGGAACGCGTGTCTGGCTGCGGACTTGCTCGTCGCGATGCTGGCTCATCATGGTTGCCATGATAATTCTCCGAGTGCCTTACACCAGGTGCAGGCCGTTCAACAGCAGATCGATTGCCTTGATTCCGATAAACGGCACGATGATGCCGCCGATGCCGTACAGGATGAGGTTGCGACGCAACAGCGACTGCGCCGACATCGGCTTGTACGTCACGCCCTTCAGCGCCAGTGGGATGAGTGCGACGATGATGATCGCGTTGAAGATCACCGCCGAAAGAATGGCAGAATGCGGCGTGGCCAGGTGCATGATGTTCAGCGCATTCAGCACCGGGAAGACGCCGGCGAACATGGCGGGAATGATGGCGAAGTACTTGGCCACGTCGTTGGCGATGGAGAAGGTGGTGAGCGCGCCGCGCGTCATCAGCAACTGCTTGCCGATTTCCACGATTTCGATGAGCTTGGTGGGATTGGAGTCGAGGTCCACCATGTTGCCGGCTTCCTTGGCCGCCTGCGTGCCGGTATTCATGGCCACGCCCACGTCGGCCTGAGCCAGCGCGGGAGCATCGTTGGTGCCGTCGCCGGTCATGGCCACCAGCTTGCCTTTCCCCTGTTCGCGCTTGATCAGGTCCATCTTGTCCCTGGGCTTCGCTTCGGCCAGGAAATCGTCCACACCGGCTTCGCGCGCAATCACCGCTGCGGTCAGCGGATTGTCGCCGGTGATCATGATGCTGCGGATACCCATCGCGCGCAGCCGCGCGAGGCGATCCTTCAGGCCGCCCTTGACGATGTCCTTGAGATGGACCACGCCGAGAGCGGTGGCATTTTCCGCTACTACCAGAGGCGTTCCGCCCATGCGGGCAATCTCCTCCACACGATCGGTCACTTCGCGCGGCATGCTGGAACCCTGCGCTTCCAGAAAGCGCGCAATGGCGTCCGCCGAGCCTTTGCGGATCTTCGATCCCGGCAGATCCACGCCGGACATGCGCGTCTGCGCGGAGAAGGGCACGAACTCCGCTCGCATCCCGCTCACGTCGCGCCCGCGCAGGTTGTATTTTTCCTTGGCGAGCACGACGATCGAGCGCCCCTCCGGTGTCTCATCGGAGAGCGAGGCGAGCTGCGCCATGTCGGCCAGGCGCTCGGAGCTGACGTGGGGCGCGGGGAAGAATTCGGTTGCCTGGCGGTTGCCCAGCGTGATGGTCCCGGTCTTGTCCAGCAGCAGCGTATTCACGTCGCCGGCGGCTTCCACCGCGCGGCCGGACATGGCGAGCACGTTGTACTGCACCAGCCGGTCCATGCCCGCGATGCCGATGGCAGAAAGCAAGGCGCCGATGGTCGTCGGGATGAGGCACACCAGCAGAGAGACCAGAACGAAGATAGTCTGCGGCGCGTGGGAGTAAACGGCGAAGGGCTGCAGCGTGGCTACGGCCAGCAGAAAGATCACGGTAAGGCCCGCCAGAAGGATGCTGAGCGCAATCTCGTTCGGTGTCTTCTGCCGCTGCGCGCCTTCCACCAGGGCAATCATGCGGTCCAGAAAGGTTTCGCCGGGGTTGGAGGTGATGCGGATCCTGATCCAGTCGGAGAGCACGCGCGTGCCTCCGGTGACGGCGGACCGGTCGCCGCCGGCTTCGCGGATGACGGGCGCGGATTCGCCGGTGATGGCCGACTCGTCGACGGAGGCGACGCCTTCGATCACTTCCCCGTCCCCTGCGATGAACTGCCCGGCGTCCACTTTGATCACGTCGCCGGCGCGCAGTTGCGAGCTGGAAACCGTCTCCATCGATCCATCGTCGAGATACCGGTACGCGATCGTCTCGCCCTTCGCCTTGCGCAGAGTGTCGGCCTGCGCCTTGCCGCGGCCTTCGGCAATGGCCTCAGCAAAGTTGGCGAACAGCACCGTGAACCACAGCCAGAGCGTGATCTGCAGATTGAAAGCGAGGGGCTGGTGATGGATCGTGTTCTCGACAAGCATCGCGCTGGTGACCACGCTGCCCACCTCGACCACGAACATGACCGGGTTCTTCATCATCACTCGCGGATCGAGCTTGCGGAAGGAGTCGACCACCGCCTGACCGAGGATTTCCGGATTCCAGAGACTGAGCTTTTGCGCCATGATCGATTTCTCCTCGCCTTAGGAAAAGAGGACTCCATGCTGCAGCAGCAGGTGTTCCAGAATCGGACCCAGGCTGAGCGCGGGGAAGAACGTGAGCGCGCCGACGATGAGGATGACGCCGGTGAGCAGCACGGTAAACAGGGCCGTGTTCACCGGGAACGTTCCCGGCGAAGGCGGAATACTCTTTTTTCGCGCCAGATTGCCGGCCAGCGCGAGCATGGGGATCATCATGAGGAAGCGGCCGCTGAGCATAGTGAACCCCAGCGAGACGTTGTACCACCGGGTGTTGGCGTTCAGACCGGCAAAAGCCGAGCCGTTGTTGCCTGCGGCCGAGGAAAACGCGTAAAGAATCTCCGTCAGCCCATGCGGGCCGTGGTTCGCCAGGCTGTTCAGACCCATCGGATAGAGTACGGAAATCGCGGTGAACGTGAGGATGATCAGGGGAAAGACCAGAACGTAGAGCATGGACATCTTCACGTCGTAGGATTCGATCTTCTTGCCCAGATATTCGGGCGTTCGTCCCACCATGAGGCCGGCGATGAAGACGGAAAGCACGACGAAGACGATCATGCCGTAGAGGCCGGAGCCGACCCCTCCGAAGATGATTTCGCCGAGCTCGATGTTGAGCAGCGGGATCATGCCGCCCAGCGGCATAAACGACTCGTGCCAGGAATTGATGGCGCCGCAGCTCGCGTCCGTCGTGATCGTCGCGAACAGCGCGGAATCAGGAACGCCGAAGCGTGTCTCCTTGCCTTCCATGTTGCCGCCGGACTGCAGCCAGCTCGCGTGCTGGTTCACGCCGTGCAGTACGGGGCTGGGCTGCGACTCGGCCCAGTAGGCGACAGTGAATCCCGCGGCGAAGAGGATGGCCATACAGGCGAAAACCGCCCAGCCGTGGCCGGGCGAGCCGGTCATGCGGCCGAGAGTCACCGTCAGCCCCGCGCCGATGAAGAAGATGGAGAACATCTCAACGAAATTGCTCAGCGGCGTCGGGTTCTCAAAGGGGTGGGCGCTGTTGGCGTTGAAGAATCCGCCGCCATTGGTGCCCAGCATCTTGATGGCTTCCTGCGAGGCTACAGGCCCCTGCGCGATCGTCTGCGTTTGCCCCTGCACGGTGTGGGCGACGGTGTACGGGTGCAGGTTCTGAATGGATCCCTGACCGACCAGGAACAGCGCGTAGACGATGCAGATGGGGATGAGGACATAGAGGCAGGCGCGCGTCGTGTCCACCCAGAAGTTGCCAATGGTCTTCGACTCGCGGCGCGCGATGGCACGTACCAGGGCGATGGCGAGTGCGATGCCAACGGCCGCGCTGAAGAAGTTGTGATACGCGAGCCCCGCCATTTGCGTGAAGTAGCTCATGGTGGTCTCGGGCGTGTACGCCTGCCAGTTCGTGTTGGTCGTGAACGATGCCGCAGTGTTCCAGGCCAGGAACTGCTCCACTGCAGGGAAATGTTGTGGGTTCCATGGCAGAAAATACTGCAACCGCTCGATCACATACGTCAGCAGGAGCGAGACAAAGCTGAACAGCAGCATGGCGGCGGCATATCCGCGCCACGTCATCTCCTGGTCCTCGTGAACGCCGGAAACCCGGTAGATACCCTTCTCCAGGAAACCGAGAAACCGGTACTTGCCGTTGAAGACGCCGGTCATGTAGATTCCCAGCGGCCGCATGCAGACCAGCAGCACCAGGAAATACACGAGAAACTGGAACCAGCCGTTGGCGGTCATCAGAATTTCTCCGGGTACAGCAGGGCCAGAACCAGATACGCGAACAGCCCCGTGGTAATGGCCAGTATGGCGAGAGTGGCGATGTGCATGGGGTTACCTCAGCTTCTCGCAGGCCGCCACGTAGAGCAGCGCGACGGCGAAGAAAGCGATGGTGAAGGCCAGCATGAGAAGCTCTGTCATCGGTGTCACGACCTGCCTTTCATTCAAGCCGCCGTCTGCCAGGGGCGGCATAACGAAGGCATAAGGAGTTTGTAAAGACGCGGAGCAGTTCGCTGAGCGTAATCCGGAGCTGACCCTGCGCCCGGACCCTGGCAGCACAGCGGCGCGCATCAGCGCCTGGGTCCGAAAAAGGCGACGAAAGCCACCGTCAGTGTCGACTGAGCGTCCACCCGGTCCGTATTTCCTTTGTGGAAAAATGCCACATCCGACCAGTCGTGCCGGTATTCCACACGGGTCAGCAGACCCTGCACCCACTTGTATTCGTAAGTTCCGGTCGCCTCCTGCACATCCTGAGCGGTTCCCGTGGTAAAGCCCTGGTTGTCGTCGAAGTATTCGTAGCGAGCACTGAGGGCGGCCCTGCTGGTGATCTGCTCATGCGCGGCAAACGCGACGCCCGACCAGTGAGCGGAAGACGCAGGCGTGGCCGTGCTGCCTGAACCGAAAGCCGGCGTAAGGTTCTGGCCGTAGTCGTAGTTGATATAGACGCTGAATTTCGCGTTGGGCGTGAGCAGAAGGGTGGTGTCGATCAGGTTCCGATACCCTTGCTGCGTGTCGTAGTTCTGTGGTCCCGTGTAATAGTTCAGGTCCCAGGTATATTCGGGTTTGGTCAGCGCGCTGGTCAGACCGACAGTGACTCCGCCGTTGTTGGCGACCACATCATTCCAGCCGTTGACCACCTGCAGGCCGGCAGTCCAGGTTTTGGTGAAGGGCGTAGAGGTTCGCAGTCCGAAGTGGTAGTACGGCACAGCCCACGAAAAGAGCAGCGAACGCGAGTAATTCCAGTTGTTCATCGCCGGAATCACCTCCGCGCCGGCGGAGCTGACGAATTGTCCGAAGTCGAACTCCGAACCATGGGTCTTCGGCGGGGTAGCGCTGATGTAGGCCTGCTCGATGTAATTATCGGTGTCTTTTTCGCTGGCCGAATGGATCAACGTGTTGGTGCGGCCGGCGATGAGGTCGGCGTGGAACCCGACCGGATCTGGATTGTGGTTGACGGTCAGGTCCAGCGCGCTCAGACTGAACTGGTCGGTCTTGTCATTGAAGTTATAGAGGTCGCTGACCTGGCCGTTGGCGGCATTGCTGGGCCGGTTCTCGTTGTAACTGTAATAGCCGTCCAGGAACCCGCTGAAGTCCATCGGACCGACACGCCAGGCCGGTGCGGAGGCAGGCGGAGCCGGTGCGGAGGCACTCTGCACCTGAGCCGCCGCCGCAGCCGCACAACAAAAAAGCACGCCGCCGGCTACTCTCAATCCATATCCGGACCTCATATTTCTCCAGTTCGGCCGATGCCTCGGCATTCCGGCCGGCAATTCCGGAGACTACGAAGCGGACCGCAAGGAAATGCGAAGGAAGACGTGAGGGAATCGTAAGGAGACTTCAGGATGCGGGTGATTCGGGAGCGCCTTCGGGAAGAAACCGATAGCCGATCCAGGGCTCGGTCTGGATATATTCCCTGCGGTCGCTGCCCTGAAGTTTTTTGCGCAGCTGGCCGACGAAGACGCGCAGGTATTCCGGCTGCTGGGCGGACTGCGCACCCCATACCGCCGTCAGCAGTGCACGATGCGTGAGCACCTTGCCGGCATTGCGCGCGAAATAGAGCAGGAGGTCGAATTCGCGCGGAGTCAGGTGCACGGGCCGGCCGCACAGCGTGACGGAGTGGCCCTCGGGATCGATGACAAAATCGCCGCTTTCGATCCGTTCCTGCACGTTCCGCTGCGGAGCGCGGCGCAGCTGGGCGCGCACCCGGGCGAGCAGCTCCTGGATGCTGAAGGGCTTGGTCACATAATCGTCGGCGCCGGCGTCCAGCGCCTCCACTTTGGTACGCTCCTGGTCGCGCACGGAAAGAACCAGAATCGGCGTGCGGCTGCGACGGCGCACGGCGCGGCACAGGTCCACGCCCGTCATCCCGGGCATCATCAGGTCGGTCACCAGCAGATCCGGCTTCCACTCCTCAAAGAGGCGCAGGGCCTCTTCCGGATCGTTAGCGGTGCGCACGTCATAGCGCTGCGCGGCCAGCGAGGCACGAAGCACCCGCGTGATCTGAATCTCGTCGTCCACTACCAAAATGCGTTCAGCCATCGTTCTCAGCCAGCGGTATGATCGCCTGTGATGCAGCCCTTCACGCAGAAGCATACGCCTGGTCCGGCGCGGACGCTGGTCCGCTACGCAGCCCTGACGACGGCGGCGCTGCTGCTGGTGCTGCTGTTTCGCACCGTGGCGCGGGTGAACGAGACCACCGTGGCCCTCAGCTTCCTCATGCTGGTCATGGTCACGGCCTCGCGCTGGCGGCTGCAATATTCCGTCTATCTGTCGGTGCTCTGTACCCTGCTTTACAACTTTTTCTTTTTGCCGCCCATCGGTCGGCTGACCATTGAAGACCCGCGCAACTGGGTGGCACTCACGGCATTTCTGGCGTGCAGCGTGCTGGTCAGTCACCTGTCGAACCAGGAGCATCGGCAGGCAGACGCGGCTGAGCAACGGCGCCGGGAAGTGGAGCGGCTCTATGAGTTCAGCCAGCAGCTTCTGCTGCAGGATGACCCGCGGCGGCTGGCGCGCGCTGCACCCTCGGCGGCCGCGGCTGTCTTTGGGTTTCGCGCGGTGGCACTCTACGTACGCGATGACAATGCGGTGTTTTCCTCCGATCCGGCCAACGAGCTGATTTCCGCGGCGGAGCTGAAGCTGACCGCCAGCCAGGGCGAGTCTGCAACCATGGTGCGCGAGGGATGCCGGATCATTCCCCTTTCGCTGGGCATGCGCTCGCCCGGCGTGCTGGCGGTGAGCGAGGCCGGTTATTCCCCGCAGATTTACGAGGCGATCGGGAGCCTGGTGGCCATCGCGCTGGAGCGCGCCGGGGCACTGGAGCGCAGTAGTCGCCTGGAAGCCTCGCGCGAGGGCGAGCGTCTGCGCAGCACCCTGCTCGATTCCGTCACGCACGATCTGCGCACGCCGCTGACCGCCATCCGCGCCGCTGTGACTACGCTGGTGAGTGCGCCCGAGTTACCCGAGCCGGAACAGACAGAGCTGCTGTCCGTGGTGGATGAGGAGAGCGCGCGGCTCGATCGCCTCATTGGCCAGGCCGTCGAGATGGCGGAGCTCGACGCGGATGCGGTGAAGGTCCACCACCAGCCGCAGGACGTGCAGGCGCTGATGGAGACCACTGTGGAGGAGTTGCAGCCGCTGCTCCGGGGACGCCGCGTGGAGCTCCAGGCGCCGGACGATCTGCCGCGCGTGCCCATGGACCGCGAGCTGGTGGGTCGTGCCCTGCGGCACGTTCTCGAAAATGCCGTCCGCTACTCGGCTCCGGACTCGCGCGTGGTGCTGGCGGCCGCGCGAGAGAGCGATCGCCTGCTGCTCACGGTCACGGACCAGGGACCAGGCATCGATCCCGCGGAGCAGCTCTTTGTCTTCGACAAGTTCTACCGCGGCCGGCAGTACCGCGCATCGATCAAGGGAAGCGGGATGGGGTTGGCCATCGCCAAAGCCATTCTGGAAGCGCACGGCGGCGGCATCACGCTAGCCAGCAGCCCCGGCCAGGGTTCACGCTTCACCCTCTGGCTCCCGCTGGCGGCTTCGCGCGTGGAGGAGAAACTGCTCGCAGATTGATATTGGGAGTCGTGATGCTGGACGCAACCTGCCATGCGTGCCCCCCCTCGATCGCGGTCGCATTCGACATGGCGTACAACTTTCCGTCTCTCGTTCACCTCCCTGTGGAGTCACCTCGAGTGTCCCTGAAAACAGCCGCCCTCCGAATCTTTATCCTCTGCGCACTCTGCTTCACCTGCTCCTTCGGACTGGCGCTGCGCCAGGGCGAATTCCCCAACGCCTTTACCTTTCGCTTTGTCGGGCCGGAGACACGCTCATGACGAAGGAGATTCCAGCGTTCAACCACGCGCTGCTCTCCCACAACGTCGCGCCCATCACCGATGCGGGCAGTCCGCAGTAATCGCTGGGCCGCCGGTCACCCTGGAAGCGGCGTGCTCTGCACCCGAGGCCGATGGGTGAGGGCCTGCCTGACGGTGGCGCGCACCTCTTCAAGTTCAGCGCCGATCACTTCCAGCCGCGGCGTCCGCAGCCGTGCATTACCCGTGCCCTTTTCCTGCTGCGCCTGTTAGATCAGCTGGATGAACTTCGGGACCGTATCCATCCGAAGCAGCCGCAGGAACCAGCGATCCAGTGCGAATGCCTGGTCGCGCCGCCCCTCGATCGCGCAGGCCGCCTGCGGCGCACTCTCGGGCGCAGGCGGCGCCCACAATGCCGGCGCCAGCCACAACCACGTCCCAGGCGTCGGTCATGCGCGAATTCCGGACCGAAACGGATCGTCGGGATGGAAGATGAGCTGGCCCTGCGCCGTAACATGCGCTTTGCCCGTGATGCTCGGAACAATTCGGTCCGGAGAGCCGTTCTCCATGCGGTAGGAGCCTTCAAACGAGGTGCCGAGAATGCCTTCCTGTCGCCATACCTGTCCCGGCATGAGCCTGCGGTCCGCAGCCAGGCACGCCAGTTTCGCGCTGGTGCCGGTTCCGCACGGCGAGCGGTCGTACGCTTTGCCCGGGCACAGGACGAAATTGCGGCTGTCCGCGCTGGTCGCCGGCGCGGAGAGCTCCACATGATCGATCTCTTCGCCGTCCGTTCCGGTAATGTGATTTCGCTTCAGCGCGCCGCGAACAGCCCACGCATACTCGGTAAGCTGGTCGCAGTTCCCGATGGTCAGCTCCACCGGCCCCGCATCGACCAGAAAAAACCAGTTGCCGCCCCAGGCCACGTCGCCGCGTACCACTCCAACATCCGGCACGTGAACCTCGACGTCCCTGCGATACCGGTAACTCACAACGTTTTCAAGGGTGACTTCGCCATTCGCCCGCAGCATGGCGCTCACGGTCCCAACAGGTGTTTCAATCCGATGCTCGCCCGCCTGAATGCGCCCCAGATGCGCCAGCGTGGTCACGACGCCGATGGTTCCGTGCCCGCACATGCCGAGGTAGCCGACATTGTTGAAGAAGATGACACCCGTCGCGCAGTCCCGGTCCTCCGGCTCGACCAGCAGGGCGCCCACCAGCACGTCGGAGCCGCGGGGCTCGTTCACTACCGCCGACCGGAAGCTGTCGTGTTCGCTGGAAAGCCGACGCAGCCGCTCGGGCAGTGCGCCTTTCCCCAGAGGTGGCCCGCCGCCTACGACTACTCGTGTCGGTTCCCCGGCCGTATGCGAATCGACAAAGTCTATGACGGTCATACGCTCCTCTGATCCGCTCCGCACCGCCTCTCTGGCTGGATCAGCACCGGGGTCTTCAGATGCGGTCAGGGACTCATGGTAAGCAGCAGACTACCGCCCCTTCATCCCCGTCAGCATGCCCATGGCGCGGCGCTGGAGCAAGCCGCCCTTGCCCATGCCCCTGAACATCTTGCGCATCTGCGCGTACTGGCGCAGCAGCTGGTTCACTTCCTGCACCGTCGTGCCGGAGCCGTTGGCGATGCGCCTGCGCCGCGAGCCGGAGATGATCTCGTGATGATTGCGCTCCTTCGGCGTCATGGAGTTGATGATCGCCTCGACGCGATTGAATTGCTTCTCGTCCACCTGGCCGGCCATCTGCTGCATTCCCGCGAACGGACCCACCGACGGCAACATCTTCAGGATGCTCTCCATCGAGCCCAGCTTCCTGATCTGCCGCAGCTGATCGCGGAAGTCTTCCAGCGAGAAGCCGTCGCCGGAGAGCGCCTTGCGCGCGAACTCTTCGGACTTGCGCCTGTCCAGCTTCTCTTCCGCCTTCTCGATGAGCGACATCATGTCGCCCATGCCCAGGATGCGGCTGACGATGCGGTCAGGATGGAATGGCTCAAAGGCGTCCGGCTTTTCGCCCGTGCCGATGAACTTCACCGGCTGCCCGGTGACGTGGCGGATGGAAAGCGCCGCGCCGCCGCGCGCATCGCCGTCCATCTTGGTCAGCACAGTGCCGGTGAGGCTGAGCTGCTTGTGGAAGGCCTCCGCCGACCGCACCGCGTCCTGGCCGGTCATGGCGTCGGCCACGAACAGAATCTCCTGGGGCGAGAGCAGCGCCTTCAGCTTCGCCATCTCGTCCATCAGCTCGGCGTCGATGTGCAGGCGGCCGGCGGTATCGACGATGAGCGTGTCGCAACCGGTGATCACGGCTTCGCGCCGCGCTTCTTTGGCCAGCCGCTCCACCAGCGGCGTTCCGGCGGCCTCGCCCTTCGCGTCGCCCTCATAGATGTTGGCCCTGATCGACTGCGCCACCACCCGGAGCTGCTCGCGGGCGGCGGGGCGATAGACGTCGACCGAGACCAGGATGGGGCGATGCCCGCCCTTTTGCAGCCAGGCAGCCAGTTTCCCGGCCGTGGTGGTTTTACCGGAGCCCTGGAGGCCCGCCATCAGGATCACCGTGGGCGGGCGCGAGGCGAACTGGAAGCGCGCCGTGTCCTTGCCCAGCAGCGTAACCAGTTCGTCGCGCACAATCTTGATGACCTGTTCGGTGGGCGAAAGCGACGTCATCACCTCCTGGCCGAGTGCTCGCTGGCGGATGTGCTCGATCAGCTCCTTCACCACGTTCAGGTTGACGTCGGCTTCCAGCAGCGCGACGCGAATCTCGCGCAGCGCCTCCTGCATGTTTTCTTCGGTAATGGAGCCCTGTCCGCGCAGATTCTTGAAGGCGCGCTGGAGCTTTTCGGAAAGATTCTCAAACATAGCGACAGCTTCAGTTTACCAGCGCGCCTCCTGGGGACGCCCCCGCTGTACCAGCCGCCTGCGGCCAGCGCCCTGGGCCGCCCACCATGCGCCGGTCGGGCTCCCTCAGGCTGCGCGTTCGCGGGCTTGAGCATCCAATAAGGGCATGGTTGAGCCACTTGTCCATCGCGTACCGCGCGACCCTCGCGAACGGAGCGAAGGCCCCAGCTTCCTGGTGGTGGTACTGATCAGCGGCGTCGTGCTCGTGGTCTTTTTCGTGGCGGCGTTTTTTGTGCTGCGGGAGACGGTGAGCGATCTGCTGCCGGGGGTGGCCCCTGTGCGCAATCCCCACGCCGTACTGCGTCTGCCGGAGCCGCCGGTCCGGGCGGTCTGATCGCGAAGGCGGATGGGACGGGCCGCGCTTTTGGTAGCCTGACGCATGGCCCCTATCGCCAAAGTCGAGTTGCACCTGCACCTCGACTGCTCGCTCAGCTACTCCGCGGTCGCGCGGCTCGATCCTTCCATTTCCCGCGAGGAATATGACGCTGAATTTGTCGCGCCGCCGCTGTGCGCCAGCCTCGCCGACTTCCTCACCCGCGCCCCACGCGGCTTCCATCTGATGCAGACGCGCGATGCGCTGCGCCTGGCCACGGAGGATCTCTTCGCCCAGCTGCGCGCCGACGGCGTCTTCTACGCCGAGATTCGCTTTGCGCCCCTGCTGCATCTGCTGCGTGGGCTTTCTCCGGAAGCCGCGGTGGAGGCTGTGGATCGCGCCACGGAAGAGTGCATCGCGGCCACGGGCATTGAGGCGCGGCTGATCCTGTGCACGCTGCGCCACTTCGATGCCGCGCAGAGTCTCGCCACGGCGCATCTCGTCGAGCGTTTCCGCGGCAGCCGTGTGGCCGCGCTGGATATTGCCGGCGACGAGGCGGGGTATCCGCTGGATGCCCACGTGGCAGCCTTTCGCCACGCGGCGGAGTGCGGGCTGCATCGTACCGCCCACGCCGGCGAGGCCTGCGGTCCACAAAGCGTATGGGAGACGCTGCGGAAGCTTCAGCCCTCGCGCATCGGCCACGGCGTGCGCAGCATGGAGGATGCGGAGCTGGTGGAGCACCTGCGGCGCGAGCGCATCCACCTGGAGCTGTGCCCCAGCAGCAACGTCCAGACCCGCGCCAGCGCCAGCTATGCGGAGCACGCGGTCGACCGCCTTTACCGCGCCGGCGTGTCGCTGGGCATCAGCACCGACGCGCGCACCATCACGAACGTGACGCTGGAGCAGGAGTACGCGCGCCTGTTCGAGCACTTCGCCTGGGGCGAGGCGGAGTTCATCGCCTGCAATCGCGAGGCACTGCGGGCGGCCTTTGTGGAGGAATCGGTGCGGGAGAATCTGCTGCAGCGGCTCGGCCCGCCCTCAGAACCCTGAAGCCCGGCGCGATTAAAACTCTTCCCCGGCGCCGTCGCCTGCAATGTCCCCGAACAGGGTATAGTCCGCGACCCAGCTCACGTCGATGGACCCGGTGGGACCGTTGCGCTGCTTGGCGATGATGATTTCTGCCTTATGCTCCAGATCGGGGTTCTCCCGGTCGTAGTAGCCTTCGCGATGAATGAAGGCCACCACGTCGGCGTCCTGCTCGATGGAGCCGGATTCGCGCAGATCGCTCAGTACCGGCTTCCGGTCGCCGCCGCGTTGCTCTGAGGCGCGGGAAAGCTGGGAAAGCGCGATCACCGGGATTTCCAGCTCCTTGGCCAGCGCCTTCAGGCCGCGGGAAATCGCGGAAACCTCCTGGGTGCGGTTCTCGTAGCGCCGCGCGCCCGGGCCCGTGGCGCTGGCCGTCATCAGTTGCAGGTAATCCACCACTACCAGGTCCAGCGCGCCTGCTGTCTGGCGCAGACGCCGTGCCTTGGCCCGCATTTCCGTCAGCGAGATCCCCGGCGTGTCGTCAATGTGGACCGGCGCCTCCACCAGCCGCGCCAGCCCGTTCGTCAGCGCTTCGCGATCCCGGCCGGAGATAAACCCTGTCTGAATATTCCTCGCGCTCACATGCGCTTCCGAGGCCAGCATGCGGCGCAGCAGCGACTCCTTCGACATTTCCAGCGAAAAGATCGCGACCGTCCTCCCGCCCCTGATGGCGGCGTACTGCGCAATGTTGATGGCCAGAGCGGTTTTGCCCATCGAGGGCCGCGCCGCAATGATGGTGAGCTCCGACTTCTGCAGCCCGCTCGTCATCTCGTCGAACTTCGTCAGGTAGGTGCGCAGCCCCGTCACCTGATGCTGTCCCTGACGGTACAGATTGTCGATGGTCCCGAACGACCCGGCCACGATGTCGTGCACGCTGGAGAAGCTGCGGGCGATGCCCTTCTCGCTCACCTCGAGCAGCGAGGTCTCGGCCGCGTTCAGCACCTCCAGCGCTTCTTCGCTCTGGTCAGCGGCGCGGGAAATCGCCGTCGAGCATACGTTGATCAGCTGGCGCAGCAGCGACTTGTCCTTGACGATGCGGACGTATTCTTCGATCGACAGCCGTCGCGGCAGGCCCTCGGTGAGCGAGGCCAGCCACGCCACGCCGCCCACGGATTCTATCTCCTTGCGACGCGCCAGTTCCTCGCTCAGCGTGACGATGTCCACCACGCGGCCGCGGTCGATCAGCTCGCCCATGCGCGCAAAGACGCGCTGATGCGCGGTCAGGGCGAAATCCTCGGGGCGGATCAGACTGGAGGCTTCGCTCCAAGCCGCGTTATCGAGCAGGACCGCTCCGAGGATGGTCCGCTCGGCGTCCGGGGAAGCGGGCAGCCCGCGCTCGAATTCGATGTCAGGGGTGGAAGCCATAGGCGCTTCCACAGAGTGTAGGACGGATTGGCCTCTGAATATCCTGGACCTTCCTGTGAAAAAGCAGTCACCCTGCCGTCGCGCGTGGCCCGACCCCGCCCGACCGGCTATCATGAAACGCAGACAGCCTATGCTAAGGAAATCGCTGACGATGACCCTGCTGATGTGTGCACTGGGCGGTTTCGGTACGGTGCGGGCGCAGCAGGCCGAGTCTGTTGTGCCCGGCCACCCGCTGCCGCCTGAGGTCAGGCTCTTTCAGGGCCTCGAAGATAAGTGGAGCGTGGCCGTGGTGAACAAGGACCAGTACACGATGGACCTGCTGCTTTCTCCGTTGTATGTGGGCATCTCCTCCACCGGTGAAGTCTTCACGCGGAATCAGCAGATCGCGGATATGTTCGACAAAGATACGCAGCCGGTGAGCATGCTGCAGCGCGTCATCAGCGTGCGGATGTTCGGCGATACCGCCGTGGTGAGCGGCACCTACGACCTCAGGTGGAAAACCACCGGACCTGAGCGTGAGGAGCGCGGCATCTTCACCCATGTGTTCGCGCAGGAGCAGGACCGCTGGGAATGCGTGAACGCGCAGCGCACCGCGGTCGTCGACCTGACCCCCGGCTCGGCGAAGAGGAAGAAATCGAAACAGAAAAAGAGCGACGCCGAAGAACCATTCCACATCCCGTTCTTCCACAAGGGCGCCACATCGACGGCCCCCGGCAGTTCGCCGAACTGACAGCAGACATTCCGCCGGACGCCGCATCCGGCCTTCACACCATGACCCTCACACGACCCATCTGGGCGGAAGTCTCTCAGGGAAAACTCGCGCAGAACTACCGCCGCCTGCTCGGCCTTGCCGGCCCGGACGCCGAGCTGCTGTCTGTGATCAAGGCCGACGCCTATGGTCACGGGCTGGCGCAGTGCGCGCGCGTGCTGGCCGCCGAGGGCGCGCGCTGGTTCGGCGTCACCTGCGTGGAGGAAGCCGCAGCCCTCCGCGGCATTTGCCCCGACGCGCGGATCCTGTCCCTGTCCGGCCTGTGGCCCGGCGAGGCTGACGCCGTGATCGAACACGGATTAACACCATCGGTGTGGACCGAGGCGCATCTGGATCTGCTGGGAGAGGCGGCGCGGCGCCACGGAATGCGCGCAGGAGAACTGCCAGTTCATCTGGAGATCGATACCGGCATGTCGCGCCAGGGTGCGCAGCTCGGCGAGTTGCCGGCGTTGCTGGAGCGCTTCCGGCCGCCTGGCCCATTGCGCCTCGAAGCCGCTATGACGCATTTTCACTCGCCGCACGAGCCCGAGGCGAATGCGGGCCAGATGCGGGCCTTTGCGCAGGCGGTCGAGCAAATCGTTCGCGCCGGACTGCGTCCGGAGTTCCTCAGCGCGGGCAGCTCCGCGGATGTGCTGGAGCAATCTACCGCGGCGGTGGCCGAGCTGGGGCGAGGCCTCGGCGCGCGGCGCATGCTGCGGGCGGGGCTGGGACTCTATGGTTACGCGCCGGATGGTCATCCCGACGCCGTGCTCCAGCCCGTCCTGGCCTGGAAGACGCGAATCACGTCACTGCGCTGGATTGAGCCGGGAACGACGGCGGGCTATGGCGCGACGTATACCGCACGGCGCAGGACGCGCCTGGCGCTGCTCCCCGCAGGCTATGCGGACGGGCTGAGCCGCCTGCTTTCCAACCGGGGCTGGGTGCTCGTGCGCGGACAACGTGCCCCCGTCGCGGGCCGCATCTCCATGGATCAGACCATGGTGGATGTGACAGAGATCCCCGACGCCGTCGCAGACGACGAAGTGGTGCTGATTGGAGAACAAGGCCGCGAACGGATCACTGCGCAGCAGATCGCGGAGCTGACAGGAACCATAACGTACGAGGTGCTGTGCGCGATTGCTCAGCGTGTGCCACGGACCATGGTAGAGTCGCCCGCGCCATGCTGAGCAATCTCTATCGAAAATGGATGGTGGCGTGGGAAACGGCACTGACCACGCGCGATGAAAATCGCATCGTGCGTCCGCTGGAGTGGGGCTTCGACTGGATGGAAGATTTTGTCGCAGCCGCGGGTCTTCGCGAAGCCGTGACACGCGCGAAGCGCGACCCCGAAGCCGCCGAAGCAGCGATGATCGCTCTGAATCAGGCCATCGTTCGCGACAGCGACGCTTTCTTCGGCTACCGGCGGCCTACGGATTTTCGCCTGGAAGCGCGTGCGCCGCAGTTGTTTCCCACCAATGTGCGGCCGGAGACCCTCGAGCGCGATGCCGAGCTCAGGCGCCTGGCCCGGGAAGGCAAACTGAAGCACGCCCGGTTTCTGCGCTTCACCTCGCCGGTGCGGACGCCCTATCCGGAAAACGATCTGGCCAACGCGCGCTGGTTTCCAGCCAGCGAAGAGAATATGCGCGGCAAGCCGCGCCAGGCCATGATCGTCATGCCGCAGTGGAACGCCGACGCCTTCAGCCACAACGCGCTCTGCTCGCTCTTCAGTCGCTTCGGCATCTCGGCCCTGCGGCTCAGCAAGCCATTCCACGACATCCGCCGCCCCCCGGAAATCGAGCGCTCGGATTATGCGGTGAGCGCGAACATCGGGCGCACCCTGGCTGCCGGCCGCCAGGCTGTCGTCGACGTCCGCTGCTGCCTCGACTGGCTGGAGCAGCAGGGGTATGAGCAGTTCGGCATCCTCGGAACCAGCCTGGGCTCCTGTTACGCATTCATCGCCAGCGCCCACGATGCGCGCCTGCGCGTCAATGCTTTCAACCATGCATCGATGTCCTTTGGCGACGTGGTGTGGACCGGCCAGAGCACGCGTCACATCCGCGCCGGCTTCGAGCAGGCCGGCCTCACCCAGGAGCAGCTCTGCCAGTTCTGGAGCGGCATCAGTCCCGTCAGCTACATGGAGCGCTTCGCGCGCGACCGCAGGAAGGTCCTGGTGATCCACGCGCGCTACGACCTCAGCTTTCTGCCCAGGTATTCTGAGCAGGTACTCCGGACCTTCGCAGCGCAGGGCATTGACTTTGTTTCGAAGGTCCTGCCCTGCGGCCACTACACCACCGGCGAAACCCCCTACAAGTTCCTGGACGGCTGGTGGATCGGCTCGTTTGTCCACTCGGCGTTCGGAGAACTGGCGCAGGAGTCGCAGGCGCCGGAGCGCAGACAGCATCCCGAATCGGTGCGGTAACTTCAGCTCTCCAGATGTACCGTGGCCATGGCCAGCTCCGCTGTATGCGTGAGCGAGAGTGAGACACGCTGGACACCCAGCTGTCCGGCAATGGCACGCGCCCGGCCGTGCAGGTGCAGCGTCGGCCGCTCGCCCGGCACGCGCCGCACTTCCAGCTCCTTCCAGGTAACGCCATGCTGAATGCCGGTGCCCAGCGCCTTGGCGCCAGCCTCTTTGGCCGCGAAGCGCGCGGCAAAACTCTCCGCGGCTCTCGCTTTTCCCCGGCAAAAAGCGATCTCCTCCGCCGTAAACACGCGCCACAGAAAACGCTCGCCGTACCGCTCGATCGACTGCGCGATGCGCGGGACCTCAATCAGGTCGATTCCGGTGCCCACCAGCATGACGCCACAGTAGCACAGGAGAAACCCTTAACTGCGCAGGGTCACGGCAGATCGCGAAGTGCGGGGCCAAATCCTCAGATGGAGCGGGTGTGCGCGAACTCGCGGAAATGCAGCGAAATCCTGCCGTGTGGGACCTGAACGTGAGGGATCTGAATCTGAGCGCGCTGTGCGCGGACCATGCGCCGCGCACGGTGCGCTTCCTCACCGGTGCGGTCCTCGCCTGCGGCGGCAACGTGCGGTCGCGGCGCTTCCATCCTGGCGACACTGCCGCCACCGAATTCGAATTCCTGCGCGTCACCTGCCTGGAAATGCACAGCCTGCCCATCGCAGCGGGGCTGGAGCTCACCACCCAGTCACACCGGATCATCTCCGCTCTTTGTCAGTGCAACCGCGAAACCCTGGAAGGCACCGCGTCGTTCCCGGCCCGCGTGGAACTCGCCATTCGGAAGCGGAAGGCGGCCCCGGCGCCGGGCGGATTGTCGGACCCGTCGCACGCAGCCCAGGCGATCTGCCGCCCCGCCGTCTCCATTCCTTCCCGCGCCATACTATTTGTCATGGATCTGTGGGACGCCATCGTCGTCGGCGCGGGACCCGCGGGCTGCGCGGCGGCTTATGACCTTGCCGTGGCCGGGCGCCGCGTCCTGCTCCTGGACCGCGTCGCTTTCCCGCGGCCCAAGGCCTGCGCCGGCGGACTGACCCGCAAATCCCTCCTCGCGCTGCGCTATTCCGTGGCGCCCGTCATCCGCCGCACAATCTCGTCCATTGTGGTCGAGAAGCGCGCAGGCGAGGCGGCCACGCTGGCCAGCCGCACTGCTGTTTGCGCCATGACCGTGCGCCAGGAGCTCGACGATTTTTGCCTGAAGCAGACTCTGGCGGCGGGCGCGCAGTTTGCCCGCACCGGAGAGATCGCGGCCATCGAAGAAGGCGCGCAGGAAGTCGCGTTGCGCGCAGAGGGCCAGACCTTCCGCGCGAGATTCCTGGTGGGCGCCGACGGCGTGCACAGCCGCATGCGCCAGCTGCTCTGTGGCGATGCTCCAACGTGGCTGCGCCGCGGCTTCGCGCTGGAAGTGCAGGTGCGCGATGCCGGAGATTCGCGTCTGATCTTCAACCTCGCGGCCGTTCGCCAGGGTTACGCGTGGGTATTTCCCGAAGGCGATCACCTGAACGTGGGGCTTTACACAGAGTCTCCTGCGCAACGGCTCAGTCGCGAGCGGCTCATGCACTGGATTCAGGCGCGCTTCGGCCAGGCGAGCGTGGGCCATACCACCGGCCAGCATCTGGGCTTTGGCGCGGAGAGCGCGCCCCCGCCCCGCCGCCGCGTTTTCCTCGCCGGCGATGCCGGAGGCTTTGCCGACCCGCTCAGCGGCGAAGGAATCTACGGCGCACTCGCCAGCGGCCAGGCTGCGGCAGCGGCGATCGATGCGGAGCTGCGCCACGGGACGCCCGCGGATTCCGTCTTTGCTGAACGCACCGCTCCGCTTCGCCGCGATCTGCGCCTCTCGGCTGCCGGCGCGCGCTGGTTCTACGGCAATCTCGACGCCGGGTTCCGCGCGCTCACCGCACCCCTGCTGCGCGGAGCCGCGATCAACGCCTATGCCAACGGCACAGGAATTGCTGCGCTGGCCAATGCGGTGAAGCGATTTGCGCGTGTGTTCGCAGCCAGCGCGTGAATGCTGCGCGAAATTCCGCGACACCGAGCGGCGGTGCGGCGCATCAAATTATTGCTGCTAGAATTGTTCTTTCCGACGGAGTCAGAACTCCTTCTGACCCGCGCTCGACACGTATCCACCTGACGGGCATTCCCGTGGCCTGGTTCCCGCCCGTCCCATCAACTCCATGGGCACTGCAGTTTCGGCTTCATAACGGATTCTTGACGCACAAGCAGATGAAATCGATGAATCGGGAGCAAGGAGCGCACGCGGCTCGGCTGACTTTCCTTCTCATTCTGGCGGCGGCTCTGGCCGGCCCGTCGGCGTGGGCGGATCTTCCTCAGCAAACGCCCAGCATCTTTGCCCCGGCCTCCACGCCGGCCTACAGCATCTTCGGCCTTTCCATCTTTGCGCTGGCCATCACCGGCGGCATCTTCGTGGTGGTGGGCGGCCTGATGGCGTACGCGGTCATCCGCTATCGCGAGCGCGCTAACGACGACACCAGCGAGCCGCCGCAGATTTACGGCAGCACGCAGGTCGAGCTGGCCTGGACCGTCATTCCCATCCTCATCGTCGTGGTGCTCTTCCTCACCACCGCCCGCATTATCTTCGCCATTCAGGATGCGCCCCAGCCAAAGGATGCTCTCGACGTCACTGTAATCGGCCATCAGTTCTGGTGGGAGTTTCGCTATCCAAAGCTGGGCATTGTCACCGCCAACGAGCTGCATGTGCCGGTGAGCACGCCGGGCGATCCGCAGCCGACCTTTCTGCACCTGCTCTCCGCGGACGTGGACCACAGTTTCTGGGTGCCGCAACTGGCCGGCAAGACCGACCTGATTCCAAACCACCCGAACGAAACCTGGATTGAGCCAACGCATACCGGCCTCTATTACGGCCAGTGCGCGCAGTTCTGCGGCGTGGAGCACGCCAAAATGCTGCTCCGCGTCTACGTGGATTCCCCGGCCGAGTTCGCGGCCTGGGTGAAGGATCAGCAGCAGGCCGCGGTGAACGATCCGCAGGTTACGGCGGGACGCGAGGTCTTCGAGACCCACGCCTGCGCCAACTGCCATGCCATTAAGGGCACCGGCGCCGTTGGCACCTTCGGCCCGGACCTGACGCACCTGGCCAGCCGCGCCACCATCGCCGCCGGCGCGGCGAACAATACTCCCCAGGATCTTTACGCCTGGATCAGGGACCCCGACGCGTTTAAACCCGGCTGCCTGATGCCGGCAATGCAGCTCAGCGACAGCGACATTCACGAGCTGGTGGCATACCTGGAAACACTTCACTGAGCTTCAGCGAGACAGGAGCATGGCGGACCAGAGCATACCGATTGGCGGATCTCTCGACATAACGCCCCAGGAGCGCGAGCCCCTGCTTGACCGGCTGCACGAGTGGGTCGTCACCGTAGACCACAAGCGGCTCGGCATCCTCTACGTTCTTTATGCGCTCTGCTTTATGCTCATCGCCGGCGCGGAGGCGCTCTCCATGCGCATCCAGCTCGCCGTGCCCAATAACCATTTCCTGCCGCCCGAGATCTACGACCAGTTCTTCACCATGCACGGCACCACCATGGTCTTTCTGGTGGGCATGCCCATCCTCTTCGGGATCGCCAATTACGTGGTGCCGCTGCAGATCGGCGCGCGCGATATGGCCTTCCCCCGGCTGAACGCCTTCAGCTTCTGGCTCACCGCTTTCGGCGGCGTGCTGCTCTACTGGAGCTACATCGGCGGATTTGGCCTCTATGGCATGGGCAACGCGCCCGACGTCGGCTGGTTCGCTTATGCCCCGCTGACCACCAGGCCGTTTTCCATCGGGTCGTCCATGGATTACTGGGCGCTGGCGCTCATCGTCAGCGGATTCGGCACGCTGGGTACGGCCATCAACATCATCGCCACTACCCTTTCCATGCGCTGCAGGGGCATGACGCTGCTGCGCATGCCGCTGTTTGTCTGGCTCATGCTGGTGGTCAGCGCGCTCACTCTCATCACCATTACGCCGCTCACCGCCGCTCAGGTGATGCTGCTGCTCGACCGCTATCTTGGCGCACATTTCTTCGACGTGCAGGCCGGCGGCTCCGCGCTGCTCTGGATCCACTTCTTCTGGATCTTCGGTCACCCGGAGGTGTACGTGCTGGTGCTGCCGGTGTTCGGCATCGCCAGCGAGATCATTCCCGTCTTCTCGCGCAAGGCGATCTTCGGCTATCCCGCCATGGTGGCAGCCTCGGTGGGCATCGCTTTTGTCAGCCTCGGGGTGTGGGCGCACCACATGTTCACTGTGGGCATGTCCTCGGTCAGCAACACTTTCTTCGTGCTCTCCACCATGCTCGTCGGCATTCCCACCGGCATCAAGATTTTCAACTGGCTGGCGACCATCTGGGGTGGCAAGGTGCGCTTCCAGACGCCCATGCTCTTCTGCATCGCCTTTCTTTTCCAGTTCCTCATCGCCGGGCTCACCGGCATCATGCTCTCCGTCGCGCCGTGGGACTGGCAGCTCCACAATTCCTATTTCGTCATTGCGCATTTCCACTACGTGCTGGTGGGGGCCATCGTCTTCAATATCTTCGCCGCCATCTACTACTGGTTCCCCAAGGTAACGGGCAAGATGCTCAGCGAAACCCTCGGCAAGTGGCACTTCTGGCTCTTCCTGATCGGATTTCACCTCACCTTCGACACCATGCACTTCGTCGGCATCCTCGGCATGCCGCGCTCCATTTATACCTATGAGGCCAACCGCGGCTGGGGCACCCTGAACTTCATCATCTCCGTCGGCGCCTTCATTCAGGGCATCGCCGTGCTGATCTTCGTGTGGAACGTCATCCGTTCGCTCAGGAAAGGCAAGGAGGCCGGCAACGATCCCTGGGACGCCTGGACGCTGGAATGGGCCACGCCGTCGCCGCCACCCGCGTATAACTTCGCTTCCGATCCGGTGGTGCACAGCCGCCGGCCGCTGTGGGATATCAAGCATCCGGACGATCCGGACTGGAAGTACGAGTCATGAGCGCGATTCCTGTTTCGCCCGGCGCCGAAGACTGGGAACTGCCCTCTCGCGGCAAAGTGGCCATGCTCTCGCTGCTCACCGGCGAGACGGCCATCTTCACCATTTTCGTTGTCGGCTACATTTTTTATCTCGGCAGGGACATCAGCGGCCCCACCCCCCGCCAGGTGCTGGACATTCCCGTTTTCAACACCATCTGCCTGCTCTCCTCGAGCGTCACCATCTGGCTCTCCGAGCGCCAGATCGAGCGGGGCCGGATCAAAGCCTTCGCCGCGCTCTGGGCGCTCACCCTCGCCCTCGGTATCGAGTTCCTCATCGGCACATGGCTGGAATGGAAAAAGCTGATCTTCGTCGATGGCCTGACCATCCGCACGAATCTCTTCGGCACAACGTTTTATTCCCTGGTCGGCCTGCATGCGACGCATGTGGTCATCGGCGCTATCGGCCTGACGCTGATTCTCATCTTCACGCTCACGGGGCACATCAACGAGAGCCATACGGAGCGCATCCAGGTTTTTGCTCTGTACTGGCATTTTGTCGACGCGGTGTGGGTGGTGGTTTTCACCGTGGTTTATATCGTGGGGCGATAAGGCAAGGACTGGAATGAGCGAAACGGTCCGGCAAAAATCCGATCCGGTGCACGGCGAGTCCATCCATCTGCCGGCGCCCACCCACTGGCCTGTCATTCTGGCCTTTGGCTGCACGCTGGCCGCCGCCGGCCTGGTCACCAACCTCGCCATCAGCGGTCTCGGCGCCGTGCTCATCCTCGCCGGCTGCATCGGCTGGTTTCGCCAGGTGCTCCCGCACGAGGCGCACGAGGACGTTCCCGTGGTCGTCCAGCCCGTCACCATTACCACCAAACGCCGCATGGTGGAGCGCATTCACATCCAGCCCGAGCATCGCGCCCACCTGCCCGTCGAAACCTATCCAGTTGCCAGCGGCATCAAGGGGGGCATCGCCGGCGGCATCGCCATGGTGATCCCGGCGCTCCTCTATGGCCAGCTCGCGCATGGAAGCATCTGGTGGGCGGTGAATCTGCTGGGTGGCGCTGGCGTCGCCCACTGGAGCCACGTGACCGATGCGCAGATCGCTGCGTTTCACGCGGAATGGCTGGGAGTCGCGATCGTGATTCAGGCGATTGTCTGCACGCTGGTCGGCCTCCTCTATGGCGCAATGCTGCCCATGCTGCCGCGCCACCCCATTCTTCTGGGCGGGGTGCTGGCTCCGCTGGCATGGACCGGTTTGCTCTACTCGGCCATGGGCGTCATCAATCCCGCTCTCGACGCGCGCATCGCCTGGGGATGGTTCGTCGCCTCCCAGATCGTCTTCGGCGTCGTCGCCGGACTGGTCGTCTCACGCGAGGAGAAGGTCCGCACCGGCCGCGGCCTGCCTTTCGTCGCGCGCATGGGCATCGAGGCGCCCGGGCTCATCGAATCAAACCTGGACGCGGGTCCGCCCAGAACGACGCCTCCGCAGAAGGAGGAGAAACACTGATGCGGCTTCGCTCGACAGTTGCCGCGGGCTGGGTTTCCCTGGCGCTTCTGGCCGCCGGCTGCGGACGCATGCCCGGCTACCCCGCCGGCAAATACGTCCCGCCGGACCAGGTGAAGAATTTCCGCACGCTCTACAACACCAACTGCCGCGCCTGCCACGGCCCCGGCGGCGAAAACGGTCCCGCCATCGACCTGGCCAATCCGGAATACCAGGCTCTGGTGGACGACGCCAGCCTGCGCAACATTATCGCCAAGGGCATGCCCGGCACCCAGATGCCGGCCTGGGCGCAGTCCGCCGGCGGCATGCTCACCGACGCTCAGGTGGACGCCATTGTCGCCGGAATGCGCAAAGAATGGCAGAAGCCCAATGCCTTCGAGGGCACCACGCCTCCGCCCCTGGTGCAGCCCGCCATCCCCGATGCAAAGACCCGGGCCGCCGCCGTGAAACAGGGCCGGCAGCTCTACCAGGCGCACTGTGCATCCTGCCATACCGGACCGGCGCGCCAGCAGCTCACCAGCCCCATCTATCTGGCGCTCATCAGCGATCAGGCCCTGCGCAGCATCATCATCGCCGGCCGCCCCGACATCGGCCAGCCCGACTGGCGCCACGACAACGGCCAGCTCTCTCCGCAGGATGTCACCAACATCGTTGCGTATCTCGGTTCGTTGCGGAACAGCATCACCATTTCCGCACCCGCCGTACCCCTTTCCTCGAGGAGATAAACGTGGTTGAACAGAGCGACAGCCCGCATTCGCCCGGAACCGGCCCTGAAATCGACAGAGCCACCGGGCTGGCCTCCGATCGCGACGGCCCCCGCGTCGTCTCGCGGCGCTGGATGCTGATGAAAGCCGCGATCGCGCTGAACGGCCTCATCGGCATCGGCCTCGCCATTCCCATCGTTCGCTATCTGTTCGCGCCGGTACGCCCGGATTCCGCCTACAACTCCTGGGTTTCGCTGGGCTCCGCGGACCACTTCCCCATGGGCCAGACGCGCCTGGTCTCGTTCACCAATCCCTGGCGTCGCCCCTGGGATGGCCAGACGGTCGACATTCCCTGCTACGTCCGCCGCACCGGCAAGCGGCAGTTCCAGGTCTTCGCCATCAACTGCGCCCATCTTGGCTGCCCGGTGCGCTGGTTTCCGCAGTCGCAGTTGTTCATGTGCCCCTGTCATGGCGGCGTCTACTACGCCGATGGTTCCCGAGCCTCCGGCCCGCCCACGCGCGGGCTCTTTACCTATCCGAACAAAGTCCTCGCGGGCAATCTCCAGATCTATGCCGGACAGATGCCGACGCTGGCGAATGTGCCGGCGTTGCCGAATCACGCTGAACTGGTAAATATCGCGGCGCCCAATCCTGAGGGAGACTGCCCATGCCGCGGATGAAGCGAGACGCCAAAACCGTCTACAACTGGTTCGAGCGCCGGCTCCAGATCGAAGGGCCCGTCAAGGACGCAGCCCTCCACAAGGTTCCGCGCAGCACGGCAAGCTGGTTCTACGTCTTCGGCAGCGCCGCCTTCACGCTGCTCCTGGTCCAGGTGGTCACCGGAATTCTGCTGGCGCTGGTTTACTCGCCCACCGCCGCCAATGCCTGGAACAGCCTCAACGTTCTCAACCACCAGATACCGCTTGGCTGGTTCATTCGCGCCCTGCACGGATGGGGATCGAACTTCATGGTCGCCATCGTCTTCATCCACATGTGCCAGGTCTTCCTCTTCGGCGCCTACAAGTATCCGCGCGAGCTCACCTGGATCGTTGGCGTCTTCCTGCTCCTCATGACCCTGGGTATGGCCTTCACCGGCCAGGTCCTGCGCTTCGATCAGGACGCCTACTGGGGCCTGGGCATCGGCGTTTTCATGTTGAGCCGCGTGCCGCTGATCGGCGGCGCGCTGGTGCATTTTCTCCTGGGCGGGCCGAACATTTCGGGGGCCACGCTCTCGCGATTTTTCACGCTCCACGTTTTTGTGATTCCCGGCCTGCTGCTGACCTTCGCCATGGTGCACGTGTGGATGGTCCTGAAGCTGGGCATCAACGAGTGGCCCATGCCGGGTCGCATCGTTCGCCGCGCCACCTACGTCGCTGAATACAACCGCCTCTCGCATGAGGACGGCATCCCTTTTGTTCCCGGCGCGTTCTGGAAGGACCTGGTCTTTTCCGGCGCGGTGGTCGCTGCGGTGGCCGTCTGCGCCCTGGTCTTCGGGCCCTACGGCCCCGGCGGCATGCCCAATCCCTCTATCATCCAGACCGCTCCCAAACCGGACTTCCCGTTCCTCTGGATCTTCGCCATCCTGGCCTATCTGCCGCCGCAGATGGAGACGCCGGTCATCCTCATCTGTCCCATCCTGGCCATCGCCGGCCTGCTCATGCTGCCCTTTGTCGCCGGCGAAGGCGAAAAGAGCTGGCACCGTCGCCCCGTGGCCATCCTCACCGTCAGCTTCGTCGCCGTCGCGTGGGGAGTCTTCACTCATCTCGGCACCCATACTCCGTGGAGCCCGCACATGGACGCCTGGAGTTCCGATCCAGTCCCTGCCCACTACACGCACAACGCTACGCCGCTGGTGCGCGAAGGCGCCGTGGTCTTCCAGGCGAAGCAGTGCCGCAACTGCCACGAGATCGGTGGCGTCGGCGGTCAGCGTGGCCCGGCTCTCGATGACGTGGCCACCCGCATGACCCCCGACGAGATGCGTTACAAGGTCGTCACCGGCGGCGGCAACATGCCCGCCTTCGGCAAGAACCTGTCGCCGCCGGAGATCGAGGCCCTGGTCGCCTTCCTTGAGACGCTCCACCCGGCCAATGAGCGGCCCGCCTACGACGGCGCGCTGCGCTCCATCTACACGCACAACGGATCGCCGCCGCCCGTTACCGGCAGCAAATAGCGGGGCTTTTATGGATAGATCAGCACTGTGGACGACGTGGGACATCCCCTGGGGGGTTACCTCGGTGCTGATCGTCTCGGCGCTGATTTACACCCGCGGCTGGGCCCGCATCCGCCGCACGCGGCCCGATATTTTCCCGCGCTGGCGGCTCATCAGCTTTCTCGGCGGCATGTCGGCCATCTTCATCGCCGTGGCTTCGCCGCTCGACGCCTTCGCCGACCGACTGCTGGTGATGCACATGGTGCAGCACTTCTTCCTGATGTTCGTGGCGCCGCCGCTGATCATTTTCGCAGCGCCGGTCGTGCCCATGCTTCGGGGGCTGCCGCGGGGGCTGATGCGGCGGGGACTGCGCCCGCTCTTCGCCAGCGGCATTCCCCACAAAATCGGTGCGTTCCTCACGCGTCCGCGTGTCGCGTTGCTGGCCTGGATCCTGGCGTTTCTGGGCTGGCACATACCCCACATGTACGAGCTCGCTCTGTCCAGCGAAACGATTCACGAGTACGGCGAGCACGCCTCTTTCTTCCTCACCAGCCTCATGCTCTGGTGGCCGGTGATTGCGCCATGGCCGTTCCGGCACGGCAAAGTAAGCGCGGCCGCCAGCACGCTGGGGGGAGAGGCCCATCGCTGGGTCCTGATCCCCTACCTCATGCTCGCGGACGTGGCCAATACCGCTGTCTCGGCCTTCCTGTGCTTTTCCGGGCGGGTGCTGTACCCCAGCTACGCGCTGCAGCCCCGGCTCTTCGGCCTGAGCGCGCTCACCGATCAGATCGCGGCGGGAGCTTTTATGTGGGTGATGGGCTCCATGGCGTTCCTCATCCCCGGCATGATCCTCACCGTGCAGTTGCTTTCCCCGCGACGCCGCCAGCGCCTGTACACCGTCCCCGTGGCTCGATAGCGGTTACAGCGCGGGATCGGAGAACTCCACGCCGTACTGCCTGCCCGCGGCGAGGAGCTGTTTGACGTCCGGCGGCGGGGCGCTGGTCACCACCTCGAAGGCCGCGTCCACACGCCTGCCCAGCGTGAGGAAACAGCCCTCCATGTCGCCGGGCGAGAGAACGACCTCCAGCCGGCCCACCCCGTCGCCGACATTGCAAAACAGATGAGGCTCTCCGCCAGGCAGGTGCACGACAGCTCCTGGTCCGGCCGGCAATTGCACTACCTTGCCGTCGCGCAGGATGTGGAACTCGAACTTGCCGGAGAGAACGCGGAACGTCTCCGCCGTCGGATGGGTGTGCATCTTCGGAGGGCCGCTCCTGGGGGGCAAATCCGTCTCGAACAGGCTGAAGGCCCGCCCCGTCTGATGGCTGCGCACCTTGAAGACAAACCGGGAGCCGAAGAAGTTGACAATATCGCCCTCGCCCGGCCCGAGCAGAGTGATGGATTCACCGGACTTGATCTGACGCCTCCTGAACAGACCTGAGAAGTTTTGAGCGAAAGTGCAGCAGCACAGGGCAGGCAAGCGGGATGAAAATCTGCTTCGCCGCCGGCAGTTGGGCCCTCCCAGCGGTCTGAGCTCTGTGCCCCGATCTCTGTGCTCTGTAAACTTGTTTCTGATATGTCTTCCAGCACGAAAACCCGCTCGCAGACCCGCCCCTGGACCGGCTCGGAGATCCGCGAGGCCTTCCTGAGCTTCTTCGAGTCGAAGGGCCACCGCCGCGTCCATTCCTCCTCGCTCGTCCCCGCCAGCGATCCCACGCTGCTCTTCACCAACGCGGGCATGAACCAGTTCAAGGACGTCTTCCTCGGCCTCGAGCGCCGCGACTATTCCCGCGCGACCAGCTCGCAGAAGTGCGTCCGCGCCGGCGGCAAGCACAACGACCTTGAAAACGTCGGCTTCACCCGCCGCCACCACACCTTCTTCGAGATGCTCGGCAACTTCTCCTTCGGCGACTACTTCAAGAAGGACGCCATCGCGTACGCCTGGGAGCTGGTCACCGGCCCTCGCGACAAAGGCTGCTTTGAGATCTCGAAAGACAACCTGTACGTGACGATTTTCAGGGGCGAGAATGGTGTCCCGCGCGACGAAGAAGCGTACAAGCTCTGGCTGGAGCACGTCCCCGCCGAGCGCATCCACGAGTACGGCATGAAGGACAACTTCTGGCAGATGGGCGACACCGGCCCCTGCGGTCCCTGCTCGGAGATCTTCTACGACATGGGCATCGAGGCCTCGGACACCGTCGGTCCCGACGGCAAAGAGCTCGACCTTCCCTTCGGCCAGGACGAAGCCCGCTATGTCGAAATCTGGAACCTCGTCTTCATGCAGTTCGACCGCAGCGCCCAGGGCCAGCTGAACCTGCTGCCCAAACCCTCCATCGACACCGGCATGGGCCTCGAACGCGTCGCCGCGGTGCTGGAAGGCGTGGTCTCGAATTTTGAGACGGACCTGTTTGAACCGCTGATTAAAAGAGCCGCCGAGCTATGCAAGGTGCCCACAGAATTGGAGGCGCCGCAGCTCATTCGGGGTGAGGAATCAGCCACTCAGGCGGGCCCGAGCTCACTGGTTGACGAACTGACGAACAACGCCTCCCTCCGCATCATCGCCGACCACGCCCGCGCCTCGACCTTCCTCATCTCCGACGGCGTTCTGCCTTCCAACGAAGGCCGCGGTTACGTCCTCCGCAAAATCCTCCGCCGCGGCATCCGCCACGGACGCCTCCTCGGCCAGGAAAACCCCTTCATGTGCCAGATGGTCTGCGCCGTCCGCGACGAAATGCAGGACGCTTACCCGGAGTTGAAGGAATCCGCCGATCGCATCGCCGGGGTCGTCGAGGCCGAAGAGCACCAATTCGCCCGTGTTCTGGCGGTTGGGCTTATCCACTGGAATGAGCTGGAACGAATTTCGAGATGGAAGGCGATGGAGGAATGGGTCCGAGCGAATCCCAGCCACCCGTCTCTCAAAGATCTGTTACACGCATCAGCGGAAGGCGGCAAAATCGATCTTAGCGATCGCGCTTTTCAGGAGAAGATCGGGGCCGAGTACCTCTCGCATTTATCGCCACAGCCCAAAGTGACAATTGCGGGCACCGAATCTTTCCACCTCTACGAAACCTACGGCCTCCCTCTCGACTTCATGATGGACGCGGCTCGCGACGCCGGCATCCACTTCGACCTCGAGGGATTCGAGCAGGCTCGCGCTGAAGAACAGGCTCGCGCCCGCGCCTCCTGGAAAGGTGGCTCGCAAAAATCCGCCAGCCCCGCCTTCCGCGAATTGCCGAAGACCGCCTTCGAAGGTTACCGCCAGCTCCGCACCGACGGCGCCGAAGTCCTCGCCATAGTCAAAGACGGCCAGGGCGTTCCTGCTGCCGCTCCCGGCGATGCCGTCGAGATCGTCCTCGACCGCACCAGCTTCTACGCCGACTCCGGCGGCCAGATCGGCGATACCGGCTGGCTCATGTCCGACGACCACAACTCCGTCGTCGCTGACATCTCCGGCTGTACCAGGCCCGTGCAGGGCGTCTTCGCCCATCGCGCGATCCTCCGCCAGCCGCTCCGCGTCGGCGACCGCGTCGATACTGTTGTGGATGAGCAGTTCCGCAACGCCATCCGCCGCAATCACACCGCTACGCATCTGCTCCACGCGGCTCTGCGCGAGGTCCTCGGCACCCACGTCAGGCAGGCCGGCTCGCTCGTCGAGCCCGCCCGCCTCCGCTTCGACTTCTCGCACTTCTCCGCCATCGCCGACGAAGAACTCCAGGACATCGAAAACATCGTCAACAGCCAGACCCTCCGCAACACCAAAGTTGAGACCCTCGAAGACGTGCCCATCGACGTGGCCGTCAATGAGTACCACGCCATGGCGCTCTTCGGCGAAAAGTACGGCGAAAAGGTCCGCGTGGTCCGCATCGGCGACTTCTCCACCGAGCTTTGCGGCGGCACGCACACCGGGGCGACGGGCGAAATCGGTGTAGTCAAGCTGCTCGGCGAAGGCTCCGTCTCCTCCGGCGTCCGCCGCGTGGAAGCCGTCACCGGCCTCGGCGCGCTCAATGAGTTCCGCCGCGACTATCAGGTGGCGCAACTGGCCTCGCAGCTCGCGCCCAGCGCGGACCTCGCCCCCGCCGAAGCCCTTCGTCAGCGCCTCGCCGCCCAGGAAGACGAGATGAAAAAGCTCCGCCGCGAACTGGACGAGGCGCGCATGAAGTCCGCCGCCTCGCGCGTCTCGGGCGCGGCCGACCAGGCCGTCGAGGTCGCAGGCATCAGGGTCCTCGCCCAGCGCGTCGATGCGCTCGACCGCGGCCAGATGCGCACCCTCGTTGACAATCTTCGCAGCAGGCTGGGCTCCTGCGTCGTGGTCCTTGGCGGCGCGCAGGAGGACGGCAAAGTCGCCCTCATCGTCGGCGTCACCAAAGACCTCACCGGAAAAGTGCAGGCCGGTAAAGTCGTCGGGCAGATCGCGAAGCTCGTCGGCGGCTCCGGCGGCGGGCGTCCCGACATGGCGGAAGCCGGCGGCAAGGATGCAAGCCAACTCGACGCCGCCCTGAAATCAGCTCCCGAAGTCGTCAAAGGGCTGCTATCGTAGAGCATCTCTTCCGGCGGCATCGCCCAGAAGCTGAGCCGGAACAGCATGCCTCGGGGGTGGCCGGCCATGCAGTACGTGCTCGCGCTCGATCAGGGAACGACCAGCTCGCGCGCCATCCTCTTCGACCAGAAGGGGCAAATCGCCGCTGTCGCGCAGCATGAGTTCCCTCAGATTTTCCCCGCACCCGGCTGGGTGGAACATGATCCCGTCGACCTGCTGACCTCGCAGCTCAGCGCCGCTGTGGAAGCGCTCGGCAAAGCCGGCGCCGGCCCGCGCGATGTCATCGCGCTCGGCATCGGCAACCAGCGTGAAACCGCCATCATCTGGGATCGCCGCACTGGCAAGCCTGTCTATAACGCCATTGTCTGGCAGGATCGCCGCACTTCGTCGCTGTGCGACCGGCTCCGGGCGGAAGGCGTCGAGGAGACCGTCCGGCGCAAGACCGGGCTGCTCCTCGATCCCTACTTTTCCGCCACGAAAGTCTCCTGGATCCTCGACCACGTCGAGGGCGCGCGCGAGCGGGCCGAGCGCGGGTGCCTCGCCTTTGGCACCGTGGACACGTGGCTGGTCTGGAATCTCACCGGCGGCACGCGCCACGTCACCGACCGAACCAACGCCTCCCGCACCCTCCTCTATAACGTCGTGGAAGACCGCTGGGATGACGATCTGCTTCGCATCTTCGGCGTTCCGCGCAAGATTCTTCCCGAGGTGGTCTGGTCCAGCGAGCGAATCGGCCGTGTTACCGCGCCGCTCGGCCCCGCCGGAGTGGAGATCGCCGGCATCGCGGGCGACCAGCAGGCGGCTCTCTTCGGTCAGCTCTGCGTCCGGCCCGGCGAAGCCAAATGCACCTACGGCACCGGCTGCTTTCTGCTGGAAAACATCGGCGACTGCATCCGCCTCTCGCAGCAGCGTCTGCTCACCACGCTCGCATGCAGCGCGCATCGCAGGCTGCGCTACGCTCTGGAAGGCAGTATCTTCATCGGCGGCGCGGTGGTGCAGTGGCTGCGCGACAACATGCGTTTCATTTCCTGCGCGCCCGACGTCGAAACGGTGGCTGCCACCGTGCCTGACAGCGATGGCGTGGTGCTCGTCCCGGCCTTCACCGGCCTCGGCGCACCGCACTGGGACCCCTACGCCGCCGGCATGATGATTGGCATCCGCCGCAGCACCCAGATCGGGCACGTCGCCCGCGCCGCGATTGAGAGCATCGCCTTCCAGGTGGCCGACGTGCTGCGCGCCATGGATGCGGATACCGGCATTCCCTGCCGTGAGCTGCGCGTCGATGGCGGCGCGGCAGCCAACGATCTGCTCATGCAGTTCCAGGCGGATCTGCTCGGCATCCCGGTGCATCGCCCGGCCATGCTGGAGTCGACCGCCCAGGGCGCGGCGTATCTCGCCGGCCTCGCTACCGGCTTCTGGTCCAGCATCGATGAAATTGCCGAAACGCGCGCGGGCGCGGTCTTCACGCCCAGCGCCGACCGCGAGCAAATGAACGCCCGCTACGCCCGCTGGCATGACGCCGTCGAGCGGGCGAAGGGCTGGAACGCTGACAACCAGTCGCGGGTCGCGGGACAATAACGGCCCGCAGAGGGAAATCCTCTCCATTTTTTTGCGGGACGGGGCGCTTTGCTGCCGCTGAGGACCGGCCGCGAAGCCATTTTGGAGTTTATTTGCAGCCTCTGGTGTGCTCTCCTAGGTCAGGAGCACCATGCCGTTCACCCTGTCGCACGCCGCCGCTGCCATCCCGTTTCGACGAACGCGCCTGATCATGTCGGCAATTGTGACGGGATGCTTTGTGCCCGACTTTCCTCACTTCCTCCTCTTGTCCCGCCACGTGGCCTTCAGCCACACGATTGTCGGTATGTTTGTGCTGGATTTGCCGCTGGCAATTGTCGCTCTCTGGATCTTTCACGCCTTCATCAAGCAGCCCATGTTGATGTTTTTCCCATCCGGAGTTCGGCGCAGGCTCACGACCAGCGTGGATACCTTCGGGTTCTGGCCGCCAGAGCGTCTCTCGTTGATTGTTCTTTCCATCCTGACCGGGACGACAACGCACCTTCTGTGGGACGCGTTCACTCACGACAACTCCTGGATCTGTCAGAACTGGGCCTTTCTGCGGAGGTGGGTTGATTTGCCGGTCACCGGCGGAATGCCGATGTACACGTTGCTGGAGTACGCGAGCAGCGTGTTCGGCCTTGCACTGGTTGCTGTCTGGATTTGGCACTGGTACCGCGTCTCCACGCCCTCGGCCGCGCTGGTCACCCAGCCAATGGATGCCGCGCACAGGCGCGCCTTCGTGGCCGCCCTGACGGTTCCTGCTGCGCTCGGTGGCGCCCTCCGCTCCTGGCTCATAAACGGGATCCACCTGCAAATTCGGCCGATCGTGCACTTCACTGCCGATATGCTGGTTTCGGCCATCACGTTATTCCTGCTGGGATTGTTGGTCTGTGGCGTGATTCTTCGCCGGAACACGTCTGTGTCTTCCTGCTCTCCGGTCTGAAAGCCCGTAACTCCCGGCCGTGCAGGAGCTGCTCGCTGGCCTTTACCGTGACACAGGAGATGCTGAGGCGCAGGAGGACTCGGCAATGCCCGCCGTGCACCTGCGAGGCGGGGGAGACGGGCCGCCGCCATTAGACCTTTCGCGTGAGCCGTCGCAACCACTTTCGTGGTATGTGCTTCGGTCCGCTGACTCCGTTACTCTCAGCTCATTCGCAGCCAGGTCAGAAACGGAGAACGAATGAGCACCACAGCGATTGCTTCAGCCGGGACCGAAGCAAAGGTTAACAGGGAGCATCTGGCAGAGTTGCGCAGCATCTGTGCTGTCACACCTGTGAATCCACTGGTTCTCGATGTCGAAGCAAAGGTAGAGGCAGGCGAAACGCTGAATTCCGTCGAGTATGGCGTCCTCTGGCACGCAATCACGAACGAGATGCTGAACTTCGTCCGGGAGCATCCTGAACTGCTGGGCTGACGGAGGTCGATGCCGATGTCTTCCGAATTGGTTGCGGTCGTTGACAGTAATGCCACTTGTTGCGCCATCAAAGCGGGAACCATTCTGTTTCGGCGCGGCGATCCGGTATCCGCCGTCTATGTCGTTCGCTCCGGGCGGCTTGCGCTGGAGTGGTGTGCCGGTGAGAACGTCCTGCAACTGGATTTCGCAGGCCCTGGTAACCTTGTAGGCCTACCCGCCGCGTTTAAGGGGGAATATTGCCTGTCCGCCCGCGCGGCCGAAGATACAGAATTAGGCTTTGTTCCGCATCGCCGGGCAATTGAGCTTCTTGAGCGCGATGCCCGCCTGTCGCTGGCGGCGACCCGGATCGTCTCGAGAGAACTGACGAAGATGCGCCGTACACCCTTCAGGAACGACCATGCATCGCCGTGGCGGCGTCTGACGTCCATGGCGAAGTGAACCCGCCCGGCACCCATCCTGTCCAGGGGTGGGCGGACCTGCTGCAGGTTCCGTGATGGTTTGCAGCCTCTTGCGCAGCGCCTCCCGCAGGCCACAGGCCTCACCCCATATCGTGCTACACTCCACGTGGTTGACTGAGCGGAAATGGAATACCGCGTGTTTGAACAGGCTGCGGCCGAGGTGAGGGCCGGAATTCAGGAGCTTGACGCGGAGGTAAGTCGGCTAACAGCAAAAAGAGCATCTTTGCAGGTCCTGGAAGCACTTCTGCGCCAGGCCCTGACGGTTGTCCCTGTAAGCAGCGAGTCGATTCCGGACGAAGAAGGCAACCACGCTGCAACGCCCCCGGAAAACCCAGTCGCTGAGCGGCCTTCCTGGGCGGGAAGTCTGCCGGAAGGTGACTCTGAATCGCTTCAAAAGGAAAAATCGCCCACCGAATCTCCTGGTGGCGCGACAGCGGAAACACCGGCCGATGAGCGGCCCTCCCTTGCGGACCTTCTGTCGAGGGAAAGGCCATATTCCCTTCGGAAGGATGGATGGCCAGCCATCTCGCCGATTGACCCGCATGAGATCAGAAAGCGACTTCTATAGGGTTCTTCGCAGGATGTGACAGATATCACCGGCTGCCGCCCTCACCTGCGGACTATCATAGTTTCCGCACGGGCCCCGGCGGAGCCCGGCGCTCGGCCGCACCCAGGAGCCCGCCCATGTGTCTCGCAATCCCCGGCAAAGTGGTTGAGATCGTCGCCCAGGAGGGCATGCACATGGCCCGCGTGCAGTTCGGCGGCGTCACGCGAGAGGCCTGCCTCGACTACGTGCCGGAGACGTGCGTCGGCGATTACGTGCTGGTCCATGTGGGCTTCGCCATCAGCCGCGTTGACGAGGAAGAGGCGCGCCGCACCTACGAAGCCCTCGCCCAGATCGACGCCCTTGGTGAACTCGATGCGCCTTTCGCCCCTGAACCTGCCGGAGGCCCGCGATGAAGTACGCCGTGCTCGTGAAAACCCCCGTCGGCGGAACGCGCGTGATCGACGTCTTCTTCGGCGAGCAGTTGCCGAGAATTTGCTGAGGCCGCCCAATGCATGAGCTTTCCATCGCGCTCAGCATGATCGAGCAGATCGAGCAGGTAGCTGCGCAGCACCCCGGCACGGTGCGCTCTGCTCAGGTCCGCATCGGCGTCCTCTCCGGCGTGGACTGCGAAGCGCTGCGTTTCGCCTGGGAGATTGCGCGCACCGGGACCCCGCTGGAATCCACCACCCTCCAAATCGAAAGCGTTGCCCTCCGCGTCCGCTGTCCCGTCTGCGGCAGCACGCACGCTGCGGAGATTCACTCCATCCTCTGCCCGCGCTGCGTCGCCCCCGAGCAGGAGATTCTTGAGGGACGCGAATTGCAGCTTGCTTCGCTGGAGATCGACGAATGACCGCACAACCTCGCCTGATTGAAGTCCGCGCCAACATCCTGAAGGAGAACGACATCCTCGCCCGCCAGTTGCGCGAAGGCTTTCAGAGCGCCGGCGTCACCGTCGTGAGCTTCGTCTCCAGCCCCGGCTCGGGCAAAACCACCTTCCTCGAGAAACTCATGGCGCGCCTAGCCGCCCGCCATCGCCTCGCCGCCCTCGTCGGCGACCTCGCCACACAGAACGACGCTGTTCGGCTGCAGCGCGCCTGTCCCCGGGTGCGCCAGATCACCACCGGGACGGTCTGTCATCTCGACGCGAAGATGATCGCCGCCGCGCTCGAGGGCTGGACCCTCGAAGATCTGGATTTCCTGTTCATCGAAAACGTCGGCAATCTCGTCTGCCCGTCCAGCTACGACCTCGGCGAGCAGATGCGCGTCGTGCTCCTCTCCGCCACCGAGGGCGAAGACAAGCCGCTCAAGTACCCCACCATCTTCAACACCGCCGACGTCGCCATGATCACCAAGATCGACCTCGCCGCCGCCGCTGAGTTCGACCGCGAAGCCGCGCGGCGCAGTATTCTCAGCGTTCGCCCCGGCATGAAGATTCTCGAAGTCTCCGCAAAGTCCGGCGCTGGCATGGCGGAGGCCGAAGCGCTCTTCGCCTCACTCCGCGCTGCGGCCGGCCGCGTCGGATGATCCTGGACGGGGTTGGCGAAGGCCCGTATGGAGCCGACGACCGGACTTGAACCGGTGACCTGCCGATTACGAATCGGCTGCTCTACCAACTGAGCTACGTCGGCCTTCGCTTTGCTGATTTTATCGTTCCCTCCAGCGACCGTAAAGCCGCCACGCCCGCCCGATCAGTCTCCGAAAAACAGTCGTTGTAACGCTTTCTGGCGAAACTGCCACTGCTCCAGTTCTGTTCTGTCTTCGAGTCTGAGAGTGCAGCGGCCCGCATCATTGACGGCGACGTGTGCCTGCCACTGAGTTACAGTTGCGGCATCGGCTACTACGATCGACTCCCCCACAATCCCAATCTTCACCACAATTCTCGGCATCCGGCCAGACTGCGCGACCACGATCGTCTTGTTGGTCATGTTCGCGGCAAACTTGTCCTCTTCACTGACTCCTTTTGCGTGGTTGATAGCCTCTATGTCTTTCTGAATGCCGAGGCAGAGTTCATCGAAAACCTGCTCTATGTTGCATGCCGCTCTTGTCGAAACCCAGTCCAATTCCTGCGGTACAATACTCATGCTGTCACCTCCACCAGGCCTCCCACCCTCCAGAAATCCCGCGCCGGCGACGCAATCACTGGAATCCGTTTGCCTTCGTTCAGGACCTTCGCCCCGGCATCCTCATGCAATCAATGCAATACAAACCCGGAATACCGTCAAGCCAAATCTGGCATTGGTTACCACTTTGCTGTCCTTTGCCTGCCCTTACCCACGCTGCCGTACCACCGCGTCGGTCCCCATCCTTATATACTGCTGGCGATGCAGCCTCATTTCGCCGACGAGTGGCAGCGCCTCACCCGCCTCTACGCGGAAAAAACGGATGAGGAACTCCTCGAGCTGTCGGAGGACTTCGCCGCCCTCACTGAAACCGCGCAGCAGGTTCTGCGCGACGAGCTACGCAAGCGCCGTCTGCCCGAACCGGTCGCGCCGCAAGAAAAACGGGACCGTCTCATCTTCGGCTGGTCGCCGATCGCCGCAGCTCCCTCGCCACAACCATCCGCCCGTACTGATGTCGGCGACGGCTCGCTGCCACACGAGTACACCTGGAAAACATTGCTCTGCGAATGCCCCGACCAGGAACATGCCTGGCAAATCTCCGAGGTCCTGAAACGCGCCGGCATCGAGAGCTGGATCGAAGCGTCCTCCGGCGACCTGGATCTCACCGGACCGCGCGTGCTCGTTGCCGCCGATCAGCTCGACGAAGCGCGTGTCCTCGCCGAGCGTCCCATCCCGCAGGACATCATCGTTCAGTCGAAGGTGAAGGAGGATGACTTCATTCCGCCTGTCTGCCCCAGGTGCGGCGCTTCCGATCCGGTGCTCCTCGGTGTCGATCCCGCGAATACCTGGCGCTGCGACATCTGCGGCGCACAGTGGACCGACTCCGTTTTGTCCCCGGAAAGCGAAGCCAAACCAGCCAGATAAACTCTCCTGGAAATGAGAAAAGGCCGCCCGGCAACAGGCAGCCTTTCCTTCAGGGAGAATAGTTCCAACGGAGGCAAAGCCATCAGAACTTTCTGGCGCAATAGTATGGTTGGGCAGAAAGGGTGTCAAGGTAAAATCTGCCCGATTGTAATTCGCTGATTTTGCATGGATTTAGCAAGGTCTCACCGTCACAAACGAGCATTTTGCTAGATTCGCCTTATATTCGCCAAAGAGGCGGCGAACCTTCTTCGTAAATCCCACGTTTGTGGGACCATAGCACGTCCGGGGGATCAAAAATCGGCCGCTCGCCTTCCCCTCACCGCCCCAGATTCAGCGAGATGAACTCCTCGTCGCTCAGCGAAGAGATCGGCTTACCCTGGATTTTGCGCACCAGCGCACGACCTCCGCCCAGAAACAGCGCCACCAGCAGAGCAGCGAGGACCAAAATTCCCGTGAGCGACGCGATACCGATCAGCAGTTGCGCCACCCTCGCTGCTTCGTTCACGTAGCCTTCCGGCCGGTCCATCACCACCACGTCGTTGAACCGCACCGCACCCAGCAGTTGCTTCGCTCGCGGATCCGTGCGGCTGACCACCGCCAGCAGCGGTCCACTCCGCTTCGTCATCAGGCCTGAGCTTCTGGCAAGCGCGTCGATCGCCTTCAGGTGGCTGGCCGCGATTTGCGGCGTTGGATACAGGATCAGCGTCAGCGTGCCCTGCCGAGGTCCATACTTCGCTGTCACGGCTTCGGCTTCTTCGTTGAAGCCGATCATCCCCGCCGGCAACTCCCCGCCCATTTGCTGGTAAGCCGCAGGCCCGATGGCATAGCGCACGCTGGTTGCATCCAGCCCATCTTTCGGCAGGTAGTTCGGCAGCGAAGGCGGTACCGATGCCCCGCCCCCCACGCGCGGAAGCTCCGCCGCGAGCGCGTTGAGCGCTGCCTGGTCGCCGCCTGATGGACGAGAGAAGTTGGCCGCGATCACGGTCTCGCCGTGCCACAGCAGGAAGTGTCCGCCTTCGGCTGCCCCTCCGCTGCCGATCATCTCCGCATGCATTTGCGGCTGAAGAAAGAATGTGAACGCTCCATACGCGCCGGTGGCATCGTGAAACTCCCACGCCCGCACCGTCAGTCGGTTACCGCCGGAGGCATACTCCGCCGTCACCACCTGCGCCAGGCCATACTCCTGCATCGCCGCGGCACTCGCGCTCGTCGAAGCAGCGGGCGCGGCCGAAGTTTCCTTCCATTCGGCAAAGCTGTGGGGCAAAATCGGCGGGTTGGGCGCAGCATAAGCCAGCATGGAAACCAGCAGGACGGCGCCGGCAGAAGTTCGCATCATTGGATTAGATACTACCCAGACAGACACCGCACCAGGGAAGAAGGTTTCACCGCCGGGGTTATTCCGAGCTCCCCGGCCGCGTCCCTGCCTGCGCTACTCGCACGCCGTTCAGGCTGGCTACGTACTTCGCAACCCCGCGATACAACGCCTCGGCAATCCGCTCCCGGTACGCCGGCTGGCGCAGTTCTTCGGCGGAATCCGGATTGGTAAGAAAGGAGATCTCCGCCAGGATCGACGGCATGTTCGCGCCGATCAGCACCACAAAGGGAGCTTTTTTTGCGCCCCGGTCCCGGAAACCCGGATTACCCCGCTCCAGTCCCTCGTACAGGCTCTGGTCCACATCCGCAGCAAACTCGCGCGACTCGTTGATTTTGCTGTCGAGCGCAATCTTCTTTACCAGACTGGAAAGCTGGTAGATCGACTCATCGGAAACCGCGTTCTCGCGCGCCGCGACTTCCAGTGCGTCCGCCGAGGTCGTAAAGTTCAGATAGTACGTCTCCACGCCTCGCACCGTGGGGTCCGAGCTCGAGTTGGCGTGAATAGAGATGAACAGATCCGCCTGTGCCTGGTTCGCGATCGCCGTCCGCGTCTCCAGCGGAATGAATGTGTCCGTCTTCCGCGTGTAGATCACGTCGGAGCCGAGCCGGTCGTGCAGCAGCCGTCCCAGCCGCAGCGCCACATCGAGCACCACGTCCTTCTCTTCGATCCCGCCCGGCCCCAGCGTTCCCGAATCGTGCCCGCCATGCCCCGGATCGATGACGATGCGATTGATCTTCAACCCCAGCTCCCGCACCATCGACGTGGGCACTCCGGCCTGCGCGGGAACCGTCTCCATCGCCGGTCGCGCCGTCGGCGTTGCGGCTGACGTCTCCGGCATGCCCGGTGCGGTCCTGTTCGAGCTCGCAGATGCAAAAGCGTGCCGCCGCGCGGGATGTCGCCACGTCTCCGGCTGCGCTGCCGGCGTTGTCCCGGCCACCGCATCGGCCACCGGCTCCATGGTAGGCTCCGGCGTTGCCCTCACCTGATCAGGCTGGCTGCTCAACCGCTGCACGTCGCTGTCCCTCCCGGGAAACACGCCGGTCTGCACCGTTTGCCGCGGCTGCGCGCGCACCGCAGGAGCTACCCCAGGAAAGGCGCTGCGCACCGCTTCGGTCGCCGCTGGTGCGCCCCTCCGCCCATGCACATCGATGATCAGCCGCGGCGGGTCCGGCAGGAAGAACGCCGAGTAGTCGCTGAGGCTGTTGACGCTGAGCACGATCCGCGTTACGTCGCCGGAAAACTGCGCCACGCGGATGCTCTTCAGGAACCCGTCGTCCGTCACATCGTCCCGACGCCCCAGCAGCCCCGGTGCCAGCCGCGCGCCATACAGGTCGAAGTAGATGCGATCCGGATGCGGCACCCGCACCGCCTCGTATTGCACTTCCTTTTGCAGATCGATCGCCACCCTCGTGTACACCGGCGTCGACCAGTGCCGAATCCCGGTAATCAGCGGCACTCGCCCGCGAACCGACGGGACGCGCTCCTCAATCACCGGCGTGTTTGCGGAACGCCGCGCCACAGCTCGGATCACGGTTGGCCGCTCCGTCTCAACCACGCCCGGCTGCTCCGTCCGCACTGCGACTGGCTGCTCCCCCCGAGACACAACAGGTTGCTCGCTTCGCGCCGCAGGCGCTTCTCTGATTCGCGCAAACTCTCTCGGAACCTTGCCGCCGGGCAGGGTCCGCTGCCGCCGCAGATCCCGCAAATCCACACGCACTTCTCCCGCCAGATCGCTCCGCGGATACAGCCGCAGAAATTCCAGATACGCCGCCCGCGCGCGTCTCGCGTTGCCCAGGTCCCGCTGCCAGATTTCCCCTTCCGTCAGCAGCGCGCCCGCGCGCCAGGGGCTCGCCGGATACTGCGTGCGCAGAAACTCATACTGCCCAATCGCGTCCCGATACCGCGTCCCGTCGTGGAAGACATGGCCCTCTTCGGCCAGCAGATCGGCCACCGCCATAATCGAGGCATCCGCCTTCGCCGCGGCGGGATTACGGTGGTAGATCGCGCGATACGCGTCCAGCACGCGCTCGTACTCCGTCCGCGTGCGCTCGCGCTGCGGCCGCCGCTCCAGCCGCTCGCGGAGGTGCTGCGCCCGCGCAAAGGCCGCCACGCTGGACGAAGCCCGCACCATCGGCCCCGCACTGAACAGCAGCAGAGCCGCGCCCAAAGCACAAATGGTTTTCGCCCGGAAGGGCGGCGCAGACTGCATCGTGAATCGAAAATCGCGCTGCATAGATTCAAGGCGGAGCCCTGCCGCGCGGAGTCCCTTGCCGCCGTAGACTGCTTCGATTATAGGTTGCGCCTGCGCGGCCCCAACCAACCGCTTCTCAGCACGAACCCGGATGGTCACCGCCGGTTGCGCGCCGCCTTTCAATTTGAAACACTGACCCTGTTTCCATGGTTTGCCACTTTCTCGTCCGCGGGCGCGTGCAGGGCGTGGGATTTCGCTGGTTCGTCCAGCGCGAAGCCGCCGCCCTCCAGCTCAACGGGTGGGTGCGCAACACCGAAGATGGCCACGTCGAAGTCGTGGCCGCAGGCGATCCGACCTCGCTGGATGGGCTGCGGCAGACCCTTCGCCGCGGACCCCGCGGCAGCCGGGTCGACGCCGTCATCGAGCACGAGCTGGACCCGAAGGAAGGCGAAAGCCTCGGAGCGTTTTCCATTGAAGGAGCCTGGTAAGACCATGACCCCCTGCACCACTGACTGCGAGCCGCTCAAAGCCCTCATTCGCACCGTTCCCGACTTCCCCAAGCCCGGCATCCTCTTCTACGACATCACCACCCTGCTCAAGGACCCCAAAGGTTTCGCCGCCCTCATCGATGCCCTCGCGCAGTACTACATCGACAAGGATATCGACCTGGTCCTCGGCATCGAGGCCCGCGGCTTCATCTTCGGTCCCGCGCTCGCCTACCGCCTCAACGCCGGATTCGTCCCCGTCCGCAAGCCGCACAAGCTGCCCGGCCCCACCGCCCGCGTCACCTACGACCTCGAATACGGCTCCGACACGCTGGAAATCCACGTCGACGCCATCGAGCCTGGCCAGCGCGTCGTCCTCGTCGACGATCTCCTCGCCACCGGCGGTACCATGGAAGCCACCATCAAGCTGGTCCAGCAGCTGGGCGGAGAAATCGCCGGCCTCGGCTTCGCCGTCGAGCTCGACTTCCTCAAAGGCCGCGACCGCCTGAAGGATTTCGACGTCTTCAGCCTCCTGCACTACAACGAGTAACCGCGTCTCAGCAGGCTTTATGTCGACTCCGGCTCCGGCCGCTCCTCTTCCGCGGCTCCGCCTGGTTCCATGACGCTTGCTCCCGGCGCGGGCAGTATCTGCACCAGCTTCGGCTCTGCCGGCTCCGCCTGCGCCATCGCCGCCTCATGCTGCTGCCGCGCGGCCGCGTCCAGATCCACTGGAATCCCTCCCGGCACAATCTCATCGAACCCGAATTTATACTTCAGATCGCTGGTCCCCCACATCACGGCAATCACCAGCGCCGCCGCCGCCAGCACCCCGAAAAGGCTGCTCTCCGGGCCTTGTCCGTCGCCCGTCACCCACGTCGGCCCATGGCTGTTCGTCACAATCACCGGCGAGTAGCTCAGCGGCCCCGCCAGCGGCAGCCCGAACAGGATCCCGATCGCCGCCGCCCACGCAAAGTGCAGCCCCCAGCTCACCCACAGCGCGCGCGTCCGCAGCGCGCCCAGCGCCAGCGCCCACCCCAGCAGGAACGCCGTCAGCAGCATCGCCGCGGTTGCGGGAGCCTGCCGCGTCCACCACAGCGCGTAGACCACCGCCTGGAACAGTGTCGCCACCGCCGACCCCATCGCCTCCGTCAGCCGCTGGAACGGATACCCGCGAAACGCGGCCTCAATTGCCAGCGTCCCCGCGCCCAGCGCCACCACGTCCACCGCGATCATCCAGAACTGATGCGGATTGGTGAACGCCCGCACCACCAGTCCCCCGATCAGCGCCGCCGGCAGCACGCACGCCACCACGCCGCCCCATCCCAGCGCAGCGCCCAGCGCCCATTCCCGTCCCCACCCCGGCCGCACCGCCAGCCCCGTGGCTCTTGCCCCGCTCTTTCGCGGCTGGCCCACGCGGCTCATCGTTCGGTAGCCCAGAATTAACAGAAACAACAAAAAAATCCGGTACAGCGGGTCCTGCAGATCGCCTTCTGTGATCCCGTTGGCTGCCCGGAACGACACCAGGTCTGCGAACAGAAACCACGCCGCGCCCAGCAAAAACCAACCCAGCGCCCGCAATCGCTCCGCAAATGTCACGCTATCGCTCCGAAGATTCGGCACTGGCCGTTCGCTATCCGATTGTCACATTGAACCAGCAGAACCTGCATGGGAGGAACAGCCCGAATTGCACAATCTCCGGCGTCGCCGCAGTCGCTCGAGGCTACTGGCTACCGGCTAACCACCGTCCTGTAGAACTGCGCAATGTTCCGGAACTTCTCGTATCTCCGCTGCAGCAGTTCTTCCAGCGGCATCGCCTTCAGCTCGTTCAGATGCAGGCTCAGCCTCACCCTGAGCAGCGCCGCTGCCGCTGCCGGATCGGTATGCGCGCCGCCCTCCGGCTCCGGCACAATGTCATCCACACATCCCAGCGACTTCACGTCGTCGGCAGTCGCCTTCAGCGCCACCGCTGCCTCCACGCGCCTGGCTGAGTCCCGCCACATAATCGAGGCGCACGCCTCCGGCGAAATCACGGAGTAGATTGCCTTCTCCATCATCAGTACCCGGTCCGTCACTGCCAGTCCCAGCGCGCCGCCCGATCCGCCTTCGCCGGTAATCGTCGCAATCGTCGGCACCCGCAGCCGCGACATCTCCCGCAAATTCCGGGCAATCGCCTCTGCCTGCCCGCGCTCCTCCGCGCCCAGTCCCGGATTCGCGCCCATCAGGTCGATCAGCGTCATCACCGGCCGCCGGAACTTCTCCGCGAACTGCATCGCCCGCAGCGCCTTCCGGTAGCCTTCCGGATCGGGCATGCCGAACCGCCGCTGCACCTTCTCCCTGGTCGACCGCCCCTTCAGGTTGGCGATCACCATCACCTCTTCGCCTTCGAACCGCGCCATCCCGCAGATCATCGCCGGATCGTCGCCGAAGGCCCGATCCCCGTGCAGCTCCGAGAAGTCCGTGAACAGGCGCTCGATAAACGCGTACGGATCGGGCCGCTGCCCGTGCCGCGCCAGCTCCGTCTTCTGCCACGCCGCCGGGACCGGCTCCGTCTGCGGATTGTCCTCTGCCAGCTCGCTCATCGCTCAACCGCCGCGCCCCGCGATTCCGCGAACCGCGCAATCTCCGATTGTATGGGGCTGGCTAGTCCCCGGCAAATCCTCCCGGAGGCCTGACTCGATCCGCAGCGCCTGGATCGGATCGATCCGCGACGCCCGCCACGCCGGAATGAGGCACGCCAGCGCCGCTACCGCCAGCAACATCACCGCAACCAGGGCAAACACGGCTGGATCGAGCGGCTGCGTTGCGTACAGCATCGACTCGATCAGCCGCACGGCCCCCACGCTCGCGGCCAGCCCAGGTCCCAGCCCGTACAGCGAGGGTCGCAGCCCGGTGCCCACCATCGGTCGCACCACCTGCTCGCGCGGCGCGCCCAGCGCGAGGCGCACGCCGATCTCCGACGTGCGCTGCGTCGTCAGGTACGAGAGCACTCCATAGAGGCCCACCGAGGCCAGCAGCAGAGACAGCAGCGCGAAGGCCAGCACCAGGCTGGCGCTCAGGCTCTGGTTCCCCAGCGGCTGCGCGAGCATCTGCTGCATGGTCAGCACATCGGAAACCGGCAGTTGCGGATCGAGCTGCGCGATGATCTTCTGCACCGAAACCGAAAACGCCGGCGGCGTCCGATGCCGTCCGCACCACCAGCGTCAGGCCGCCCACCTGAGTTCCCGCCAGGAGCACGGAACCGTACATCATCGGCTTATCTGGCTGCCCACCTGGTACAGCGTGTCGCCGACAACCCCAATGATCTCGTAATCGCTGTTCCCGAGAGCGGGCACGTGCAGATGCAGGCCCAGCGGGTTCTCGCCCGGAAAATACTGCCGCCCGCAAGGGCCGGAAAAAACAAGGGCCGGTTGCGCAGGATCCGGCCCTTTACCTGAGGAGGTGGTACGAACTTATTCCGCGGCGACTGGCTCCACGGCGACAAAACGTCCCGTGCGTCCGCGGTCGATGAACTTCACCCGCCCGTCGACCTTCGCGAAGAGCGTATCGTCGCTGCCGCGCCCCACGTTCAGACCCGGCTTCAGCTTCGTTCCGCGCTGCCGCACGATGATCGACCCGCCGGTGACCGTCTGTCCGGCGAAAATTTTCACGCCCAGCCGCTGTGCGTTGGAGTCGCGGCCGTTCTTCGAGCTGCCTAATCCTTTTTTGTGTGCCATATCTTCAGCCTCCAGCTGCCAGCTGCCAGCGGTTAGCTCTCTCGCTAACTGCTGACTGCCGGCGGCTGCGTTATGCCGTGTAGCTGTTGCCGTCCACCTGGATTTCGCGGATGCGCACCTGGGTGTAGTTCTGCCGATGCCCCTGCAGCTTCTTGTACTGCTTCTTCCGCTTGAAGTGGAAGACCAGAATCTTGTCGCTGCGGCCTTCGCCCACCACCGTGCCCAGAACCCTGGCTGACTGCGGCTTGACCAGCGAGCCGGACTCCTTCGAGAAGGCCAGAACTTCGCCGAATTCCACCGCGCCGTCGTCGCCGGCGGTCAGGCTTTCCACCCTGACCACGTCGCCGGGAGCGACCCGATATTGCTTGCCACCTGTGCGGATCACCGCGTACATATATCCTCCAACGCCCGCGGAGATTCACACCGGATGCGGCGGGCGCAGCCTTGCACTTTGTGCTGGGCGGATTGCCATGCGTTCCCTGGCGGGCTAACCCACTCAAGGGGGGGTCCCACAGATACACGGGACGGGCGGAATCGCCGAACTGACTTAGTTTATCGGCAGTTGCCGCTGCCGGTCAACCGCCCCGAACCCGTCGGAAACGCGCCTGGGCACGCGGCTTCGGGCCGGATTTCCCCCTGTCCCGCGCGCCGGTAGAATCGAACCATGTCCTACGCGGCTGCGATTGAGAGCCTGCACGCCCGCGCCGGCGAGCTCCACAGCGCGCCCGGGCAGCCGCGGCACAAATTTCGCCTGGAGGAGATGCGGGCGCTGGTGGAAGCTCTCGGCCATCCTGAGCGCCGCTTTCGGTCGGTGTTGATCGCAGGAACGAATGGCAAGGGCTCGACCGCCGCGACTCTCTCCTCGATTCTCGCCGCCGCCGGCTACAAAACCGGGCTGTACACGTCGCCCCACCTGTCGCGGGTCAACGAGCGAATTCGGATTTCCGGACAGCCGATCAGCGACATCGACTTTGCGCGCCTTTATTTCCGTGTCGATGACCTGGCCGGCCAGTTGGTAGCTGCGGGCCATCTTCCCGCCTACCCCAGCTTCTTTGAAAGCCTGACAGCGCTGGCTTTTGAAGCTTTCGCCGAAGCTCAGGTCGATCTGGCGGTGCTCGAAGTGGGCATGGGCGGACGTCTCGACGCTACCAATGTTGCCGAGCCGCTGGTCTCCGTGATCACGGACGTCTCGCTCGATCACGTGGAGTGGCTGGGCGATACGATCCCGCTCATCGCCCGCGAAAAGGCAGGCATCCTGCGCCGCAGCGGCGTGCTGGTCACACTGCCGCAGCATCCTGAGGCGAACCGGGCGATTGGCGAAGTGGCTGTGGAGCTGAATGTGCGCGGGGTCAGCGCTGCCGAATACGTTCCTCCGCCGCAAAGCTTCGCGCCGGGGGAGGGTGCGCTGCGCAACCAGTATCCGCTGGCGGTCCTCGGTGAATGCATCCAGGTCGACTCGCCGCTCGCCGGAGTCCATCAGCAGCGCAATCTGGCTCTGGCCATTGCCGCGGCGGCAGAGCTGCGGAACCACCATGGCTTCGAGATCGCACCGGCTGCCATCGCCGAAGGGATCCGTCACACCGAATGGCCAGGCCGGCTGGAACGCATCGCCATCCCGGGCTGCTCTCCGGTGCTCCTCGATGTGGCCCACAATCCCGCTGGCGCCTGGGCGCTGCGTGCCGCTGTCTCTGCGCTGGACGGCGAATCTCCGCGCGTACTGATCTTCGGCTGCATGAAGGACAAGGCCATCGACGAGATGGCCCGGATTCTGTTTCCTCTCTTCGATCGCCTGATCGTTGTGCCGGTGGCGTCGCCGCGTTCGGCGACGGTGGACGACCTCCTGCGGGCAGCCGCGAAAACCGGCGTGCCTGCGGCACCGGCCGCGGACGGCCCTGAGGCTCTGCGCCTCGCCTGGTCCGCCGTTCCTGCACCGAAACTGGTCGTCGTCGCCGGCTCGGTCTATCTCGTCGGAGAAATCCGGCCGGTGCTTGTGGAACGCAATCGCCAGGCGGTGACGCTGCGATGAATTCAGGCTCTTCCCGCGGCCCCCGGCCCAATCCGCTGCCCTGGAGCGAGTGCCTCGTCAGCTATGGAATCCGCGTGCCGCTTTTCTGTCTGGGAACAGGCTTCTTCGGCAGCCTCGCGCTCGCCGCGTCGCTCTTCGACTGGCGCGGAGAGCTCCAGCACCGGATCGCGCGGCTCTGGGCCGGGTTTTGCCTGACGGTGAGCGGGGCGCGGCTCACAGTTCTGAACGGCGAGCGCCTCACCGGTCAAACGGCGGTGTATGCCTGCAATCACCAGTCCTACATGGATACTCCGGCGATCTTCCGTGCGCTTCCGTTTCAATTCCGCATTGTGGCTCGCCACGACCTGTGGACGATGCCGTTCATTGGCTGGTATCTCAACCGCTCGGGACAGGTTCCAGTGGAGGTGGGGAACGGCAGGGCTTCGGTCGCCAGCCTGCTGGGGGCTGTCCGGACGCTCAAGTCGGGCATGCCGCTGTTTATCTTTCCGGAAGGCGGCCGCACGGAAGACGGCCACGTCGCGAAGTTTCTGCACGGGCCGGCGTTCCTGGCTATTCGCGCGCAGCTGCCCATCGTGCCCATGGCACTCGCCGGCACATGGGAACTCCTGCCCATTCACTCCAGCTCATTTCATCCTGTTCCCGTCACGCTGGCTGTGGGCGAGCCGCTGGAAACCCGCGGAATGACCATGAAGCAGGTGGACGAGCTGACGGCCTTGCTCCATGAGAGGATTGCGGCGTTATATTATGAGCACTCCTGGCTCGCGCGGCCCCGGCTCGCCGATGAGCCGGACAATTCGGCCGAATCCAGTCCGGCGGAGCGCCGGAGAAACGCGCAGCCGGGAGAACTGGCAGCTCCGGGCATTGCGCGAGACCTCGCCATAGGTCATTCTGAAGACGTGGAGAGACGATGAAGGCACCCCGCATCGCGATCCCCGATCTGAACTCTGCGAACCGCGATTACAGCGAGCGCGCCTGGCCTCTCTACGCTCACGCCGTGGAATGGGCCGGCGGAGTTCCGGTGAAGGTGCCGCTCAGCGAATCCCCCGCCGGCGTGGCGCGGCTTGTGGCCTCCTGCGAAGCGGTGCTGTTGCCCGGCAGCCCGGCCGACCTGAATCCGCAGAAGTACGGCGAGGAAGCCGATGCTGACTGCAATCCCGCCGATCCCGCCCGCGAGGCGGTGGACGAGCTCCTGCTCCAGGATGCTTCCAATCTGCACAAGCCTCTGCTTGGCATCTGCTACGGATTCCAGTCCATGAATGTCTGGCATGGCGGCACGCTCCTGCAGCACCTGAAGACCAGCGTGAACCACCGCGCCGGACGCACCGTGAAAGACGCCCATGTCATCGAGGTCGATGCAAAATCACGGCTGCGCCGCCTCCTGGGCCTCGCCGGCAAAAGCGCGCTAACCGTCAACAGCAGCCACCATCAGGCCGTCGCGCGGCTCGGCGACGGCCTCATTCGCGCCGCGTGGTCGCCCGAGGATGGAGTGGTGGAAGCGGCCGAGGGGCACGGCGATCATTTCCTGATCGGCGTGCAGTGGCATCCCGAGCGCGCCTTTGAGGAATGCCGCACGGCGCAGTGTCTCTTTCAGGCTTTTGTGGATGCCGCTGCCGAATGGGAGCCGCGCATGATTCACGAATCGGTCGCCGACTAAAGTGGCCGGGCCGGCAGCGGCATCCTCGCGATCAGACTGCTTCCGCTAAATACACGCCGAACCAGGCGCGAGCATCCGTCCAGCTGTGCCGGGGAGCAAACCCACCTCGTTCCAGGAGCATATGCACTGCATCCGGCGTGAATTTATAGCTGTTCTCCGTGTGCACGCTCTCGCCGCGGCGGAAGCGCACCGTCAGCTCCAGCACGGGAATGGAAATCTCCTGGGCAACAAGACTCTCCAGGTGCATTTCCATGCGCGACTCGCGATCATTCCACAAAGCCCGATGCCGGAAGAGGCGCGGCCGGAAGTTGGCGCCCAGTTCCGCGTTGATGCGAGCCAGCACATTTCGATTGAATTCCGCGGTCACGCCCGCGCCATCGTTGTAAGCGCGCAGCATCGTGGTGCGGTCCTTGACATGATCGACGCCCAGCAACAGCCAGTCGCCCGGCGCGAGCTGACGGCGCACCCTGCGCAACAGAGCCGCCGCGTTCGGCGGATGGAAATTGCCGATGCTCGACCCGATGTACAGGACGAGACGGCGGCGTTCGGACCCGGGCAGCTCGCCCAGGCTGCGGGTGTAGTCACTCACAATGGGCTGGACCGTCACCTGAGGGCACTGGGTGGCGATCCGTCCGCAAGCCTTGTCCAGGGCCGACGCCGAAATATCGATGGGATAATACGCAACCTCGCTCTGGCGGCGCGCAGCCGCCTCCAGCAGCAGGCCGGTTTTGGCGGCGCTGCCGGCTCCCAACTCGAGGATTGCCAACCCGGAGTCGCCAGCGGCTGCCAGAATGGCGTCGCCGTGCCGGGCAAGGATGTCTCGCTCCGTGCGAGTGAGGTAGTACTCCGGCAGCTCGGTGATGGCCTCAAACAGTTCTGAGCCACGCTCGTCGTAGAAGAGCCAGGGAGCGAGGCGTTTGGGCCGCGCGATCAGGCCCCGGGTGACTTCCGCGCCGAGCGGCGTGGCGGCGGCTGCGGGAATGGGCGGAATATAAGGGAGAGGAGAAACAGCAGTCATGCGTGGGTGGCGCCTCCGCCAGGAAGATCAGTGGCTGGCCAGGCGAACGCCGGAAAACTGCCAGCGGGTCGCGGGCGGGAAGAAGTTGCGGTAGCTGGCGCGCAGGTGAGACGCCGGAGTGGCGACGGAACCGCCGCGCAGCACCATCTGGTTGCACATAAACTTGCCGTTGTACTCGCCGAGGGCGCCGGGGAGCGGCCGAAAACCGGGGTAAGGAAGATAGGAACTGGCGGTCCACTCCCAGACGTCGCCGAAAAGCTGCTCCAACTGAGATGCGCTCCGGGCGGCAAGCGGGTGCAGAGAATTATTTTCCAGCAGGTTGCCGGCAACGGAAACCGTCGCTGCGGCCGTTTCCCATTCCGCCTCCGTGGGGAGGCAGGCGCCCGCCCAGCGGGCAAATGCTTCGGCCTCAAAATAGCTGATATGGCAAACCGGTGTTGCCAGCAGATCGTCCAGCGGGACCAGCCCGTGGAGAGTGAAAACCTGCCACGAGCCGCTTTCCGGATCGCGCCACCAGTAAAGCGGTGCCTCCCAACGCTCGTTCTGTACCGTTGCCCAGCCTTCGGAGAGCCACAGTTCGAAACGGCGGTAGCCGCCGTCTTCGATGAACTGCAGATACTCGCCGCAGGTCACCGGGCGCGAGGCCACGCGAAAGGGTTCCAGGAAGACGCGATGGCGCGGCGTCTCGTTGTCGAAGCAGAATCCGCTGCCCGTATGGCCAATATCCACCAGGCCGCCGGGGAAATCAACCCATGCTGGCGCGTCCGGCATCCGCGCCGGGCGCTGCGTGGGGAGTGGGCCGGACGCATACGCCGGATGCAGCGGGTTCGACCAGAAGGCGTGCTGGATGTCGGTGAGCAGCAGCTCCTGATGCTGTTGCTCGTGGTTCAGGCCCAGCACAACGCGCTCGTCCGGGGCCCCGGACGCGTTGGAGAGCAGGCCCTCCATCGCGGTATCCACATATTCACGGTACGCGAGGATCTCCTGGGCGGTGGGGCGAGAGAAGGAGGAACGGAGCCTCTTCTCCGGCTGCGCGGAGACAGCGTTGTAGTAGGAGTTGAAGAGCCAGATGAAATCCGAATCGAAAGGCCTGTAGGCGCGGGCAAACTCGCGCAGCACAAACGTCTCAAAAAACCACGTTGTGTGAGCCAGATGCCACTTGGCGGGACTGGCTTCCGCGCAGGACTGCACCATCATGTCTTCGGGGGTCAGCGGCTCGCACAACACGAGGCTTTGCCGCCGTATGCGGCAGTACGCTTCAGCGAGCATCGACGGGCTTTCAACATTCATCGATCCCATCCTCACATGCGATCTTTCCGCAGGCGCAGAGCCGGCGGTCTTGCCCGACAGGATAGCGCTTCTCCCCCCTGACAGAGATCAGGATGCGGCAATTCGGACGAGAGGTTCACTATTCCTGGCGGTGCAGAAACGCCACCCGTGCCAGCCGGGGCCGGAACACGCGTCTTTCCAGCCCTGGGCTCGTCTATCTCGGCAGACCCAGGCGGCCTTATGATGCAACAGTGTGGACAGGCCGGCCCTGAACTGGTTTTCACCCGGCTGCAAACGACTTGGTGAGACCGCTTCTCGGGTACCCCAGCGAGCCGAACTGTCTCGCGGGAAGGCAGGAACGATGCGATTCACTCCTTTTTGTACGGCGGGCCTGGCGCTCTGCCTGTGCGTTTTCGCCGCCGGCAGCCCGTGGTTGCTGGCACAGGATGGCGGCGCGCAGCAGGGTCCGGGCCAGGGACGCTACGGCAGCGGCGGCGGGGGCGGCATGTTCCTGATGGGCGCCAACCATGCGGAAGGAACAGTGACGGCTGTCAGTGGGGACAAGATCACGATCAGGGACGAACAGGGCCAGGTGTACACGGTGGAGACCGGACCGAACACACGCATCCGCAAGGATCGCCAGGAAATCAAGCTCTCTGACATTCATCCCGGCGATGTCGTCGTGGCCGCGGGGAATCTGGACGAGCAGGCGAAGACGGTCGGCGCGATGTTCGTCCTGGTGCTGGATGCGCAGCAGGCCGCCCGCCTGGAGCAGGCGCGCGCCGATTTCGGCAAAACATGGACGGCCGGCAAAGTGACCGCCAAAAAGGATCTGACGCTGACCGTCGAGCGCTCCGATAAGGTTACGCAAACCATTACCGTGAATGAGAATACGGAGTTCCGCAAGCGCGGTCCCGATGGCGAGGAGGACATCGCCTTTCCGGATATCAAGGTGGGCGACCACATCATGGCGCGCGGATCCCTGCAAAACGGCAGTTTTGTGGCCACTATCGTTGGCCTGATGGAGCCGAGGCCGCACGGACAGCGCCGATTCGGAGGTCAGCAGCCCGGTCCGGGCGGCGCGCCGGCGCAGCAGCCACCGGCGAACCCACAGAATTAAACACGATGATCCGGCCGATGCGCTTTCCCGCTCTCTTTCTATCCCTGCTGGTCGCGGGGTCATTCGCTCTTGCGCAAACGGCGCCCGCGCCGGCTGCGCTGACAACGACGGCCGCGGCGGCTCCTGCTGGCGCGGGCGGGACGATTCACGGCGCAGTAATGGCCGGAAAGGTTCCGCTGCCGGGGGTGACCGTCACCGCGGAAAACACGCTGACCGGGGAAAAATACAGCACCACCACCGACATCACCGGCACCTACGCGCTGGTGATTCCGCAGAATGGGCGCTACGTTCTCCGCACCCAGCTCACCGCCTTTGCTCCGGTGACGAAAGAGGCCCTGCTGAACGGCGCCTCGGCCGCCCGGACCGTGGATTTCTCTCTGCAACTGGCCTCGCGCGCTCTGGAACAGCAGGCCCGCCAGGCAGCTGGCGCGCAGCTTCTTGGCGGTGCGGGTGCGCAGAACCTGGATCTGCTGGGTTCTGGCTCGGATTTGATTCAGGCCGGAGGAGGTGGAGGAGAAACCGGTGCGGAGCTGCCGTCGCTGGCAGGGAATTCCAATTTTTCCTCGGGCGAATCCGTTGCCGTAACCGGCCAGAATGGAGTGACGAATCCCTTCGCCGGCGTTGATTTCAGCCAGATGCGCGAAGATGCGCAGCTGAATCAGTCCGTCAGTGGCAGCGGCCCGGGGGGACCGGTGGTCACAGGTCCGGGTGGACGAGGCGGCGGCGGATTTCGCGGGGGTGGTGGTGGAGGCGGGGGATTTCGGTTCCACGGTAATTTCCGCAACTTCAAGCCGAACCAGCCCCACGGAGCCATCTTCTGGACCGGTGGCAACGGTGCGCTCAATGCCGACGATTTCGCGCTGCGCGGCCAGCCCATTCAGCAGCCGGCCTATGCCTCCAATCGCTTCGGCGCCACCCTCTTCGCGCCGCCGTACATTCCCAAGCTGCTGACGCACGACACGAACGACATTGTGTTTTTGACGCTTTTTGGCACCCGCTCCTCGCAGCCGTTCGATCAGTATGCGACGGTGCCGACGCTCGCGGAACGCGGAGGTGATTTTTCCAGTCTGACCACGCAGAACGGCACTCCGATTGCAATTTACGATCCCGCTGGCTCCTCCTGCACGGCGGACGGCAATACGCCCGGCCAGCAGTTTGTCGGGAACAAGATTCCCGCCAGCTGTATTTCACCCCAGGCCCAGGCTCTGCTGAACTATGTTCCAGAGCCGAATCCGAATCTGCCCGGGACCATTCAGAACTATCAGCGTCTGGCCAGCACCGAGACCAACACCACCAACATTGGCATTCGTTTCATGCACACCTTCGGCAATTCCGGAGGGGCCAACCCATTCCTTCGTATGGCGCGGCAATTCCTCGGCGTAGGCACTCCCGGCATTACCCAGAGCATTCACGCCAACTACAACTACCAGAATTCCTCATCCGACGACCTGAATGTCTTCTCCGCGCTCGGCGGTGCAAGCCAGACACGGCAGAACTCGCTGCAACTGGGCTACTCCATCGGCAAGGGGCGGCTGACGAATAATCTGAACGCCGGCTGGAACCAGACGCACAGTCAGGTCAGCAATCCATTCAGCAATGTGCAGGATGTGGCCGCATCGGTTGTCCATCTCAGCGGCCTGCCCACCTCGCCCCAGCTTTGGGGCCTGCCCAATGTCACGCTGAACCAGTTCACCGGCCTGAACGAGACACAGCCGCGCTTCGAACTCCAGGAAACGGTTTCGATCGGCGAGATGAGCATGTGGATGCATGGCAAACATAATCTGCGTCTTGGCGCGGATTTCCGGCGCGTCTATCAGGATCAGATCGGCGACACCGACTCCACAGGGACCTTTACCTTCAGTGGCTTGTTCACCGAGATGCCGGGATCGAGCGAAACGGGCAATCTCGGGTCCAGTGGCGCGTCGGGTCTGCCGTCCAGCGGTTCTTCGCTGGCCGACCTGCTGCTCGGCCTGCCCCAGGAGACGACGATCCAGGCCGCCAACGTCGAAGCGCATCTCCGCCAGAACGCAATCGACTGGTATGCCCAGGATGACTGGCGAGCGGGCAGGAACCTGACGATTCTCTACGGGCTGCGTTACGAATATTTCTCGCCGTACTCGGAAGAACACGACCGGCTGGCCACGCTCGATGTGAGCAGCGACTTCTCCCATGCTGCGGTCGTGACGCCGAATGGAGTGGGATCCTTCACGGGCAAGTTTCCTCACGATCTGGTGTATCCGGAAAAGAACAATTTCGAGCCGCGCCTGGGCATTGCCCTCCATCCCATGCACGATACTGTCATCCGCGGCGGCTACGGGATCAATTACACCGTGGGGCAGTACGTGGATTTCGTGCAGAACTTTGCCTTCGCGCCTCCCTTTGCCAATGTGCAGGACAACACGGTGTACTCCGCGGCCGATGAGGCGGGCGTTGTCAGCTGCTCGTCTTTCTGTCTGGCCAGCGGTTTTCCGGTGCCGGAGAGCGAGCAGATCGGCACCTGGGCGGTCAATAAGAATTACCGCCTGCCATATGTGCAGGTCTGGAACGTGAACTTACAGCGGACGATTCCCTGGCAGGTCGTCCTGAATGTCGGTTACACCGGGACGAAAGGATCGCGCCTGGACGTGGTGGATGCGCCCGGCCGATATCCGGAAACCGTGGCCGGCGCTCTGACCACGACGCAGCCAGTGGCGGCGGCCAATCCGGCGCTGATTGTGCCGTACGATTACGAGAATTCAGGCGCCTTCTCGAATTACAACGCGCTGGCCGCCAGTGTGGGCAAAAGGCTGACCGGCGTGAACGGCGGGATTGCGCTGCGGGCAACCTACACGTACTCGCATGCGATCGACGACGCCACTTCGATCGGCGGCAACGGAGGCACCACCTGCGGCGGCACGTGCCTCGCCCAGAACTGGCAGAACCTTCGCGCCGAGGAGTCGAACTCCAGCTTCGATGTGCGCCACAACGTGACTGGAAACTTCCTCTACGAGCTTCCTTTCGGCCCGAACACGCACCTGCTGACCGCGGACTGGCTGGGTCACGCGCTGGCCAACATGAGTTTTTCGGGGACCTTCCAGTTCGCTGCCGGAAACCCGCTGACGCCGCATTACGAGGACACCGCCGAGGGAGTGACCACCGGGACGACGAATTCGCAGCGTCCCGACCGGGTTCCTGGCGTCTCCCTCACCGCCGGCGCAGGACACCTTGAAAACTGGTTCAATAAACCCGCCTTCGCGTCGCCGCCGGCGACAAGCGTGTACGGAACGGCATCTCGCCTGAGCATTCCCGGGCCCGGAACGGTCTCTGTCGATATGTCCGCCTCAAAGAGCATTCGTTTTGGCGACTTCAAAACCTTCGAGATGCGGGCTACGGCGAATAACGTCTTTAATACTGTCCAGTATGCCGGCGTCGACACCACGCTCGGCGACCTGTCCTATGGCCAGGTGAATTCGACCGCGCAAATGCGCCAGTTTACCTTCATCGGACGATTCAGGTTCTGAGGGGATGATATGAAAACCCGCATCTCCGGAATTGCTTTTGCTCTCGTCTTGCTGATGCCGGCCGCCTGGCCGCAGCAGTCGCAGCGGAGCAACTCGGTGATCACGTTCAAAGTGAACAGCGAGATCGTGCTCACCAACGTGGTCGTGCGCGACAAGCGAACTGGTCAGCTGGTGCAGGGCCTCACGGCCAGGGACTTCAGCATCAGCGAAGACGGCAAACCGCAGCACATCATCAGCTTCGATTACGAGAACGTGGACGAGGCAGCGCCGCTGAACGAGGCGACCATCAACGCCAGCGCGCCCAACGGGATTTTTGGGGCGCGCACCGGAACGGCCACGCAGCAGGAGCTGCACAATCACCGGCTGATCGTGATGTTCTTCGATCTCACCTCCATGCAGCCGGAAGATGTGGAGCGGTCGCAGGAGGCGGCGCGGAATTACATTGAGCAGCAGATGCGTCCGGCCGATCTGGTTGCGATGGTATCGCTGGACACAACGCTCTCGCTGGACCAGGATTTCACCGCCGACAAACAACTGCTGCTGCGCGCCCTGAACAACTACTCCGGCGTCGAAGGCCAGGGTTTCGAACCGGGCGCGACCAGCACCACCAATCAGGTGGAGGATGCGACCTCCTTTACGCCGGACGAAGAAGAGTACAACGACATCAATACCGACCGCGAATTGTTCGCGATTGAGGACATTGCGAAATCGCTGACCTACCTGAACGAGAAGAAATCCCTGCTGTATTTTTCCGGCGGCATCCAGCGCGATGGCATCGAGAATCAGGCTTCGCTGGACGCCGCAGTCAATGCGGCGGTGCGCGCCGATCTGGCCGTTTACAGCGTGGATGCGCGCGGCCTCGAGGCGATTTCGCCGCTGGGGGACGCTACCACCGGCAGCCTGCGTGGAGCCAATGCGTACAATGGCGCGGCAACGCAGAATAATCTGGACGCCAACTTCAATACGCAGGAAGTGATGGCGACGCTCTCCTCGGATACCGGCGGCAAAGCCTTCTTCGACTCCAACGATTTCTCGCCGGCCTTCGCGCAAATGCAGAAGGACACGTCGGCGTATTACGTCATCGGCTACCACTCGACCGACCTGAGGCGAGATGGCCGGTACCGGCGGATTTCGATTAAGGTGGACCGCCGCGACGTGAAGCTCGAGTACCGGCGCGGCTACTATGCGCCTGCCGATTTCAAACATGCGACGAAGGATGAGCGCGAACAGCAATTGCAGGACGAGCTGGCCAGCCCGCTGCCGGCGACGGAACTGCCGGTGTACCTGGAGGCGCTCTACTTCCGGCTGTCGCCAGGCCGCTTCTATGTGCCCATTTCGCTGGTGGTGCCCGGTTCCGAGATTCCCTTTGTTCAGGGCGGCGACCGCGATAAGGCCACGCTGGACATCATCGGCCAGGTGCGCGACATGGCGGGCCGCGATATCGGTGACGTGCGCGATACGGTGAAGCTCGCGGTGAATGAATCCGAGCAGGTGCGGCAGAAGAACGTGCAGTACACGACCGGATTCAGCCTGCCCACCGGCAAATATCACGTGAAGTTTGTCGTTCGCGAGAATGAGACGGGACGAATGGGATCGTTCGAAACCGATCTCTTCGTTCCCGACCTGCGCAGGGTGCCGCTGAAGATGAGTTCCGTGGTTCTGGCCAGTCAGTTGGCGCCGGCGCGCAAGCAGCTCTACAGCCCGCTGGTGAGCGGCGGGCGGGAGCTGGTTCCGAATCTGCCTCACGTCTTTCGCCAGGATCAGCATCTTTACCTGCTATACGAGGTGTACGATCCCGCCCACGCGGCGCTGGAGAAAGCGGCGGAGACGAAAGCCGGAAAGGGCGCCAGGGCACAAGGCGAGCCGGTACGAGTGATGACCAGCATCGAATTCCTGCGCGGTTCGGCCAAGGTGTTTGAGACGCCGGTCGTCGAGGCCACGCGCATCAATGTGCCGGATCGCGACGCGGTGGCGTTTCAGTTTGACCTGCCGCTGGACAGCCTGAAACCCGGAACCTATATCTGCCAGATCAACCTGATCGACGACGCGGGCGGGACCTTCACTTTCCCCCGCACCGCCCTGCTCATCCGTCCCGCACCGCAGTCCTCGCCGTCGCCGCCTGCGACCGGCGGCGGAAATTGACCAGGCAAGGCTCCGGTCTTCTCGTTTATCGGGCCTTCCCGCCCCTGGGCACCCCCGGAGGCACGAATCTGTTTCGTACCTGCTTATCCACTGAAATTTTTGTTCCTGCGCTTGCCGCCGTCCTGCTCTCCAGGGATAATCGGTTCAAATAAGGGAGCCATGCTCCGCCGAGTGAACCGATACAGCCGTCAGGATGTTCTTCGGATACTGCGCATCTCTTCCCGGCAACTGCGCGCGTGGGAGAGGGCAGGACTCGTTGCCGCCGCCGCCGATTACGGTTTCGAGGATCTGGTTCAGCTAAGAAAACTTCGCGATCTGCGGGCAGTTCGCATTTCCGCATCCAGCATCCGCGCCAGCGTGCATGCCATGCGGGCGGTTTCCGGCATGGCTAACCCGCTGCTGGAAGCGGGCCTGACCACGCGCGGCCCGCGCATGGTGTTTCGCCATTCCGGAGCTGCGATGGATCCGGTGGCGCGGCAATTCGAGTTTGATTTCGAAGCGGGCGGTCCGCGCCTGGCGGCGCTGGGCGAAGACGCCGGCTCCGCGAACCAGCGGCAGAATCGAATGGAGGCGCTCTTTCTGGAAGGCGTCCGTTGCGAAGAACAGGGGAAGCTTGCCGCAGCCTCCGCCCTGTACGAGCAGACACTGGCGCTCGGCGAACACGCGCCCGCTGCCATCAATCTCGGAACGATTCTTTATAACCAACGTCAGTTCTCCCGCGCGGAGCAGCTGTACCGCCGCGCCGCCGTGGCCAATCCCGACTATGCGCTGGCATTCTTCGACCTTGGCAATGCGCTCGATGAATTGCAGCGGCTGCCCGAGGCCGTCGAGGCGTACCGCGCGGCGATTCTTCTGGCGCCTGGCTATGCCGATGCCCATTACAATCTGGCTCTGGCTTACGAGCGCTCCGGCGAGCGCCGCCGCGCCCTCCGGCACTGGAACGCCTACGCGAAGCTGGATCCGGTAGGTCCGTGGGCCAATCACGCCCGCCTCCAGGCGCGCAAAATCCTCGACCGCGAAGGGCTGGCCATTGCCTGGCGGAACACCCGCCCCGGACTCACTTCATCGCAGCGTTGATTCCACCTGCCGCCGTTGACTGCACGGCACGGCGCAGAATGGCCCTGACTCAGGGCACGCGGAAGCCCTTCACTGCGATCGCATTGGGTCGATTCCCTGCTCCGAGCACGGTAAACAGCGATCCGATCACGGGCTGCCCTTTGGGGGTATAGCTCATCGTTCGCAGCACGGAAACATCGCCGGAGAGGGTGTCCACCGCCAGCAGCAGGAAGCCGTCGCTGCTGAGCGCCAGCGGACCCGGCCCGTCACCCACCTGGACAGTATTCACTCGCTGGCCGTCGTCAATGGAATACGCCGCGATGGTATTGTCCCCGAAATTGCTCACCCACAACGTCGAGTTATCCGCGCTGACGGCTCCGCCCCATGGCTGCTGCCCGATCATGTAGCTCCAGCCGACCTCGTTGTTGTTGGTTGTGATTTCGGAGATCGTGTCGCTGCCGAAGTTGGAAACGAAAATCTCTCCGCCGTCCGGCTTCAGCGCCAAATGAATCGGTTGCGGACCGACATCCAGAAAATCCAGCAGACGATCGGTGCGCTGCTCCGGCAATTCGCTTTTCGGATTGGCCAGCCCAATCGCCATCACCTGATGGCTTCCGGAGCAGGCAATGAAGGCCTTCGACGAATCGGGGAGAATCACGGCGTCAGAAGCCTGCGGGCATCCGGTAAAGACAGCGCGCACCGTCAGGCGGCGGGCATCGACGATGCTCACACTGCTGCCGCCGCGATTCGTCACTATCAGCGTGTTGCCATCCGGCGAAATGCGCGCCAACGCCGGCGATTCGCCGACCCCGATCGTGGCGATTTCCCGCAGGTTCGGCAAATCGATTACGGAGACATCGTTGGAGCCGGAGTTGGCGACATACGCGCGGGTTCCTTCCTCGTTGACGTCGATTGAGACCGGCTGCCGATGGACGCCAATCGTCGCCGTCACCCGGTTGTTCACGGCATCGATCACGCTGACCGTGCCGCTGCCGGAATTCACCACGTACACTTCTTTCCTTCTCGGATTCACTGCGACCGCGACCGGATCGATGCCTACCGGGATCGTTTTGGCTGAAACCATGTTGAGCAGGTCGAGCACGGTCACGGAATTGCCTCCACCGTCGGTCACCCATGCGTACTCGCGAAAACTCGAAGGATAATGCGGGAAGCCGCGATCGCGGCAGCCCACCAGCAGCAGAGCGGCGCAGGCCCCCAGGCCGGACAGCAGGCGCTTTCCGCCTTTCCGCCAGTTCGACGGTTCTGCCTGCTGCGGTCTGGAGATCATCCGGATCAGAATACGCGTGCCTGGCGCTGGACAGAAAACCAGCGGCCGTTCGCTATCGTGCGGCCACTCCGGCGCCCGCTTCCGTGTGCAGGCCGCGCGGCACGGTGCGGTGCAGAACCGCGGCGATCTGCGAGCACTCGTCCATCAGCTGCGCAAACTGCTCCGGCAGGATCGACTGGATGCCGTCGGAAAGCGCCTTGTCCGGCTGATGATGCATCTCGACGATCAGCCCGTCAGCGCCTACGGCGACGGCGGCCCGCGCCAGGGGCAGCACCTTGTTGCGTTTGCCTGTTCCGTGGCTGGGATCGACGAGGATGGGCAGATGGCTCAGCCGCTGCACGGCAGGCACAATCGAAAGGTCCAGGGTGTTGCGCGTGTGGTCGGCAAAGGTGCGCACGCCGCGCTCGCAGAGGATCACTTCGTAATTGCCTTCGCTCATGATGTACTCGGCCGCCATCAGAAACTCGTCCAGCGTCGCCGCCAGGCCGCGCTTCAGCAGGACGGGTTTTCGTTTCCGCCCCGCGGCCTTCAGCAGCGAATAATTCTGCATGTTGCGCGCGCCGATCTGGATCACATCAGCGTATTCGTCCACCAGCTCCAGCACTTCATGATCGATGGCTTCGGTCACGATGCGCAGGCCAAATCGCTCGCGAATCTCCGCCATGATTTTCAGGGCTTCCTCGCCCAGTCCCTGAAAGGCATAGGGAGAAGTCCGAGGCTTGTAAGCGCCGCCGCGAAAAAACTGCGCTCCCGCCTGCGCTACATGCTCGGCGATGGCAAAAGCCTGTTCGCGCGATTCGATGGAGCAGGGACCCGCGATCATGGCCAGATTCGTTCCGCCGATCGTGGCACTGGTTCCCGGAAAGCGGATGACCGTGTCGTCTTCCTTCACGTCGCGGCTAACCAGCTTGTACGGCTTGGAGACGCGTATGACCTCCGCGACACCGGACATTTCCTCGAGATTGCCGCGCTCGATCTCGCCCTGGTTGCCGGTAATGCCGATGGCGGTCCGCTGCGCTCCGGGAAGAGGATGCGCGCGGTACCCCATCGCCTCGATCTGATCGCAAACCGCCTGCACTTCCTCCCGGGTGGCCTGCGCCTTCATCACGACGAGCATGGTGGAGCCCTCAGGGGTCAGTGTAGTGCATCGGCGCGGGGAAGATGAAACGCGAAGGCTCCGTCCGGGTTACCAGAGTGAGCGGCGCAACTTTGCCGCCGAGGTGGGGTTCGAAGCAGGCGTGGGAAGTCCCGGCGGGCTTTCTCACTCAGCAGTAACCCTCCTCGGACAACGGGGTCAGTTCTCTGCGCCTCATTGCAGCGGCCCCGTTGCTTTTTCGTCGGCCAGCTTGCCGGTTGGTTTCTTCTCGGAAGCGCCTGCGGCGCACCTTCTGATATGCGGACAGTGCAAACGCGCTGCGTATGCGCAATGGTGGCGCAGAAAGACCCGCCTGGCCTATCCTGCTGCTTTGCGCCAAAGGTCGAGGGTACGCAGTGAACAAGGTCTTTCCGAGCGCCGAAGCGGCTGTCGCCGATATCCCGTCGGGCGCCACCATCATGATCGGCGGATTCGGCCTGTGTGGCATTCCGGAAAACCTCATCACCGCCGTGGTCGCGGGGCACACCCGCCGCGGCCTCACCGGTCTGCATACCATCAGCAACAACATGGGCATCGACGGCTGCGGGATGGGCCTCATGCTGGAAGCGGGCATGGTCGTCTCGCACATCGGCAGCTACGTTGGCGAAAACAAGCTGCTCGAAGAAAAAGTGCTGAAGGGCGAGCTCGATCTGCGCCTCATCCCGCAGGGCACCCTGGCGGAGCGGATTCGCGCCGGTGGCGCTGGCATTCCCGCTTTCTACACGCCCGCCGGCGTGGGAACGGTCGTCGCCGAAGGCAAGGAAAGCCGCGAATTTGACGGCAAGACCTATCTGCTGGAGCGCTGGCTGCGCGCCGATTATGCTCTCGTGAAGGCCTGGAAGGGAGACACGGCCGGCAACCTCGTCTACCGGAAGACGGCCAGGAATTTCAATCCGATGATGGCCACCGCGGCCCGCATCACCATTGCCGAAGTCGAAGAGCTGGCTGAGCCGGGCGCCATCGATCCGGATCGCATCGTGACGCCCGGCATCTACGTCCAGCGCATCGTGCACGGCCGTGAATACGAGAAGCGCATCGAGCGCCGCACCGTGCGCTGAGGCTCAGGGTCTCCGCAGCAGCAGATCCGTCGCCACAAAGAGAAAGAAAATTACCGAAATCACGCCGTTCATCGTGAAAAACGCGGCGTTCAGCCGGCTGAGGTCGTGCGGCGATACCAGCAGGTGCTCCCACAGCAGCAGCAGAGCCACCGCAGCTACGCCAATGATGGCCACTGGGCCAAGGTGGAACAACTTCACCAGCCACAGCAGCAGCGCCAGCATCGCGAGGTGCATCGTCCGCGCCAGGAAGAATGCCGTCTTCGTGCCCAGTGTCGCGGGAACACTCAGCAGCCCGGAATCGCGGTCGTGCGCCTCATCCTGGCAGGCATAGAGCACATCAAAGCCGGCCACCCAGAAGAGCACCGCCGCCGAAAGCACCAGAATCCGCGGGTCCAGCGTGCCGCGGATGGCGATCCAGGCGCCGGAGGGCGCGAGGCCGAGCGCCAGACCCAGAAACAGGTGCGACCAGCGGGTAAACCGCTTGGTGAACGAGTAGAGGAGCAGCACGGCCAGCACCAGCGGCGCCAGCAGCAGGGCCAGCCGGTTCAGTTCCGCCGCGCCCAGCAGGAAAATCGCGGACATCGCCACCGTGAATCCGGCGGCGAACCTGCGGCTCAGCAGTCCGGCGGGGATGGCCCGTGCGCGCGTACGGGGATTGTCCGCGTCCAGATCCGCGTCGGCCCAGCGGTTGAAGGCCATCGCGGCGGAGCGTGCCGCCACCATGCAGACCACAATCCAGAAGATCTTTGGCAGCGCGGGCCAGCCGTGCGCGGCCAGCATGGCTCCGGTCAGCGCGAATGGAAGCGCAAAGACCGAGTGCTCCCACCGGATCATCTCGAGCGTGACACCGACGCTGCGCAGGAATGCCATGACTCCAGGGTATAACGGACGACCGCAGCTTGCACGCCGCAGGAAAAGGCCGGCCCGCAGGCAGGCCCTTTACCTGCGCCACCGCGCGCTCACCTGGACGGCTTTTCGTTCTGCTGACTGGTGACCACGATGTCGTTCCTGACGCTGAACACTCCTGGAACGCTGTTGGCCCTGATACCCGCCACGTTCTTCTCCGCTTCAGTGTCCACTGTGCCGTACAGCGTTACGTGCCCGTTCAGCACCTGGATGCGAATCGGCTTTGCCGGGTTGATGAGGTAATACGTCAGGAACGGCGAGCTGTACACCGCCCGGAACACCGCCCGGCGAAGCTGCATGTCCATGGTTGAAACGGGATCCACCTGCAGGTGGTCCACCACGCCTTTCACGCCCGGCGTGTCATCGATAATCGACATCGCATCATTCGCGGCAATCGGGCCGGCGGCATAGCCGCCCACATATACCACCCCGTTGTGCACCCCGATCATGATGGTCTGGAAAGCCACCGGAACGTATCCCTCCAACCCATAGGTGACCTTGTCGATCAGCCTGTTCTGCAACTCTGGATCCGGAATGTTCGGGCCGCCCACCTGAATCTGGTCGTTGATCCCGGCCACTCCGTGGACTTTGTGAGCCTTCTTTTCCGCCTGCAGCTTGTACTCATAGGACTTCACGGTCCCCGTCAGGGTCACATCATTGCCCTGCGCGGAAACCTGAACGTCCTTGTACTGCGATCCCTTCAACTGCTTCTGCACCGCGCTTTGCAACTGGCCATTACCCTGGCCGAATGCAGCCGACACAGCCACGGCAGAAGCAAGTAAAAGCATTGCAAAGGTTTTCATAGACACTCTCCCGGCTGTTTCCTGGGAATATTCTTATCGCGGCAGGTCCTGGCGGCCGTAGTTCGCCAGATTTCCACGCCTGAAGAAACAGCCAATCTAACTAATCAGACACGGCACAGACTCGTTTGGATGCGCAAAATGCTACATATTTTTCTCCCATTTCGTGCCAAATTCCTCCCCGCCGTGTCCTTCAGGTTCCCGGGGTTTTCGATCTTCCCGCGAGGAGTTAATTCACTTCACGGATAGCGCCGGTGCAACCGGAAAATGAGGCTGAAGACGCCGGACTCATCGCGGACCGCGAGGATGGAAAAGTTCTGCGTCAGGTGCCATTCCCCCTGGATCAATTGCTCGGCTGTGGAGTTCACATTGGTCGCGTAGGTAAGGGTGGCCTGCTTCGAAACCGGCTCGGTCACGGTAATGCGCGCCGTCGCGTTGCCCACCCCGCTGACAAAGGTCGGATCGATGCGCACCGAGCCCCCGCCGAAGAGCTTCTGGATGCGGCTGCTGATGGACGCGTTCAGGGCGCCGCCCAGCAGCGCGTTGGCGGTGGAATTCACGCCCGCCTGCTGCTCTTCGTTCTGATAGATTTGCTGCTCTTCCTGGGTTCGCCCCATGGCCAGGAGCGAAAAAATGTCCTGCTCGGAGAGCGGCGGCTCGGAGCGGAAGGTGGGTGTCAGATTCGACGGGGTTCCCTGCAGATCGATGGTGATGTTGTAGTCCTCCACCCGCGTCGTCGCAGTGAGATCGATGACGGGCTGAATGCGCACCGGGTTGCTGAAATAGATCTCGCCGTGCTGCAGCTCAAATTTGGCGCCGTTGAACGTGGCCGTGCCCTCGGTGATGGTCACGCGCCCCAGCACCGTGGGCTGAGCCAGCGTGCCGCGGATGGCCAGATTGACGTTGCCGGCCAGAAGGGCGAAGGAATTCTGGAAATTTAACGACGGCGCAGAAGTGATCCGGATGTCGAGTCGTACACGATTGGCCGGCGAATTGGGATTGGGCGGCAGCGCCACGCTCGTCGAGACGGAGGAAACGGCAGCGAAATCGACGTTGGGGCTGATCGAAAAGCCGGTGAGCGTAACGTGCCCGCTCAGCACCATGCTGGCCTGTGTTCCCTGGAAGCGAAGCTGGGCATTGGCCGTCGATGTCACGCCCTCCGGATAGCGGATGCGCACCTGGTCGGCGCTGGCGCTCAAATCGACGTAAAGGCCGTGATGGTAGGTGGCAAATCCGCCCACGCGAATCAGCCCACCACCGGAATAAGCGGTGACATCCCTGAAGTCGAGGCGATCCTGATCGAAGACCAGGGTGCCGTTCATCCGGCTTAACCCATTCGTAATCTGGTCCAGAGAAACATTAACATTGGTGAACTTCACCTGACCGTTCAGATCCGGAGCCTTTGTCGTTCCCTGGGCGTTCACTGTAAAGTCCACGCGCCCTGAAGAGACGATGTCCGTATCCAGAGTTTCCACCAGCGCCATGTTGACGGATCCGCCGGCGCTCATCCGGATGGGCCGAGGCGTGGAGAACAGGCCCAGCGACCCCTGCGCGTGCACATCAGTATCCGGTCCCACGATGCGCACCGGATCAACGCGCAGCGTGCCATCCTGCAAAATCGCATGCAGAGTTCCCTGGCTGTGCAGCGGAACATCCTCCAGCGTCACCGCGAGTTCGCTCACGCTGGCTTCGCCGCTGAGCTGCTTTGGATGCCGCAGCGGCCCCTCTACCGTCACCGCAGCGCCAATCTCGGAGCTGCCGCGAATTCCGGTGACGCTGAACGTCTTCAGCAGCGGGTCGATGTTAAAGCGGGCGACGTCGAGTTGCGCATGCGTCTCGAAATCCCCGCCCAGCTGCGTCCGGCTGTTCATCGTCAGGGTCGCGGTATTCAGATTTGCCTGCACCTGCAGCTGCAGCGTCCCATTCCGGGTGCGCGCGCTGGCATCCACTGAGCCGGTCGCGGTCTGAGCGAAGCTGAGTCTGCGCACATGCAGAGTGCCTTCCAGCGAGGGCGATTCCAGGGGACCGCTGCCGCGCGCCGCAAACGACACCGAACCCGAAACCGGATACTGCTCAACCTGGACGCGGCGGATATGCGCCAGCTCGAAGCCGCTGCCCTCAATGTCAAACTGCACCGTGCGATCCGTGAAGTCGTACCCGCCGCTGCCGGTCACTTGCCCGCCATCGAGCGCAAGCGCCAGGTGCGTGGCGTTCACTTCGCGACCCTGAATCTGCAGATCGCCGGTCAGCGACCGGTACGGTTCGCCGTCGATCGAGCCGCCGGTGAGGCTGACGCGTCCGCTCCCCTGCAGGTCACCGATCGTGCCCATCGCCTGCGCGGCCAGGTTCAGCGTTCCGGAAACCGGATAAGTCCTGCCTGTCAATGCGATCCACTGCGCCAGCCTGGCGTTGCGCACCTGCACAGCCGCTTCGACGGCGGAGCTTTCAGCGAACAGATCGCTGGGCTTCTTCGGATTCCCGCGCACCTGTCCATCGATATGGATGATCGTTCTGCCTTCCACCAGCGTTGCCGCGCGAATCGCCAGCGATCCCGCCGCATAGTCGGCGTCCGCGGTCAGCCGGTCGAAGTGAATCCTGCCCAGCGCCTGAAGCGATGGAGTTTGTTCGCTCGGCGCAATTTCGAAATCTGTCGCCTCCACATGACCGCGAAATTCCGGCGAATCCAGGCTGCCTGCCACGCTGCCGTGGAATTGCGCTTCGCCCTGGAGCTGCGCGGGAATCGGGCTCGGCTCTCCTCCGGCGGAGATCCCAAAAGCCGCCAAAATGGGGTTGAACTCCGACAAATTGCGCGTCGTCGCACGGGCTGTGATCTGCGTCGGTCGCGTGAACGGATAGACCCCCATGGTGCCCGCCATCCGGAGTTCCGAGGCCGGCGTGCGGACCTGGAATTGCCGGATCACCACCATCCCGGTGCGCTGCACGTACTCCGCATTCACCGCTCCGCTCACCGGCACCTCATGCGGCACAGGCGTCGATGGTGGTGTCAGCCTCACGTTGACTGACCCGGTCAGCGATGACAGATGCCCCGTCCAGTCCACGTTGGCCGTTCCTGTCGCCTCCGTAGCGAAACCGAGCCGCCGGAAGCGTCGCGGAGCCACCTCGTCCAGGATGGAATCCAGGGAAAAACCGGCGAGGTGCGCGCGGATGGCGCCCTTCTCCGGCGCGGCTCCGGCTGTCGCCGGAGACGCGGAGCCTGGACTGAGCCAGTTGCTGAGGACGAAGCTGGCTTCGAGCGCTCCTCCTGATGCGAGATGAGCGTGAACGCCGGTCAGGGCGATCTGATCCTGCGTGACATGCACGTGGGTGGCCGCGCTGGCTCCGGTGATGTACACCGAGCCTTCGCGGTACGCTCCTCCCGTGATTCCGGCCAGACCATCCACGGTGAACTGGCTACGCGTGCCGTGGCCCGTGGCGCTGAGCTGCGCGATGCCCGCTGTCAGCCCTGGCGCGCCGGTCAGCGCGTGAACCTCCCGCGCGTCGACAGCGCCCTTCACAAAGAACTCCCAGTAGGGATTGGCGAAATTGCTCAGGCTGCCGGTGAGCCGCACCACCGTCTTCTGCCGCCGATTCCGAGGACCGCTCTCCAGGGTCAGCGATACGAGCCTCGCATTGCCGCGACCCACGTCCACTTCAGCGTCCAGCACGGAGTGAACCGGCGTCTCATTCCCGCGCTGCGCCACCACGTCTTCCGCGTGGATGCTTGCCACATAGTGGTCGTCGGAAGTCACGTAACTCACCCGCGCCGCCACGTTTCCTGCTGAGAGCTGAAACGGGTATTTCCTCTCGTTCAGAATGGCCAGGCCGTCATTGACAACGGTGTGCGCAATCTCGAGATCGAAGATCTCGTCTTTTACGGATCTCCGACTGGGGTGCCTGGGGCGCGGCTCATTCGTCGACCCGTCTGCATACACAATGAGGTGAAAGACGGGGTGATCGGCTTCCAGATCGCTGAGCGCGATCTTCGGCTCGAAGAACGAGAGAATCTGCAGCCGCACGTACAGCCGGTCGATATGCAGCCAGGGAATCTGATCCGGGGCTTCCCGTCCGTGGATGGTCAGGTCCTCGGCCGTAAACTCCAGATGCGTCAGATGCCAGGTGAACCTCCTCAGCTCGACGCGTCCACCGGTAGCCGTTTCCAGCCTTGCAGTCACCGCATGGCGAACGCGGTTCGCAAAGGCGGGCGTGGTCGCATACCAGGCCAGGGCGCCGGCGAGCGCGGCAATGACCAATATCACCCCAAACACGGCCAGCAGCACCACTCGGCCAACAGGGCGCCGTGGCTTTGCAGGATCGGGATGAGCCGAGGTGCTCATTCGCTGCCCTCTCCGCTCTGGATGTCGAAATCGGCGCTGAAGGCCGGATCGATGATCTGCACGTTGCCCTGATCGCGCAGGCTCGCCAGCCAGTCCTGGAAAAGGCTGTTCACCTGCTGCTGCAACAAAATTTCCTCGATACGCGAAGAGACATCCGCCAGTGGCGGCGCCGGTTCGTGGTCTTTGGCAAGTGCCGGAAGCAGCGTTGCGCTGTAATAGTCTTCGATCTGCTGCTTCGAGACGCGGACCCCGGCGCGGAAGCGCATATCGATGAAGTGCAGAATGGCGAGCCGCTGGCTCCAGCGTTCCTCGACCAGATCCGGGGTGAGGTCGTGCGCCTGCAGGAACGCATCCCAGCCCTTTTCGGTCTCGCAGCGATAGCGGCTGCAGTCGGGAATTTCCCGCCGCAGCTGCTCAATTGCCTTCTGTACCTGCGCAGCGGGGGTGGTCACCGGCTGCTGCTGAACCTTCATCTGTTCCAGAATCAGCGTGCGGTCGATCAGGCGGCGCAGGGCGCGGTCGGGCGTATCCTGGCCGGGCAGCACCTGCAGCGGCTCCAGCGCAGAAAGTCGCATCTCTTCGCGCACATCGCTCTCCAGGATGACATTGGCGCCGATCGCGGCGACCACGTGATCCAGCTGCACAGCGCCCGCCGGCGGAGCAGGGGGTTGGGTCTGTGTGCGCGCCGGCGGCGCGCCTGCAGCCAGGGCCGCGTACAGAGTCGAAATGAGGACGCCACGGTTCATCAGAAGGCCTGCCCGATGCTGAAGAAGAAGTTAAAGTGCCCGGCGCGGCCGACGCAGGGCGGAGCCAGCGAGCTGTTCTCGCATGCGCTGGAAGTCGTCGTAGAACTCGCCCCGTAATTCACGATCACCGGATAGACGGGAGGATTCAGGTTATAGCCCATGTCGAAACGGATGGGCCCGATCGGCGTGTGATAGCGAACCCCCGTTCCCACCGTCTGCGAAAAATCGTCGAAGCTGCAGGTTCCGGTCGGATTCGTGCTGGAGGACCGCGTCACCGCCTCCTGCACTGTGGCCGTCAGGTACTGCGGCGCCGTGCAGGTATATGTGTGCGGCTGCCGCACGCGCAGCATGCTCGGCCAGATCTCCGACGTGTTGTTGAAGACGTTCCCCATATCCTCGAAGAGCACGAAACCCAGCGCTCTGCCAAAATAGGGGAGTTCCGGATGCGGAAAACGGAGTTCGGTCTGGTTCACAAACACGCCGGCTCCGCCGATCGGGAACCCGGTCTCGGCATCGCGCGGCCCCGCCGAGTTCAGGGGAAAGCCGCGCAGCGACTCGGGTCCGCCCGCATACAGACGTTCCGGCAGAGGAATGAACTCGTAGCGGTTTTCGCCGAACGCCCGCTCCATGCCGAAGCGGGTATTGCGCGCCAGCACCAGATTCCCCCGTTTGCCCAGCGTGTAATAGGTGGAGTTCGTCCAGTCGAAATGAGCAAAGTTCGACTGAGAGGTCATGAAGTAGTTATCCGTGGCGAAAACCTGGATGCTGTTGTACATGCCCGCCCGCGCGTCCAGCGGTTCCGGCCGCCGCGTGTCGTGGACCCATGTGAGTTCCGGCCCTCCCACGCGGATTGGCTCCGTGAGCAGAGAAATCAGGTTCGGAGAGACCTGGATTGTGTTCGGGTCCACCTGCACCCGCCGGTATGAAATCTGATAGATCAGCGTGTCCACCGGGTTCGCCCGCTGCGTCAGCCGCAGGTCTCCTTCTGATGTCGAGGAGGCGAACGTGATCACGTTCATCGCGTTGATATAGCCGCCGCTGAGCGAAAACGCCAGGGAAGGATGATTCAGGAAGTCCGGCGCATTGAAGTTCGCCGTAAATTCCTGCTCCAGGCTGCCGTACTCGCCGCGGAAGCCCAGACTCTGGTTGCGGCCAAACAGGTTGATCCGCGACACATCCAGTTCCGCCAGCGCGCTCACACCGAACTTGCCGTTCGGGTTGCACGCGTAACCGATCGGATTGATGCCGAGGGCGATCAGACTGGCCGGGGTCGGGCAGTTCGTGGCCGGAGTCCCCGTCTGCGCCTGAAATCCCGCACCGTAGTCCAGGTCCCAGCGCCGCGCCTCATAGAACTGCGCCAGCACGTTCTTACGCGGAACATTCCCGTCGGGATCTTCGACCGCCGTGTTCACCTGATTGAAAAGGGTCAGATTGTAAAGCTGGCGCTGCGTTTCCATCAGCTTCGCCTGATCCAGCGGTTGTCCCGGTTTCACCAGAATCTTGCGTCTCACCGTCGACGGGCGCGTGTAATGCAGGCCGCTGACCAGAACGTTCCGGATGAAGATCTGATTTCCGGGAATCACCTGGACCGTGACGTTGATGAGGTTGCTGTCATGGTTCGATGGCTGTTGCCGCAGCGATACATCGGCATGATCGTATCCACGGTCGAGGAAGTAGCCGAGAATGATGTTGCGGTCCGCAATCAGGCTGGCGCCGGAATACGGCTGCCCCACTGTCAGGTTCAGCTGTGGCCGGATTTGAGCCAGCTGTTCCGGGGTCACTCCTTCGATCTTCAGGGTTCCGACCTTTTGTTGTGCCCCTTCTTCAATCCTGTAGACGACGGCCAGATTGCGCTCGCCGTGGGTGATCGAAATCTGCCGCACTTCCGGCGTCACCTGAACGTGCGTGAAGCCGTTGCTCTGGTAGAGCGACGTGATGGCGTCCACGTCGGCCTCCTGCAGCGCCTGGCTGTAAATTCCATGATGCACAAAGAACGACGCCGCCTCCACGCCCAGCCGCTCTTCGATCAGCCAGGTTCCAAAGTAGTGATTTCCAGTCACGGAAACCGACTGTATACGGGCGAGCGGCCCCAGTTTGACCTGATACGTAATCTGCGTGACGCCGTTCTGCGTCCCTCTGGAGTGCGTCACCTTCGCCTCGAAAAAGCCCTCCCGCTGGAAATAGTCCCGAATACGCCGGCTTCCCTCGTTCAGCAGGTCTTCGTCCAGCGTGCCCTCCGCATAAACCGGGACCAGGTTGCGGATCTTGCTCCTGCTCAGGGAAACTCCAACCACTGCGACCTTCACGACTGGGCCGCGCTGGTCGTGGAACTCGTAATTCAGCCGATGGTCGGGCGGCTGGAACTGTTTCGAAGCGAGGGTCACGCTTGCTTCCAGCCGCTGCTGCTTCTGGTAGTACTTGCGCAGGTCGTTCAGCGCGCGGCTCACCGTATCCGGAGTCACCCTGGAGCCGGCCTTCAGCTTCGCTCTTTTGCGAAACGCAGAGTTGGTGAGTCCGCTGTCACCCTGCACCGCCACCTTTCCCACACGCGCCTGCGGTCCGATTCCTACCTCCAGATCCACGTTCATCTCCGCCTGGGCCTGATCCGCAACCGTGTGCGGCGTCACCGTGGCCTGGTAGTAGCCGTTGTCCTCGAGAGTCTGCTCCAGCAACTGCGTGGCGCGGCTCACCTTTTGCTCGGTGAAAGGAGTACCCGGACTGAGCCGCGTCGAGTAGCTGAGTTGCGTAGCCAGCTGACTGCTTTTCACGCCGGTCACCGTGATCCGGCCCAGGAAAAGCGTGGGCTCCCCGCGAAAAATCAGCACCACCTCGTTTCCCTGTCGCTCGCCGTCCACGGCGATCGATCTGTACAGGCCGGTAGCGTACAGGCGGCGCAGGCTTTCGCGCATCTTCACTGGATCGAGCGGAGTATTCGGCTGTTGCGCCAGTTCCTGGGGCAGCGGCTCCAGCGCTGTGCGGCTCACGCCTTCGAAGCGAACGGCTTTCACCCTGAGCCCGGACCATCCCCGCAAGGTCTTCGCGGTCGGCACCGGGGTCAGGCCTGGACCTGTAGTAGCCGGGCTGTACGAGGGCAACGTCGTCCCAGGCCGGACCTGGGGCGTTCTCCTGTTCCGCCGCGCCCCCGTCGTCGGCTGAGGTACCTGGGGAGCGGGATTGACAGGCTGCTGCGCAAGCAGCCGGGCACTGGCCACCAGAAGCAGGACCAGCAGCGCCGCAGTCCCCGCGATACCCGGAACGGGCGCCGGGCGTGGTCTCCGCTCTAACCGAGGCTCGCGCAATGCGGAAGAATCTCTCGAACCCAAACTGCCCTCATCCTGCACGGAAAGGAGGTGTCCAGGAACCGTGAGATGCCGCGTGGAGGGGCATGCGAAGCCCGTCACGGCATACCGATCTCGCCCTTTCGCATGCAACAAGTTTCTATACTACTGACGGATGTCAGCTCCGTCTCAGGTCGTTGCGGAAAGATATTCGCGCCAGGCGCTCTTTGCGGGTGTCGGCCCGGAGGGCCAGCAGCGGTTGCTGCGTTCGCATGTGGCCGTGGTCGGCGCCGGTGCTACCGGAGCAGCGGCTGCCAGCCTGCTGGCGCGCGCGGGCTTCGGTACCCTCACCCTCATCGACCGAGACTTCGTTGAGGAAAGCAATCTGCAACGCCAGGTGCTCTTCGACGAAGCCGACGCCCGCGACGCGCTTCCCAAAGCCGAGGCGGCGCGCCGGAAGATCGGAGCCTTCAACAGCGAAATCGACGTGCACGCCCAGGTGGCGGACCTCGTTCCCGGTAATATCCACGAGCTGCTGCGCGGCGCGGACATCGTTCTCGACGGCACCGACAACTTCGAGACCCGCTACCTGCTCAACGAATACGCCGTGGAGCAGGGCAAGCCCTGGATTTACGCAGCCGCCGTCGGCGCCTACGCCGTCACCATGAACATCCTGCCTGGCGAAACCGCCTGCCTGGCCTGTATCTTTCCCCAGCCACCCGGGGGCGCAGTGGAAACCTGCGATACCGCCGGCATCCTGAACAGCGCCGTGAATCTGGCCGCTTCCATCGAGGTCACCGAAACCCTCAAGTGGATCGTCGGCGCGCGCGCTCCATTGCGGCGCACCCTGCTTTCCTGCAATCTGTGGAGCAACGAGTGGTCCGAGATCGCCACCGGACGACCCCGTCCGGACTGCGCTGTCTGTGCCAGGCGCGACTTCACGCGCCTGCGCGGCGAAGGCCGCCCGCACATCACCCTCTGCGGCCGCAACTCGGTCCAGATTCACGAGCGCTCCCGCCCCGTCGATCTGGCCGAAATGGAATCCCGCCTGCGTCCCCACGGCCAGGTGCGCCGCAATCCCATGCTGCTCCGCTTCCAGCGCGGCGAGTACATCCTGACCCTTTTCCCCGACGGCCGTGCCATCGTTCAGGGCACCAGCGATATCGCGGTGGCACGAACCCTGTACGCGCGGTTCGTGGGATCTTAGGACGGGGACCGGAGAGCTGCCGCCAGCGCCGCGCGTCCTTGCTGTACTCGCCGCAGTGGATTCCTCCGGAGCAGTGAAGGACGATGGGAATGTATTTCACGATCCGCGAGAAGCTGCGCTTCAACCCGATGGTGAATAAGGGGCTCTGTCTGGGGCAGAGCCTGTATCGCTCGCATTTCGGCAGGCTGGTGGACGACCTGCGGCGCAGCCCCAAAGCAGCACGCGCGGCGAAGGGCGCAGCGCTGCGCCTGCGCTCCCGCGAAGAAGGGCGATCTCCGGCGGAGTGGCTGGAGTACCACCACGCCGCAGGGGTGGACCATTTCTATCTGTGCGACAACTGTAGGGCCCACAATGACCGCGAGGTCGCGGATCCCTGGCTGAAGGCCGGCCTCGCAACGGTAGTCGAATGGCCGAAAACGCCGGCATACCCGTTTGCCAAGGAAGACTTCATCCGGCAGGCGCCGGGCCGGTTTGCCCGGGTCGGCTTCCTCGATGCGGATGAGTTTCTGGTCATCCGCGACAGGCGGAGCGTCGGCGAGTTTCCGGAGGGCTTCCCGAAAGCGCCCCGGGGTCGGGCCGCAATGGGGGATGCACGGGTCCTCCATGCGTCGCCGCCGGCCGAAGGAGCCGGTGATCGTGGCTTATCGGCAGAGGGCGGAGAAGACCAACCAGCATGTCAAATCGTCCATCCGGCCATGGCGGGCGGCGCAATGCCGGAACTCGCATTCGTGGTTTTACTTCCCGGTGGGCGTGCCGGTGGACGAACACGGACGGCCGCTGTACGGCAGCCTCAGGATGGATCCCACGGCGGAGGTTGCCTGGATCAGCCACTATTACGCCAGAAGCGAAGAGGATTATCCGAAAAAGGTGGCGTGACGCTCCACGCTGGACAAGGTGGGAGTCAACTCCCCGACGCGGCGGACAGAAAAGATGGCCGACGAGATGAAGAAGAACGGCGAGGTGGAAGACGCGAGCGCCGTCGCGTATTACCAGGCGCGCTCTGCCGCGACCGGACGCCCCGCGCAGCTGCTGAAGCCGGAAGCGGCGCGGAACAGCGCGAGCTAACTCCGGCGACGATTCCGAATTCACCGGTAATCTGGTCCTGAGCGCCGTGAACGCCTTTCAGGCTGAAGCCGTCATTCTCCGCACCTGGCCTGTCCAGGAAGCCGACCAGATCGTGTCGCTGTTCACGCGCACCCAGGGCCGCATCCGCGGGGTTGCCAGGGCCGCAGCCAAATCCCGCCGGCGATTCGGCGGCGCGCTGGAGCCCATGACCTGGGTCTCGGCCAGCTACGTCGAAAAGCCGAAACAGGATCTCGTCCGCCTCGATTCCTGCGAGGTCCTCGCTTCGCCGCTCTCCGATCCTGTCGATTATTTCCGCGCCGCCGCGCTGGCCTTCTACGCCGAAGTCCTTGAGGAAGCGCTGCCCGACCACGATCCCAACGAACCAGCGTTCCGCCTGCTGCTGGCGGTGCTCAGCCAGACCCGGACCAGCCAGATCTGGATGCCGGTTACGTATTTCTCGCTCTGGATCACCCGTCTGCTCGGCTGGATGCCTTCGGTGACTCACTGCTCCGTCTGCGGCGAGCCCTTCGCGGGCGAGGCCGCCTGGTTCCACGCGGAGGAGGACGGCCTCGTCTGCGCGCGGCACAAGCGTCCTGCCAGCCGCATGCTTTCCGGCGACTCGCTTCTGCTGGCGCGGCGCACCTTTCAGTCGCCGATTGCCGCGCTGGCGCAGGAGCCCTGGCCCGCCAACCGCGCCGCCGACCTGCGCCGCTTCGCGGTCCAGGCGCTGGAGCGTCATCTCGAACGCCGTCTGCGTTCCGCCGCCGCTCTCGCCAAGCTGGGTGGCTGACCGGCGGGTCGGCGCGCTGCATTCCTGGAGTCCTGCGCCGCATTGGTCTCATCTACACTGGTGACAATCAGCACGTCGCAGGAAAGAACCCATGAAAATAGCAGCCAGCGTCACGGATCTGATCGGCAACACCCCCCTTGTCCAGCTCAACCGCGTCGCCGCCGGAGCGCACGCGCACGTGGTCGCGAAGCTCGAAAGCGCCAATCCGGTGAACAGCGTCAAGGACCGCATTGGCTTCGCCATGATCGAGGCGGCCGAGCGCGAAGGGCGCATCAAGCCCGGCGAAACCGTCCTCATTGAGCCCACCAGCGGCAACACCGGCATCGGCCTGGCGTTCGTCGCCGCGGTAAAAGGCTACAACCTCATTCTCACCATGCCGGAGACAATGAGCCTCGAGCGCCGCGTGCTCCTCCTGGCTTTCGGCGCTCACATCGTCCTCACGCCCGGACCCAACGGCATGAGCGGCGCGATTGTCAAAGCGAAGCAACTCGTCGCGGAAACGCCGCACGGCTACATGCTCCAGCAGTTCGAGAATCCGGCCAATCCGAAGATTCACTACGCCACCACCGGCCCTGAGATCTGGAACGACACCGACGGCCAGGTGGATATTCTCGTCTCCGGCGTCGGCACCGGCGGCACGCTCACCGGCGTCGCGGAGTACATCAAGCCGCGCAAGCCGTCCTTCCGCTCCATCGCCGTCGAGCCGACGGACAGCCCGGTGCTCTCCGGCGGCAAGCCCGGGCCGCACAAGATTCAGGGCATTGGCGCCGGATTCGTGCCCGGCGTGCTGGACACCAAGCTCATCGACGAGATCGTGCAGGTTTCGAACGACGATGCCATCGCCATGGCACGCCGCCTGCCCCGCGAGGAAGGCCTGCTGGTTGGCATTTCCTCCGGCGCGGCCGCTCATGCCGCCGTCCAGGTGGCGAAGCGGCCGGAGAATGCGGGCAGGCTGATTGTGGTTGTGCTGCCGGACTTCGGCGAACGATATCTTTCCACCGCGCTCTTCGAGGGGCTGCGGAACGAAGCCCAGCAGCTGCCCGTCACTCCGGTTTAGCCCCCGGGGGAGGGATCGCGCGGGAAAATGTTCTCAGAAATGGTCGTGGAGAGAGGATTTGAAACCCTGGGTCCCCAACGAAGGGTGAACTCCGGGATTGGGTGTCGTTTAGAAGCAAAAGCACCCTGAAAAAGCCCTTTGGTTAGTCCCAAAGTTTAGTCCCAGGTACCGAACACACAAAATGCGAAAATCTGGAGGGTTTCCAAGAGGCTAAGATTTCGCCATGGCGAGAGCGCTGTTTTGTGAAAATGGCCACTTCGTTAATGCGACCACGCCGAGTGTTCCAGGCGTCATAAGCCGCGTCGACGCCCATCTGCGGGATCAGGAGCGGATACGTAACCGGCGCAATGTATTTTGCGAATATTGTGGAGTGCCCGTCATCAGGGGCTGCACCCCCTGCGGCGCGTCAGTCGAACTCGATTTTCCGGGGAGCAGGCCCAGCCTACTGTCATTCTTGCGGGAAGCCGTTTCCATGGACCGAAACTGCGGTTGCGGCCGCCAGGGAAATGGCCGACGAGCTGGACTTGTCCTCTGAAGAGAAAACAAAGCTGAAAGCTGCATTTGATGACCTCACAGTTGATCCTCCCCGCACCGAACTCGCTGCGCATCGGTTCAGGAATTTCATGAAGAAGATCGGCCCGGCGGCGGGCGATGTACTGGCGAAAATCATGGTGAACGCAGCGAGCGAGGCAGCGAAGAAGGGAATGCCGCTTTAGCGAACGGGCAGCGCAGCAGAACCTGAAGTCCGCGTGTCCTGAGCCGCTTACGGAATATCATGAGGGTGCCACGAAGAGCACGACACCTGTGGCAGCCGAGCCTGGTGTGTCGTTTTTGCGACTGCGGGAATGGCCGACCGGCAGATGCGCCCTCGGCCTGAAATCATCGCCGCGCCATGGCGAGGAATAAACGAAGTCTGCGCTGCGACCCACAGAGGTCAGAGCCGAACAGCAACAAGTGTGACAATTTTCTTTATGGCATGCATTGGTAATCGACGCTGATCGTGGCGCTGGTTGCGGCCACTGCATTGGTTATTGTGAATGACGCCGTGCTGGGCGTCCCGTGTCCCAGCCCGTAATAGGTTGCGCCTCCGTTCGGCTGTACAGAGCAGAACGGAGCAGCGGACAGTGCCGCCGAGAATGACAGCGTGGCCAGAGTGCCAGTCGTATAGCCGGAGCCGGTAACTATCGTCGCTTCGCCGCGCGTGTTCGTTGCGCCCGAAGCCAAGGTGCAGGAAGCGACGTTCGTTCCGGCCGCACAGGTGGGCGTGTTGTTGGGGATCGACAGAGCCGCAGAAAGCGTTGCCGTCGCGCCGTTGACCTGAGCATTCAGCGTGTTCGTGGATGAATTGCACCAGATGTCGCCGTTCACCAGCGTCGAAGGATTGCCGGCGTGGCAGCCGACACTCACACCTGCCCGCGCCGAGGTCGTGGTGAAAGTCCCCTTTCCGCCGACCATCAGGCTGTCCGCAATGTCTAGTCCGATACCAGGTGCGGCGTTGGAGTTCAGCGACTCAACCCACACAGAGCCCGTAAAAGATATGCCGTAATATCCTGCGGAGCCGGTCGTCGTTTCTGCCTGAAACTGACCTCCCGATGACACAGAGAAGGTCAGCGTCATTGTGCAGACGGCAAGAGTAGGATTAACACTGCTTACTTCCACTATTGCGCCGGGTGTAGTTCCCCTTCCGCCGCAGTAGTTATTGACCCATTGTCCTGCAAGAATCGCCTGCCATGGCTTTCCCGTCGAGTATGTTGTGTTGCTAAATGCTGTCTCAGCGGCGTTAGTGAACGACCATTGCCCGCGCAGGGCATCCTGAGGGTCCAAAGCTACGGGCACATACGGAGTGGCCAGGTACGAAGGAATTGTGTCTCTATATGTCCACGGCTCGCCGCTCCATGGTACATAGCCGGTTTCGCAGACAAGGTTATGCGGATTGGTCGCAATACCGTTGTCTGTGTAGGCGCTGCAATTGATCTCCGTTCCGTCTAGTCTAGTGCCCACTGCGGACGAATTAATCGTGATGCCATATAGCTGGCCACCGATAATCTGCGTGTAGCCACCGCTGAACGTAGAGTTTCCCCCAACAGCGGTTCCAACCACATTCAGATAAACGTCCTGAATCCCGGCCTCCACAATATCGGCACCCGTATTTGCCTCCATATCGAGACCGTCGACGGTATCCCGAGCGTTGCGCGTGCCATTGTTATTGCAAACACCATGAAGGTTCTCTTCAGATGTCCCGGCCGTGATGTTCATTCCCTCCGTATACAGGAAGTCGATGCCGCAATTAGAGACGCCTTCAATCGTCGGATCAATCACCGCAGATGCGGTAGTCCCGTACCCTGCTGCAAGCTCGTCGTAGCAGAGGCCGTTAGCGGGGGAGCCGCCCGACGCTGATCCGATGTATGTTGCGTCATTGATCGAGACACGGATATCCTGCTGGGTATCAATGACCGAGAATTCGGTATGCACCCCGCATCCGGAAGCGCCCCAAAGGGAAAGATCCGTAAGCGCGCTGTGATGTGTCGCTTTAAGCAAAACTACGTCTGTAACGTATGCCCTGTTGCCGCTTATCCACATACCGCTGACTGCGGTATCCCATAAATAAGTGGAAGGGTTGGCCACGGAGGCGTCAGGATTGGCGATCGTCAGGACCGCGGAGACAGAAGCAGTTCCGGTGTAGTAAAGTTGTGTGCGCGCGGGTCCTTCACCGACTATCCTGTCGTTGCTTGCAGGGATCGTCCAGGCTGCCGAAGATTGAATTCTTACGTCACCAAGCAGCAGGAGAATCGGTGTTGTAATGCCTGAAAATGGATTCGATGAACAGCTCTGCGTGCCAGTGAATCCGCGAGCGTCTACGGTGCCGCCGTTCGACCCGAGAGACGCTGCGGCGGCGTTGATTTTGGCGCACATATCACCAGAGGCTGCGGAGCCATACGCCCGAGCCATATTGTTTAGTAATCCAGCCATCACCGGCCCGTTGAACATATGGCTGCTTGCCGTCCACCTCGCCGCTCTTCCGGCAGCAAAGGAGAACGCCCCGGAAGTATTCAGGCTCGGAGAAGTGAGCCCTGTTGTAGCGAGGGGCCCTGTCATCGTGCCGCCGGCGAGGGGGAGCGCGGCAGCCCGGGCTGTCTGTGGGACACTTGTCGCGTTGTGAGCAGCCTGCGCAACAGCCGCCGTTCCTGGATCTCCAACAGCCACGTTGAGCGAATAGGTAGTAGTCCCGGGATAGGAGATCTGCTCAACATACTGGCCGGAGAGCGCGTAATACTGATAGTTGCCGTTGTTGTCGGCGGTCAGCGGTACGGTTGCCTGCGGGATCGGATGAGCACCGGCGGAGTCGCTGTAGATCATTGCCGGCGAGTTACACGGTGTACCGGTCGAACCGGCGGTGCAGACACGGATCGTCGCGTAAGGAAGCACGCGTGCGACATTATTGTGTCCCTGCGCGAAAGCAGAGCCTTGGCGGCGAATGGACGTCTGCCCGGTAGCGATGCCGCCGAACAGCACGAGGAAACCGAAAAGGCGGAGAAGTCGCATATTTACCTTCGGGGTTCTTATGGCTCTGATTGTGTTTGTTGCCGTCGTGCGGAGGCCTGGTTGAAACCAATCCGGATCGACGGCAGGAGGTCGAGATAGTCAGTCACCTCGCGGGCTTGTGCGAGCAGCAACCGGGCATAGAGATAGCAGCAGCGGTCGGAGATCGGGGTACAGGTAGTGATGACCAAAGAATGCCCACACACACACCAACCCACGGCGAAACAACCGGAGATGGGCGTCCTTTTGCGAACAGAACCGCCTCTTTTCCTCACGACTCGCACGGGCGCGCTGAACATCGTGGAAGAGATCGCTGATCTGGCTCTCGCTGAGTTCTTCAGGGCCGGTTCCGCCGTCTCTTCTGCGGGCGGCCGCGCCTGTGATTCACCCTTTTCGTCGAGAGCCTGATCATAAATCCTGCTCTGGTATGCGGTCCATGCCGCCTCCACAGGAGGCAGGTCCCAGAGACGGTCATCCGCAAATTGATACAGGTGATTTATGTACCCTTCCGTCGGTCGCGCCGCCCGCGTCCGCCAGTGCCACGCATTGAGGACAGCGCGTTCGAGCATTGGCTGAAGTTCGGGAGTGTCCAGTAGGTCCCGGGCACTTTCTGGATTGCCGTCATCCTCGAACCGCCTCCTGAAATCGCTCTGGAATCGTGAGTCGAATCAGTTCAGCCAGCGTCGAGTTTGCATCGAACCTGGCCATTCTCTGAAGCCTGCGTTCGTCCTGCGGCGACAGCGAGCGAGGATCGTCCCTGGTCAGATACCTTCTCGCCTCTATTGCAGCCTCATCCGCAGATGCCGGACCCCTGTTGTGGGCCCGGCTGTCCCGCCTCTGGAGCGACGGCGTTCTGTCCTGGTCATCGTCAAGCACGAAACGGTCGTGGCCTGGCATCGCCGGTTCCGGGCCTCAGGATTTAACGGCCACGCGAGGGGAGATTTGTGCATTTGCGCAAACATCTTGTGGCTAAACACTGAGGATGTAATTGCGCTCCTCTGACGTTGGCCGACATCGCCTGTCCGAGCGAAGGTTCCATCGTCACAGGTTTGGCGACAGTACAAAGATCACGTTTCGGTAACGGTGAACAGGGCGGCAAGTGACCTGGCAAGGCTCTCGAGCGCGGCTTCGTCTGGCAGAGTGACAGTGAGTCGCGGGCGGCCCTGCTCATCGCGCTCCAGACACTCGGCGAGACCAGCTTTGAACTCGCTTGCCTTTAGCTCTGCGCGGTTCGTTGGCTGACGCTGCGGGATCATTTCACCGAGGAATGCGAAGGCGGCAGCGACGAGTTGGCCTCCAGCCTCTGCCACACGCGATCGGCGAGCGAGCCGCTCTGCCTCTTGCTGCTGGCGCTGCTTTTCCGACTCGTCTGCCGCGGCGTGTGCCCTCGCGCCGAGCAGCACCTCGAGGCGCTGCTTCAGCTCTTCGATGCCGGATGCGAGTGCGACCTCCCGCACATTAGATTCCATATCCAGCGCGGCGAGAGCCAGGTCATGTTTGGCCGAGAGCGTCGCCAGCAGCTTCTCCTCAATCGTCCCTTCCGTCACGAGCAAATAGACCTGCACCGGGTTCTTCTGCCCCATCCGGTGCGCGCGGGCGATGCGCTGCTCGAGAACGGCCGGATTCCACGGCAGATCGATATTAATGACGGTATTCGCCGCCTGGAGGTTGAGTCCCGTCGAGCCCGCGTTGGTGGTGAGGAACACGCGACAGGTCGGATCGCGCTGAAACTGGTCCACCAGCTGCTGCCGCTTCTTCTGCGGGACGGATCCGTCCAACCTTACGGAATCGAGCTTGAGTCGCGTGATCTGCCGCTCGATCAAAGTGAGCATCGTTGTCCATTCGGAGAAGAGCACGATCTTGCGATCGTCCTCCGCGGCCAGCTCTTCCAACAGCTCCTGCAGCCGCTCCAGCTTGCTCGAAAAGCCAGGAGCGTGCTTGTCCACGAGAAAGGTGCTGTCCGCATTCATCCGTGCGAGCAGCAATGCTTTCTGCAGGCGCAACAAGTCCATCTCCGAGATATACGACTTACGGACGATGCTGCTCACAACCTGCATCTGCGCGAGTTCGATGCCCACCTGCTCATCCGTGGGCGCGATCCGCACAATTTCCGTCGTGCGCGGGGGCAAATCCTTCATCACCTCGCTGCGCGTCCGGCGCAACAGTACCGGCTTGAGTCTTTCGCGCAGCAGATTGAGATCCTTGTAACCCAGGACCTTGCCGCGCTCGTCAGTGACGCGGTGACGGTTGAAGAATCGAAATGCAGGCCCGAGACGTCGGTCGTCGATGAACTCGACGACGGAGAAAAGATCGTCGAGCCGATTCTCCAGCGGCGTGCCGGAGAGCACGAGCGCGAACGGCGAACGCAGGCTCTTGATGGTCTGAGCCGTCTTCGCTTCCCAGTTCTTGATGCGCTGGCCCTCATCCAGAACAATCAGATCCCACCTCACCCGTTCGATCGCGATAATGTCACGCAATACCTGCTCGTAGTTGCAGATGGTGAAAAAGCATTCGTTCTGGTACTGACCGCTCCGCCCCGCAGCGCTCCCTAACACGATTTGGCAATCGCGCCCTGAGAAGCGGAGAACCTCGCTGCGCCATTGGGCTTTCACGGACGCGGGGCAAACGACCAGGACTTTGCGGATGTCTGCTTCGCGCGCCAGCAGCTCCGCCATACCGATACCCTGAAGGGTCTTCCCGAGTCCCATATCATCAGCCAGGATCGCGCGCCCAGCGCCTGCTGCGAAAGCGATGCCGTCCAGCTGATAGGGAAGGATCTCCACCTTCAGCAGCGTCGTGCGCAGTGGATGAGATTTCGGATTGCGCCGGATTTCGGCGACCTTTGCCGCGATGCGCTGAAGCAGCAGACGGGTCTGGATGTACTCCTCCGCATCCGGATAGACCGTCACGGCGATGTCGTGTGCTTCGAGTTGACGGATGCGTTTCAGCAGATCCGGGAGATCGGTGATCGGCCTATCGCGGATCGAGCGCACGATGCCGCTGGCCACCTCATCGAGGTGGGGCGGCAACAAGATCCGCAATTCCAGGTCCTCCCCATATGACAGATGCACACTGATGTCCCGGCGCCGATACGGTCGATTGCGCTCCGAGTCTGAGAATCGTCTTCGGACCTTTTCCAGCGCATGAAGGATATGCTTGCAGGTGCCGAGCGTGTTCTTGCGGAAATCCGGGCACGCGCAGTACGACTGTCCCGGCTGCCACCCTCGCAAAGCGACCCGGTACGACTTGCCAGAGGCCGCATTGGTCAATGTGTAGTCGGTCCAGATCTCCTGACTGTCGAGTGACGTGAGCCGCATTTTCTCGGTCCGGGCGCGCTCTGCCCGCTCCGCGAGCGCTTGCGCGACCAGCGCCTCCTCGCTCACGCTTGCAGCTGGGGCCCTCGCGGGTGGCGCTCCGGCCAGTCCCAGCGCGAGCTTCTCTTCCAAAATCAGAGAGAAGGCCGCCCCGGCGTGCTCACACGGCACCTCGCACGCGTCGCAGCGCCATTCGAGACGATGGCGGGCGGCCGGACTCAAAGTCAGCGTGACCGCCGCGCCGTCCAGAGTCAGCCGAAACATGTCCCGATCGAATTTGACCTGAGTGGTGAGGTCAATGTCGAATTTTCCGCCTGTACCGATGAGGCGGTTACCCGTGGGGCCGAGCAGCTTCGCAGCTCTGGTGAACGTGAGTCGCGAAAGTGTGTCGAACAGCGTCAGTTCGGCGCTCGGTTTCGTCAACATGAGGTGTAGGGAGTCCCATGGTGATTATTACACTGAAGGGACGAAATCCACCTCACAGCCGACGGCTTGCACTTCCGAGATCCGGCTCGGATCCACTATCTTTGCTTCCGACTCACCCGCGAAGAACGTCGTGATCCGGATGTTGCTCAGGGGGTCTTGACGACGACATTGTGGGGACCGAACTTCACTACTCCCATCACCCGTTCGAGCGAATACGACTGCTGGGCGGGGTGCCAAAGCTGCCTGGCGAAGCCTGGTGATTGAACGTCTAATCCGGCCTGCGTGGCCAAATCGTCGCCCACCCAGGTCCCGTCGCGCAGGCCAGCGGTCTCGCAGCGCTTGAGGCGGTCATGCATCGTGTTGAAAGACGGGATGGAGTCCGACAGCATGTCTGCCTGGACGCGCAGGTACTTTCGCCATATTCCCCGTTTGCGGGCGAGAGTACTTTGGGCCGGAATCGCAAGCAACGGAAACGAGTGGCCTGTCCGATGCCCCGATAAAGCGAGACTTCTCCTGCCGGGATGCTCGGCTGATCGTCCAGGGAAAGCCGTGCTCGTCCTTTTCTTCCTTTGCGCCGCAGACGACGCAGCCTCCACCCAAATTAGACCAATCATTAGCGAATGCTGAAAGGGTCTCGGCAGCATCGTCCGTGTCGGCGACGTTTTCCTTCCATTCGACCTGCTCGCTCTCGCGGATCGATAATGTCTTCAAATCGAGATCGTCTGCCATTGGACTACATTTTCAACAAAACGCCGCGAAGTTCAAGTGTTGTAGTCGTTTGGCACTAGAATCGTTCGCAATCAGGCTTCCATCGGTCACGAGACCTCGACAACCTGCAATCGCTCCGTCGTCCCTGCCACAACGGGAAAACGGCGGTGGACAACGCCCATCACAGCTTCTTGCCGACCTCGGTGAACCATCTTTCGATACGATAAGCCACTCTCGGGTCGTCTATTTGGAGCTTCTTCGGGCCTGAGGTAGCGAGGTGCGGACGAGCGATGACCGGAGCGGATTTCGTTTTTGGCTGAATCTTGACGAACACGCCGTATGCTTCTATTCCTGTCTTGAGGGGACGAGGAGCGGTGCGCGGCGGAGGGTACCTGCGGGATCGTCGCGGTCGTACTTCAAAAGGGACCGCGAGAGCTTTTCATGCCGGGGTTGTTGGCAATTGCCACGTTTGCAGCTACTGGACCGTTCTTTGGGGTGGCGTCTAAGGAACCAGGCCGTATCCGTATCCGCCCATTCCTGTCTGGAATCGCAATACTTTTTTTGTGTGGGCCTCTGACGGTTTTCTATTCAGCACTGCGTCTGGGCCTAATTGGAGCGGAGACGTTCGATGGACTCGTAGTGACCGCTGCTGTCGGTGCGCCCTTCGGCGTGGTCATTGCCTACTTCGCGATGCGCGTTCAACTCAAGGGCAAGAAGGAACTGGTTTAGAAAACCACGCCAGTTTCGGCTCGGCGCGTCTGTTGTTTCGCTGTTTATTCAACAGCTTAATCGTCGATGCGCTCATCGAACGTCGCATGTTCCCCGAATCCTTCGCGCTCAAGGGCCGACGCAGAGCCGACTTACGTGGAGCAACCTGTCGGGATGCGCAGACATTCCTCGTCTCACCGTGCCCCGGTGCAATTCCGGGCAGACGGTCCATCCCGACCAATCCGCCACGGCGCGGACGTCAGGGAGATGCTGGTCGCCTTACCCGCGCAGCGTTGCGCCGGAAGAGCGCGTCCCCCAGCGGCCTGCCGGAGGCGTGCCAGCACCGGATCGTCTCGTACACCAGCACCGTCCCATAAGTAACCGCGATCCACACAAACACGGCCTCGATGGGCAGGTTGTCCCAGGCGCGGATGTACAGGCCCACCATGGCGGCGGGCTGATAAGACCACCAGCCATACGGAATGGCCAGGGTGGCCTCCCAAAGCAAACTGATTAGCAGGATCATGAAAAGCGTGAGGCTGAGAGCACGCCAGTTGATGACACGGCGGACCTCTCGGTAAAGCGCGGTCGACGGCACCAACGCCGTGAGGACCAGGAAGGTGAGATAACCGGGAAAGCCCGGTGAGTCGGGTTGCGCAATCCGGCGAGTGACAATTGCGCCGCCGATGAGCAAGACGGCAAGGAAAAACGAGTTGGCATGGAGTCCAAGAAGACGATCGAAATCTGTTCGCCTGGCGTCATCCTCCGGTACCGCGAAAGCGTGCAGCCAATAGCCATCGAGCCATACGTAGATCGATAAGACCGCCAGAAAACCGGTGAGGTAGAAGAGATATTCCTCGACAGGAACTGGATGGCCCAGCGCCGGGGCTAATATGCGCAGGGTGGCATCGGGATCGGGAAATCGAAAGAAAAATTGCGCAAAGAAGAAGTCGAGCCCCGCGCCAAACGGAAACAGGATTCCGACGGTCCACCAGAAGGCCCGCTGCGAAATGTGGATATGTTCCTGCGGGAAAAACCAGAAGGCGATGGCCAGGACTGGTACGACAAAAATGAGCAGGCTGACGGAATATCCGAAGGGCGTAGGATTCCCGGCTACGACCCGGTTGAGTGGTTGAAAGGCGGAGGCTTTCACCGTATGGAGCGTGAATGCCGCCGGAACCGAAATCATGGCGAGCATGGCCAGCACAATCCAGAACCCGGATGCGGACGGCTGGCGAGGATTCCGGACGTGCATGGCGGACTCCTCCAGGAGATCAGATGGAAAAACTATAGGCTTCATGAGGAACTCGCGGCAACAATGTCGGCTTCCCCCGGACGTGATGAAATCGAACATCAGTGGTGATCCTTCTGCGCAAAGCGAGATTGGGTATCCCGACGCCTTTGCCGTAGAACACCCGGGAGGGTTGAGGGACAACATTGCGCCACCCGGGGATGGAAGAGCCTCAAGCGATTGAACTATGAGCTTCTTGTTCCGAAGGTCGATAACGTCGTTGTGCAAATCGTTCAGGCCTTTCTGTAGCTGCGCGATGTGTTTGTTTACCGCCTGATACTTCCCAATGTCTGAGTTGACATTTGTTATCTTGTGCTGAATATCGATAATTTGCTGCCCGGCGGTCGCAAGATTAGCATTCGCGTTATCGACTGCGCTCTTCATTTGAGATTGCCCTGCATCCACGGTTCCTTTTATTTCAGCTTGGGCGTGTTCGATGGTGTGTCGAACGTCAAAATAGCTTTTCCCAAGGAGCAGACCAAAAAGGACAACAGGAGCGGTCGCAAAGAAGATCAATATAGTAGCCCACTTCTTCAGGCGAGTTGCAACTACTACTGTCAGTTCGATCTCTCTCGTTCTCTGCTCTCGCAAATCTGAGGCTCTGCGGCGCGCGAGTGCGGGGGCCGTGATCGGTTCCCCGTTCGCATGGGCCATCGCAACGGCGTGCGGTGGATACTGTGCCAAAACTCCGACCCGCGTAGTGGGACACAAGTAGTCATGGTTTGATGTATACGTCAAAAAGAAGGTGTTCATGGGATTATTTTGACGTATACTACAAAACATGCAGACCCTACAGGAACTCGGCCAGGCTCTCGCCGAAAGGAGAAAGGCGTTAGGGCTCAAACAGGGACTGGTAGCGGAGCAATCTGGCCTGTCTCAAGCCCTGTTGTCCCGTCTGGAAAGAGGCCAGTTGACTGAATTCGGGACGCGCAAACTGCTAGCCGTTCTGGGCGTCCTTGGGATGGAGCTAGCTTTCACCGAGGCCGGAACCGCAGGCACTCTCGACGAGTTGCGACGTGAGCGGGGTGGAGCATGAAGCTGAATGTCCACGTTCTCGACAAGCACGTCGGCATTCTCGAACAGGTCGGCGATTTCCGGAGCGTCTTCGCCTACATTCCGGATACCGCACCGGAAGACCTCGTATCTCTGACGATGCCCGTCCGCACTGAATCCTATCCGTGGGACGACGAGCTTCACCCCATCTTCCGCATGAACCTGCCCGAAGGGTACCTGTTGCAGGTCTTGCAGGAGGAGTTCGGGCCGCACATTGGAGCCAGCTCGTTAGCCCTGCTCTCAGTCATCGGGCGCAACATGGTGGGGCGGCTGAAAATCGCTCCACCGGGCGCGGCACTCGACGAACCTGCCAAACCGGTCGAGGTCGCTGACCTGTTGAAGGGCGACAACTCCGAGGAGGCGTTTGCTCAACTCGTGCGGGAGCACGCGAGGAGCGGCGTATCCGGCATCTTGCCGAAATTCCTCGATGTGGAAAAGCACAAAGCGGATGGACTGGGGCAGCACCCCAAGGCGACCATGCTGACCCATCAGCACATCGTTAAAGGGTCATCGTCACGGATTCCGTTTGCAACGGTCAACGAGCACCTGTGTATGCAGGTCGCGGCGAAAATTCTTCCAACGGCCAAAACAGAACTTTCTGAGGATGGCAATGTTCTCGTGGTGTTTCGCTTCGACGTAGACGAGAACGGCAAGCCCTTCCGTGCTGTGGAGGACTTTTGCGCTCTTCTCGGATTGCGGCCTTCCCAGAAGTACGAAACCACCTGGGAAAGAATCGCAAAAGCAGTTCGGGCTCACGTGCCGGGGCAAAATCGTCACGAGACCTTCCAGAAAATGAGCAAGATGCTGCTCCTGACATACGCGCTGCGAAACGCCGACTGCCACGCAAAGAACATCGCATTGGTCTACACGTCGCGAAACGACCCGAGTCTCGCCCCCGCATACGATTTCTTCACAACCTCGGTCTATGCCGGATACCAGAACAACCCACCGGGCATCAGCGTGATGGGCAAGAGGACATGGCTCCCGGGCAAGACTCTGGCTCGGTTTATCACCGGAGTCTTTGGAATTTCGGAAAGAGAGCAGAAAGAGATAGTCGAGCGCATCAGCGATGCAGTTGCCGACACCGCCCCGGCAGTCCGCGAGAAGATGAACAAGCTCGCTGGATTCAGGGACACGGGCAAGCGGATGCTGGCCGCGTGGAGCGAAGGCGTCAATCATCTGCGGGATTCTCGGATGTATAGCCTGAGCACGTGGAAGTCGAGTGCAGCCTTTGAGGACATCTCCGACGCGCCCAAGTTGAAAAACCCGAGGAAGGTCATCGCGAGGTCAGAACTGCTTGCACCCAAAGGGCGGCGGAAAGCGAAGTGAAGCAGCAGGGAACAATGCCTTGCTCGACCTGCGTGGACACAACGAGGACACAACGAGGACACAAAGCTCACGTTGCAGACGCTGAATTTACGGGAACCGCGAGAATGAAGTCTAACCGAATCAGCAGTTTGATGGTCGGGGAGAGAGGATTTGAACCTCCGACCCCCTGGTCCCGAACCAGGTGCTCTACCAGGCTGAGCCACTCCCCGATCGTGGTGGAAAGAAGCTGGCCGCAGAGCGCCTGGAATCGCCCTCGTTCGCGGCGCCAGCTATCCTCTTGAGTGTATCAAAGGCGCAGGATCGGTGTAGCGCCGGGTTTCTGATTCCAGCGACCCTCGAACTCGCCGCCCTGATGCGCCCCAATTTTGCTGAGGAGCCGACGCCGTGACGAGAGACGAACCCATCGATTTCCGGATCGCGCGCGTGCTCGATGGTGGGATGGCCACCGAGCTGGAGCGGCGCGGCTTCGACCTCTCCGGCCCGCTCTGGTCGGCGCATGTCCTGGATTCCGCGCCCGAGGCGATCGTCGGCGTACATCTCGATTACCTGCGCGCCGGCGCGGACTGCATCACTGCGGCGAGCTACCAGGTCTCGGCGCGCGGCTACCGCGAACTGGGCCGTAAGGCCGGCGAGTCCGATCGCGCGCTGCGGCTCGCGCTGGAGTTGGCCCGGCTGGCGCGGGCGCAGTACGCCGCCGAGAGTGCGCGCTCCGACCGTCGCCCCGTCTGGATCGCCGCCTCGCTGGGCCCGTACGGCGCGGTGCTGCACAATGGCGCGGAATATCACGGACAGTACGCGATCAGCGCCAGCGAGCTGACCGAGTTCCATCGAGAGCGGCTGGCTACGTTCGCCGAGGCGGACGCCGCCTGCATCGCCTTCGAAACCATCCCGTCACTTGAGGAGGCACAAGCCATCCTGTGCGCACTCGCACGCTTCCCGTCGCTGGCGGCCTGGGTCTCCTTCACCTGCAGCGATGCCGCGCACGTGGTGCATGGCGAGACCTTGCGCGCCTGTGCCGAGCTGCTGGCCGGCTCCCCGCAGATCGCCGCCATCGGCATCAACTGCACCGCTCCGGAGCTGGTCACGGAGCTGATTGGCGAGGCGCGGCGCGGCGCCGACGATCGCAAGCCGGTGATCGTTTACCCCAACTCCGGCGAAACCTGGGACCCCGCCACGCGCACCTGGCGCGGCAAAACCGATACCGCGCGCTTCGGCAGTATGGCCCGGGAGTGGTTCGCCGCCGGAGCCCAGGCGGTTGGCGGATGCTGCCGCACCGGTCCGGCGCACATTGCGGAGGTGGCGCAAGCCGCGCGCGAAACGAAGGGCTGAATTTTGGGGTGCCGAACTTCGCGATCTGGTGCGCCCGGAGAGATTCGAACTCCCGACCTGATGCTCCGGAGGCATCCGCTCTATCCAGCTGAGCTACGGGCGCGTTCCTTCAGAATACTACGATGAACAAGCCTGTCCTGGGGGCCCTGCGCGCCGCGAGGGTCTCCGCCGATTCCCCTGCGACCCCGACGTCCCCGGCAACATCCAATGTTTGAGGGTGGTTCCCGCCTGCGGTACACTCAAAGGCAGGAGTTGTCCCCAGGAGATTGTTCAATGGCTACTAGCGCTGTTCCCGCCACTGGCACGCCGGAAGTTGTGCCCCCCAAGACCACCCCGGTGCGCCTGACCGACAACGCGGTGAACAAGGTCCGCGAAATCATGGCCACGCAGGATCCTCTGCCCGCCGGTCTGCGCATCGGCGTCGTGGGCGGAGGCTGTTCCGGGTTCCAGTACTCGATGTCCTTTGAGAACCAGGCCGGCATGATGGACAAGGTCTTCGACTTCAATGGTCTGAAAGTTTTTGTCGACGCCACTTCGCTGATGTACCTGAACGGCTGCGTGGTGGACTACGTGGAGACCCTGGAAGCGGCCGGCTTCAAGTTCGATAACCCGACCGTGAAGAGCACCTGCGGTTGCGGCTCGTCCTTTACGGTGTAAGCCCGGCGCTGCCGGCGCGAAGTTCAAGGGCCCGTTTCCCTTTGGGAGACGGGCCTTTGCTATTGCTGCGGAAAATTGGAGTCCGGCGTTTGAGGATTGGTCGTCGGGGCGTTGCCGCCGTTCTGCGTGCCGGTCGATGTCCCGGAATTGCCGTTCAACGTGCCGGAATTCGACCCGCCGAAGAGCGAGCCCGAGCCGCTGGTGCTGGAATTCGATCCGAAGCCGAAGGAATTGGCGGTCGTGGCGGAGCTGGAACTGTTCATCGTCGTTCCGCCGCCGCCGAACAGGCTGACCGCCTGCTGCAATTGGTCGGCCGCGGGATCGTAGTTGAACTCCCACTTGTTGTAAGCCGTCTGCTCCATGTAATCGATCAGCGACGGCTTGTTGACCGGCAGAGTGAAGCCCACAATGGGTCCCGTGCCGTTCGCCCCAAACGTGGTCGCAGAAGTGCCACCCATGCTGCCGAATCCCGACCCCGTTGCCGTGCCGGTGCTGCCTGTTGAGCCCAGCCCGGACGTTGAGCCTGGGCCGCTCGTGGTTGAACCGAAGCTGCTGCCGAAACCGCTGCCGAGTCCGCTCTGGCCGCCCGAGAACATCTGATCGCCCATGGAGCCGTTGCTCGAGCCGAGGCTGCTCCCACTCGTCGCGCCGACCGAACTGTTGTCGGTGGTTCCCGCAGGATTGTTGCCATCGCTGCTTCCGCTGGTTGGGTTGCCGTTCGCATCCGTCGAGGTGGGCTCGATGGCGTACATCCCGGGGGTCACTCCCCCGCCCATGATCCCGGACGCCGCGATGCCGCCGACGGCGGACAGTGGCTTGCCGAAGAAGCCCAGCGGTCGCACGTGCGCGTGGCCGTAGTAGATAGGCTTCCAGTCGTCCTTGCCGGTCAGCGGATCGGTATAGCGCTGGCGCAGGAAGCGCATGTTATTCGTATTGAGCAGCTGATCGACCGAGGTCGGGAACGCTCCGAATTTCTGATAGTACAGCTTGATCGCGAGCCGGTACTGGTCGCCGCGATGGATCGCCTCCAGCTCCTTGTCCCGCTGGATGGACTGCGCTACTTTCGGCGCGGCAATCGCCAGGCTGATGAGCAGCAGCACGACCAGGACGATTGCGGCCAGCAGAACGAAGCCGGATTCGCCGTCGTGGCGCGGATGCGAAGAAGAAGCAGACATCGTCAGCCTCAGCCCTGCACCAGGGGCAGGGTTTGGGTATTGTTGTACAGCAGATCTGTCACCTCGATCGAAAGCGGATTGATGCGCAGAATTTTATAGTGATGGTCCACCACGTCGCCTTCCCTGGCGATATAGACGTCCTGGCCGTGCAGCAGGAAAGCCTGCTTCGAGCCATTCTCCGACGCGTAGCCGAAGAAAGTGAGATCGATCGAAGGTGGTGGCGGCGGACCCTGGGGCCCCTGAGCGACCATGCTCCCATTGGGACGCACCTTGCCTTTTACCGCTTCAATCTTCACCTGCGCCGGCGCCGAGGACATGGAGAAGATATTGCGCCCGTCGCCCGTGTACTCCAGCGACTCGGCGCCCGCCATCAACTCCGGGTGCAGCGTGGGATCGAGGTTCTCGAGCGACGGCAGCCTGCGCGCGGCGGGACTGGCGCCGCCGGACGTCACGGCCTGCTGCTGCGCCACGGGCGCGGCGGTCGCGACCGGCGGGGGCGCGCCTCCGATAAACACATCCTTAACGAATCGCACGAGGACGATGGCCATCACCGCCAGCAGCACCGACAGGATTGCGAGGTTTCGCTTGTTTTCGAGGCCGGTCTTCATCGCGTTCCTCCGCTGGACGCCGCTGCGTTCCGTGGGGGCGGCGGCGGCAGATCCGGCGCGCCGGCGCGCAGATACGTGATGAGACGCAGGCGGAGATTCACCAGGCCGCCCTGCTGTCCGGTAAAAGCAATGTTCTCGATGATGAAGAAGACGTGATCCTTATCCCGCTCCAGGTCGTTGATGAAGTGCATCAGGTCGGTGTACTGGCCGCTCAGGCCGGCATCGATCTGCACCTCGGTCAGACCGTCGATGGCTTGCGCCTGGGCGTATTCATCGCGCGCCAGCCGCACCTGGTCCTTGACGGCGGTGCCGTCGAGCTGCGCCACCATAGTGGAGTAATTGGGCGCAATGCGGGCGGCGTAGAACTTCTGCGCGTCGACGTTCGCCTGCTCCACCCGTTCCGGCAAGCCGTTCAGGTGCCGCATCTGCCCGAGAAGCTGCCCGTAGCGAACCTGCTGCTGCACGAAGTTGCCCGACTGGTCGGAGCGGATCGCGCTCCATGCCAGCGCGAAGCGCACGCCCAGAAAGATATCGACGACCACCACCAGCGCCAGCGCCGCCAGGTGCAGGTTCACTTTGGTCAGATATTTCCGGATGCTGCTCATGGGCGCCCCCCGCGCGCAACCGGTATGGCCGCGGAAGGCTTAGTCAGCCTCTGCCGGCGCCGGCGAACCTGCGGTGCTTTCTTCCCGGGCGTTTTCGTTTCCGAAGTCTTCGCGCCTTCCTCGGCTTTTTCTTCCTTGACCGCCTGGGCTGGCAGCGGCAGAGGCCGGTAATCGGCGAGAATGTCGAAATTGACCTGGTTGGTTGCGCTCACGGGCTCCATTGCGGCTGCGGAACCGCTGCCGGTCGTGGCCAGCGTTTCGTCCATCAGCCGCGGCGAGGCAAAGTGTTTTGACTGCTCCAGGTTGCGGATCAGGTCCAGCGCCCGGTCCCGCGCGCCGGTCACGCGCAGGTGGATGGTGACGTGCCCGTCCTTGCTGATGAGCGGCTCGATGCTGAGCACCTGTACGCCGGAGGGCAGCACGTTCTCAAGGTCTTCCATGGTCGCGGTCCAGGAAAACGCCTTGCGCCGGAAAAGGCCGTTCAAAAAATCCGACTGCTGCAGGATTGCGGCGTTTCGGGGCTCAGCCATCAGCGCCTTGTAGTGCTGCTCCTCGCTCTCCAGCTGCTGCACGCGCTGTTGCACCGTGGCCACCCGCGCCACGGCGTCCTGCGCCTGGCCGCGCTCGCTGCGGTAGAGGAACCACAGCGCGCAGCCGGTGAGCGCCAGAATCGCCATCCACGTGCGCAGCCGCTGATAAACGGGCTTCAGCTCCACGTAAGGCTGGCTGGCGAGATTGACCGCAATCTTCATTAGCTGGCCAGCGCCCCCATCACTCCCGCCGTCACACCCGCCGGAATGCTCGTCATCAGGCCCGCGCCCGGCGCCGGAACCAAATCCTCGATCTGCGGCGCCCGATCCACAAAGCCGAACCAGCGCGATTCCGCAGCCGCCGCGGCGCCGCCCGGTCCGGCATAGCCGATGACCGCGGGCACGGCGCGCAATGTGTCTTCATACCAGGCCAGGGTGGTGATCACGGCGCGCGCAATTTCCTCGTCCCGCGCGCCGGCCTCGGCCGGGAGATCGATGGAGCGGTGCAGCAGCAGCTCGTCGCCCTGCGTTACCGCGGTGGTGACGGAGTCGCCGCTGTGATTCACCACCAGCGGAGCGCCCTCACTGCCCAGAACGGCGACTGCGGCCAGGGTGCTGGGCAGCACTGCGCCCGGCTCATAACCAGCTTCGCGCGCCGCCGCTTCATACTCCGCCAGAACCTCGGCCGGCATTACCGTCACCAGCACGCTCACCGCGCCGCTGCGGTGCGCCATCGCCTGATAGCTCACCGCCGCTGTTTCCACGTCGAACGGCACCATCTTGCGCAGACGGAAGCGCACCACCGGCAGCGCCTCATGACGATGGCCCGGCAGCGTGTCGAAATCCAGCAGCAGCACGCGCGCCGCGGCATCCGGAACCACGAGCGTGAGCGCGCGTTCGCGCGGGCTGGTCGCGTCCAGCACCTGGCTCATCGCCGCGATTACCGCCGGTCGATTCGCCAGATTCGGAACCTTGAGCCCCGGCGTCAGCGCGCCTTCAGGCAGCGGGGCAAAGGCCAGCACCGGCTCGCCCGCGCCGTGCTTCTCGCGGGTTGCGCGCGCCGCAATCAGGCCTTCCCGCCGGATTTCGCATGCCAGCCGCGGCCGCATGCCCGCCGTGGGCCTAAAGATGGCTTCCAGTCCCGCCATTACCGGGATGCCTCGACAAACGTCACTTTGTTGATTTCCTTCAGCGTGGTCAGCCCGCGCCGCACGCGATCCAGCGCCGACTCGCGCAGGAAAGACATGCCCTCCGACTGCGCCAGCTTGCGAATTTCCGACGTCGGCTTTTTTTCCAGAATAATTTCCCGGATGGGATCGGTCAGATCGAGCAGCTCGTGGATCGCCGTCCGTCCGCGATACCCGGTCCCGCCGCACTCGATGCAGCCGCGCCCTTCGCGAAACGGAAAGTCCCGCCACTGCGACGTATCCAGCCCGCTCAGCTGCAGCATTTCCTCGTCGTAGCGCACTTCCTGCACGCAGTATTCGCAGATGGTGCGCACCAGGCGCTGCGCCAGGATACAGTTCAGCGCCGATACGAAGTTGTACACCTCCACGCCCATGTTCACGAAGCGGCCCAGCACGTCCAGCACATTGTTGGCGTGCACCGTGGTGAAGACCAGGTGGCCGGTCAGCGCGGAGTTGATGGCGATCTGCGCCGTTTCCTGGTCGCGGATCTCGCCCACCAGAATCTTGTCCGGGTCGTGGCGCAGAATGGAACGAAGGCCGCGTGCAAAGGTGAGCCCCTTCTTTTCATTCACCGGAATCTGCGTGATCCCGCGAATCTGATACTCGACCGGATCCTCGATGGTGATGATCTTGTCTTCGTCGCTCTTGATCTCGTTCAGCGCGGCGTAGAGCGTGGTCGTCTTGCCGGAGCCGGTCGGCCCCGTCACCAGCACCATGCCGTACGGCTCGCGAATGTAGCGGCGGAAGCGCTTTAGATCGTCTTCCGCAAAACCGACGACGTCCAGCGTCAGCTTGCGGAATTTCTCGCTCATCGACTCCTTGTCGAGCACGCGCAGCACGGCATTTTCGCCGTGCACCGTGGGCATAATGGACACGCGGAAATCGATCAGGCGGCCCTTGTAGCGCACCCGGAAGCGGCCGTCCTGCGGCACGCGGCGTTCCGCGATGTCCAGCTCGCTCATGATCTTGATGCGCGACAGGATCGTCGTGTGGTGCTCCTTCGCGATGGGCGCCATGGCCATCTGCAGCACCCCATCGATGCGGTATTTCACGATCACCGAGTCGTCGTACGTCTCGATGTGAATATCCGACGCGCGTCGCTCCAGCGCCGTGAAGATGGTCGTGTCCACCAGCCGGATGATGGGGCTGATGTCCTCTTCCGAGGTCAGCTTCTCAATCGAGATGTTCTCGTCCGGGTTGTCGTCCGAGGAGAGCACGTCGAAGGTCAGCCCCTCCGACGCTTCATCGAGCACGCGCTGGCTCTGTTCGGTTTTCTTCAGCAGATCGGTGATTTGCGAGAGCGTGGCCACGCGCGTGACGATCCGCTGCCCCAGCAGGCCGCCGATCTCGTCGATCATCATCAGCTTGCTGGGATCGCTTACCGCGATCACAAGCCGGTCTTCCTGCTGCTCCAGCGGCACAAAGTTGTAGCGGAACATCATGTCCACCGGCACGCTGCGCAACACGTCATGCTGGATGCGGAAGTTGCGCAGGTCCACGAACTCCGAGCGATAGCGACGCGCCAGCGCCTGGGCCTGCGCGGTCTCGTCCTGCTCGGCAGGCGGCGTGATGGTTGCAGTTTCGGCCATGATGGAAATCCTTCCTTACCCTCCCAGGCTGGTCGTGTTGCCCATGGAGAAGATAGGCAGATACAGCGCAATCAGGATCGTGAGCACTACCGCGCCCATGACGATCAGAATCGCCGGCTCGATCAGTGCCAGCGACGCGGTCAGCGCCGTCTGCACGTCCTCCTCAAAAAATTCCGCTACGGAGTTCAGCATCTGCGGCAGCGCACCCGTGGACTCGCCCACCTCGATCATCTCCGTCGCCAGCTCCGGAAAAACCGCCGTCGCTTCCAGGCTCTTCGCCAGCCCCTTGCCCTCGCGCACGCTGACCACCGACGCGGCGACGGCCTTCCCGATCCTCCTGCTGGTGATCGTCCGCGCCGCCGTTTCCAGCGACGGTACCAGCGGAATGCCTCCGCTGAGCAGCGTGGAGAGGGTGCGAGCGAACATCGCCACCTGGTACTTCAGCCAGATCTTGCCGAAGATGGGCAGTCGGATGCGGACGCTGTCGACGCGCTCGGCCCCCGTATCGCTTTTGCTCCACTTCCAGAGGAGAAACCCGACCACCGCCACCAGCGGCGCGACGTACAGCAGGTAATGCTGAGCCGCCTTGCCCAGCGCCAGCATGAACAGCGTGATGGCGGGCAGCTTCGATCCGATCTGGTCATACAGCTTGGCGAACTGCGGCACCACGAACGTGATCATGAAGATGAACATGGTGATCACCAGGAACACCAGCACCGTCGGATAGATCAGCGAGGCCTTCACCTTCTTGCGGAACGCCAGTGCCACGCGCTGGAACGAGAGGTACCGGCCCAGCACCTCTTCCAGATTTCCTGAGCGCTCGCCGGCCAGCAGCGTGGTCGTGTACATCAGCGGAAATCCGCCCTGCGCCTCGAACGCCGCGGAGATGGGCTCGCCCGTGCGCACCCGCGCCGCCACGTTCTGCAGGTGCCCGGAGAAAATCGCGTTCTTCTGGCTCTTGGCCAGCATCTCCAGCGAGCCCAGAATCGGCAGGCCCGCCTTGATGAGCGTGAGGAACTGCTGGTTGAAGATCAGGAAGGTTTCCAGCTTCGTTTTCCGCGCGCTGCCCGTCAGCCCGCGCGGCTTCACGGAATAGACGTAGTACCCCGCCTGCGTGAACCGCTGGCGCAGCTCGTCGGCCGTGGCCGCCGCCTGGATTTGCTCCTGCACATGGCCGCGCTCGTCGGCCAGCCTGATTACGAATTCAGCCATCGAAAGTGCTCGCCCCGGAGCTTCCGGGCGAAAGAGGTTCTTTCTCTCATCCTAAGCGTTTTCTGAAATATCCGGACCAGGCATGCCTCTTTGGCCCAACCGGAAAGGCCTGGGAAAACGCCTGATGCTCAACAGATCATGTACTGGACGTGCCCTGGAGCCGAAATGCTCACGCTCGGGTGGCCGGCACCCCAGTCGAACGGGATCTGAGGTTTTAGGTATCCCTGCAGCAGAGCCGGAATCCGGGTGCCCCACCCTTGTCGACTTCCTTCGGCGACAGGGTGGGAATTGGCAGATGTGAGACGAAAGACCCTACTTTTTCAGCCACCCCGAATCCAGCTTCGCAATCCGCCCGTCCGGCCCCACCACCCACGGCAGGCTCAGCGCGTTCCAGTTCCCGTTGTCGAGCGGAACCCACGACTTTCCATCGTCATAGCTGATGTCAGACCCGTTCGTCCCCACTGTGATCCAGGGCCCCAGCAATCTGTCCCACTCGACGGCTGACCGATAACCATGCGGAGGATGCGCCGAGGCCGTCCAGTGGTTCCCTCCGTCGATCGACCAGGCTGCGGTTCCGGTCGAATCGTTGGGCATAGAATAATCACCGCCCACCGCGACCAAAATGCTGGGATATCCGGGAGCACCAACTTTCCGCCAGTCCAGCGAAAACACTCCGGAGGAATCCGTCCCACCGGCCAAGGGCGCCGGAACGCTGTGCGTGAACCAGATGCGCTTTGGCAACATGCGTGGCAGAACACAGCCGCCGCATGGCCATGGCTCCAGACCGTACGAATCTCCGATGAAGACTCGCGCTCCGCCCGTCCCACCCAGTCCAAACCACGCCTGATGGTCCTCAAGGAACAAGGAGCTGTTGCTGGCCGCAAATGCACCGGTTCCCTCCGGCACGACAAGCCCATTGCCAGCGAGGGGCATGCCCGGGGTGATCTCCCGAAGCCAGCTTGTCCCGCCATCGGACGTCGTCAGGATGGTCATTTCAAGCCGTGGGTGCGCGCCGGTGCGGTTGGGATCGTCATCGAGCGTGGGGTCTCCAAGGATCATCCCGTCCTGTCGATCCCCGAACACCATCGCATCCCAAAACCCGTCCTTATCCGGATTCGTGAAGAGCAGCTTCCAGCTGGCGCACCCGTCCGTTGTCTTGTAAAGCCGCGATTGATCGCCAGGGCCGCTCGACATCGCGATGGCTGTCTTCGCGTCCCACGCCCAGACGGCCCGAAAATCCAGCTTGGCCGAATTTGGAGGAGTCGCGCACCGCTGCCACGTCCCGCCGCCATCCACCGTCCGCAGAATCGTCCCGCCCGTCCCGCCTGCCCACGCCACGTCGGCGTTCACGGCGTGAATGCCGCGCAGCCCGGCCGTTGTCCCGCTCTGCTCCGTCACCCATGGGCCAGAGAGGCCGTTGCCCGCCTGCCCCGGTGCGGACGCCGGAAGCACGACGGCCATCAATACAAACGCCGCGCATTGCGCAAATCTCCTCACGCCAGCCAGCACAACGGAAATCCCCGGGTGTCCCACTCTCGTCGCCTTGCATAGCCTGCCGGGCGTCTTTATCACCTTGCCCTTACGGAATCGCGGGGGTCGGCGGAGGCGTCAGCTTCGGCGGGTTATTGAACCGGTACAGACCCCAGGCCGTCAACCCCGCCCCGGCGCCAATCGACGAAATGATGAACACCTTCGCCGCCGTAGACATCCGCGAATTCGAGTCGATGGCTTTGGCCTGCGCTGTTGTCAGCGGCTGCCCCGTCACCTGCGCCAGCTCATCCACGAGCACCGCGACCGACTGGTCGAAGTCCTTGTCGCGGTGCTTCTTGGTGCCGATGGCGCGCACGTTCGCGCTGGCTGTCCACAGAACCGCGTTCGTTCTCGGATCGCGGATCGTCAGAATCACCTGCGGATTGTAGGCCGGCGCGCCCAGCCCCGGAACCGGCGGCGCAACGGCGCGAATCTCGAAAATGGCATCCGCCTCGGAGGGCGAACTCACCAGCTCGTAATGGCCCGTTCGCTTGATCTGCGAAAAAAAAGTGTTGTAGGCGCGGTTGGGCCCGGCGTCGAAGATGTCAAAGTAGTTGCTGCCGCCTCCATTGGAGACGAAGATGTAATGTGCGTTGACAACCTGTGGCGGAATCGGGGCAGTACTGCTTGTCTGCTGGGCCGAGACCACAGGCGGGAGAACCAGGGCACAGGAAACGACAATCGAGAGCGACTTGTACAATCCGGAGAACATGCTTGCGCCTCCTGCAACTAATAACGTTGCAGCCCGGCCATAAGTTTCGATGCGTTTCGCGATCTTAATCGAAGGACAGCCGTCAAGCGCCTGCGTCTAAACGGGCGGTTTCCCGTCTACGATATGCACACCTGGCGGCGGCGTGAAGACGAAGACCGACTCCGGCGCCGGCGCGTCGCTGAGCTCCCCGCTGAAGTCGAAGCTGTTGGTCACGCCGTCTGTCTCCACGATGCTCATCTCCCGGATCGTCCCATCGGGCTGCGCCGTGATCATCAGCTCGGAAACACGCTGCTGCATGCCCTTCGGTATGCCGGTCAGTTCGTAATCGCCATTGGCAGTGGGCGCCGCCTGCAGGTTCGTCAATTCCTTTTCGAGCTCGGTATGCCCCAGCAGAAACCGAAGCGGCGAGCGCAGGTCGTTCAGTTCCTTTTCCGGCACGCGCTGCGCCTCGCTCTGGCCCGGCGTATAGAAGTACGCATAATGCCCATCGAGGATGAAGAGCTGCCCGTCCGGATCGGTGTACGTCCAGCGCATCTTGCCCGGCTTGCGCAGCAGCAGCACGCCCTCTTGTTTCCGGTGCGCGCCCATGCCGTCGTAGTGCTGCACAAAGTGCACGGAGAGCGAGTGCAGGGAGTTGTAGTGGTGGTCGATGCGCGCGGCCAGCTCGCGCGCGCTCAGCGGCGTCTGCACCCGCAGCGCGGAAGCCATGGCCAGCGAGCCAATCGCAACCGTCCAAAGCGCGCGGCGGAAGAGCGCGAAGCAGCCTCCAGCGGCGGTCGCCCGCGAGCCGCGGCGCCGACCTGTTACTGGAGCGGCACCGTGCAGTTCGTGCCTCCGGTGGGATCTTTCCTGATTTCCCCGCTCATGTCGAGGCAATAGCCGTTCACGCCCGTCTTGCCCACGGCCTGCGGCACCGCCGTGACCTCATAGCTGGTGTACATATCCTGGCTATTCACCGTGGTCTTGGTGCAGTTGGTGATGTTGAACGTATAGCCAGATTTCTGCCCGGTGACAAGGTCGGCCGGCAGCAGTTGTGCCGACTGCGCCGTCGGCGGGCCCGAGGTGCTGCTGCCGCCCAGCTCCGACAGCGCGCAAGCGTATCCGTTCGCGGGATACATGGAGTTGTACTGCATCTCCGCCTCGTGGATCGCCTGCAATGACTGAATCGCCGAGGTCTCGTTGGCCTCGCTCTTCAGATGGAGCATGTTGGGAATGGCAAAGAGCATCAGGATCAGCATGATCGAGATCACGATCAGCAGCTCCATCAGCGTGAAACCGGCGTCGCCGTGCTGCCAGCGCCTGCGTTCGATAAGGTGCTTCATGGTTGGTAGTCCGTGCTTCCCTTCAGTGTAACGGCGCAGCGCCCTGCTGTCCGCACCGAATCCGGCCTGGCGCGGACGCCGCCACGGCAAACCCGGCGCGCCGCCCCACAGAAACGGAAAGCGCCTTCATCCTACCGCAAAACCGGTTGGCAAGCCTGGGAACCCGGCAATCCGCCGCGGCTTTGGTCCGGATTTCAGCCCGCAATATCACAGGACGCGGAAACGCCGGGATTCGCTCATTACTCCGGCGCGGCGCTGCTCAGGCTCCGGCCCTGGCCGCTTTGCCGGAGATGTGCAGATCGAAATACACCTGTTTCCGCTGATCGAAGGAACTCAGCACCCGCTTCGAGCTTTTTCCGCCCTTCCAGGCCGCCCAAACCGTGTAGTCCGTATCGTCGGCCAGATCGGCGAAGCGATAGCTGCCGTCATTCGGGGTAATGCAGGTCCTTACGTCGTTGTTGCGCGAATTCGAGAGGTACACGACCGCGCCGCTGATCGGGTGATCGTGCACGCCCAGCACCTTCCCCTGCAGGTTGCGGTAGCCGAAGTCCTGCGCTGCGGCCAAAGACGCCAGCGCGGCCAGCAGCGCCGCCGCGGCCAGAACGCATCTCGCCCGTCGCACCATGGCGGATCGGGTTCCAAAGGAAACCTCAGCGCGCGCCAGCCCCATCATTCCTCTTCCTCTTCTCGGAATTCTTCCTCGTCCTCATAATCTTCTTCGACTTTGCTCAGCTCCAAAGGGTCAACCGCCACCACCTCGTATTCGGTGCCGCACTCGTCGCAAACCACGACGTCGCCCTCTTCTACTTCGTCTTCCTCGAAGTCCAGAGCGCTTTCGCATTCAGGGCAGTTCGCCATGAGTCCCTCCAGCGGGAAAAGAGAATCTCCAATCGTGACGCCATCCGGGGAAAGGCACGGCAGCGTTCCCGGAAACGCATTGTCGCGGCATGGCATGTGCGCCGCGGCGGTTTGGCGACGGGTGCCGCTAGCGCGCCGGATTCCCTGCCGCCTTCGCTAGTTTTGAAGAGAAACCGCCCGCGCGTCAAGCGTGCGCTCTCTCCGCTCCCCAGGGCATACTCGATAGTCATGAAATATCCGGTCGGCTTCTGCAGCGCCGTTCTCCTTGGCGCCATCGTTTTTATCTCCGTCCAACCGGCGTCTGCTTCCTCAGCCGATGCCGCTCGCCGCGATCTGGATGCCGTTGGCGCACCGATTCAGCCCATGCCCGTGGATTCGCGCATCGACCATGCTCTGGCCCGGATCTCTCCCGCACAGATCCGGCAGATCCTCGCGACGCTGGTCTCGTTCCGCAACGGCAACACGCTTTCCAGCATGGTGAAGGACCTGCCTCCGGGCACTGGCGTTACGGCCGCCGCGAACTGGATTTACGGCCAGTTTCAGGCGATCTCCGCGCAATGCGGCGGCTGCCTTGAGGTCCATCGCGATACCTTCAGCCAGGCGCCAGAAACCGGACCGCACGCGCGCATCACGGAGCCGACCACCATCACCGATATCTACGCTGTCCTGCGCGGCACCGATCCCAGCCAGGCGGCACGCATGCTGCTGGTCACCGGGCACTACGACTCCCGCAACAGCAGCAATTTCAATACCCAGGATCCAGCTCCCGGAGCCAACGACGACGCCAGCGGCGTGGCCGTCAGCCTGGAATGCGCGCGAGCGCTCTCCAAACTGCGCTTCCCGGCCACCCTGGTCTTCGTCACCGTGGCCGGCGAAGAACAGGGTCTCTACGGCAGCCATCAGCTTGCCCAGTACGCGAAGCAGCACGGCTGGCAGCTCGAAGGGGTGCTGAACAACGACATCGTCGGGGGCAATCGCACGCCTGGCGACAAGTTCCAGGATGAGCATGCCGTCCGCATCTTCTCCGAACCCATTCCCGCCGATGCGACGCCGGAACAAATCCGCCGCATCCTCATGCTGGGCTACGACAGCGACTCGCCTTCCCGCGAGCTGGCCCGCGCCGTCACCGAAGTGGCCCGCACCTACATCGGCGCGCCCGCCACCAGCTCGCGTCCCGTTCCCTCCGGACTGGAGCCGGTCCTGGAGTTTCGCCTTGACCGCTTCCTGCGCGGCGGCGATCACTACTCCTTCAACCAGCAGGGATACGCAGCGGTCCGCTTCACCGAGTGGCGCGAGGACTTCAACCATCAGCACCAGAATGTGCGCGTGGAGGATGGCGTCCAGTGCGGCGATCTGCTGAAGTTCGTCGATTTCAGCTACGTGGCCCGCGTGGCGCAGCTGAATGCCGCGACCATGGCCGTGCTTGCCGACGCGCCTCCGGAGCCGGTGCATGTGATTTATCCCTGGCCGAAGGTTTTCGTCTTCAACAATTCCCTTAATAACACGACCATCCAGTGGGAGCCGGGGCCCGGCACGCCCACGGGCACGCGCTACGAGATCGTCTGGCGCCCCACGGCCGCTCCCAACTGGACCCGGGAGATCTCCGCGCAAAAGGCAGGGGTGAAGCTTACCGGCCAGGACCAGGATGCAACGTATTCCGTCACTCTGCCCATCTCCAAAGACAATGTGATCTTCGGGGTCGTGGCAGTCGATTCCCAGGGCCACCGCAGCCCGGCCGTCGTTCCCTGGCCGGCACGCTAGCGACGACCGGAATGTCCGGATGAGAAAATAACCAGGTGCCTCGACTCTCGGGTGGGATTCTCGGCTTTCCGGATTTTCGCGGCTTCACGCGCCAGTTGGTGCTGTGGAACCTGGGCGCCTATTTTCTGCTGCTGATCCTTGGCATGGCCTCGGCTCACGCGGCGCTCTTCGCCGATTTCTACATCGGCCTGATCCCCGGGCTGGTGCTCCATCGCGGCTTCGTCTGGGAGCTGGCCACTTACTGGATCGTCCATCACGGCATCCTTAACACCGCATTCGAACTGCTCTCGCTGTGGTTCCTGGGCAGCTTTCTCGAGGACAATCACGGAGCGCGCTGGCTCGGCGAGATTTTCTTCGTTTCGGTCATCGGCTGCGGCCTGGCCGGGTTGGCGCTGGCCGCAGCCACCGGCTCCCTCGCGACGCTGATCTACGGCTGCTGGGGCGGCATCTTCGGCTTGCTGATCGCCTTCGGCGTCCTTTACGCGGACATGCAGTTCATGATGTTTCCGCTGCCCTTCATGATCAAGGCCAAATACCTGGTCGCGGTCTACATGCTCATCATGCTGGCCATGCTGTTCTTTTCCGCGGAGAGGATTTTTGCCTTCTCGCAACTGGGCGGCGCGCTGTTCGGGTACCTCTACATCAGGTTCGCGCCCCATCGCGGATTCGCCTTTGCGGGCGCCGAAAGCCTCTACGGCCTGCGCAACCGCTACTACCGCTGGAAGCGCCGCCGCGCCGCCAGAAAATTCGAAGTCTACATGCGCAAGCACCGCGACAATTAAGGCGCAGCGCGATCATTGAGCCGATCGCCGGGTGCCTCACCCTTGTCGCGCGCGCGTGCGCGACAAGGGTGAGGCCATCCCCACCGCCACCTGTTGATTTCTCTGTTCGCTACCGGCCCCGCGACCCAAACTTGTAGACAATGCCCACCGAGTCCGCGGACTCGTCCTGCCAGTCGAAGCCGTAATGGGTTGGCTGCCAGTCGGCGACGAAGCGCACCGACCAGCGCGGAGTCAGGTTGTAATCGGCGAAGCCGCCGATGGCCAGCGCCATGGCCAGCTTGTCGTTATAAATCCCGACACTCTGGGGCGGGATGCCCGAAGGAAATCCCGAGCTGAAGCTGCCATAGGCCCCTCCAACAAGACTGTGCATGCCCAGGCTGATTTTGGGGCTGCGATACAGCCGGAAGCTGGGACCCACGAGAAACAGATACTCCGACATCGGTGCGTGGGTGGGCAACACCACTCCGCTGACCTCCGAGAGCGGGATCTTCATGGTCCCGGAGGCCTCGCGCCCGCTCACCTCGATGCCCCAGCGGGAACGCATCCAGAAGGTCGCGGAACCCTCTCCGCCGAACAGATTGATGGCCTCGATCTTGTTGCCGGGACTGGGATTGAAGTGGGCGTAAAGAAACCCGCCGGAAACATCGATGCGCTCGGAGTACTCGCTGGGCGCTGCCTGCGGCGCGGTGGCTGTGATCTGCGCATGAAGCGCCGGCGAGCCCAGCACGGCCCCCTGGAACAGAAGGGCCAAAAAACAAGAAAACACGGCTTTCACGCGATCGGAAACCTCAAAAAAGAATGGCAAGATTCAAGATATCATCCGGAAGCCACGCCGGTGGCTCAGTCCCGCCGGCCCAGACGGCTCAGCTGCGCAGCGCGGGCCGGATGTGCAGCTCCTTCAGCTGCGCGTCGCTGACCGGCGTCGGCGCGTCCACCATCAGGTCGATGGCTTTCGCGGTCTTCGGGAACGCAATCACCTCGCGCAGGCTCGACGCCCCGGCCAGAATCATCACCAGCCGGTCCAGCCCCAGCGCGATCCCGCCGTGCGGCGGCGTCCCGTACTGCAGTGCCTCCAGGAAAAACCCGAACCGCGCTTTTGCTTCCTCATCGGACATCCCCAGCGCCCGAAAAATCTGCTGCTGTACATCCTGCCGGTGAATACGGATTGATCCCGAGCCCAGCTCGAGCCCGTTCATCGCCAGGTCGTAATAGCGGGCCCGCACCGACGCAGGGTCGCTCACCAGCCGGTCCATATCCTCTTCGTGCGGCGAGGTGAACGGATGGTGCGCCGGCGCCCAGCGGCCCGTCTCCGCATCGTGCTCGAACATGGGAAAGTCTGTAACCCACAGCGGCCGGAAGGCCGCCGAGCCATCCACCTGCCCCGTCTCGCGCTCGCGCGCACCGACTACCGCTTCCGTTACGGCAAACGCTCCATGCCGGTCCGAGTATTTCTTCGCCAGCTCCACGCGAAAACTGCCGGCCGCGCCGAGCACCGCGATCTCCCGCTCCGAAAGCCGCCCTTCGACCTTCGTGTCGCTCGCCGTGATCGGATGCACCGCATCACCGGCCACAATCACCAGCAGATCGTCCGTCTGCGCCCGGGCCAGCTTGCGCAGCTTCGCCACGGCTTCGGGAAAAGATTTCTCCAGCCGCTTCAGATCGTCCAGCAGCTTTGCGCCCTTCTTCGTCTCAAAGAGCGGCCGGTTGTCGTCGCGCTCCTTGCGGCTCAGCTCGCCGACCCCGGGCACGCGCACGGCCACCACCGGCAGCGCCGGATCGACGCCCAGCGTCTCCAGTTGCTCTGCCGCAAACGCGCCTCGAATATCCGTCAGTCCTGGCAGCCGCAGGTCGGGTTTGTCGATGCCGTACCGCCGCATCGCCTCGTCATACGTGATGCGCGCAAATGGCACGGGCAGTGTGATTCCGACGGCGGCAAACGCCGCAGCCAGGAAGCCCTCCACCACCGCAAACACCTTCTCCTGCTGCGGGAAGGTCATCTCCAGGTCGATCTGCGTGAATTCCGGCTGCCGATCCGCGCGCAGATCCTCATCGCGGAAGCAGCGCACGATCTGGAAATACTTGTCCAGCCCCGAGATCATCAAAATCTGCTTGAACAGCTGCGGCGACTGCGGCAGCGCGTAAAAGCTGGCCGGATGCACGCGGCTCGGCACCAGATAATCGCGCGCCCCCTCGGGCGTCGAGCGCGTGAGGAACGGCGTCTCGATCTCATAGAATCCCTGCGCGTTGAGATATTCGCGCACTGCCAGCGCCACCTTGTGCCGGATTTCGAGATTGTGCGCCATCTCCGCGCGGCGCAGGTCCAGATACCGGTACTTCAGCCGCACTTCCTCGTTGGCAATCGCGTCTTCCGCCGGCGAGAACGGCGGCACTTTCGCATCGTTCAGCAGCAGCAACTCCGTCGCGGCGATCTCGATCTCGCCGGTCGCCATCTTCTCGTTCACCGCGTCCGCTCCGCGCAGCCGTACCTTGCCCACGGCGCACACCACGTACTCCGGCCGCGCCTGCTCGGCCTTCGCATGGCCCTCCGGCGTCAGCTCCTTGTCCAGCACAATCTGCGTGATCCCGTACCGGTCGCGTAAATCCAGAAAGATCAGGTTGCCATGGTCGCGCCGCCGATTCACCCATCCCATCAGCGTGACCGTCCTGCCCGCGTCGCACGCGCGCAGCTCGCCGCAGGTGTTGGTGCGTTGTCGTGTACCCAAAAAGTCCAGCAAGAAATTAAGTCCCTTCCATCAGTACTCGACGACCAGCTTCACCGGCCGCGCAATCACGTTGACATCAAGTGGCGGGAGAACCTCGACCGTCGGATTCGTCGGCTGCTCCGTCTCGGTTCCAGCAAAGCTGTAGGTAAACTTCACAACAAATGAGCCGTTGACATCCGAGGAAAACCGCCAGGATTTCAAGTATTCGAGGGTAGGAGCAGTCAGAAGTTGAGAGCCACTTTTCGACGGATGTGACATGCCCCTCGACTGCGTTTCAGTACGCAGCACTTCTGCCTTCGTGACAATCCCCCCATCTGCAGTGATCCGGATTATTAACCAGCCGGTGGTGTGGGTCGCCTCAGCAATGGGCGGAGAAAACGGCATCTCGGCCGATCTCAGTCGATGCGGCAGGTGGGGCTGTCCCTGAGCAGCAAGCGAGAAGGGGAGCGTGAGCAAGAAAAGGCAAAGAATTCGTCCTGGCATTCAAATCGTCCTCAGGCGCCTGGCTTTTTCAGAACCGCCACCAGCTCCGCGCGCGGCATCTTCTTCTGCTCCCCGCTGGCGAAGTCCTTCACCGTCAGAATACCGGAGCGCTGCTCGTCCTCGCCCAGCAGCACGATCGCCCGCGCCAGCTTATTCCCAATCTCGAACGACTTCTTCAGCCGGAAACTTCCATCGCCCAGCTCGATCTTCAGTCCCGCTCGCCGCAACTCCCGCGCCAGCTCCAGCGCCGCCGCATTGAGTCCCTCGTTCAGCGGCGCAAGATATGCATCGGCCAGAGCCGTCGCCGTCTCGCCCTGCGCAGCCTCGAGCGTCAGCACCAGACGGTCCAGCCCCATCGCGAATCCGATCCCCGGAGCCTTCGGTCCGCCCAGCATCTCCGACAATCCGTCGTACCGTCCCCCGCCCAGCAGCGCGTTCTGCGCACCGAGCCCTCCATGCGTGAACTCAAACGTCGTCCGCGTGTAGTAGTCGAGGCCCCGCACCAGCCGCGGATTCACCTCGTACTTCACCCCACACGCATCGAGCGCCGCCAGCACCGCGACAGAATGCGCCTTCGAGTCCTCGTCCAGATAATCCGCGATCCGCGGCAACGTCTCAATCATTGGCTGATCTTCCGGCACCTTGCAGTCCAGCACCCGCAGCGGATTCGTCTCCGCCCGCCGCTGGCAGTCCGCGCACATCCGAGGAGCGACTTCGCGCAGCGCCTCGCGAAGCGCCGCAATGTAGCGCGGCCGATCCGCCGCCGAGCCCACCGAGTTCACCTCCAGCGACCACCCCGTGATCCCCAGCTCGTCGAGGAAGCTGGCCAGCATCTCCAGCACCTCGGCATCGCGCAGCGGCGATTCCGACCCCGCGCTCGGCGGCCCAATCACCTCCGCGCCAATCTGCCAGAACTGCCGGTAGCGACCCCTCTGCGGCCGCTCGCGCCGGAACTGCGGCCCGATGTAGAAGAGCTTCTGCAGCAGCCCCGTTTCGCCCAGCATGTGCTCGATGTACGCGCGAACCACCCCGGCAGTGTTCTCGGGCCGCAACGTCAGCGACTGCGGCTTTTCCGACTGCGCCCGCGCCCGATCCTCCCACGTGTACATCTCTTTCGAGACGATGTCCGTCTCCTCGCCCACCGAGCGCGCGAAGAGCTGCGTGTCCTCGAAGATGGGCGTCCGAATCTCGCCGAAGTTGTACCGCGCGAAGACGCGCCGTGCCGTCGCCTCCACGCGATTCCACAGTTCGGTTTCCGGCGGCAGCAGGTCGCGCGTGCCGCGCACAGCTTTAAGCAGGGTCATCCGAATGATTCAGTGTCCAGCAACCAGTTTACCCAACTCATTGCTGCACCGCGTCGCAGGAAATCGTCGTTTCCTCCGATGTGTAAGTTCTTACACATTGGAGGCGCCGCGATGGCGACGAATCCTGCGCTCGACGACAATCTGATTGAGGCAGCCAGAAAGCTGGGCGGTCACAAATCGAAGAAAGCCGCTGTGACGGCGGCGCTGGACGAATACACTCTCCGGCGCAAACAAAAGGACGTGATCCGCCTCTTCGGCACCATCGAGTACGATCCCGCTTACGACTACAAAGCCGAACCCAAGGCCCGCCGGGCATGATGCTGCTGGTCGACACGTCCGTTTGGTCGCTGGCATTCCGTCGGCGCGCGAGGGACCTGAACCCGCGCGAACGCGCGGTGCGCGAGATCCCTGAAAAGGCGATCGCCGAGGGGCGCGTAGCGCTCCTCGGCGCCCTCCGCCAGGAGATGCTGACAGGCAGTCGGGAGGAACGCCAGTTCCTGCGCCTGCGCAATGCGCTCCGGGCTTTTCCTGACGTGCCGCTGTCGGCCGAGAGGACTACGGGGAGTCGGCGCGTCTCAGTAACATTTGCCGCCGCCAGGGGATCGCGGGGAGCCGCGTGGACTTTCTGATTTGCGCGGTTGCCCTGGCGCGCAACTGGTATATCTTCACGCTCGATCGGGATTTCGCTCGCTACAGCGCACACTTTCCCGTCATGGCGCTCAGCGCGCCGCAGGCGAAAAGGCGCAGCCGCGACGTCGCATCGGATCAGCCGCAGCTCTACGCCCGGCTCAGGTACGCGCCTTCCGCCGTGTCCACGCGAATCTTCTCGCCCTCGTTGATGAACGGCGGGACCTGAACCACGAGGCCCGTTTCGAGCTTCGCCGGCTTCGTCACCGACGACGCCGTCGCCGACTTCAGCCCAGGCTCCGTCTCCACCACCTTCAGCTCCACGGTCTGCGGCAGCTCAATGCCGACGGCAACTCCATCGTGGAACGACACTTTGATCTGCAGATTCGCGATCAGGTACTCGACCGCGTCGCCCAGCATGTCGGCCTTCAGATGGGTCTGCTCGTAGTTTTCCGTGTTCATGAAGTAGTAGTCGTCGCCGTCGTTATACAGGAACTCCATCGGGATTTCGTCGACGACCACGCGCTCGATCGGGTCGGGCGAGCGGTAGCGGTGCTCGAACATGGCGCCGGTGCGCAGGTTGCGCAGCCTGGCCTGGATAAAGGCGCGCAGGTTGCCAGGCGTGCGATGCTCCACGGAAAAAACCGAGTGGAGATCGTTGTTGTGCTTGATGATCATGCCCGGACGCAGCTGGGTGGCGGGAATCGCCATACGGGGAAAGCTCCTTGCGGAAAATATTGCGGAGAAGCGCGGCGGAAACGAGCCGCAGGCGGCGGACCGCGGAGGATCCGGGCAGAACAGACTCCGGCCTACTCAGTTTAGCGCAGAGGGCGGACAGTTCCGGCGCGGCAATGGCTCGGCTGAGAAACGCCTGTTCATCGCGGCTGGGGCGGCTTCTCTACCGGAAGTGCCTCGCCCACGCGGCGATCAGCCCCGTGGTGAACACCTTCCACGGTCCCCAGTGGCAGAGGAGATCCTCCAGGATCTCCCAGCCGACGAGCCCCACCGCTCCGACAGCGAATTGCTTCATCAGCCGGCCGCGCCACCAGTCCCACGTCGCCATGGCCGTGAGGATCAGCACATTGCCGTAGTACTCCTGGAAGAACCACACCCGTATCGATTTCCGCTCCGGAGGCCACAGCCACCCGGTAAAGCGGCCGCAACCGGCGTCGACCAGCGCGATCGTGCACCGGATCGTGATCCGCTTGTGGGCGGCGGGATTCTTCCGGAGCGAAATGCCCCACCCGAGAAGAATGAGAAAGGCAGTAATGCCCCGAGTTGGATCGACAGGGACGGAGGATCTATTCCGGCCCATGGATGAGGACCGATTGCGAAACAATTGCCGCCCACGGCCCCAGCACCGCCATCAGACACGCCCAACCGGCGGCCAGCCATCCCAGCTTCCGGTGCAGCGCCACCCGATTCCCCACCGCCCGCAGCACCTGAGTGGTGAGCAGGAGCAGCCAGCCGGTGAAGACGGCGGCGTGGGAGTAAAGGACGCTGGGCGCAGCAGGGCTCGTTGAATCTGTGCCGCCACGGTATGCACCGTGGCGGATTGCTGTCTCGGCTATGCTTCCAGGGTGACCTGATGCCGCAGCCGGATATCGGCCGAGGATGACCCGAGCAGGAGATCGACGGTGCCAGGCTCGACGACATAGACGTACTTCGTCTCGTCCCAGTAGCGCAGCGCCAGGTCGTCGTGGCTCAGGGCGAAGCGTACGGTCTGGCTGGTTCCGGCGGCCAGATGAACGCGCTCGAAGGCGACCAGCTGCCGGATCGGACGCTGCGCCGTTCCGCCCTCCACGTGCACGTAGAACTGGACGACTTCATCGCCGTCGCGCTGACCGGTGTTGGTGAGCTGCATTTCGACGGAGAGGCTGCCGGCGGGCTGCAGACTACTTCCCGTGACCTGAAGATTGGAGTACTGAAAGGTGGTGTAGCTCAGGCCATGGCCGAAGGGATAGAGCGGCGCTCCCTCAAAGTACATGTAGGTCCGTCCGGCGCGGATGTTGTAGTTGTGGAAGTCCGGCAGATCCGAAGCGTGGCGATACCAGGTGGTGCTGAGCTTGCCGCCGGGGTTGTACGCTCCGAAGAGGACGTCGGCCAGCGCGTGGCCCTGCTCCTCGCCGAGGAACATGCCACCTACGATGGCGGACAGACGGTCCTGTTCCCAATTGACGGAAACCGGGCAGTTCGAGGAGATTACGAGAATTGTCTTCGGATTCGCAGCGAAAGCCGCCTGCACCAGGTCGTGCTGTACGCCGGGCAGGTGCAGGAAGGTGCGATCCTGTCCTTCGCGATCGATCTTCTGGTCGTCTCCAACAAAAACGAGCACCGCGTCCACGCCCTGAGCAGCGTTCACCGCAGCCTGAAACATCTGGTCGTCTTTCTCGCCGGCGACTGTGCAGCCAGGCTCATAGGCAATTTGCAGCCTGCCGTTCGCGTAGGTTTTCCCAGGCAGCATGGCAAGAGGCTTTCGCTGCCACCAGGGAATGCCTTTCTGGACTTCCCAATGCTCCTCCGGCCCCTGGATGCCGAACTGCTCCAGAATGCCGTCGAGCGGCGAAACCAGGTGATCCGGCTGTCCGCTGTAATTGCCAAGGTGGCAAATCGACGCCATAGGACCAATCACGGCCAGCCTGGTGATGCTGCTCGCGTTCAGAGGCAGCATGTTGTTCTCGTTCCTGAACAGCACCACGGACTGGCGCCCGGCCTCACGGCACAGTTCGCGATGCTCGCGGCTTTCAAGGCACGAGATGGGAATCGCGTGGTACGGGCTCTCGTCCTGCGGATCCAGATCGCCCAGCAGGATGCGGGCGGTGAGCGAGCGAATGAGCGAATGGTCGATCGTCTCTTCGCTGATCAGCATCTTGTCGACAGCTTCGCCGAGGAAGTTTGGCAGCGTGGTGCCGCAATTGATGTCGCAGCCGGCATTGACGGCCAGCGCCGAGGCCTCCGCAAACGTGGGCACAAAATGATGCGTGCGCGTGATGTCTCCCACCGCGTCGCAGTCCGATGCGACGTAGCCGCGGAATCCCCAGCGATTGCGCAGCAGCTCGGTCAGCAGAAACGGATTCGCCGTCGTGGGAATCCCGTTCATCGCGTTGTACGAGCTCATTACCGTGAAAACGCGCCCTTCGCGCACGCAGGCTTCGAACCCGCGACTGTAGTACTCCCAGAAGCTGCGCGGATCCACCGAGGCGGAAGTCTCTTCCCGGTCGTCTTCCGTGTCATTGGCGATGAAGTGCTTGGCGCAGGCGACGGTCTTGAGGAAGCGCGGATGGTCTCCCTGCATGCCGTGAATAGTCTGGACGGCCAGCCTGGCCACCAGCACGGGATCTTCGCTGAAGTTCTCCCCGATGCGCCCCCAACGGGGATCGCGCGTCCCCATGTTCACGGTGGGCGGCGAAAACATGGCCAGGCCCTGACCGTTCTTCTTGTGCCACGCCCAAACTTCATCGGAAACAGCGGTGTAGACCCGGTGCATCAGCGCGGGGTTCCAGGAACAGCCCATCGCCAGTGGCAGCGGAAACGATGTCACTGGCCCCTGATGAATAAGACCGTGCAATGCCTCGCTCGCGTAATAGTTAAAGGCCGGCAAATTCAGCCGAGGAATCGCCGGCGCCTGATTGCCAAATTGCGAAATCTTCTCGGTGAGCGTCATCTTCGCGACGACGCCGGCTGCGCGCTGGCGCGCGGCCTCGAAATACTCCATGGCGATCGGGCCGGTGTCGGGCGAGGGGGTCGCGCTCATCTCGTCTGCCGCCGCGCCGGACGGCTGGAAGGACGCCGCGTCCGCGCGATCCGCCAGCGACCAGCCCGTGATCGCTATGGCCGCGCCATAACCGGCCACAGTGAGAAATTCCCGGCGCGTTACGGCTCGAAGCTTCGGTTCCTGCTCTGCCATGGACTTGTCTCCGGCTGCAATATCGCTTTACCACATTTCGACAACTTAATAAACGTAGCACTCAGTCCGGCCTGCCCCCGCCGCAGAGTACGGGTGCTGAAAATTTCGACCGCGCTATTTCCCACCGAAGATCCGTCGGAAGAAATGTCCGACGCGACGGAAGAACCCACGGTGGGATTTCGCCGCGGCGGGCCGGGCAGCCGAGGATGCGGAGTTCGCGGCCTCCCGCGGCTCCGGCGGCAGCTCCGGATGTGCGCTGTTGTACGTGAGCGGCGCTTGCACCTCCGTCTCGACCTGGCCGGGCGGAACGGCCGGCGTGGTGGACGCGGCCGGAGGCGGCGCGAGGCCTTCGCTCTCGGCCAGCGGAAATGGGTTTTGTTTCGCCGCGGTCCTGGCACTCACGCCGGAGGATTCGCTGGCTACGCTGGCTGGCGGCGTGGGAGGTGGACACCCGCAGGCCTCTGTCTCATTATCGACCACCTCTTCCAGGCTGCCGTGCTCGAAAAGCACCCGCTGGTTCGGCTGCACGCGGTACGCGCCGCCTGAAAAAAGATTCGTCGCGAGGACGTACGGCGCGTTGCTCCCGTGGTTGTCCACGCACGTGTCGCCCTGCTCGTTCACGCGCAAACTCAGATCGACCTGGCCGGGCGGCGAGACGAGGATGCGCAGGTCGGGCGTCAGGATCACGTTGGAATACTCGCCCGCGGTGTAGTGCGCCTCGAAGGCGCCACGATCCAGGGCGATCATCAGCGCCCCGCCTGGCGTCGAAGCATCCGTGGTCAGATGAACCTTCGTGGTCGCGCACACATCCAGGTTGCCGCCGCGCGTCAGTTCCACCTGAGCGGTTTTGTCTCCCGCGGTAATGGTTCCGTTGTTACCGATCACGGCGCGGCCGTCGGCCACAGAAATTGACCCGGAAACCGTGACCCCTTCCAGCGAAACCGTGGCGATGGAGGCAGGCTGGCCCGGAGCCGATGTGAGAGGCGGGCCAGGCTGCTGCTGTGCCAGGGCGCAGGGAGCCAGAAGAAGAGCGGCCGCGAGCGAAAACCACCGCAGGTACTTCAACTGCGTGCAACTCACGTCGTGAGCCACACTCCGCTCGGGATGACTCATCTCCGCTACAGCTCCAGAAAATTCTGAATCAGCCGCCTGCCGTCTTCCGTGAGCACGCTTTCCGGGTGGAACTGCACGCCCTCCACGGGAAAGCGGCGGTGGCGCAGGCCCATAATCGTTCCGTCCGCTGTCCGCGCGGAGATTTCCAGTTCGGCCGGCAGACCTTTTTCCCGGACGATCAGCGAGTGATAGCGTGTGCAGGTCATCGGCGAGGCGATGCCCGCGAAGATGGTCTTCCGGTCGTGCTCGACCTCGCTGGTTTTGCCGTGCATCAGCTTCGCCGCGCGGACGACCTGGCCGCCGAAGGCCGCGCCAATGGCCTGATGTCCGAGACACACGCCGAGGATCGGAACCTTTCCCGCCATCCGGCGAATCAGCTCGATGGAAATTCCCGCCTCCTGCGGCGTGCAGGGGCCCGGTGAGAGTACGATGCGCTCCGGCGCAAGGGCTTCCACTTCGTCCACGGTGAGTTCGTCGTTGCGACGAACCGTTATCTCCGCACCCAGCTCGCCCATGTACTGCACAAGGTTCCAGGTGAACGAATCGTAGTTGTCGAGAACGAAGACCATCTGGGAATCAGTCTATCGTGCAATGGAGGGCCGACGCGCGGCTGAGGCGCGGATGGACTAGGCTACTCGAACAGTCGGGGCCGCGGAGCAGCGGGTTCCCGCCCGCCTGCTTTTCGCCCGGCCGTCCTGGGTGTGCTCGCCGCAGGCGTGGCGGAGAGGATGCCGAGCAGTTCGCGCAGGTCATTCCGCACCCGCTCGATCTTCGCCCGGACCGCTGGAGCGTTCCCGGGCAGCAGCGGCAGTTGCGGCGCTTTGGATCGCGTCTCCTGCGCCAGCACCTGCCGCGCTCCGGCAATCGTGTAGCCCTCCTCGTGCAGCAGTCGCCGGATGCGCATGGCCATCTCCACGTCCCGCTTGCGGTAGAGGCGTTGCCCGGTGCCGCTCTTGTTCGGCCGGAGCTGAGGAAATTCGCTTTCCCAGAAGCGCAGGACATACGCTTCCACTCCGCACAGCCGGGCCACTTCTCCGATGCGGAAGTACAGCTTGTCCGGGATCACGACGTCGCGCGCGCGGCGTCGCTGGGCTGCGTGTCTGGCCATCGCTGGGCTGCAGGGCACTCCTTGCACGCCAGTATAGGTCACCCTGCAGCGCAGAAGTCCAGAGGAATCAGCGACTCTTTTCGTGTGGGGTGCCCACTGAGGTGCGCGCCACGGAACCCCGCGGAGCCGCCCGCAGATACTGCACCGGCCACGATTCCACTTCGCCCAACGCGGCGGCAGCGTGCAGCGGCCAGTAGGGATCGCGCAGAAACTCGCGAGCGATGAAGACCAGGTCAGCCTGCCCGGTGCGGATCACATGGTCGGCCTGTGCCGGATCGGTGATCATCCCCACCGCTCCAGTCGGAATGCGGGCCTGCGCACGGATCACCTCGGCAAACTTCGTCTGATACCCCGGACCCGCAGGAACTGCCGCCCCGGCGACATTGCCTCCCGAGGAGACGTCGATCAGGCTGACCCCGTGCTCGCGCAGCAGCGACGCCAGCCGAATCGACTGCTCCAGGTCGAAGCCTCCTTCCGTCCAGTCTGTGGCGGAAATGCGGACGAAGAGCGGGCGCTCGCGCGGCCACACCTCGCGGATGGAGTCGGCGACCTCCAGCAGCAGACGAGCGCGGTGTTCCAGGCTGCCGCCGTACTCGTCGCCGCGGTGATTGCTGAGCGGCGACAGGAACTCCTGCAGCAGATAGCCATGCGCGGCGTGTATCTCGATCACGTCGAAGTTGGCGCGGTCTGCCCGCGTCGCCGCTGCGCGAAACGCCTGCCGGACGCGCGCCATCCCCGCACCATCGATCTGGTGAGGTTGGGGGTAACTCGGTGAAAACGGAATGGCGCTGGGCGCCACCACTTCAGACCAGCCGCCAGCTTCCCGCGCCACGGCGCCCTCGCCCTGCCAGGGAACGTGCGTGCTCGCCTTGCGCCCGGCGTGCGCCAATTGAATCCCCGCGTGCGCTCCATGGGCATGGAGGAAATCCGTGATCCGCCGCAGCGGCGCAATGTGCTCGTCCTTCCAGAGGCCCAGATCCGCCGGGCTGATGCGCGCCTCAGGGAGAACGGCTGTGGCCTCGGTGAAGACCAGCCCCGCGCCGCCGACGGCCCGGCTGCCCAGGTGCACCAAATGCCAGTCGGAGGCGAATCCGTCCACGCAGGAGTACTCACACATGGGGGAAACCACGATGCGATTGGCCAGGGTGACGCCTCCAAACCGCAAAGGAGAAAAGAGATGATCGACGGTCATGGCTCACTCTTGGATGACGCGGGTGCGCAGGCGTCGCAGGGCGGTTGCCAGCAGCAACAAAAGAGGCTTCGCGCGGAACGAAGCCTCTGCGGAAAGCCATGACGCAGGAAAGCCAGCTGGTATCTGCCTCCGCGGGAACTCTCTCCCAGGAATTCCCAAAACTGCCAGCCCTACCCCACATCCTGGCGACGATCCATTTTCTCTCCAATATGCTGGGCCTGTATTGCGGCTATGTCAAGAAAAATCGCGGAACTGCCCCGGCGGGCCTGCTGGATACGTCCTTAATGTTCGCCAGCCCGGTCTGGTCATCAGGACCTGCAGACCAGCTGTGAATCAAAGGTGAGCAGAAGGCGACCTCAGGGAACCTGAGGTGGGAAGACCCGACTGAGAAGGATGAGCCGAGTTACTACGGTAATTTGCTCTATTGCATAGTCAGATAATAAGTAGCAGAGCATAAAGAACTACCATGATACTGACTATACTCTCTCTGTTGGATGAAGTCTATACAACTTTCGGGGTTACCCGAATTCAGGAGTAAGTGCCATGAAGCTGATCGTCCGCGCCTTTGTCCTCGGAGTTTTCGCTTGCGGTGCCTCCGCCGCTGTCGTTTCCTTTCATTCCACGCAGGCCATGGCGGCAATGACGGCGAGTCATCAGGCTGTGGTTGCGGCGATGCCGATGCCGGCCTGCGGCCCAGGCGGCTGCACTACGTCAACTAAATAGCGCCGAAACGGTTACTTGGGTCACCAATCTACCACAGAAGTGGTAGACAACGTTACTGCCTTGACAGAATATTTTTGTTGAGCCGCAGGGGGGTCTTGCGCTATCCTCAGTCTCTCTGAGGTAAGCGATGACCCATCTGCAAGGTACGCTGGTCAGCCTGGAACCGGTGCTGGTTCTGCTGGCAGGCATTGCGTTCTTCAAGTGCGGAGCTGCGCGGCGTCTTCCCGCCCTGGCGACCTATTTCGTAGTCCGCGGAATCTCGGTGCTGCTCCTGTTTGCGCTTCTCTGGAACGGAACGCCAACCGATCCCAGCTTCCGGTACACCCTGTATTTCTACTGCTACTGGGTAACGTACATTGCGTGCGCGGTCATTCTCTTCTTTGTAGTGCAAGAGGTGTTCGTGCGGGTGATGGAGCCTGTTCCCGGTCTCCGCCGTCTGGGTCTTCTCGCCTTTCGCTGGGGCAGCATAGTTACCGTGGTTGTTGCGATCGGAGCCGTCGCCCTTCCTGCTAGCGTAGCGGCGCCCCATGGCGATCGTATGGGACCCATTGCGCTACAGTTGGCACGGTGCGTCAGCGTGATGGAGATTTGCCTCCTGGCCTTCCTGGCGCTTTCAATTCATGCGCTGGGCCGCTCCTTCCGCAGCCGGCTCTTCGGCATCGGCATGGGATTTGGCATCCAGTCGGCTGCGGAGTTAATCGTCTCAGGGCTGCTTACCGGATCCCATTCGGCTCTGCATTCGTCGGCAGAGGTGTTTCTGCAGTGCGCCACCACCGTCGTTCTGCTCACCTGGACGGTCTACTTCCTGCTGCCCGAGCCGCAGGTTGACCGCGACAGGGTTGTCCTTGCGCCCACTTCTGCCATGGCTCGCTGGAATTCCCTTGCGAATGGTCTGAGCCAGATGCCCCAGGTGGCTGCTGCCGCCCAGCCTTCCACCGGCTTCTTCCTGCAGGACATTGAAGGGGTGGTGGAGCGCGTGCTCGCCAAGAATCCCGTGGTCAGCGCCCGCTGATCGGCTGTTCATCCTTCCGGGAAAGCCCCGGTATCCGGGGCTTTTTCTTTTCTGCCCGAACCGGCCCTCCCCGCGATCCGCAGCGCCTCCGCGACCGCCTGCAGCGCCCGTTTCTGCCGCGATTCGGGACTCTGGTAGCAGAAGATCCCCAGCAGGTGCCCGCGCCGCTGGATTGGCGTCATCGTCGCCCAGCCCTCCCGAGCTCTGGGCTGGCGCTGGAAGGCTGCCTCCAGAATCGGCGGCGTCTGCCGCTCCCCCTCCATCGCCAGCAGCATGCGCTCAACGGCCAGCTCAGCACGTTCCACGCGGGTCTCCGCATTTCCTGGATTCGCCACCCAGTCGGCAAACCACTTCCGGACGGACGGGCTGAGTTGTCCGTGCCACTTCCGCAGCCTTGAGTCCTGACAGAGCAGCTTCTCCAGTTCCCGCGGTGTGATGACCGCGCGCTCCTCCAGGTCCGGCTCCAGCACGATTTTCGCCAGACTGCCCGGCGCCGCGCCGGCGCCGCGCTGCATGGCCTTGTTCACCAGCAGCAGGTAGCCGAGCCGCTCGCTGTGAAACAGCGACGTGCGAAACGCGAAGCCGTTGATCGACCCGCGCACCCGCAGCCGGTGCCGCTTCGGCCAGGCCTTCACCGGATCAAAAGGCACGCGCACTATCGTCCAGTTCAGGCGCGTGCCGTCGTGTTCCAGAAATCCGCCGAATCTGCGCTGTGCGCTCACGGTTCCGTCGAATCGCCCTGTTTTGTTGAATTTCCCAGCGGCTTCCGCGCGAAATAATACAGCGAGTACGCCAGCAGCGCGAACATGATCACGGAGACCCACTGGTTGTACAGGAACGTGCGTGGAATGCGCAGGACGTTTTCCCCGAACGGCTCGATCAGCTTGAGTCCCACGCCCATGAGGCCCACGATGCCGCCCGCCGCAATCAATCCGCTGGCGTAGAGCGAGCCAGGGCTGATCTCGCTCTCCGCTTCTTCGGCCTCGCCGGCTTTTTCCCTGGCGCGATCCACCATCCACCGCATCACGCCGCCGACAAAGATCGCCAGCGTCGTTGCAATCGAGAGATACGACCCTACCGCGAAGGTCAGCGAGCGGATGCCCATCAGCTCAACAGCAATCACCAGGAAGACCCCGAGCAGCACCAGACCCCACGGCAGTTGCTGCCTCAGGATGCCGTTGATCACAGTGGCCATCAGACGCGCCTGCGGCGCCGCGGCGCGCTCGCTGCCGATGCCCTCGATCCACTGCACCTCGATTCGCCCGGTCGCCGGGTTGTAGAGATACTTGCCGTCCGCCAGCTCGTGCGAGCCGATGGCATTCAGCAGAATGTACTGATCGCCGGCCTCGGTCTCCGCGGTCTTATTGGGCAGCATTACATGGATTTCCCTGCGCGTGAAACGCCCCTGCACCTGCACGCCGTCGTGGAAAGTGGAAATGTTCCACGGCTTCGACATGGCCTGGAACGACTCGAAGCCACGGTTCATCGCGTTCAGCGTCAGCCCTACGGCAAACGTCGACACGCAGACGCCGATCATCAGCGCCACCTGCTGCTTCCACGGCGTGCCGCCCACCAGAAACCCGGTCTTGAGATCCTGCGACGTGTCGCCGGCGTTCGCCGACGCGATGCAGACCACGCCGCCGACCGTGATCGCCAGGGCGCCGTAGGCCGGAGCCGTCCAGCCCTTCACCAGAAAGACTGCCGCGGTCGCCATCAGCGTGGCGATGGTCATGCCGCTGATGGGGTTCGCCGAGCTCCCGATCAGACCGACGATCCGCGACGACACCGTGACAAACAGGAACCCGAAAACCACAATCAGCAGCGAGGCCGCCAAGTTCGCGATCATCCCCGTCTGTGCGCCCGGCACCGGCTTAAACGTCAGAAAGATCCAGATCATCGCCACCAGCGCCACGCTGCCAGCCACCACTGCCCACATGGGAATATCCCGCTGCGTCCGCAGGTCGCCACTGTCTGCGCCTGCCTTCTTCCTCAGATTGCCGAGCCCGGCCTTGAGCGCGCCCGCAATGGTCGGCACGGTCCGGAACAGTGTGATCAGTCCCGACGCTGCGACCGCTCCCGCGCCCATCGGGCGGATGTACGCCGACCACAGGTCATCCGGCGACATCTGCGCGACAGGCTTGGTGGCTGGATACAGCGCTCCGGGCAGATGCAAGCCGAAGAAGACGATGGCCGGCATGATCACCAGCCACGAAACCACTCCGCCGGCGAACATCGTGCCGGCCACGCGCGATCCGATGATGTAGCCCACGCCCAGGTATTCTGGAACCGCGTCCACGCGCAGCGACGCGCCCTTCATGATGTGCTGCCGGCCCCAGTTCGGCTGATAATCCGGCTGGTCCGGCCACGCGCCGAAAATGTTGCTGTTCTGAAAGAGTGTATAAACGCCGCCCAGTCCCAAACCCAGAAACACCCTGCTCGCAAACGATCCGCCGTGTTCTCCGGCCAGCAGCACGTCCGCGCAGGCCGTGCCTTCCGGATAGGTGAGGTTCCCGTGCTCTTCGACGATGAGTTGCCGGCGCAGCGGGATCATGAACAGCAGTCCCAGCCACCCCCCCAGCATCGCCAGCACAAAGATGCGGAAGTATTCGAGATCGAATCCGAGGAAAATGAGCGCGGGCAGCGTGAAGATCACCCCGGCGGCGATCGACTGCCCCGCGTTGCCGGTGGTCTGGACGATGTTGTTCTCGAGAATCGACGCGCGGCCCAGCGCCCGCAGCACGCTGATCGAGAGCACCGCAATCGGGATCGACGCCGCGACCGTCAGCCCTGCTTCGAGGCCTACGTAGACGGTGACCGCGCCAAACAGCAGCCCGAAGATGCATCCCAGCAGGATCGCGCGGAACGTCAGTTCCGGCCGCGATTCTCCTGGCGGCACGAACGGCTGAAAGTCGTGCGGCTGAATCCCTTGTGTGGTGGACAAATCAGGCCCTCCGCAAACATTCGGGGAAGCCTGAGTGTATCAGCCAGAAGCGGCCGGCAACAGTGGATTTGTCCGCCCTCGCCGCGCGCATCCTGAGGGCCGGCTACTCGGCGATCTGTTTCCAGGCGGAGAGATCGCGCCCGAGAAGTGCCTCCAGCTTTTCCGTCTCCGGCAGCAAAAGCCGCGCTATTTTCTCCATCGTCTCCCGGGGAATCTCAGCAAAGGGCTCGCCGCCGCTCAGAAGCATCCGGCCAAGCCGCGAGTTCCGCACGCCGATCACGAAATTGTCCAGTCTTCGACCCTTGCACCAGTCCGCCATCGCGGTTGCGGCCCGCGTCGCCAGAAAGCACTTCGGCTCTGTCATCCCTGCGGACGCATGCGGCTGGCGCCCTCCCACAAACCTCTCATCCAGCCGGAATCGCGGAATGCCCACAAAATCCGCGATCCGGTTCACGAACGATTGCGGATCCTGCCTCAGGTCCTCGTACAGATTCACCTGGATCTGCTCCGCCGGAAACCGCTTCTGCCACTCCGCCAGATGCGTGGCATAGCGGCTGGAGCCAATCAGCTCCGGATCCATTTCCAGCGCTCTTTCCAGGCTACAGCCCACCATGCCATAGGCTCTCTTCAGCCTGTACAGCGATACCAGACGCTGCACCGGATGTCGAAAGGTGAACGCCAGCTTTGCCTGAGGAAGGGCCCGCGTGATGCGGTCCCGCGCCTTTGCGGATGCGAAATAAGTCGGCGCGATCTCTCCGGCCGGCCGACCATCGCTCACGTCGGGGAAGTGATCCAGATACCAGTTAAGGCCGCGTCCATAGTGAAGGTCGAAAAACCGCGTTTCCTTGCTCAACGCGGGCAGGTGCGCGTACGGCTGGAGAACCTCGTGCAGCCAGGAAGTTCCGGTGCGCGGCGGCCCCGCAATCAGGAACGCGGGCAGCGGCCGCGGCTTTGCTGCTGCTGCGTACTGTCCTCCGTCAGTCGCGGGCGGGTATTCAGCGCCGTTGTACTTCGTCCTCGGGGCGTTCCAGGTTTCCGCTAGTGCCATGCGTCGTCTGCCTTATGTCGCAATTTCGTGTCATGGGCCCAGACCTTGGCAGAAATCAATGTTCAGTGCGCATTCTTTGCGAAACGTCGGCGGCTGCGCCTGCCCCTAAGCGTAAATCCCGCGTTGTTTGATGGTGGTTGCCACGCGATCGATGGCCAGCATGTACGCAGCAATTCGATTATTTACAGCGTGCGCCTCGGAATACCGCGTCACGTCGTCGAAGCTCTCGGCCAGAATCGTCTCCATCCGCTCGTTCACGTCTGCCTCTTTCCAGAAGTAGCCCTGGCGATCCTGCACCCACTCGAAATACGAGGCCGTGACGCCGCCGGCATTGGCCAGAATGTCCGGGACGATGAAGACCTTCTTGTCCGCCAGGATCTCGTCGGCCACCGCGGTGGTTGGCCCGTTCGCGCCTTCGCAGACGATGCGCGCCCGGATCTGCTCCGCATTGCGGCTGGTGATCACATTTTCCGTCGCCGCGGGAATCAGAATCTCACATTCCGTCGTCAGCAGCTCTGCGGTCGGCATCGGCTCCGCGCCCCGGAACCCCAGCACTGACCCGTTGCGCAGCCGGTGCTCCTGCAACCCGCCGATGTCGATGCCGTTGGGATTGTAGAGCCCGCCGTCCCACTCGCCGATCCCGATGATCTTGTAGCCGCGCTCCTGCATCAGCCGCGCCGCGTTCGAGCCCACATTGCCGAATCCCTGAATGATGACCCGGCAGCCGTCGCGCAGGAGATGCAGATACTTCAGCGCTTCATCGCAGACCAGGGCAATGCCCCGTCCCGTCGCTTCCCGCCGGCCCCGCGACCCCCCGATGTTCAGCGGCTTGCCCGTCACCACCGCGGTCACCGTCTGCCGCATGTGCATCGAGTAGGTGTCCATGATCCACGCCATGGTCTGCTCGTTGGTGTTCACATCGGGCGCGGGAACGTCCTTTTCCGGACCCAGAAACTCGATGATTTCCGCCGTATACCGGCGCGTCATCCGCTCCAGCTCGCCCTGCGACATCTTCTTCGGGTCGCAGATCACGCCGCCCTTGGCGCCGCCGAAGGGAATGTTCACCACCGCGCATTTCCAGGTCATCCAGCTGGCCAGTGCGCGCACTTCGTCCAGGGTGACGTCGGGCGCGTAACGGATGCCGCCCTTGCCCGGTCCGCGCGCCTGCGAGTGCAGCACCCGGTACCCGGTGAACATCTCGATCCGGCCATCGTCCATCCCCACCGGAAAGTGCACGATGATCTCGCGCGAGGGGTAGCGCAGCACGCGCCACAGCCCTTCATCCAGATTCAGCTTGCGCGCCGCAAAGTCGAATCGTGCCGCCTGGGCTTCCCAGGGATTGATTTCCTGCTCCAGAGTCATGGTTGCCATAGGGGATACTCCACCGCCTTAGGATGCTCGTTTCCGGGACCGCCGGTTCGCTGGGGCGAAAAGCAGTTCCTGGGCCAAACGGTCAGAGTATAGGCTTCCCCTTTGATCTCCGGCAAGGGCATTGGCCCACCTTTGGTTACCTCCGTGACGGCCCGGGCAGCACTGCTGGCTTTCCCTGCCGGGCCCGCTTCATAATGAGAGCCGTGCCCAACCCCTCCGCAGGAATCCTGCTTTACCGCCGCGCCGCCCAGAGCCTCGAAGTCTTCCTCATCCATCCTGGCGGTCCGTTTTGGGCGAAGAAAAACCGCTGGTCCATTCCGAAAGGGGAGTATTCCCAGGACGAAGAGCCGCTGGCCGCGGCCCGGCGCGAATTCGAGGAAGAAACCGGCCTTGCCGTCGACGGCGATTTCCTGCCCCTCGGCGCGATCCGCCAGCCTTCCGGCAAACAGGTAACCGCATGGGCTCTGGAGGGCGATTTCGATCCTGCCGCCCTGGTCAGCAACACCTGTTCGATTGAATGGCCCCCGCGCTCCGGTCTCCTGATCGAAATCCCGGAAGCCGACCGCGGCGCCTGGTTTTCTCTGGAAGCAGCCCGGCCGAAGATCTTTCGCGGCCAGGAATCGTTTCTCGATCGTCTGGCCGCCGCGCTCCGCTGACTCTTTGCGCTGTGCCGCAGAAACGCCGGACTAACCCCCGTCAGAGAATTTCAGACATTCGCTGACCGGAACTCGCGCCTCACATCTGGCTGTACACCATGTACATCAGCACACATCCGGTCACGGTAAGGAAGAAATAGGAGTACCGGTTCGCTGTCCACACGGCTGGCCGCACATTGCCGTTGTAATTCAGCGGATCGTACCACTCTACCAGCCACGCTTTGACCAGCCCCGACAGCAGAAAGGATGGAATCAGCAGCGCAACCCACACCGCCAGCACCGGCCATATTTCCTGGGGCAGCCCCACCCACGCCGGGAACATCTTCCCGGAAATCCACACCGGCACCTGCCACATGTTCCTGAACAGGGACCTCTGCACCGCAGGAAACCCGAACGTCCAGTCCAATGCCCTGTACAGTCCCCACGCCAGCGGATAGCCGAGGGCCACAGTCATCAGATTCACCATGGTGACGGCGATCGCGGTCCGGCGCAGGCGGGTGCTCAATCGCCGCTTCAGATACAGCGTTTCGATCAGGATGACCGGGATGATATAAAGCAGCAGCTCCGGATATTGCACCGGCAACATGGGAATCCCGGCATCCGCATGCGCAGCCGGCGGCAGAAAGGCCACAATTGCGGCGATCATCAGCCCGCCGACCCAACCAACTCTCAGCTTGTGACGCATAGCCGCGACTATAGCATCGGCCAGCTCGTTCGTTAAGGTCCATAAAGAGTTATCTTGCCCAAGTCTTTCGTACCTCTTTCCTATTACCTGAGTGTGCACCTCCGGCACACCTCGCGCCCAGGCGCTCCTTCAGGTCTGGCTCATCGGCACGCGAATGGCCCCCGGGGCTGATGGGAAGCAGACGGTTCGAATGAAAGGCGCGGCTATCCCTGCACGGAGACGCCGGAAAACGACAGTACCGCGACGCCGCGCACCGCGTGGCCGTACCACTCCGCAGGTTTGAAGACGCTGGACAGCAGCAGTGTCTCGATGTCCGCGCGCGTCGCCTCATCGGTCGGCCCCGAGACGATGTCATAGTCGTACACTTCGCCCTGCGCGTTCACAAAGACCTCAACGGTGACCGCCCGGCCCTTCTGCGAAAGCGGCCCCGCGTTGGCTTCCACCGTCGAGTAGAGGAATCGCGGGCTGGTCGCCGCACCGGCAGTTTCGTCGCGCGCGGACGCGGGTTCCGGCGCCGCAAACGCGCCGATCAGAAACGCCATTGTCCCCGCCAGCACAATGGTGCTGGCCAGCCCCGCGGACGCCTGCCACAGGAAGGGCGCCACCGTGTTCTGCCAGCGCACTTTCCAGATCGCCAGACGGTTGCGCGCGGTCCGCGCATGTTCCTGCGAGAGAGCCACCCGGATGCGCAGCCCCAGATCGGCCGGCGCGCGTGCCGGGCCCAGCTGCGTCAGCAACTGCTGGCTCTCCCGCCACTGGCGAAACTCCTCCGCGCATGCTCCGCACGCTTCCAGATGCGCGGCGATCGACTGCATCGCCCTGCCCGCCAGGTCTCCGTCCAGCCAGGCTGAAAACTGCGCGCGAATCGACTTGCACGAACTCATATCGCCTCCTCGCTTGAGCAGGCCGGGGTAACAGACAAAGAACTGGACGAAGGCCGACGGCTGGCCGCTTCCACAAACGGCGCCAGGCGGCTCTTCAGGTGCGCGCGGCCCCGCATCAGCCGCGACTTGATGGTTCCCAGGTTCGTCTTCAGAATCTCGGCAATCTCTTCGTATCCGAAGCCCTCGATGTCGCGCAGAACCACCACCGTCCGATATGGCTCCGGCACATGGCGCAGCGCCGACTCCACGCGGGCCGCGATCTCCGCATGCGCTGCGGCGTCGAACGGCGATTCCTGCGGATCAGCCAGCATTTCCAGCGGCGCGATGTGCTGTTCCCGGTCATCGGCGCCTTCCATCGTCACTTCCCGCCGCTGATGCCGCGACCACCACCGGCGCTGGTTCAGCGCCTCATGCAGGGCGATGCGATAAATCCACGTCTTCAGGCTGGCTTCGCCGTGAAAATGGGAGATCCCGCGGAAGATCTTCACGAAGACTTCTTGGGTGATATCCGGGGCATCGCCGGGATTGGGAAGCACGCGATAGATCAGGCTGTACAGCGGCTGCTCGTATCGGGCAATCAGCCAGGCAAACGCCTCTTCCGAACCTGCCTTCAGCTGCTCCACCAGAGCAGCCTCCTCGGCATGTACTCCCGCGACGCTTGCCAGATTTCCCAAGGCCGATCCCGCCTGCATCGAATGCTCCCTTCAGCCTAACAGGATTTGCCCGTCCCCTGTCACGGCTGTCCCGGAACCCGGCCCGCGTGGTTCGGCGAGCCGGGTCTCCTGCCGGGCCAGGTTCCTCGCTCGCTCTTCATGGTTAGACACGCCCCAGCATCCCAGGGTTCCCGAAAAATGGGGTACAGCTGGCCCTCCCGTCAGCGGCTGCCCGGCTTTTTCTGGCTGGATGTGGCTGGCTTGGCGGGGGTTTTGTGCGTAGTGTGCCGCACAGCGCGGTGCCGCACCACGTGGGGCTGCGCGGGAGCCCCGTAGTCGTCCACGACCGTCGTTCTGATCGGAGCACGCTGGGCCGCCGCAGCCGCCTGAATGGCCCGGCGCAGCCGGAACAACTCGTCCTGCTGCACCTGCGCTCCGCTCAGGATCGTATCGCCCACCTGGGCCCGCGCGTTCTCCAGATTGTCCAGCGCCGTCTCCAGCGCGTCCGCTTCGCTGGCCGGCGCGGCCAGTTCGGCCGTCTCCACCACCCGCAGCAGGGTGTCGTAGAGCGCATCCACATTGCGATACACCCGGAACTCCGCCGGAACCGATCCCGGCGCCGCATCGGCCTGCTGCAGCAATCCCGCCAGCGTGCCGTTCAGGTCGCGCTGAATCGCCTCGATATCGCCTTCCGCCGCCGACTTCACCGAGCCAGGCGCCCTCCAGTGCTCGGGGTCAACGCCACCGAGCGCCTGTCCCACCTGCGCCAGCGCGGGCTGCAGCGTACTCGCGACCGCCGGGTGGGCAGCCACGGCGGTTTGGCCGGCGGCGGGCCAGACCATCGCTGTCAAAAGGAGCACCACCACACCGATCCTGGAAAGCATATGACCAGGACGATGCTCTGCCCGGGCTTCCGGTTGCCAGGCCACCCGGCAGACTGCCTGCGCCTCCAGTTCGGCCGCTCCCGCACGTCGTTTCGCGTCGTTGACGAATCGTTCCGAGTCCATGACAATAAAATAGTCTTTGTGGGCCTGTGGCGCAGCTGGGAGCGCGCTTCCATGGCATGGAAGAGGTCGTCGGTTCGATCCCGACCAGGTCCACCAAATCCCTTCAAGAACTTAGCGGAACCCCTCCCAAACCATTTGCCCGCATTTTGCCCGCAAAT
>DATJSY010000023.1:0-79246 GCA_035503835.1 Acidobacteriaceae bacterium | reverse complement strand
CCCAATAGGAAACGCACGACTGCTCGTCAGGAAACCACGCGCGAAACTGCTGCCAAGTGCCTGGATAATCAGGCTGCTTCGCGACTTCAGGCGTGCGAACCACAATATCTTGAGTCTACTGTATTAAGGCAGCTACCCCACTAACCCGCATTTTGCTACAGGAAGAACGAAGTCCCGGTGCTATAGTGGCAGGCCAGGGGGCAAACGTGGCACTGCGGGATTTCCTCGGAAAACAATTCATTGCGGTCATCCAGTGGAACGAGCCGGAAGACGGAATTCTTGCCTGGCAGTATCCGATGCGGGACATGGAGATCGAGAACGGTGGCCAGCTAACCGTCCGCGAATCGCAAATGGCGGCGTTCGTCAACGAGGGAACGATTGCGGATGTGTTTGGGCCGGGGCTGCATACGCTGAATACGCGGAATCTGCCGGTGCTCACCGATCTGAGGAACTGGAGCAAGGATTTCCAGTCGCCCTTCAAGTCGGATGTGTATTTCTTCTCGACGCGGCTGCAAATTGACCAGAAGTGGGGGACGGCGACGCCGATTACGTTCCGCGAGAAAGAATTCGGGGCGGTTAGCGTGCGGGGATACGGGATTTACTCGTATCGGATCGCAGATGCAAAGACGTTTTTCCGGCAGATCAGCGGGACGCGCGATATGTATCTTGCCTCCGACCTGGAAGGGCAGCTGCGCGAAACAATTGTGGCGCGAATGACGGAAATCCTGGCGGCGAGCGACGTGTCGTTTCTGGATCTGGCAGCGAACCAGGCGGCGCTGGGTGCGAAAGTGGCCGAGGCGCTGAAGCCGGCCTTCGCCGGACTGGGGCTGGAACTGAATCAGTTCGCGGTGGAGAGCCTGTCGCTGCCCGAGGGGTTGCAGAAGGTGCTGGACCAGCGCATCGGCGTGACCATGGCCGGCGATCTGGGGCGGTTTACGCAGTTTGAGACGGCGGAGGCGATGCAGACGGCGGCGGCGAATCCAGGCGGCGCAGCGGATGCGGGCGTCGGTCTGGGGGCCGGCGTCGCGATGGCGCAGACCATGATGGCAGGCACAAAGTTGGCAACCGGCGCGGTCCCGGTTGCGACGACGCCCGCGAGCGCAGCGGATGCAGGGACGAAGTTTTGCATCGACTGTGGGCGGGCCATCAGCAGGGCGGCAGAATTCTGCCCGGAATGTGGAAAGGCGCAATGAACTGTACTTCATGCGGTGGGCCGCTGCGGCCGAACCCCACCGACGATTCGCTGGTCTGCGAATACTGCCACAGCATTTACTTTCCCGAGAAGAACGAAGATGGAGTGGCAGTGGCGGGCGAGTCGAAGGACGAGCCATGCCCCGTGTGTGCGATTCCGCTGATGCTGGCCGTCATGGAGCGAACCGAGATCCGTTACTGCACGCGCTGCCGCGGGATGCTGATCCCGATGGTCTCTTTCACCGGGCTGATCGATGCGTTGCTGGAGAGGAATCCGGGCAAGGTGGATACGCCGGCGCTGGATCCCGGCGAAATGCGGCGCAAGCTCACTTGTCCGCATTGTCACATGCTGATGATCGTGGATTTCTATCCAGGGGCGACCAATGTGGTATATGGATCCTGCGAGGCGTGCGCACTGATCTGGGTGGATCACGGCAAAATAGCACGGATCGTGGAGGGCGCACGGGAGGTCCAGGAGGTTGACTCTGAGCTGGCCCAGGAAAAGCTGAATTCAGATCCTCAGCTCTGATTGGGGAACGGCGGCGCTCTGAACTACAGCGCGGAGATCGCCGCATCCGGAACTGTGGCCGGCCGTACAGCCCCGGATGCGTGACTGTGTCCTTGCGGCTGTGCGCCACCGAACCGCATCTGACCGGAATCAGCGGACTATCTGGAGGCGCGCTCCGCGGTGACCTGGTTCAGTTCCCTGTACATGGCTTCGTTGCGCAGAATTGCCTGCACGTATTCCCGCGTCTGGGTGAACGGGATCGATTCCACGAATTCATCCATGCCGTGCCAGGTCCCATCGGCCCTCCAGGCGGTCACCCGGTAGTCGCCGGCGTTGTAGGCCGCGAAAGCGTATTCGGGCTGGCCGCCGAACTCGTCCAGCATTTCGCGCAGGTAGCGCGTGCCCAACTCCAGGTTGATGACCGGATCCAGCAGGTCGGCGGTCCGGAAACGCCGCATCCCCACCTGCCGCGCCATGGCGCGACCAACCGACGGCAGCAGTTGCATCAGGCCATACGCATTGGCACCGGAGATCGCCCCGGGATTGAATTCCGTCTCCTGGCGGATGAGCGCCGCGACCATATAGGGATTCAGGCCGTTCTTCGCTGCGTCCGACTGAATGTAGGACCAGTAGGGCTCCGGAAAGAGAATCTTCCAGTACGCCGCCGGGATCGCGTCCATCGGCGCACTTTCATAAAACGGAAGCTCGCGCTTCAGCAGATGCATCGCGCGCCATGCTTCGCCGTCGGAGGCGTAAATCTCCGCCTCGGCAAAGGCACCCCACTCCGCACTGCCATCGGCGGCCTGAATCTCCGGCGCGATGTACTCATTCAGACCGGCATTCGCAAGCAGCTTTGCCTCCACAACGTGCGGATCGTCTTCGGGGACGTCATCGGTGAGCTCCGGAATCGGCGCCGGCTTCATGGCGTCCAGTTCAGCGATATGCGCAGGCGCCACCTGGCTCAGCGCCGCCAGCCGCTGCTGCGCCATAAGCGCGTAGTAGTAGTGCGGATACAGGCGGACAACGGTTGAGTAGTACGCAGCGGCCATCGCGGGCTGGAGTTCCCGATCCTCATAGTCGCGGCCGCGCCAGTAGAGCGCGGACACCGCCTGCTCGGAGTCCGGATACAGTTTGATCTGCTCGTCGAAAAGCCGCGCCGCCTCGGTGTCCTTCCCCATCCGGTAATTCAGCCACGCCGCGCGCCAGTGCGCCACAGGCGCGTAACGCGAGGTCGGGAATCGGCGCGCCAGTTCGCCGTAGTAATCGATCGCGTGCGGAGCATCATTCGCGAGCAGGTACATGTTCCCGCTCGAAAACAGAGCTTGGGCCAGCCACAGACTGGCCGGGAAGCGTTGCTCCATTTCCGTGACCAGGGCCTGCTGGCGCGCCATGTCGTCGCGTTCCCGGGCCAGCTCCATCTCCAGATAGAGCCGCCGCGCTCCGGCGTCGTCGCCGGTGTCCGGCAGGTCGTCGAGCTCCTGCTCCGTGAGGCGATGCATCTTCCAGTCGCACTCCGCTGCCGCGACGAGCAGCCAGTCGCGCGTGACGCCGTCCGTATCCGGCTGCCCGGCCAGCGCACGGTATTCCTCCGCAGCCTCAAAGTAATGCCCGGCGTTGTACAGCGCGTCGGCATGACGACGACGCTCGTCCGGAGGCAGCGTGTCCAGCACGCCGGTCGACTGCAGCTGCACACGCGCGTACCCTGCCTCGATGCTCAGCGGAAAGGTGAGGTACACATGCTCATACAACTCTGTCGCCCGCTCGGTGTTGCCCGCCATGAACTCCGCCTTCGCCAGCGCGAGCTGAAAATCGGAGTGTCCGGCGATCGCGTCGCCGTTGTGCGCATTCAGGATTTGCAGGGCGCGCTGCGGATCCCCCTCCTGCAGGTACAGATTCGCCCGCAACACCGGCACGCTCTCGACAAAGATGCTGTCCGGATACTTCTCATCGAAACCGTCCAGCAGCGCTTCGGCCTGGGGCAGCTGATTGTTCTGGAGGTACGCCTGCGCGGTCAGATAATCCGCAAAATCGTCCAGCACGCCATGCGCGCCGGTCAGCCGCGCCTGGCGCAGCGCAGCCACCGCGTCCGTGAACCGATGGTCGAGCAGGTAGGCGTTCCCGAGCGCCAGATACGCCGCCGCAGCTGCGTCTCCGCGATGCGCCCGGGCGTAGCGCATCACTCCGGCATAGGCTGCAGGAGTGCGCATCAAGGCCAGTTGCTGGGCCATGGGCCGCAATTGCGAAGAGGCGACAAAAGCCCGCCGGATGCGCCGGCTCCGCGCCAGCTCCCGTGCGGTCAGACGGTGACGATAGTAGCGGCGCGCGTGGCGCCTGCGGTAAGCCAGCTCCCGCTCGCGACGCATGGAATACGCGGGACGCCGCGCTGCGCGATGCTCCGCGTGCGCCATAGTGCGTGTCCTGGCAGCTCTGCGGGCGGAGGTCCTGTGCTTGGGCGTCTTCGTCGTCGTCGCCCGGTGCTCCGCGTGAGGCTGCGTTCTCGGAGTCGCGGCCTGGCCGTATGCCGGAACCAGTATCAACAGCCCCAGGGCCGCAGCAGCTACTGCCGCGGGCAGCCTTCGCGCCCACAGGAGTTGGGGCCGTTCCGGCGCCACTTTCTCCTGATCTCTGCCCACCTTGCGCACCCGGGTCGCCGTCCCTTTGCCTGCTACGTCCCACCGTACCGCCAGCATCCCGCCCCTCTCTACCAGAGTAAGACGAAATGCCGGACGCGAAGGCGGTCTGCGCGATAAAAAGTGCCTACTTGTGTATGGGGGTGGCGGCGGCAGGAAGCGCGGGCGTAATGACGATCTCCCCGGTCATTCTGTCGTGACCGCGACCGCAGTAGACGCTGCAATGCAGGGGGTAGACTCCGGGCTTCCGGGCCAGAAACCGGACCACGGTGGTCCGCCCTGGCTGCACCGGCTCGTTAATCGCCAGCCCCGGCACGCCAATCCCGTGCTCGACGTCGGCCGTGATGATGATCAGCTCCACCTTCGCGCCCTGCGGCACAACCACGCGGTCGGGCTGAATCGCCCATTTCTTCATGAGCATGTGAATGACCAGGTTCGGCGGTCCGGTGTAGGTCGGCGTGTGCCGGCAGGCGGTCAGCGAGGCCATCAGAGCGAGCGCGAGCAGGAGCGAGCCGCCGCGTTTTGCTCGCCTTCCGGCCGGCGATTTAGTATGAGGACAGGACCCTGCGGCGGCGCACCCTGAAATTCTGAAGCCATTCATGTCCACTTCCATCCAATCACAGGGGACGGCTGAAGTTCATCCCGACGTTCTGCTCGTCGAGCGGGCGCGTGGGGGCGATATGGCCGCGTTTGAGAAGCTGGTGCGCCAGTATGAGCGCCAGGTTTTCAGGATCGCGCAGCATATCGTCCAGAATCGCGAAGACGCCGAGGATGTGGTTCAGGATGCGTTCCTGAAGGCGTACGGGAAGCTCGACCAGTTCCAGGGGAATTCGAAGTTCTATACCTGGCTGGTGCGCATCGCGGTGAATGAGGCTCTGATGCGCCTGCGCAAGCGGCGTACCGGGCGGATGGTTTCGATCGACGAGGACGTGGAAACCGAAGAAGGGTCCATGCCGCGCGATCTGGCTGACTGGAGCCCCGATCCGGAGGCACTGTACGGGCAATCGGAGATGGCCGAGATTCTGCGCAAGACGATCCAGGGGCTGCCGCCGGGCTTTCGGGTCGTGTTTGTGCTGCGCGACGTCGAGGGTCTGTCGACGGAGGAAACGGCGGAGTCGCTGGGACTCAGCGTTCCGGCAGTGAAATCGCGATTGCTGCGTGCGCGTCTGCAGCTCCGCGAACGGCTCACACGGTACTTCAAGAAGGGGTCCCGCGGTAAAGCCCAGGATGGTGTGAAGTGACCTGCACGGAGTTTCTTCAGCAGCTCGACGAAATGCTCGATCCGGCCATCGCCGGCCCGCTGCGCGCCGAGCTGCAGCAGCACCTGCGCTGCTGTGAGCATTGCGAGATTACCCTCAACACGACTCGCAAGACGATCGAGATCTATCGCAAGCACGAAGTTTACGAGCTCCCTGAAGACCTCCGCGAGCGCCTGCACCAGGCGATCCTGACGAAGTGCCGCGGATGCGCAAAGTAGGGCGCCCTTTGTTGCAAACCGCGTTTCTGCTCACCGCTTTTTAGCTGAGCGCCTCATCGTTGACCGCTGCTTCGCCCGCCGTTTTTCCTAACCGCCGTTCTCGCTCGCCCGTTACAATCCCGTCCATGAACTCCTTCGCAGGTGAAGCTGGCGCGAAGGCGAAGCCCAGCCTCGCCGACATCGTCATCGCCGCTGCCTGCGGGCTGTCGCTGACCTCCACCGCGATCGCGCTGCTCGTGCTGCCGCTCAGGCACAGCTTCGCGGGGTCGCGCGATCTCGCCATCTTCTGGGCTACCGCGCACCAGCTCATCCACCATGCCAACCCCTGGAATGCGCAGGCCGTGGGCGCGCTCGAGCATTCCGCGGGGTTCACCGGGCACGGCTCGTATTTCATGCGTAATCCGCCCTGGGCGCTCCTGCTCATTCTGCCTCTCGGGTTCTTCAGCGCTCGCGTGGATGCGCTTCCCTGGTCGCTGCTGCTGCTGGCCGTCCTCGCCGCGGCGCTTGGCACGCTCTGGAAGACCTTTGGCCGGCCGCGCAGCCCGATCGACTGGCTCGGCTACTGCTTTCCTCCGGCGCTGATTTGCGCAGCGATGGGACAGACCTCGCTCTTCGCGCTCCTCGGCCTTGCCTTATTCCTGCGCTTTCATGGCAGCCGACCGTTTTGGGCCGGAGCCGCGCTCTGGTTCTGCACGCTCAAGCCGCATCTTTTTCTGCCCTTCGGCGTCGCGTTGCTGCTGTGGATTGTGATATCCCGCAATTACCGCATCGTGCTCGGCGCGGTCTCCGCCCTCGCGGTGACTTCTCTGCTGGTCACCGCTCTGGACCCGGCTGCGTGGACGCAGTATCTCGACTGGGCGCGGCACTCGGGCATCTCGAACGAAGCGGTTCCCTGCCTCGCCGTGGCCCTGCGTGCCAGGATTGATCTCTCGGCATCCTGGCTGGATTTTCTGCCCGCAGTAGTTGCCTGTCTTTGGGCGGTCGGCTATTTTTGGCCGCGGCGCCAGTCCTGGGACTGGCTCGACCACGGCGGCCTGCTCCTGCTGGTCTCGCTGGTGGTCGCCCCCTATTGCTGGATCAACGACCAGTGCCTGGCCCTTCCGGCTCTCCTTCTCGCCGCCTCGCGCACCAGCTCCCGGGGGCTGCTCGCCACGTTGGGGGGGCTCTGTTTTCTCGTTGCCTTCCAGGTATTTGCCGTCGGGCACCTCGATTCCTCCTGGTATCTGTGGCCGGCTCCGGCCTGGCTCGCCTGGTATCTGTTCGCGCACGCTTCCGTTGTTCACAGCGTGTCCGATCAACGGCCAGTCCTGACCTGACTCGAAGGCGACCGAGCGGGCTCCTGCGCGCAAAGTGGAATAAATACGCTGGCGGGCTCGGGCTGCGTACACTCGGGCTGCGTACAATGGCATCGATGGCCCAGCCCACCGCAGCCAGCAGAGAACGTCAGGAAAGTAACGGAGGGCTCAGCTATCCGGCAGCGGCCCTTTACGGTGCTCTTTGCGCAATCACGCTGCTGCTTTCCGCCTCTCTGATGCACAGTTCGCGGTCGTGCTGGAGCGTCTGGTTGCTCGATGCCTGCCTGTTCACGATCTGCGCAGCGATGGGGCAGCCGGCCGGCTTCAGCTTCCCGGTGTGGCGGGGGCACTTCCGGTTGCGTTCTGCATGCTCAACGCGGCGAACATGATGATTATGCGGTTGATGCACAGCTCAGCGCGATCTTTGGAAGGACATCCGCGGAATTTTGCGAGTGGATCCGCGCTCACGCCCTGATCTGCCAGAGCCTGGGCCCGGTCTGCGGGAGCCTGGTATTCTTCTTCGCCCTGTCGGTGGTCGCCGGAGAACGCCGATCCTCTCTCCTTCGCTGCGCCGTCATCGCAATGGTGGCAGCTCCCGCATGCTGTCTGCTGGTCCCGGCGCTCGGCCCGGCTTGCCTTCACGATCCATCCGCGCCGCGAAACTGTATGCCGTCGTTGCATGTGATGTGGGCGCTTCTCAGCGCAATCCTCCTGGCGCGCCGCTACCGGACAACCGGGGTGCTTTACGCGACGCTGATCGCCGTGTCCACCGCAGGAATCGGGGAACACTGCATTGTGGATCTCGTCGCGGCCCTGCCGTAAACGGCGGCTGTCGTCGTCTCTGAAAACGCCATCGTGGCGGGGAGGGGATGGTCTCCCGCCGGGCGAGACTCGCTGCGCGCTGTGCCGGGAGAACCAGCATCCGGACGACACCAGCTCCTGTAACGGTACGGTCAGCAGGTACGGGCGCATTTCGCGCGCAGCGTCGTCCTTCGCCCGCCGCCTGATCCCCAAAATGGGGAATCGCTCGCGACGAGTCTGGCTCAGTACAATCGCCTGGATGGCCCAGCCGACCGCCCCTCGAACTCAGAACACGGACCTCGCCGGACTCATCATCGCCGTCGCCTGCGGCCTGTCGATCACGGCCGCTGCTCTGTTCCTCGGCGTCGTCCCGTTCATCCGCGCGCTTTCGGGGTCGCGCGATTTTGTCGTCTACTGGGCGACCGGCCATCAGTTGCTGCGCCACCTCGATCCGTACGATCCGCGCATGATGGGCCTGCTGGAGCACGCCGCCGGGTTCACTGGCCACGGCTCCTATTACATGCGCAATCCTCCGTGGAGCCTGCCGCTGACTTTGCCGCTTGGCTTTCTTTCCGCAGGCGTTGCCGCCCTGCCCTGGTCGTTTCTGATGCTCGTCCTGGCCATGCTCTCCGTCAGGGCCCTGTGGACGATGCTGGGGCGTCCCGGCAACTACGTACAGTGGCTCGGCTACGCCTTTCCTCCGGCGCTGCAGTGCGTGGTCATGGGACAAACGTCTCTTTTGCTGCTCATCGGCCTGGTCTTCTTTCTGCGCTGGCATCGCTCCCAGCCTTTCTGGGCGGGAGCTTCCCTCTGGTTCTGCACGCTCAAGCCGCACCTGTTCCTGCCGTGGGGAGTCGCCTTGCTGCTGTGGATCGTCGTCGCCCGCGCCTGGCGTGTGGTGGGAGGGGCCGTGGCGGCCATGGCCGCGAGTTGCCTCGTCACGGAGGCGATTGACCCACACGCCTGGAGCCAATATCTGCACTGGGCGCGCACCTCGGGCATTTCTCACGAGTTCATCCCGTGCCTCAGTATCGCGTTCCGCAACTTCGTTCATCCCACGGTCGAGTGGCTGGCCTTTGTCCCCGCCATGCTGGCCTGCCTCTGGGCGCTCGTATACTTCTGGCCCCGCCGCCACACCTGGGACTGGATGACCCACGGGAACCTGCTGATTCTGGTTTCGATCCTGGTAGCTCCCTATTGCTGGTTCTACGATCAGTGCCTTGCCATGCCCGCTTTGCTGGCCGCCGCCGCGGGTTGCCGATCGAGGAAGGTTCTGGCACTGCTGGCAATCATTTATCTCGCCGTGGTGATTCAGCCCTACGTTTTCACTGTGGATCTCGCTTCGCGGCTCTACCTCTGGCCGGCTCCCGCGTGGCTGATCTGGTATCTGCTGGCTCGACGTTCAGCGCAGCGATCGGCTCCTGTGGTTCCGGCCCCGGCGTCTGCAGTTAGCTGATCCCGGTGCCGCTCGCCGGGCGGCGGTTTGATCCGGGGTTTGGCGTGACTCCGCAATGCGAATGGTCATCAGGGCCCAACCCGGCCCGCTCGTCCCGTCCACATCCCCGCTCCTGGTAGACTGGAGGCCGCACCTGATCCTTGCCTCCCCAGGAGTGTTCGCATGTCCGAAGTGAAAATTACGGTTCGGCCCAACGGGCCTTATCGCGTGGAAGGCCCGATTCAGCTGGTGGACGCTGAGGGCCGCGAGTGGGATCTTTCCGGCAAACCCGCCGTTTCGCTCTGCCGTTGCGGCGCCTCGGTCAACAAACCGTTCTGCGATGGCACGCACTCGAAAATCGGCTTCCAGGCCGCCGAAGCCGCGGTTCGTGCCGAAGAGGGCACTCCTCCGGGATTTCCCATCAAAATCTAACTGCCTTTCAGAAATTCCAGGCTCACATCGCGGCGCCGCGGACCATCCAGTTCCACCAGGATCACGCGCTGCCACGTCCCCAGTACCAGCGATCCGTCCTGCACCGGCAGCGTCAGTGCCGTCCCGATCAGCGACGACAGGATGTGATCCGGCACGTGTTCAGGATTGTGCGGATGCCGGTACTTCAGCTTCGGCATCATCGCCTCGAAGGCATCCAGCATATCCAGATCGGTGCCCGGGTCAAGATCCGCGGTCGCCAGCGCGGCGGTCGTGTGCAGCACGTTGAGGCAACAGATGCCCGAGCCCTTGGGGAGCATGTCTTCCACCGGGTCCGTGATGTCGACAATCTCGCGCCGTCGATGCGTCGCTACGGTGAACTTTTTCATCGGTTGCACGCGTCCTGATTGTCAGGAATCAAGGCTGCGGGTTCTGGTCGCCCTGCGGCTTATTGTTGTCCCTGCGTCCGAACAGGCGCGCCCAGAAACCGCGCTTTTTCTTCTTCTGCTCCGGGGCCTGCGCCGCGTTCTGACTGCGAGCGCGCGCCGGCTGCGCCGGAGCGACGCGCGTGGGCACCGCTTTCGGCTGCTCAGCGACTTTAGGCGGCGGGTTTACCGGCCTCTCGCCCAATCCGAAAATCTTCTGGAAAATGTTCCGCTGGTCGCCCATCGAATGGTCGCAGGTATCGGTCGGCTGCGTGCCATCGAGAAATGTCGCCGTCCAGTCATCCGGACACGACGCGTCGGCCAGCAGGTTGGTCGTGTCGTCCAGCTGTACCTGAATCACGCCCGGCGGCGGGACGAAGGGCCTGGCGTCGGAGTACTGCGGCAACTCGACTGCGGCCTTCATAAAATCGCCCCAGATGGGACCAGCCGCGCGATCGCCTTCGGCATCTGCACCGAGAGACGCGCTCAGTTGGCTGTAATCATCGTTTCCCATCCACACCACGCACAGCAGGTTGCTGGTAAAACCCGCGAACCACGCGTCGTGCGAGGTTCCTGTTTTTGCCGCCGCCGGCGCTGAAAAGCCCATCGCGCGGATCCGCGTGCCTGTCCCACCCGCATGGTTCAGCACCTGCTCCATCAGGCCCACAGTCAGAAACGCCGCCCGCGGATCCAGCACCGGCGTGGTCTGGGGCGTGTAGTCCGCAATCACATCGCCTTTGGGCGACCGCACGCTGGCCAGCATCCATGGATCGATCTTCACGCCGCCGTTGGCGAAGACCGTATACGCGCCCGCCATTTGCAGCGGCGTCGCATCGTAGGTTCCGATGGCCATGGCAGGCGTGGGCTCGACGGATTGGATCCCCGCTGCTTTGGCAAGATTCGCCACGTTGTCATAGCCCACCATCTCCGCCAGCTCGATCGTCGCATTGTTCAGCGAGCGGTAGAGTGCTTCGACCGCCGGCACGTCTCCGAAATACTCGTTATCGAAGTCGTGCGGCGAGTAGGTCTGACCGTTATCGAAGGTGAACGTCGTCGGTTCGTCGTGCAGGATGGTCAGCGGAGTAAAGATTCCGCTCACTCCGCTGGGATTGGTCAGCGGCGTTCCCGCCAGCGAGGTGTTGAACGCTGCCGCATAGACGAACGGCTTGAAGACCGAGCCCGTGGGGCGATGGGCAATGGCATGGTCGAGCTGGCTGGTGGCGTAATTCCTTCCGCCCACCAGCGCCAGCACCTGTCCGGTATGCGGATTCAGCGCCACCAGCGCCACCTGCGGGTAGACCAGCGGCGGGGGTATGATGCCGCGGCGCTGGTCCAGCCGAACGCGGCGCTCGTAGCGCGCACGCACCAGGTCGTCCACGTGCTGCATGCCCTCGCTCACCGCATTCTGGGCCACCTGCTGCAACTGCGGATCCAGCGAGGTGTAGATGCGCAGCCCCTGTTCGTTGTAGTTCGGATCGTCCAGGCGCTGGGCCAGCTGCTCGCGCACCAGCTCCGCGAACCACGGGGCTTCGCCGGAATCGAAGGCTCCTGGAACCACGTCGATCGGCGTCGCCTTCGCCTGCTCCGCCTCTTCTTTCGTGATCGCCCCGGTATCCACCATCGCATCCAGCACTGTATCCCGCCGCGCCTTCGCCCGCTGCGGGTGCCGGAACGGATTCAGCCAGGTCGGGCTCTGGATCATCCCCGCCAGCATCGCGCACTCCGGCAAATTCAGCTGGCCGATGTCCTTGCCAAAATAAGCCTGGGCCGCCTCGCCGAACCCGTCGATGGCGTAGCTGCCCACCTCGCCCAGCGGCACTTCGTTCGCAAACATCTGGAAGATCTGCTTCTTGGAGAAGCGATGTTCCAGCTGCAGCGCGATGATCACCTGGAGGAACTTCCTGTGCCACGTCCGGTCCGGGCTCAGGAAGAACATTTTCGCCACCAGCATGTCGATCGTCGAAGCGCCCTCCAGATAGTGGTGGCCCGGAACCAGGTCGTTCAGCGCCGAGCGCAGAATGCCGCGATAGTCCAGCGCGCCCTCCTCGAAGAAACGCCGGTCCTCGATCGATGTGACCGCCGGCACCACATACTGCGGCAGCTCATCGTAGGTGACCAGCCGCCGCTTGGCACGGCTCTGGTCGGAGAGGCCCGTGATCAGCAGCGGCTCCAGTTCGTAGGCGGCCAGTTGTTCCCCGTTGCCGCCGACGATCTGGCTGACAACTCCGTCCGCAAAGGTGATGGTGGCCGGATCCTGGGCGTGGTACGAATCCGGTCCGGGGCTCACCGTTACCGTTCCCGGCCCGGTCGCATACGTCCCCATGGTGGAGACCGGGGTTTGTCCCTGCTCCGAGTATCCCGCCTGCTGCAGTTCCGTTACCACCCACTGCGCGGTCAGCTTCTGGCCGGGCCGCACTTCCATGGGTGCCGCGTAAATCTGGGCGGTGTGAACGAAGAGGGGCTCCTGCAGACGGTTGTTGACGATCTGGCCGTATTTGCTCCAGTAGAAGGAAAGAATGATCCCGCCGACCAGCAGTCCGCTGACACAGACCATGGCCGCGATGATGAGGACTTTTCGCCGGGTGGCGCTGACTGCGACGCGGGGAACTTTGACTTTTACCGCCAAATGAGGGACCTGCTTTCCATTTTAGACGACCTGGGAGACCGCTTCGCGCGCTGTCACCGGCAAGACCGACGTATCATGAGCAATCCGATGCTGAATCCGCAAGCCACGACACGGGGGCAGCGCGATTTGCTCATGGTTCAGCAGTTACGCGGCGCAATTCCGCGGCCAGGTCCGCGATCGGCACGTCGCGCGGTCCGTCCGCCGTCCCGCGCCGCACCAGTTCCACCTTGCCGTCGGCGGCCTTCTTGCCCACGGTCACCCGCCATGGAATGCCGATCAGATCCGCGTCCTTGAATTTCACCCCTGCGCGGTCGTCGCGGTCGTCCTGCAGCACGTCGAAACCGGCGGCCTCCAGCGCTGCTGCTGCCTGCTCGCCGGCCATTTTCAGCGCCGCGTCGGCAACGTTGGTGATGGTCACGACCACATCGAAGGGCGCAATCGACGGTGGCAGCCAGAATCCATTCTCGTCGTGATTCTGCTCAATCGCCGCTGTCAGAATCCGCTCGATCCCGATGCCATAGCAGCCCATAATCGGCATCACTTCCCTGCCGTTGGCGTCGAGCACGCGCGCGCCCATCTTCTCCGTGTACCGGTACCCCAGTTTGAAGATGTGCCCGACTTCCACGGCCCTGGCGACCTTCAGCGGCTCGCCGCATACCGGGCAGCCTTCGCCCCCGGCGGCATTGCGGATATCCGCCACGACCGTCCACGTGAAATCCCGTCCCGGCGTGACATTGCGGTAGTGATAATCCAGCTTGTTCGCGCCGCACACCAGGCTCTTCCGATTTTCGAGGCCGGGATCGAGAACGACGTTGACGTTGCCGTCATGCAGTTTCTTCGCAGGATCCAGTCCCAGCGGTCCCAGATAGCCCGCCGGCCCGTGCATCCACTGTTCCAGTTCCTCGGCAACCATGGGGCGCAGCTCTGACGCCCCGACCACGGCCATCAGCTTTGCCTCGTTCACAAAGTGGTCGCCGCGCAGGAACGCCACGACCGGGGACAGCACGTCCCGAGAGCCTTTCTTCGCGTCATCCCCGACCGGAATTTTCGCCATGTAGGCGACGCACTTGACATCCGAACCTGCCTCGATCCCGAAGAACTCGGTCACATCGGCAATGGCTGCCCTGCCCGGCGTGGAAACCAGTTCCGGCATGCCATCGCCGGTCGGCTCCATTTCAGTCACCGGCGCGAGCCGCGACGTTGCTTTCTCCAGATTCGCCGCGTAGTCGCAGGCCGCGCAGCTCGCAATCAGATCCTCACCGGCATCCGAGTAGACCATGAATTCCTGCGACTGCGAGCCGCCCATCGCGCCGGAATCGGCCTCGACGACCACAAACTTCAACCCGCACCGGGTAAAGATCGCCCGATACGCCGCATCGTGCAGCTTATAGCTCTTGTCCAGCCCCGCCTCGTCGAGATCGAAGCTGTAGCTGTCCTTCATGATGAACTGCCGCACGCGGAGCAGTCCCGACCGCGGCCGCGGCTCGTCGCGAAACTTGGTCTGAATCTGGTACCAGATCTGTGGCAGCTGCTTGTAGCTTCGCAGCTCCCTGCGCGCGATGTCCGTCATCACCTCTTCGTGCGTGAAGCCCAGGCAGAGCTCCGCACCCTTGCGATCCTTCAGGCGGAACATATTGTCGCCCATGATGGTCCAGCGGCCGCTCTCCCGCCACAGGTCGGCGGGATGGATCGTGGGCAGCAGGAATTCCTGCCCAATCTTGTCCATCTCCTCGCGCACGATCCTGATAATGCGGCCGATGGACCGCTGCCCGAGGAAAAGATACGAGTAGACCCCGGCCATCAGCTGCCGGATATATGCGGCGCGGACCAGGAGCTTATGGCTCGCGACCTCCGCGTCGGCGGGGGCCTCGCGCAGGGTAGGAATAAAGAGCTTCGACCAGCGATGCATGTCTCCTGATTGTGCCTTTGCGCTCGCCGTCCAGACACGGACGCGAGAGTCTCAGATGCAAAGGATCATTCTAAATGCCGGGTCGCATTCCACCTCTGTTAACCGAAAAATCTCTCCCAGGCAATCCGGATTCTCCCCGGACCTTTTCAGGTGACTTCTCTCCCTCCGCTGTGCCATGCTGAGGTCACTGTTCGTTTCCAGGGTCCTCCGTCGCTGTGACGACGGAATCGCCCGCCCGGCCACGAGCGCTCCGGGCATGGAGGTGAACCCGCAGGTTGACGATGGATGGCCCCTACATCCTCTTCGGATACGCAGTCGCGCTGGTCCTGGTCCTGATCGGCTTCGCAGTGGTGCGCCGCAGCGTCCCGGAACTGCGCGGTATCCGCCGCCTCTCTCTCTTCATCCTGTGTGGAATCGCGGCCCTGTTTCTGCTGGCAGCGCGTGATCGCGTTCCCGCGCTGCTCAGCCTGGTCGTGGCCAATTCCCTGTTGCTCTTCGGCCCGCTCTTCTTCTATGCGGCGGCTGCGGAGATCCTCGGTGTCCGCGCCCGCGGGCTCCGCTGGCTAACCGCGCTCAGCATCGCGGGCGTCGCGATCCTGTTTTGGTCCAGCCTGATCCACCCGCAGATTCTTGTGCGTCTCGTCGCTCACGGCATCATCATCGGCACGATTTTCGTTGCCGCCGCCGTTCTTCTCTTCCGTAACCGGGATGTCTCGGTCGGGACCGCCGCCCGCGCCTCCGCCTGGTTTGCCACGGTCATGGCCGCTCTGGAGTTCGCCTGGCTTTCCTATCCCTGGATCCTGGGCATAAGACCTAACCTCCAGCATCCCGACCCCATCGATGCTGCCTTCAGTTATCTGGCGATGATTCTCGCCCTTGCAGCCGTTGGGGCGTTGAGCTGGCTTTCGCTCTGCGTGCATCGCCGTGACCTCGAACACATGGCCCAGACCGATTCACTCACCGGCCTGCTGAACCGCGGTGCCTTTGAGGCGGTCCTCCGCCGCGATCTCGAGCGCTGCAACCGCTCTGGCGCCAGTATCGGCGTGATGCTCCTGGACCTGGACTATTTCAAGCAAATCAACGATTCCTTTGGCCACGCCATCGGCGACCGCGTGCTGCGGCGCATCAGCGCCACGCTCTCCGCAGGCATCCGCCCGTCCGACGTGCTGTCCCGTTACGGCGGCGAGGAGTTCGTGATCCTGCTTCGCCAGTCCGGCGTCGAAGATGCGCAAGCTGCCGCCGAGCGCCTCCGCTCCGACGTTGAGGCACTCGAAGATCTGCCGGAAGGCATCCGTATGACCGCCAGCATCGGCGTCGCGGTCAGCCTGCCCGGGGACTCTCCCGACGGGTTCCTGCTCCGTGCCGACGAGGCTCTGTACCGCTCCAAAAAGGAGGGGCGCAATCTCGTTACCCTCTACCGCAGTCCTCGCCGCGGCACCGTCGTTTCGATGTAAAACCTGACTGCAGCGTGCAGGTTCAGGCGGGCGCGCGGACCGTGCGCTTCTGGGCGATGGCCAGCCCCCGCGGCGTTGGCAGCAGCAGCAAGGAGATCAACCCTTCGGCCTCCAGGCGCTTGGCGGCTTGCCGCACGGTTCCCGGATAAGAACTCGCGTCATGCATCAGGATCAGCCCGTGAGGACTGACCTGCGGCAAAAACCGCCGCACTTCGTGCTCGCGAATGTCCAGATCGCTGTCGCTGAAAAGCAGATCAATGGTGCCATCCACCTGCATCTCAAGGCTCGAGGCGTTGCGCAGCTCGATCCGGTCCGCCAGCCCCGAAGCCCCGATCTTCTCCCGCGCCCTGGCATACAAGATGGGGTCGAACTCACAACTGACGATCCGGCCTTCCCCGTTCCGGCGCAGACCCTCCGCCATCCACACGGTGCTCACGCCCAGAAAGGCGCCCGTCTCGACAATCAGCTTCGGCTTGAGGGTGGTGACCAGAGTCCGCAGGAATTCGAGCACCTCGAACTCCGCGGTCATCGAGTCGTACATCCGCCAGCGCTCCGGCTCGGGGCATTCCTGCGTCGCGCGGTGATACTCGGGCAGCAGCTCGCCCCCGGCGCGCTCCGCCTGGAGCATCACCTTATATTCCTGTTTGAGTTTCTTACGGAACAGACCCAATCGATCCGTGCCTCAGACCGCCTGCGCGCACAGCTCGTTGAACGCCCGCGACAACTCCTCGGCGATCAGCTGCGGGGCGCTGTTCTCGATGATAAACCGCTGCATGAGGTACACCAGCTTGCCATCGCGGAGGATGGCGACAGCCGGCGAGGTCGGAGGATTCCCCTCGAAGTACGAACGCGCCCGCTCCGTGGCCTCCCGATCCTGCCCCGCAAAGACAGTGATCGAGCGGTCTGGCGTCACCGCGTTCTTCAGCGCCAGGCGCACGCCTGGCCGCATCTTCCCCGCCGCGCAGCCGCACACCGAGTTCACCACCACCATGGTGGTGCCCGGTTTGGCCAGCGCCGCGTCCACAGCCTCCGCGGTGCGCGCTTCCTCGATGCCCGCACGGGTCAGTTCCTCGCGCATGGGGATCAGCATGATCTCGGGATACATTCGCTCCTCCGTTTTCATATTACGGGTGGTGATCGATATTGTACGAGCCGGCATCGGCTCGCGCCACCCGCCTGTACTATCTCTTTTAGATGCTTCTGCGCGAACAAGTACCGCTCGCCCCCTTGACCACCTTCGGCATCGGGGGACCCGCCCGCTGGCTGGCTGAGGCCGACAGCGAGGACTCCCTCGTGGAAGCGGTCTCCTTCGCCCGCGAACGCAATCTTCCCCTGTTCGTTCTGGGCGGTGGCAGCAACGTCCTCGCCGCGGACGAGGGCTATGCCGGCCTCGTTCTGCGCATCGCCCTGTGCGGCATCCGGAAGGATGGAAACCGCTTTCTGGTGGGCGCCGGCGAGGACTGGGATGCCTTCGTCTCCCACGCTGTCGCCCATGGCTTCGGCGGGGTCGAGTGCCTGGCAGGCATTCCCGGCACCGTCGGCGGAACTCCGGTGCAAAACGTGGGAGCGTATGGCCAGGAAGTGTCCGATACCATCGTCTCGGTCCGTGTGCTCGACCGTAAGAGCCTCGCCTTTTCCGAGCTGCCCGCCCAGGCCTGTGGGTTCTCGTACCGGCGCAGCATTTTTAATTCAAGCCACCAGCACCGCTACATCGTCACCCGTGTTGAGTATCGACTGCGAAGTGGCTCATGTCCTGTGATTTCCTATCCTGACCTCAAGCGTTACTTTCAGGATCGCAGTCGGCCCCCAGGGCTCGAGGAAGCCGCTGCCGCCGTACGCGAAATTCGGCACGGAAAGGGCATGTTGCTCGTCCCGGGAGAGGCCGACTGCCGCAGCGCGGGGAGCTTCTTCAAAAATCCCGTGGTTGCGGAGTCGCGGTACGAGGAAGTTTGCGCGGTTGCTGGCTATGCAGCCCCTCGCTTCACGGCGGCGCGGGGATTTGTCAAAATCCCCGCCGCATGGCTGCTGGAGGAGAGCGGACTGCACAGGGGCTACGTGATGGGGAACGCCGGCATATCGAGCCGCCACACCCTGGCGCTCATCAATCGGGGAGGCGCCACGGCGAAAGACATTCTCGCCCTGCGCGACTGGATCGTCGCTGCCGTCGAAAAGAAATTCGGGATTCGGCTCCATCCGGAGCCGGTTTGGCTCGGCTGACCGCCAAGCTCTGGCCGCATCGGCAAGCGGGCCTTCCTACTTCATCACACCCAGCACCGCGAGATTCAGGGCCACCATCAGCACGGCCGACGCCGGAATCACCAGCAGGGCCTTCCGCAAGCGCGTCGGATCGCCTCCGGCGATACTCCCGATCACCCGCGAGCTCACAGCCAGCCCAGCCCATCCAAAGGTAATCACGATCCCCATTACCGTCCCGGTGATTTGCGGAAACGTCCCGCCCACGATGGCCAGCGTAGTCGGAAATACCGGGGCCATCGAGAGCCCTGCCGCAAAGACCAGACCGGCGGCTGCCCACTTCCGGCGGGCTCGCAACATGAGGAACGTGGTCATGGCCATGCAGGCGGCCGCACCCAGCGTCACCCTGGCCGCCGCCGAGTGCGCCAGAACGGGAACCACGCCCAGGCGCCCGCTGAGCAGCCCGAGCGCAAAGCCCAGCGACAGGATATTCAGCGCCCATTTTTCCGGGACACCCTGCGCGATCAGGTGGCGCACCAGCCAGTTCCACACCCCCACTTCGCAGCCGATGTACAGGAACATGAAAAGACCCAGCAGCCACAGCAGCGGACTGGCCAGGGCCGGCCCCGCATCGGCGACAAAGCGCCCGGTTCCCGTCGCTGCTGGCATCCGGGTCGCCACCTGTACCACCAGCGCGGCGGTCGTCAGTCCCAGAATGAAGTAGCAGAGCCGCACCCAGTTCCGTTTGAGCAGATTCGCCGCCAGGAAGGGTGTCGCCAGCGCCCCCACACCAAATGCGATGTTCACCAGATTGAGAACCGCCGAGCGGTGCGCCACGCTGACCACGCTCACCAGCGCGTTGCCGCCAGTGGTCACAACGCCGCCGCCGCTTCCCAGAAGAAACAGCAGGAACACGATGCCCCGGAATCCGTGCACCCGGGGCAATCCGAACAGGGCGGCCGCCGTCATCGCCAGCCCGAGAATCAAACCCGGCTTCACGCCCAGATTGTCGAGCAACGGCCCCACGCCCAGCGACGCCAGCATCAGCCCCAGCGCCTGCGCCAGCGCGATGGTCCCGTTCTGCCGCGGTGTCAGCTCAAAGCGCTTCGAAAGCTCCGGGAGAATCGTCCCCAGCATGGACCCAGTCATGCCGTAGACGAAAAGCGCGATCACAGCGGCGAAGATCAGCAAGCTCCCGACCCCTGGGCCCTTTTCCGACGCCCGTATTTCTGCCTCACACCCACCAGGCGGCACCCGGTTGCTCGCCGATCACCAGCTCATTCAGGAAGGCCGCCGCCTTCCGCAATCCCTCCTCGGCGGACAGCAGCGAGTCCTCATGCTCGATGGACAGCACCCCGTCGTAGCCATAAATCCGCAGGGTCGACACAAATTCCTTCCACCACTCCGCTCCGTGGCCGTAACCCACCGTCCTGAACATCCATCCCCGGCCGCGCTCCTCGCTGTAGGGCTTTGTGTCGAGCACGCCGGTCCTGGCCAGGTTCGCCGGATACATCTGCGTGTCCTTGGCGTGCACGTGAAAGATCGCGTCGCCCAGCACCCGCACTGCCGCGACCGGGTCGATGCCCTGCCAGAACAAATGGCTGGGATCGAGGTTAGCGCCCACCGCCGGTCCCGCGACCTCGCGCAGCCGAAGCAGGGTCTCCGGGCTGTAGACCACGAATCCCGGATGCATTTCGACAGCGATGCGGACCCCGTGCCCCTCCGCGAATTTCGCGTGCTCCGTCCAGTATGGAGTCACGACCTTCTCCCACTGCCAGGCCAGCAGCTCGCGGTACTCGGGTGGCCAGGCGCAGGTCACCCAGTTCGGGTGCGTGGCCCGGGGCCCATCGCCCGGACAGCCGGAAAACTCGACGACCGTCTTCACGCCCAGTTTTTCGGCCAGCTGAATGGTCCGGCGGCAGACCTCGCGATCATGCGTGGCGTGCGCCGGGTCCGGATGCAGAGGGTTCCCGTGGCAGCTCAGAGCGCTGATGGTGGTGCGATGGTCCGCCAGCAGCTGCTGAAATGACCTGCGCGTGTGGGGGTCTTCCAGAAGGCTCAACGAACAGTGTTCGTCCCCGGGGTAGTTCCCGGTTCCCAGTTCCACCGCGGTAATCCCCAGGGCTCCAAGCTTGTCCAGAACGCCGGCCAGCGGCATTCGCGACATCAAGGCAGTGAAGGCTCCCACTCTCATGGCACACTCTCCCGGGTCCAGCGCACGTTTGTTTGCCGTAAGCAGCCATGATAGCGCGACCGTCTGTGCTCTTCCGGGCGACAATAATCCCATGCACGCTTTTCAGCTCAGGGAGGGCGCCACCCGCTGGGACCTCCTGTCTCTCGGCGAAGTCATGCTCCGCCTCGACCCGCTCGAAGCCCGCATCCACACCACCCGCCACTTTCAGGTATGGGAGGGCGGCGGCGAGTATAACGTCGCCCGCGGCCTGCGCCGCTGCTTCGGCCTGCGCACCGGCATTGTCACCGCGCTGGCCGACAACCCCGTAGGCCGGCTCGTCGAGGACCTTATGCTCCAGGGTGGGGTGGACACCACCCTGGTCCGGTGGATTCCCTACGACGGGGTCGGCCGCGCCGTCCGGAATGGGCTCAATTTTACGGAGCGCGGCTTTGGGTTGCGCGCCGCCGCCGGCTGTTCCGACCGCGGCCACACGGCAATCGCGCAAGCCCTGCCGGGCGCATGGGACTGGGAAGGTATCTTCGGAACGAGCCACGGCGCGCGCTGGTTCCATACCGGAGGCATCTTCGCCGCGCTGTCGGAAACGACCCCCATCGTGGCCGCCGAAGCTGTCGCGGCCGCCCGCCGCGCAGGCACGCCTGTCTCGTACGATCTCAATTTTCGCGACTCTCTCTGGAAATCCATCGGCGGCAAAGCGCGCGCGCAGGAAGTCAATCGCGAACTGGTTCGTCAGGTCGACGTACTGATCGGCAATGAGGAAGATTTCTCCGCCATGCTCGGAATCGCGCCGCAGGGCGTCGCCGAGGATTTTGGGGAGCTGCCCGTCGCCGCTTATGAGGGCATGCTTCGCGAGGTCGCGGCCGCGTATCCCAATCTGCGGCTGATCGCGGCGACGCTGCGCACCGCGCACACGGCGACGCGCAATGCCTGGGGCGCCATGGCGCTGTGCGAGGATCAGATCACCCACGCTCGGCAGCGCGATATCGAGATTCTGGACCGCGTCGGCGGTGGCGATTCCTTCGCTTCCGGGCTGATCTACGGCCTGCTTCAGGGCAAATCCGTTGACTGGGCCGTGGACTGCGGCGTCGCCCACGGAGCGCTGGCCATGACCACCCCCGGCGACACCAGCATGGCTACGCTGGCCGAAGTGGAGCGCGTCATGCAGGGCGCGTCCGCCAGGATCGCGCGATGAGATCTGAAGCAGAATCTTCCAGCGCACCTTTCCGAACCGCCGTATTGAGAACAAAGAGAGGCTGAATCATGTCGCCCGAAGGTGCAAAAGTGAGGATTGAAGGCTCCGGAATCATTCCGGTGGTCCGCGCTCGCTCCGCCGACGAAGCCCGGGCCCTCGTCGAAGCTCTGGTCGCCGGCGGGATCGCGGTCATGGAGGTGACGATGACCGTCCCGGGCGCCGTCGATCTTCTCCGCACCCTCAAATCGGAATACGGCGACCAACTTCTGCTCGGCTCCGGCACCGTCACGACAGCGGCTGAGGCAGAGGCGACTATCCGGGCGGGCGCTGAATTCGTCGTCTCGCCGAGCCTGCACCCCGAGGTCATCGCCGCGACCAGGGCCCACGGCAAAGTCTCCGTCCCAGGCGCGCTCACGCCCACGGAGGCGATCACAGCGTGGCATGCCGGCGCCGATTACGTGAAGATCTTCCCCTGTTCCGCCGTCGGCGGCGCAAGCTACCTCAAGGCGCTGCTCGCGCCTTTCCCCGAGCTGCGCCTGATCCCGACTGGCGGCGTCACGCTGCAAACCGCGGCGGATTTTCTCAGGGCCGGAGCCCGCGCCCTCGGCGTCGGTTCCGACCTTGCCAGTGCGCAGGCGATTGCGCAGGGGCATCCCGAAGCGGTGACGGCGACCGCGCGAGCTTTCCTCAACATCGTCGCGAAGGTCCGCGCCGGACCCTAACCCGGCTACGCCGGGTTAGGGTCTCTGCCGGTCTTGGCAGAAGTGGAATGCAAACCCGCTACAATTCCTCCCATGCCCGCGAAGAAAACCGCCAAGAAATCCGTCGCGAAATCCGCGCCCCGGACGCCCGGCCAACCCACGAAGAATTCCAAGAGAAGAGCCGCCCCGAGATCGAGCAGCCAGACCGATCCCGCTCGCATTGCGGAGCTGCTGCGCCGTCTCCAGGCCGCGTATCCCAATGCCGAGTGCGCGCTGCATCACAGGAACGCGTGGGAACTGCTGGTGGCAACGATTCTGTCTGCGCAGTGTACGGACGCCCGCGTGAACATCGTCACCCCGTCGCTGTTCAGGAAGTTTCCGACGCCGGCGGCGTTCGCCCAGGCGTCGCTGCCCGCCATTGAGGAGCAGATCCGCTCTACAGGGTTCTACCGCAACAAAGCCAGGTCGCTCTCCGGCGCAGCAAAAAGAGTCGTAGCCGATTTCCACGGCCGGGTCCCCGACAACATGGAGCAGCTTCTCAGCCTCCCCGGCGTCGCGCGCAAAACCGCCAACGTCGTCCTCGGCGTGGCTTTTCACAAGGCGGAAGGGGTTGTGGTCGACACCCACGTTCTGCGGCTCTCGCACCGGCTCGGCCTTGCCCAGTCCGAAGAGCCGAAACGCGTCGAAGAGGACCTGATGCGGATCATTCCCCGCGACCGCTGGATCAGCTTCTCCCACGAGCTGATCCATCACGGACGCCAGATCTGCGTCGCCCGCAAGCCCCGCTGTATCGATTGTCCGCTGGAGACGCTCTGCAATGCGCCGGACAAAACCTGGTCCGGCCACTGAGTCCATGCTCAGGCCGTCGTTGTCCCCACTTCTCCGGGGTCTTCGCTCGCGATCAGCCCATTCAACGGGAGCGTCGCGATAAACGCTGTCCGCAACCCGTCCGGCCCGTGGCGTTCTGCAAATTCCGGCTTCCCGCCGTGAGGCGTCCTAACCTCCCGCGACACCCACAGCCCGGGGCGGTGCCCACGTCTTTTTTTCGTCGTAAAGAAAGGCTCGAACAATCGCTCACGGCCCCTGGCTGCGATGCCTGGGCCGTCGTCCTCCACCACGATCTGCACCCCGTCCGGTGCGTGACAGTGCGCCAGCGTAAATCGGATTCGACCTCCCTGCCTCACTGCATTCGCCGCATTCGAAATCAGAATCGCCATCACCTGTCGGATTCCTCCTGCCAGAATCGTTGCCGCCGGACACGGCTGCAGCCGCTTTTCCTGCCCAATATCCTTCGGACGAAGCTTGTTCTCGTGCATCGCGAGCACCGGCTCAGCCAGTTCGCCCAGATCCACGGGTCCGGCCACCGCGGTTTCACGGTAGAACCCAGCGTCTGGCGCGCGATCAGCGAGACCCGTCCCGGCTCCTGTTCCGCCGATTCCAAATACTCCGTCACTGGCTTCGCCGCCCCGGGCGCCGTCCGCCAGGTTCACCGGGTTCCGCGCCGACTCCAGCGGAATGTTGATCTCGTGCGCCATGGTCGCTGCCAGCCGCGCCATCGCCAGCTTTTCCGTCCGGCGTATCAGCTCCTGCGTTTTCCGGGCTGGCTGGGTGCAATCGTAGTTGTAACGGTGCTATTATTGCCGGGCGTCGTATTCCGGCCGCACAGCCGGAGCGTCCTTCTTCGGCAGTCCCCGCACGGAAGGAGGCAGATATGTCCGCGATCTCAGGTCCCGCTGCAGGAAGCTTCCTCTCCCTGCTTCTCGCCGCATCCGCTCTCCCCGCACAAACCATCGCCACCGCCTCTCCTTCGGCCGGCATGTCGAAGGTGCGCATTGTTCGTATGAGCGAAGTCATGGGAGCCGTCGAGATGGACCTCGGAGTCGGCCGCGGTTTTGAGCCCGCCATCGAGAACCTGCCCGTGGTCGAATCCACTCGTATTCGGACTGAAGCCGGCGTTGCGGAGATCGAATTCGAAGACGACAGCACGCTGCGCGTGGCTTCCAACACCGAAGTTGAATTTCGCGAGCTGGAACGAACGGCCTCGGGGACTCCGGTGACGGAGGTGCGGGTCGTCCGGGGCATGGCTTACGTCAGCCTGCTGAAGACGCGCGACAGGGAGTTCACCCTCATGTTCGGGCCAAGAAATAACCCGGACGAGCTGCGGCTCCCGCCCTCCAGTCACGTTCGCCTGGAGGTCAACGCCACCGGAGCGCAGCTTGCCGTGCTCGGCGGAACTGTGCAGGTGAACGGCGCCGATGGGCTGATGACGATTCCGCACAAAAGGACCATCTCCTTTTCCTTCGCGCGGAGGAACGATCCCACGGTCACAGGGCACGTGGCCGCGAAATCGCTCGACGCGTGGGATCGCCAGTCGGCCGACTACCACGCGCAGGTGGCCACGCTCTCGGCTTTCGGGAACGCTCCCGGGTCCTACGGAGAGAAGGACATGACCTATTACGGCTCCTTCAGCGATATCGGCAGCTGCGGGATGATGTGGCGCCCGTACTTCGCGAGTGCTGCCTGGAGTCCGTATGCAGACGGTGTCTGGGCATGGTATGGGAGCGCGGGATATTCCTGGGTTTCGCCCTATCCCTGGGGCTGGATGCCCTATCACTACGGCTCATGGTCCTTTTGCCCGGGCAACGGCTGGGGATGGATGCCGGGCGGTACATGGAATGGCCTGAGTAACGTGCCGGCCGTGACCCAGGGCATCGCGCACCGGACATTTCCATTGCTTCCGCGTCCTCCGGCGCATCCGCCCGGCTCCGGAGGGGTGACGCTGACGGCGGTTACGACGAGCCCGCTGTTCGTCTCCGACGTGCACAAGGGATCGTTCGTCTTTCGCCGCGACTCGGCAGGCCTGGGCATCCCGCGCCAGGGACTCGGCAATCTGCGCAGCTTCTCCCGCGCCGCACTTCGACACGGGACGGTCACCACTCCCGTGTATCTCAGTCTTGACGCAGGACGCAGCGCCATGGGCGGAGGTTCTCGCATGGGAGCAGCCGGCCAACTCGCGCCGGTCATGGTTCACCGCGGATTCGATCCTGCAATGGCCTCGGACTCCGGCTTCTTCCCGGGTAATAGAGTCGGGAGCGTGTCACCCGGCATGCCGGCCGGCAACCAGCCCGCTGTTATGTCGACAATGTCTGCGGGGCCCGCCATGGGTGCAGGAGCGCCCCGCGGCGGCGGCCGCGCGGGCGCCACTGGCGCCACGCCGCGCTGATCACAGCGCCGCGCGCAATGCCCGCCGCAGCAGCTCTGTCGTCGCGCCGTATACCAGGTGCGCCGCAAAGGGGGTCGCCAGGGACTTCGCGGGAAACTCCTTCAGCGGAGGCGACAGGTGGAGCGCCGGAACAGCGACCAGGTCGGCGCCCGCAAAGAGGACCGTCCCAAATCCGGCGCCCAGCCCGATCCGAACCGTGCCTGAATACTCCGCCAGCCCGCCGTAGACGGCGCCCATCTGCGCCCCAAACCCATAATGGACGATGGGCCCGCCTTTCTGCTTACCCTCCGGCGAGAGGTGTTGCCCGCCCATCGCCGTCGCCGTCAGCGCGTCCGCGGCTTTCATGGTGGCATCGATCTTCGGCTCGCCGCGTTCCTGCCGCCGCTGCTCCTGCTCGCGCTCCTGTCGCTGCTCCTCCTCAGTTTCCAGGACCTCCTGCAACTTCGCGCCCGGTCCCGCCATGAAGACGTTCATCGCCCACGAGGCTGCCAACCCTGCTCCCGCGCCCGCGAGCAGGCCGCGCACCAGGTGGTGTTTCTTCTCTCTGCTCATCGCGCCTCCTCTTCAGGGGAAGATGCGGCTGCGCGGCGCGGGGGTGGATTCGGAGAGGATGTGGCCGCTGCGCAACCTATAATTCTTTTGTTGTGCTTTCTTTTCGCCGATTCCGCTTTTTGTTCGCATGGATTCTGCTGGCCTCCACGGGCGCTGCGTTCGCCCAGGACCCGGCCCAGAGTAAACCGGCCGGTCCACCGCAAATGCATGGCCGCCTGCTGCTGGTACTGCCATTCGAAAACCGCACGGGCGTGGCCGGCCTGAACTGGATCGGCGAGGCATTCGCTGACCTTCTTAACCGCCGCCTCAACTCCTCCGGTTATATGGCGATCGGCCGCGGCGACCGTCTCTACGCCTTCGATCATCTGGGCCTGCCACTGAACCTGCAGCCATCCAGGGCCATGACCATCCGCATTGCGCAGATGGTGGACGCCGATTACGTGATCTTCGGCAGCTATACAGTGAACAGCCACCAGCAGTTAACGGCAACGGCGGAGATTCTCGATGTATCGGCGCTCCATCTGGGGCCCGACGTCGTGCAGACCGGATCCCAGACTCAGCTTGTGAGTCTGATCGACCGGGTGGCCTGGAAGGTGGCAAAGCAGCTCGATCCGCAGTTTGCGGTCGACGAACAGACCTTTCTGGCCGCGGACGGCGACCTGGACACCGATGCATTCGATGAGTACATTCAAGGGCTGGTCGCGCCTGCGCCCGACCAGCAGCTGACGCATTTGCGCGCTGCGGTCAAGCTGGATCCGCAGTTCGCTCCCGCCTGGCTGCAACTCGGGCTGGCCTACTTTCGGGACCAGGATTTCCCCGAAGCCGCGGCCACGCTGGGGCGTCTGCCCACCAGTGACCCCGATGCGCTGCGGGCCGACTTCTACCGCGGCATGGCCTTCTTCCACATGGGAAACTACAGCGAAGCCGAGGATGCCTTCGCCTTCGACAGCCGACGACTGGCGCTTCCGGAAGTGGTGAACAATGAAGGTGTGGCGGCCAGCCGGCGCGGCAAGGATGCTACCGCGATGTTTCGCCAGGCGGTGGAGGCTGACCCCCGCGATCCGGACTTCCACTTCAATCTGGCCATCGCACTGGCTCGCCACGGCGATATCGCCGGCGCGCTGAAGGAAGTCGAAGAGGCGCTCAAACTGCGGCCCTCGGATACGGAAGCCCAGTCGTTTGAAGCGCAATTGAAGAATCCACCGACGCCGAATCCGGATCCCGGCCACGCGATCACCGACTGGCAGGGGCCTCTGGAGCGCATCAAGCCCAGCTACAGCGACACGGAGGTCCGGCAGGCCGCCTTCGAACTGGAGCAGATCCAGGCGATGCGGCTGGCCTCCATGCCGGCGCCGGAACGCGCGGCAGCGCTGGTGAAGGATGGAGACGCGTTCTTCCGGCGTGGTCTGGTGCTGGAAGCGGAACGGGAGTATCGTGAGGCTCTGGCTGCCGACTCAGCTTCGGCCGCGGGGCATGCAGGCCTGGCGGCGGTTTGGGAGCGCGACGGCAATCCGGCGGCGGCGCGCCAGGAGGCCAGGGCTTCGATTCAGATCCGGCCGAATGCCCCCGCATACCTGGTGCTGGCCAGGCTGGACCTGCAGGCCAATCAGGTAGCTGCGGCGCAGCAGGATGTGGCCGAGGCGCTGGAGCTGGATCCGAACAATGCCGGCGTGAAGGCGATGCAGCTGGCTGTGCAGAAGCAGGAGAACAGAAGCCAGTAGCGAGCAGCCAACGAACAGCGATTGAGAGAGTCGCAATGGACGGGCGAGAGAAAGAGCGGTCGAAAAGCAGAGCTTCGGAGTTCAGCGGTCAGAGGCCGGAAAAACAGCGGCCGTTGCAGGCATGGCTGACGGGAATCGCGGCAGCATTTGTCGGGCTGATGGCGATCGTCGTGCCCGGAACAGCACAGGCGCAAAGCAACCCCATCGTCGTGCTCCATCTGGATGATACGATCCAGCCCATCAGCACCGATTATCTGAAGCGCGGTATCGAGCGTGCCGCCGACATCCACGCCGAAGCGGTGCTGGTGATCATGAATACGCCGGGCGGCCTGCTTGATTCCATGCGGGACATGGTCAGCGCCATTCTGGCGTCGCCCTCGCCGGTGATCGTGTACGTGGCGCCGTCGGGAGCGCGCGCCGGATCGGCAGGGTTCTTCATCATGGAATCGGCGGATCTGGCGGCCATGGCGCCAGGCACGGAAGCGGGCGCGGCGCATCCGGTGATTGAGGTCGGAAGCGTTTCCGACACGATGAAGGAAAAGATTCTGAACGACGCGCTGGCATTTCTGCGGTCGTATGTCTCCGTCCGCGGGCGCAATGTGGACGCCGCTCAGGAAGCGGTGACGCACTCGAAGTCGTACACCGACAGCGAAGCGCTGCAACTGCACCTGATCGACCTGGTAGCCCCCAACATTTCCACGCTGCTGAGCGACCTCAATGGGCGTACCGTGAAGCGCTTCAACGGCAGCACCGTGGTGCTGCGCACGAAGGGCGCGCAACTGGTGACCGTGGATCCGGATCTGCGAGAATCCATCATGGGCGCGCTGATGAATCCCAATGTGGCCGTGCTGATCCTGCTCGCCGGCGCGCTGCTGATCTACCTGGAGTTTCACCACCCCGGAACCATTGTGCCGGGCGCTCTGGGAACGCTGCTGGTGCTGCTGGCCCTGTTTTCGCTGAACATGCTGCCGGTGCGCTACACGGCGCTGGCGCTGATCGTGGCTGCGCTGATCCTGATGGTGCTGGAGGCGAAGTTTCCGAGCCACGGCATTCTGGCGCTGGCCGGCACGGGGGCGCTGATCCTGGGGACGCTGACCCTCGTGGCGGGGCCGATTCCGCAGATGCGGGTCCAGTTGGCTACGGCGATCTCCACGGGACTCGCCTTCGGCCTGATTACAACGCTCCTTGTGCGTTTGGCGTGGCGAGCACAACGGAACAAGGTGCTGATTGGGCCCGAGGCTTTGGTGGGCGCCGAGGCGATCGCCCAGCAGCCCATCGCGCCGCGCGGGCAGGTGCTGGTGCATGGCGAGCTCTGGATGGCGGAATCTCCCTCGCCGGTGGCCGCGGGAGATCACGTACGGGTGCGCGCGGTGCAGGGATTGACCCTGTTGGTGGAGCCGGTACACGAAAACGTTGCACGCTGAAAATGTGCGCTGATCCGGCGCGGCGGTGCGATACAATCGGGCCGGGCGCAAGGGGACCCGGCCATGGCAAGTATTCCGGTACTGGTATTCATCGCAATTGTTGTCCTCTACCTGCTCAACTGCGTCAAGATCCTGCGGGAGTATGAGCGGGGCGTCATCTTCAGGCTGGGTCGCGCCCTGCCTAAGCCCAAGGGACCGGGAGTGATTTTCGTCTTCCGGCCATTCGATCAGATTGTGCGCGTTTCTCTGCGCCAGGAAGTGATGGAAGTGCCGCCCCAGGACGTTATCACCAAGGATAACGTCACCATCAAGGTGAATGCGGTGATCACCATGCGGGTGCTGGACCCGGCGAGGGCGGTCATCGAGGTTTCCAATTACATTTACCAGACGTCGCAGTTCGCGCAGACTACGCTGCGCAGCGTGCTCGGCGAGGTGGAACTGGACGGCCTGCTCTCGCACCGCGACGCGTTGAACCAGCGCATCCAGACCATCATCGACCTGCGCACCGAACCGTGGGGGGTAAAGGTGGTGAGCGTGGAAGTGAAGCAGGTAGACCTGCCGGATTCCATGCTGCGGGCGATGGCGCGCCAGGCGGAGGCGGAGCGCGAAAAGCGGTCCAAGATCATCAACGCCGAAGGCGAATTTGCCGCGGCGCAGCGGCTGGTGGAAGCGGCGGATCTGCTCTCATCGCAGCCGTACACCCTGCAGTTGAAATATCTCCAGACGCTGATCGATATCGGCGTGGAAAAGAACACGACGATCGTCTTCCCGCTGCCGATGGAGCTGATTTCGCTGCTGAGCAAGGGCTCGGGCGCCGCATCAGGCAAGGGCGCGCCGGCGGCGGCGCCGAGCGAACCGAATTCTCAGCAGTGAGGCTTTGCAATATCCATGAAATACGCTGTAGATCGCGAGGAAGAAACCGAGGTGCCGCAGCGCCGGCGCGGCCTGGGACGGAGCGTTGCCGAGGAGGATCGCGAGATCACGCTGGGCACGCGGTCGCTGCTGGGCATCTTCTTCGGGCTGGTGCTGATCTGCGGTATCTTTTTCGGATTGGGTTATTCGGTGGGACGCGTGAGCGCTCGCGCGATTGGCCCGGCGGCAGCGGATACGACTGCGGTGCCGGCGACATCCCTGGCCAAGCCTTCGCCCCAGGAAACGGTGAGCCAGCCTGACGCAGCAATTCCACCGGCAACCGACGACACAACAGCGATAATCCCGACGACGGGCACGCCTGGTACGCCGGGCGCTGGAAGCGCTCCCGCTGCGACGACGACAGGTGCCACGCCAGGCACGGTACCGGCTGGTGAAGTTCCGGCCGGAACGGTCTTTCCCGCAAATCCGGTAACGGAACCGGCTGCGACTCCCGGTGTTGTGCCGGCAGTGCAGAAAACGGTTGCAGCTCCTTCCGCGGCCGGCAGCCTGATGGTGCAGGTTGCGGCAGTCAGCGTTCCGCAGGATGCCGACATTCTGGTAGCCGCGCTGCGGCAGCACGGATACACCGCGGTGGTACGGCATGAGCCGGAAGACCAGCTGCTGCACGTGCAGATTGGGCCGTTCGCGTCGCGCGCGCAGGCTCAGGCGATGCGCGGGCGGCTGCTCGCCGACGGCTACAATGCTGTTATTCGGTAGTTCAGGTCCTCATCCATTCCGGTAAACCTGAAGCGATGGTTTCGCGCACAGCGGCCATGAGTGCCTCGCGGCTGGCGTAGTCGCGCGGGTACTGCGGGGCGTGGAAGATGACGTATGCGGTCCCGGGAAAGATTTTCAGACTGCCCTTTCGCATCATTGCTTCGGTTCCATGGATGGAAACCGGAACCACTGCGGCCCCTGTGCTCATCGCCAGGAAAAACGGACCCTTCTTAAACGGCTGCAGGCGCCCGTCGCGGGAACGGGTGCCCTCGACGAACGAGAGAACGTGGACACCCGAAGCGAGCACGCGCGCCGCCGCCTCGACGCTCTCGACAGCGCTTTCCACGCGGCCGTCGCGATCGACCGGGATGAAGCCGCCCAGCCTCATGCCGTAGCCCAGGACGGGAATGCTCATAAGCGAGCGCTTGAGAAAGGCCACGGTGCGCCGCGGCAGCAGCGGAAAGAGCACTGGCGGGTCCAGATTCGAGACGTGATTCGACAGGAATATGCAGGTCTGCGCGGGATCGAGCCGCGCGCGCCACTCCGCCTGGATGCGAATGCCGCAAAGGCGCAGGCCGATGCGCAGGATGGCCATGGCCCAGCCGTACATCCGGGTGATATCGCCGTTGAGGACCGTCCACGGAATGCCAACTACGGCAGCGGGAACGCCCAGGACGATCCACGCAGCAAAGAGGACGAACGCGGCAAACATGACTCAGACTTTCTGCGCGACTTGTTTTAGCGCGGCCGGCAGCTTTTCGTAGATGCCGTCGAAGCCGCCGTTCGAGAGGATGGCCACCAGATCGCCGAAGCGGAGGCGCGATACAAGGTTCGCCACGATCGCGTCGGCTGTGGGAAGGAGAACAGCGTCCCGGCCGGAAGCGGAGAGCGCGGCGACCACGTTTTCCGGGTGCAGCCGCTCCCCTTCCGGAATCTTTTCGGAATGAAAGACGCCGGCCAGAACGACTCGATCCGCCAGGGACAGGCTCTCGACCAGCTCCCGCTCGAAGACGTTGCGACGAAGGGTGTTCGAGCGCGGCTCCAGCACAGCCCAGAGGCGGCGTCCAGGATATGCGGAGTGCAGCGCGCGCAGGGTTTCGCGAATTGCCGTCGGGTGATGGGCAAAGTCGTCGATGATGGTTACGCCGTTGATCTCCGCCCGCACCTCGAGACGCCGACGGACGCTGCGGAAGGTGGCGAGCGCTTCGACGATGGCTGCGCGCGGCACTCCCTGACCGGCGGCCAGAGCAGCGGCTGCCGTGGCGTTCAGGGCATTGTGTTCGCCCGCCATCGGAAGCGTGAACTCCGCCCAGGGCTCTCCTCGGCGAAAAACCTGCCAGCGGCTGAAGCCGTTGTCGAAGCGCAGATCGGCAGGCCTCCATGTCGAATCAGTCCGGAACCCGTAGCGTTCCACAGTGCAAAAGGCGTGGCTGACGCAGTCCGTCACATTGTCCGTGCCGTCGAAGGCGACGATGCGGCCGCGGCGAGGAACCAGGTTCACCAGGCGTTTGAAGGCTGTCTTCACCGAAGCCAGGTCGTCGTAGATGTCGGCGTGGTCGAACTCGACGTGGGTGAGAATGAGCGCGTCGGGAAAGTAGTGCATGAACTTGGGGCCCTTGTCGAAGAAGGCCGTGTCATACTCGTCGCCTTCGATGATGAATGTCTGTCCCTGACGCAATTGAAAGCTGGCGCCAAAGTTTTCGGCAACGCCTCCGATGAGAAATGATGGCGCGAGCTCGGGCCGACCGCGAGCCGCGACTTCGTAGATCCACGCCAGCATGCTGGTGGTAGTCGTCTTGCCGTGAGTTCCGGCGACCACCAGCGACTCGTGGCCGGAGATAAACTCATCGTGGACGACGCTGGCCAGCGAAGTACACGGAATGCGCCGGTCGAGGACGGCTTCCAGTTCCACGTTGCCGCGGGAGATGGCATTGCCGACGATGACGAGGTCCGGGACAGGCTGCAGATTCGCGAGCGAGAACGGCTCCGCAACGGGAATGCCGAGCGAACGGAGCAGGTCCGACATGGGCGGATAGGCCGCCTGGTCGGAACCGGTGACACGATGGCCCTTGAGCTCGAGCATGCCGGCCAGCGAGGCCATGGCGGTGCCGCAAATGCCGATAAGGTGGAAGTGCTTTTTATCCTGCATGACACGAGACGTGGACAGCGGGCTCCAGATATCGTAGCAGCGGCTCACCGCCGTCCAGAATCAGCTCGGCTTCGATGCCCAGCGGCAGGGTGACATTGCCGCCGGAGACATGGCCGGAGCGGAGGCCGATGGCGATGGGCACCTGAAAATCGCACAACACCTCAAGGATGACCTGCTCCAGGAGCCGGAAATCGGCACTGCCCGAATCGCAGCCGAGCATTTCCCCGAAGATGAATCCGCGGACACCTTCGAATTTTCCGGCAAGGATCATCTGCCGCAGCATGCGGTCGATCCGGTACGGCTTTTCTCCCTGATCTTCGAGGAACAGCAGCTTCCTTTCCGTCTGCGGTGGGTACGGAGTGCCCAGCGCCGATGTGAGAATGCTGAGACAGCCGCCATAGACTGTGCCGTGAGCGCGACCTGGACGCAGGATGCGGATTCCCTGCTCCGCCCCAGCCTGAATCACGCCGCCGCTGAGTGAAGCGTGGAAACTCGGAAGATGAACGCCGGCTTCGAGGGAAAAATCCGCCGCGGCCATGGGTCCGTGGAATGCGACGAAGCCGATCCGATCGAGCAGCCACGTCTGCAGAACAGTCATGTCGCTGTAGGCGAAGAATGGCTTTGGGTGGGAGCGGATGAGATCCAGATCGAGGTCCGCGAGCAGATAGTTCGATCCGTATCCGCCTCGGGCGCACATGATCACGGCCACGGAGGGATCGGCGAAGGCGCGATGCAGATCGGCAAGACGCTCCTCCGGCGTTCCGGAGAAATATGGTGAGTGCTTGCCGTACACATGCTCCGCAGCAACCGCGTCGTAGCCCAGGCCGCGGAGAACTTCGATGCCCTGCGCGATGCGCTGCGGATCCGCGCTGCTGGCGGGCGCGACGACGGCGATGCGCGCACCGGGTGCCACGGCGGGCGGCTTCAGGACCGCATCAGCCAAGGAGCGTCTCTCCTGCAGCGATCAGGTTCGCCGGGCCGGTGAGGATCATCTCGGTGTCCGGACCAGCCCACTCGACCCGCTGCGTGCCGCCGGGCGCGTGAACGGTGAGCGGCGATTTTCCGCCGCAGTGAGCGATGACCGCGGCCGCGCAGGAGCAGGTTCCCGTGCCGGAGGAGGTGGTGGGACCGACGCCGCGCTCGAAGATGCGAATCTCGATCTCATCGGCACGGATCATCCGCAGAAAAAGAACATTGATCTGCTGCGGGAATTGCCGGTGAAAGCAGATTTCGCGGCCCAGCTCATTCCAGCCGCGGCTGTGCGCGCGAAAATTGTCATCATCGACGATCAGGACGAAATGAGGGTTACCCATGGAGACGTAAATGCCCCGAACCAGGGTCTTGTCCGCCAAAGTCACCTGCGCAGGCTCAATCTGCGGGACACCCATGCCGGCGGCGATCAGAAAGTGGCTGCCCGCGGCTTCGACGATGCGGCAAATTCGCGGGCCGGCGTCGGTATCGAGGGTAATTTCCTGACCCGGACCGGCGCCTTCCGTGTGTGCCACCCAGGCGGCGGCGCAACGCGTACCGTTGCCGGAGATTTCCGCGATCGAGCCGTCGGCATTGGCGAGGCGAATGCGTCCGGCCCGTGATCCGGTTCGTTCCAGGAACTCGACGCCATCGGCGCCGATGCCAATGTGTCGCTCGCAGAGCTTCTTGGCCAGCTGCGGATCGCAGGATCCTTCCACAATCAGGAAATCGTTGCCGCAGGCCTGGACCTTGGCAAAACGCACGGGTTCCCTCCCAAAACAGGGTACAGTGCAGCGGAATCGGCCGCCAGCCGGCCCGGCAGTTTCGCGGGACTGCGGGCCCCAGAAAGAAGTGGGTGAAATTACCTGATGAGACGCAGGCGTCTGCGCTTGAGGGCAGCCGACAGCGCCTCCAGCAGGACTTCGGGCCCGTCGTCCCCGCTGACAGAACCGTCCAGTTGGACCTTCAGGTCCTGCCACGCGCCCTTGACCACTCCAACGATCGGGGCGTTTGGATTCGCGGACCGAAAATGTTCCGCAAATTCCTGGATGGTGTCGTGGGCCAGAGAGTACGAGATGACGAGCGCATCGAAACGCTGGCGGAGCAAGGTCAGGGCCTGCTGCCGCGAGCTCGCGCGAGCCACCGAATACCCCGCCCTGCGCAGGGCAAATTCGCGAAGCAGGGACAACTCCCGGTTTCCGCTGAGCAGGAGGACCGAAGCTGGGTTTTGCGCACGTTCCTTCGAGTCAGCAGCACGCTGGAGTTCAAAGTACGTATGCAGCGATTCCTCGAGAAATCCCTGGACGGCTTCGCCGATCCGCATGATATCGGTGACCAGGAAGCTGATATCCGCGCTCAGCAGATTTTCCTGCACGATGAGGCACAACACCCCATGCAGGACGTGTGCCTCACGGATCATGGCAACGACGCTGCAGCCCTGCTGCAAACGCATTTGTCCATGGCCCCGGGCGGCGACCAGAGCATCCGGGGAGAGGGTCAGATCACCGGAGGCAGTAATGATTTCATCAATGAGAGACCCCAGATGGCTGGACAATTGTTCGTTGGATAATCCGGTGGCTCTGATGCGCTCGTCATCCTTTGCACTCTCCATCCAGCGAGCGAAGATGTCGGGCTTGTGTTCCTCCAGAATCTTTGGCAGCCTTCTGGGCTGAATGCCAGTCCGCCGGGAAGGCGGTCCGCTGAGCCTGGCGATAATTCTGCTCACCAAAGCTTCAACGTCGGCGGGCTTAACGAAGTAGTCGTCGACCTGTTGCCGGATGGCTTCGAGGGCCGACCCGAAGGCGGGATAGCCGGTGAGGATGAACGTTGGTGCGCTGGGCTGCGTTCTTCGCATCGCGCTGACGACGGTAAAGCCGTCGCCGGGCTCACCGATGTTCAGATCGGAGACAAGGACGTCGAAACTCTGTGTTGCAATCAGGTTGAGCGCCTCGGATACTGTCGCGGCGACGGTGACATCGAAGCTATTCCGCTTCAGAACGGCCGACATGAGTAGACGGATACTCGATTCATCATCAACAAACAGAAGCCGTGGCTGCAATTCCATGCCCTTCTCCCCCTGGCATGCCGGATGGATGGTCCTTATCCTCAGCCATACCTGTCGGGCGGCTCTGGAATCCGTGCGGTCGTCCGGGTGTGGCGGATCGGAGACTGCGCTCCTCCCAACGAAGTCTTCGATGCGCCGGACCTGCTTTCGGGGCAGCAGGAATATTGGAAAATGCGCACCCAACCCCGGCCCGATGTCCACTCCGCCCGGGATACGCAGGCCTCGCGTCCATGAACAATCGTGCGGGAGGATCGGCCCGCCGGGACTCAGCCGTTAGCCTTTGGCGGTCAGCCTCGAGCGAAAGGGGCTCTGCCCGACAGGCGGAGAGATGGACCGGCTTATTGCGGGTGGGGCAGGTCGGAGCGGTAGAAGCGGACGCAGGGCTGGCCGGTGGAGCAGACGATGTCGATGAGGGTGAGTCCCTGGGGATGGGCGGCTACGGCCTTCGCGACGGCGTCGTGGTCGGAGGCGATGACGAAGGCGGCTGACCGGGCGGGATGCTGGAGCGCGGGAGTCCAGCGGTAGTAGTCGGTCTCGTTGATGGTGCGGCGCAGCGGGATGCCGGCGCGCTCGAAGGCGCCGGGATGGTCGGAGGTCCAGGCGAGGATCTTGCCCTCGGGCGGGAGCCGGTCCAGTTCGCGGGCGTAGGCGGCCTCAAGGGGGACGCGGGTGCGGGAGTTGGCGATGGCCTCGCCGAGCACGAGCGGCGTGGAGTGGATCAGGAACGCGCTGTCCGCGAAAATGAGAAGCATGGAAGCGAGCAGGATGAGCTGGGCGTGACGATGCCAACGCGTCTCCGCGCGGTTGATCAGCCAGGTGACGAGGAAGCCGAGGCCCAGCGCGAAGCCGGGCAGCATTTCCATGCCGTAACGCGTGTTGTACCAGGAGTGCGGGAACCAAAGCGGAAAGAAAATCGGCACCCAGCCGTACGACACCGCATAGGAGTAAAACGGAACGGGCATCCAGAAGAGCAGCAGAGGCAGTATGGACTGGCCACGCCAGCGGAGCACGGCCAGAATCGTGCCCGCGAGGGCGAGGAGAAGAACCACGTCGGTGAAGATGTGGGGCGCAACGCCGAGTTCCGCGACTTTGAGGAAATATAAGAAGGCAACCCAGGGCTTATGGAAGCCGGGCCAGTGGTACGCGCCGGGCGGCGTGGTGCGCATAGCGATGGCCTGGGCGGAGTACGGGCCGCGCATAAAGTCGAGCCAGTCGCCGTACTGGCGGGCGTTCCACGCAAACCAGAGCACGGGCGCGGTCCCCAGCATGGCGGTGAAGAGAACGAAGGCTCCGGCGGTGCGAGATCTCCAGGCGCGCACCTTCCAAAAGCCGCGCAGGGCGATGAGCCAGACGAGACAGGTGAAGATCCAGCCGTCGTAGCGAGTGTAGACGGCGGTGACGAGGACCAGGCCGCATGCGACCAGGGCCCGGCCGGCCAGACGGAGTTTGTTTGGGTCATACGGCTGTTGTGAAGCGGCGGCAACGGAGCGAAGGAAGGCGACCAGGAAGAGCGCGCTCCAGATGATCTGGCAGAGGAAGAGCGGCTCGGTCATGGCGGTGGTCTGCATGTAGAGCAGGCCGGGGTTGAGCGCGAAGAAGAGCACGGCTACGACGGCTCCCGCGGGGCGCACCCAGCAGCGCGCCAGGCGCCACAGGCCGGCGACGCTGAGGACGTAGCAGCCCATCGAAGGAATGGCGCCCGCGATGCCGTTCTGCCACCAGGACATTTTAGCGGCGAAGGGCAGCATAAGCAGATGCGGGAACGGCAGCCAGACAGAGCCGATTTGGCGGATGCCGGGGCTGGTGGAGTCGAGGATGCGGCGGGCGATGGTGAGGTGCGCGACCGCGTCGCCATAGAGGAGCAACAGATTGTTCTGGAAACAGTAGCCGAAGGCGACCACCGACACAAACGCGGCGATGAGGCCTGCGAAGATGGCCTCATCGCGCAGAGAGCGGCGAGCCAGATCGGCTTCGCTTTCCTGCCGATCAGTCGAGGTGCGAGAGCTGCCGGAAGAGCGCAAAGCGATCCTCGATTTCCTTTCGGTCGAGCTGCTGAAGCCGCTCGGTGCCGAAGCGCTCCACGGCGAAAGAGCCCATGACGCCGCCATAGAACATGGCGCGGCGGAAGACGACCGGCGCGAACCGCGGCTGCGAGGCGATGTAGCCGAAAAAGCCTCCCGCAAAGGAGTCGCCGGCGCCGGTGGGGTCGACGACTTCAGCCAGCGGCAGCGCCGGTGCGCGGAAAGGCGTGCGGGATTCCTCGCCGGGGAATGCGTGGTCCCCGAAGAAGGAAGTTGCGCCGTATTCGCCGTGCTTGACCACGAGAGCCTTCGGCCCCATGGCGAGGATTTTGCGCGCCGCGACGACGAGGTTGCTCTCGTGGGCCAGCATTTTGGCTTCGCCATCGTTGATCAGCAGCGCGTCGAGGTTCCGCAGGACGCGAGAGAGGTTCTCCACGTGGTCCCGGATCCAGTAATTCATGGTGTCGCCGCAGACCATCTTGACGTTCGGCATCCTGCGGCGGACGTCGGCCTGGAGAACAGGATCGATATTGGCGAGAAAGAGGTACTCGGTGTCCTCGTATTCGGCGGGAATCTTTGGGGAAAAGCTCTGAAAGACGTTCAGTTCCGTGTTGAGCGTCTGCGCTTCGTTGAGGTTCTTCATGTACGAGCCGCTCCAGAAAAAGCTCTTGCCAGAAACGTGCTCAATACCGCGCGTGTCAATGGCGCGACGCGAGAAGACGACTTCTTCGTCCGCGCCAAAGTCCTCGCCAACGACGGCGATCACGCGGACGGGCGTAAAGTAGCTGGCGGCCAGGGCAAAGTAGGTGGCGGCGCCGCCAAGGCAGCGGTCACGGCGGCCCGAGGGCGTTTCAACGGCGTCGAATGCGACGCTGCCTACAACAAGAATGGCCATGCGGTGGGTTTCCTCACTTGCGGTTCGTTCTATTTGAGATATTTGCCAACCAGGAGGTCGAGCTTCTCGCGCGTAGCCGCGGGGACGGCCGCAGGGTTGGTGAGCAGGGCGTATTTGAGCGCAGTGGCGCAGGCGCAGGTACGTTCGCGTGGCATGGCGGCCACAGCGGCGCGAATGACCCTGCAGGCGTTCGCCGCGTTCTGATTCAGGACCGCGACAATCTGCTCCACCGTCACGGAGTCGTGATCGGGATGCCAGCAGTCGTAGTCGGTCACCATGGCGGCCGTCGCGTAGCAAATCTCAGCTTCACGAGCCAGCTTGGCTTCCTGCAGGTTGGTCATACCGATCACGTCGGCATCCCAGCTGCGGTACAGGTTCGATTCGGCGCGCGTGGAAAACTGCGGGCCTTCCATGCAGACATAGGTGCCGCGCGGCTTCGCGGTGACGCCCTCGGAGCCGCTGGCGGCGATGAGCGCCTGGGCGACGGTGGCGCACACAGGATCACCGAAAGCAACGTGACCGACGAGGCCCTCGCCGAAAAAGGTGGAGACGCGCCGGAAGGTGCGATCGATAAACTGATCAGGAATGAGGAAGTCGCCGGGCTTGTGGTCCTCCTTCAGCGAGCCTACGGCAGAGACGGACAGGATGCGTTCAACGCCGAGTTTCCTGAGGGCGTAGATGTTGGCGCGGAAATTCAGCTCCGAGGGCAGGAGGCGATGGCCGCGACCGTGCCGGGCGAGGAACGCGACCCTGCGGCCCTGCAGGTCGCCCAGAACGAAGGCGTCGCTGGGCTCGCCGAAGGGGGTGGTCACATGCTCTTCATGAACGCCGATGAGGCCGGGCATGGAGTAGAGTCCGCTGCCGCCGATGATGCCGATTTCTGCCTGTTGCAAGAAGACTCCTGTGCCCGGAGACCTGTCGGGAAGTCTCCGGGGAAAAATGGGATCTCTGCGCAGGGTTTCAGTATAAATGCCGGTCTCAGCGGATCAGTGCGGCCTTCATGAGCCCGCAGCTGGCCATGAAGCGGACCAGGTTGCCGGTGAGATCGGACCGCGGAACACCGGAGCCGGTACCGAAATACGGCGCCGCGGGTACCCAGCGCAACGGATCGTAGCCGGAGTCCGACGCGATCTGCGCGCTGCCCTGCTGCTGCGCGCTGACCATGAAGAACTCCAGCTTGCGCGCCGTGTTCAGCGGAAAGCTCTCGCTGACAAACACATCGTTGCCAGTGGTGGCGATCAGCACAGGGCCCTGACTGGTCTGATAGATCTGTTCCGACGGATCGGATTCGTCCTGGGTGTCGCGGGTGACCTGCGTGTATTGCTGGCCGAGCTCGGCGGCATACATTTTGGCGAAGTCCGCCGCGACGCTGGGCGAGGTCCACTGCGAGAGATAGAAAAGCGCGACGGAACTGGTGGAGTCCTTGTCCGGAGCATCCCTGCGCTGGGCGGCGTAATAAATGCCGCCGTCCCACGCGGGCGTGAACTCATTCGCCGCCTGAGGACCACCGTAGAGCTCGGAGAGAATCTTCACGTCCAGCTCGCCCATGACGCCGATGTCGTAAGGGTTGTAGTTGGCGTCGATGATGGGGTGGATGTCGGGCATGGTGAGCACCGGCACTTTGACGTGGCGCTCATACGCTTCCGGATTCATGATCTCGTAACTGCTGGCGGGAGGACGGGCAAGGACACCAGCGAACGGCGCTGACGGATCCTTTTCGTCGGCGATGAGGTCGGCCTCGAACTTTAGGCCATATTTGTACGGAAACAGCAGCGACTCCTGGAGGAGCAGCGGAGCGCGGGCGAGCACCGGATCGCGCGCACTGTTGTTACCGGTCATCTGCTCGAGAAGCACGTCGATCAGCTGTGGGGAATTGCGCAGACTGCGGCCAAAGGGGGCCAGGCTGTAATCGACGAAGACGGCCATCGCCTGGCCCTCGATCACCGCCTGGCGGGCGGTGTCATCCTCATCGGTGGCCACGTGTCTCTGATCCTGTTTGAAGGTGCGGGAAATGTTGTCGCTGCCGGGGCTCTCCCACTTATCCAGGTTCACATCCTGATCCTGCAGCGCGTGGGTCAGTTCGTGGGCCAGCACCGGCTTCTGCTGGTCGGGGGCGATCCAGTTCAGCAGATTCACAGTTTTGGTCCTGCTGTCGTAATAGGCGGCAATCTGCTCGTCCAGCAGCTTAACGAGGAAAGGGCGAAGCTGGAAGTCGGAGTCGATCAGGCCGAATTTCTTGAGGACGATTTCCTCGCGCTCCATCCGTTTCGCGTCCTTGTCGTCATTCATTTTGGAGAGGAGGTATTTCTCCACGTCGGCGCGGCTGATCAGGCGGGACTTCACGTCATGCTTGATGGGGAATTTGGTATCCGTGGAGGCGAACTGCAGGATCTGGCCGACGTCGGCAAACAGCTCGCGGGCCTGAGCCGGGGTAATTTGCGTCTCCTGCGGGGGTGGAGCGGATGACGGGGGCTTTTGCGCGGGCAGAGCGGGAGCTGTCTGTGCCGGAGCGGCGGAAGCCTTCTGTGTCCAGGCCGCGCCACCCGCCCCCGGCGCGAGAATCATGGCCAATGCGACCAGCGACCGCCAGAGATTGCCCTGTTTTGTCTGCATTCCTGATCCTTTCGCCGTTGCCTGCGGTTCCGCGCGTTCAGCCGAGCGGCGCTTTCCCGAGACTATAATTTTTTTGAGGACCCTGCATGAGCCAGACGGTTCAGAATCCCAATTCGACGGTGTCCGACACTGCTGTGGCGGCCGCCCTGGCGACGGAAAACGGCGCCGCGCCCGAAGGTGCGATGTACCGCGGCGCGAATACGCCGCTTCGTTTTGCGGGAAATCCGCGGGAAATGCAGGGCTTGCTGCGCGGGGCCGGCATCTTCGATCTGGGATACCGGACCTGTGTACGCGTCACTGGCAAGGACCGGGTTCGGTGGCTGAATGGCATGGTCACCCAGGGCACCAGGTTCATGATCCCGGGGCAGGTGGCCTATACGCTGGTGCTGAATGCGCAGGGCAGAATCCAGGGCGACGCGGATGTGTACTGCCACGAGGATGAGCTCTTTCTCGAAACCGACCGCCTGCAGGCCGAACGGCTTCTGGCGCATCTGCGCCGCTTCATCATCATGGATGATGTGAAGCTTGAACAATTAGACGCATCCACAACGACTATCGGTACTGGGGGGCCGCAGGCGGCGGAGGTTTTAAGTCGCCTGGGCGCCACCGCGCCGGAAGCCGGGACCTTTGCCCGCCTGCAGATGGCCGGGATCGACGTGATGGTGGCTCATGACTACGGTCCCGTGGTTCCGCGATTCGAAATTCATGTGCCTGCGGACCGCGTCCTGGCTCTGTGGAATACTTTGGTGGATGCCGGGGCGACGCCCTGCGGGCTGGAAGCGATCGAGACTCTGCGCGTGCTGGAAGGCGTGCCGCTGTACGTCGTGGATTTCAGCGACAAGCATCTGCCGCAGGAAACGAACCTGCAGCGGGCGCTGAATTTCACCAAGGGCTGCTACATCGGCCAGGAGATTGTGGAGCGGATTCGCTCGCGAGCGACGGTGCACCGCGCCCTGCGGCAGTTTGAGCTGCGCGGCGAGTCGCCGGGACTGGCGCCCGGCGAAAAGCTGGAGCTCCGGGCTGGCGGCACGGCTGTGGGTGAGCTGACCAGCATGGCGTCGATCCGGTTGCCGGATCTGACCAAGGATTTGGCACTCGGGATGGCGCGCGTAGAAGCGCTCGAACAGAATGAAGCCCTCGAGTACGACGGAGGAACGGCCACACCGATGACCGCGCTTCCTGATGTGTAAGCTCCCCCTGGAGAGACCCACGTTATGGACGAAAAGCAGCCCGCGTTTACCGTGACCGACCGGCGCAAGTTCACCATGGAGGGCGAGCTGCGCGACGATGCGCCCGCGCCGGCGGAAGTGCGCGCGCAGGAGCAGCCTGCGACCTCGGAAAAAGTCGTGACGATGCAAGCTCCGCCGGATCGCGAACCAGCCGCTAAGGAGCAGGTGACGGAAGAGCCGGAACTGCCGCAATTTACCGCGAAGGAAACAGCCGAGCAGCACGCCGCGTATGAGGAGTCGTCGCGGCAGCTGGATGACATGCTGCGTCAGGCGAATCCAGGGATGGGCGAGAGCGGGGCCATCAGCTTCGAGCACATCATCCAGTCGTTCTACGTCTCCGCGATGATCGCCATGGGAGCGGGCACGGAGCCGGGAGAAAAGGCGCGGATCGACATTCTGGGAGCGCGGCAGAGCATCGACATGCTGGCGCTGCTGCAGGAAAAGACCAGAGGCAATCTGACCCAGCGGGAAGAAGCCACACTGCAGAATGTACTCTTCGAGCTGCGGATGATGTTCCTGGAAATCACCAACGCCATTGCGCAGTCGGCGCAGCGTCCGGCCGACGGAAAGAAGTAAGCCCGCCGGGCGCATGAACGCGGAAATCGTCTTCCTCGGCAGCGGAACCTCGATGGGCGTGCCCACGCTGGGCTGCCGCTGCGCAGTCTGTACCTCGACGGATCCGCGCAATCGCCGCACACGGCCCTCCGTTGCGATCGAATGGAACGGTGAGGGCGGCAGGCATGCGGTGGTCATTGACACCGGACCGGACTTTCGCGAACAGGCGCTGCGCGAGGGCATCCAGCACCTGGATGCGGTGCTGTATACCCATGCGCATGCGGACCACGTTCTGGGCATGGATGACCTGCGCCCGCTGAGCTTCCATCACAAACCCGGCTTTCTGCCTCTCTATGCGGATGAAGCGACGGCGGCAATCCTGCGGCGCATCTTCGATTACACATTCTCGTCGGGTTCGACTTATTCTCTGCGAGCGCGTGTGGAACTACACTCGCTGGTCGACACGGAGTCCGCCATGATCGGTGGCGCCCGCTTCCAGCGCGTGCCACTGATGCACGGCGACCTGCCTGTTGCCGGTTTCCGGTTTGGAACGGCCGCGTATCTGACCGACATGAGCAGCATTCCGGAGGCAAGCCTGCCGCTGCTGGATGACCTGGAGGTGCTGATCCTGGATGCACTGCGGCCGCAACCGCACCCCAGCCACTCGAGTCTGGAACAGGCGCTCAGCTGGGTGCAGCGGGTGCGGCCGAAGCGGGCATGGTTTACTCACATGTCGCATGAGGTGGACCATGCGGCGACTGAGGCGACTTTCCCCGGGCACGTCCGCCTGTCGTACGACGGACTGCGGATTCCTTTCGGGCTCTAAGATGCAAATTTTCCGCTCCATTCCCGAACTGCCCGCGGCCTGGCCGCGCACCGTCGCGGCGATCGGTAACTTCGACGGCGTGCATCGCGGGCATCAGGAGATCATTGCTCGCGTGCTCTTGCGGGCGCGCACACTGCAGGTTCGGGCCATCGCTGTCACGTTTGACCCGCATCCCGTGACGCTGCTGCACCCGAAACGCGCACCAAAGCTGATCACCCCCATGCCACAGCGTCTGCGGCTCCTCGAGCGCACAGGTCTCGATGCGACGCTGGTCATTCCGTTCACCCGGGAATTCTCCATGCTCTCGGCCAGAGAATTTGCCGAGGGAGTGCTGCGTGGCGGGATACGCGTGACAGAGGTTCATGAAGGCGACACCTTCCGCTTCGGACATGATGCGGCGGCCGGCATTGAGGATTTGAAAAAGCTGGGAGCGGAACTTGGGTTCGCCGTCATCTCGCACGGCGCGCTGCGCGTGCGCGGCGTGACCGTTTCCAGCAGCGAAGTGCGGCGGCGGATTGCCGCGGGGCAGATGGGGATGGCCCGTGCGATGCTGGGGCGGGCTTTTTCGATTCTATCCACACCGGCTCAGGGAAGAGGCGTGGGAGCCAGGCTGAAGGCTCCCACCATTAATCTGGCACCCTGTCCCGGACTGCTCCCTGCCAACGGGGTCTACGTCACGCAACTGCGGATCGGCGACGGGCCGGACGCAGCGTTTTTACAAGCCGTGAGCAATGTGGGCGTGCGGCCGACCTTCGCGGATGCGGGATTCGCTGTCGAATCGCATCTGCTGGAGGGTCCCCCGCCCGTGGAGCTGACGGAGACGACGCCGCTGGAGGTTTGCTTCCTCCGGCGGCTGCGCGATGAGCGGCGCTTCCCTTCCAGCGAGGCACTGATGGCGCAGATTCGGCGCGACGTGGAACAGGCGCAGCAGTATTTCCGCCGCACGGCAGCGACTGCGCCGGCGCGCTGAGCATTCTTCTCTTCTATTTCTGAATCGCGTAAACGCTGGCGGCAGGCTGCGCACCGGCCTGCGACGGGGTGGGTAGCTGCGCGCGATCCCATCCGCCGCCGAGGGCTTCGATCAGCTCGACCGCCGAGACCATCTGTGAAACCTGGAGCGCATTCAGCGACTGTTGATCGCTGAGGACGCCCGTCTGCGCAGTCACCACATCGACGTAGGGGTCCACACCGGTTTTGTAGCGTTCCATTTCGAGGGTAAGGAACTGCTGCGCCGCGCTCACCGCAACTTGCTGCTGCAGGATTTGCTGCGAATAGATCCGCGTCGCCGCCAGGTCGTCCTCCACCTGCTGGAAAGCCGTGAGAGTGGTGCCGCGATAGGAGGCCAGGTCGGCATTGTAGATGGCCTCGTACTGGTGCAACTCCGCGCGATAAAGGCCGGCATCGAAGACGATCTGCGATGCCGATGCGCCGAGCGACCAGAATCGGCTGGGCCAGTCGGCGATATGCGCGATGTTGGAGGTCTGCGTGCCTCCAGCAGCGCTCAACGACACCTGGGGGAAGAACGCACCATAGCCGATGCCGATGGTGGCATTTGCCTCCGCCAGCGTGCGCTCTGCCGCAGCGACATCCGGACGGCGCTCCAGCAGTTCGGAAGGAAGGCCGGTGGGGATGGGCGGCGGGTTGTAAATCATGGGTCGTACCGGAATGGAGAAGTCGGTGGCAACCCTGCCCAGAAGAACGGCAACGGCATGCTCGTATTGCGCGCGGGCGAGGCCGACATTCGTGGCCGCGGCCTGCGCCGCCGCCAGCGTGGCGCGGGCCTCAACAACGGAGATGTAATCGCCCGTGCCGGCCTGGTATGCGCCCTCTGTGGCATCCAGCGCGGCCTGATCGGCCTTCACGGTCTGGTTGTAGATGAGCTGGAGTTCATCCTGGCCGCGAATTTCGAAGTAGTACTCGGCCAGCGATGCCTGCTCGGTAAGCTTTTCCCCGGCCAGATCGGCAGCGCTCACCTGAGCGGCGTATTCAGCAGACTGTACCTCACGGCGAATTTTGCCCCACAAATCGGGGGTCCAGGAAGCGTCGAGCGGCGCTTCCCAGACGGTGCTCGTGGCGCCGGTATTGGCATAGGTGGAGGAGCGCAGATTGCCGGAAGTGCGCTGACGGTTCCAGGACGGCGAGAAGGTCAGGGTCGGCCAGAACTGGGCGCGAGCTTCGGCGACGAGAGCGCGGGCCTCCACGTATTGCTCGAAGTACTGCTTGATGGTCTGGTTGTTGATGTTCAGCTGATCTTCCAGGGCGTTCAGCTCCGGCTCATGGAAGATTTCCCACCAGTTGCCCTGGAGCATAGGGGCGTTTGGATTGGCGACTTTCCAGCCCGGCTGGTTCCGGAAGTTGACGGTGGACTCCTTGTAGTTCTGTGCGCTGATCCGGGGCGGCACCGGGGCATGGTATTTCGGGCCGACCATGCAGCCGGCCAGCGACAGGGCACAGAGCGCGGAGCTCAGGACGCAGAGGATTCGTCGAGACGCGCGGCGCCGGGCAGGGCGCGGAACGAATGGTGCAGGAATCCTGGTTTTCATGATGCGGCTCCCTGAATTTCGGGACGGAAGGTATCGTGGGATTTGCCCTGCACCCACAGGCGGAGGCGGTCCAGCATCAGGTAGACAACCGGCGTGGTGTACAGCGTAAGCAGCTGGCTCATGAGCAGGCCGCCCACAATGGTAATGCCGAGGGGCCGGCGCAGCTCAGAGCCCATACCGGTACCGAAGGCCAGGGGCAGCGCGCCACAGATGGCGGCCATCGTGGTCATCATGATGGGGCGGAAGCGCAGCATGCAGGCTTCGAAAATCGCGTCGTAGCTGTTCTTCTGCTCTTCGCGCTCGGCCATGAGGGCAAAGTCGATCATCATGATGGCGTTTTTCTTGACAATACCGATGAGCAGAATGATTCCAATGATGGAGATGACATTGAGATCGATGTGGAAGATCATCAGGGCGAGCATGGCGCCGATGGACGCCGAAGGCAGCGTGGAGAGAATGGTGATGGGGTGCACCAGGCTCTCGTACAAAATGCCGAGCACGATGTAGACGGCCAGGATAGCGGTGATGACCAGATATTTTTCTGTTGCCAGAGACTGCTGATAAGCCTCCGCGGTTCCGGAGAACGAGCCGCGCACGGTCGAAGGCATATCGAGACTCGCTTCCATCTGGCTGACCTCGCGGACGGCGTCGCTCAGCGACATGCCCTTGGCCATATTGAACGAGACGGTGACCGACGGAAACAGGCTGGTGTGGTTGACCTGGAGCGGGGTGGTGTCAGCGTGGGTTGTCATGACGGTGGACACCGGGGACATGGTGCTCATGCCCGCCCCGCCGGAAGAAGCACCGGAGTTAAACCAAATGTCCTTCAGGCCTTCCGGCGATTGCCAGTACGGGGGAGCGACTTCCATAACCACGTAGTACTGGTTGAGCTGTGTGTAAATGACGGAGACGTCGGACTGGCCGAAAGCACTGTAGAGCTGAGTGTCCAGCGACTCCGGCGTCTGGCCGAGCCGCGCGGCAGCGACGCGGTTATAGTCCAGCATCTCTTCCAAACCGCCGTTCTGCTGATCGGTGTTCACGTCCTGCAAACCGGGCAGCTTCTTCATGTGTTGCAGCAGAATCTGCCCCCAATGGGCAAGATCGGGGATGTTATCAGTCTGAATGGTGTACTGGTAGAGCGCGTTGCTCGAGCGTCCGCCGATGCGAAGGTCCTGCACGGGCTGCAGGAAGACTGAGGCCACAGGCAGCCGGTTCAGCTTCGGACGCAATTCGTTGATCACCTGCATAGCGCTCGTCTCGCGCTCCCCTTTGCCGTGGCCCATCGGCTTGAGCGCGATATAGACAAAGCCTCCGTTACTGGAGCCGTTGCCGCCTGTGTACGCCATGACATGCGCCACGGCGGGGTTCTGCTGGATGACCTTGACAATATGCTGGATGGAATACTTCATAAAGGGGAAAGACGCATCCTGCGGTCCCTGCACGCCGCCGACCAGCGCTCCGGTGTCCTGCTGCGGGAAGAAACCCTTGGGAATGCGGACGATCGCCACGAGGTTGAGCGCGATGGTGAGGCCCAGAACGATGAGAATCAACAACGGGTTGTCCAGCGCCCACGTGAGGGAGCTGCGGTAGGCGGAGAGCAGGCTCGAGAAGAACTTCTCGCTGGCACGATAGAAGACGTTGTGGCGTCCCTCCCTGCGCTCCGGCCCCTTGAGCAGGTGCGCGCACATGGTGGGCGTGGTGGTCAGCGAGATCACCATGGAGACGATGATGGCGCTGGAGAGAGTGACAGCGAACTCGCGGAAGAGCCGCCCGACGATGCCGCCCATCATGAGAATGGGGATGAAGACGGCGATGAGCGACATGCTGATGGAAAAGACGGTGAAGCCGATTTCCCGGGCGCCCACCAGCGCGGCGTTAAAGGGCGGCATCCCGCTTTCGAGATGTCGCGTGATGTTTTCCATCACCACGATGGCGTCATCGACGACGAAGCCGGTGGAGATGGTAAGCGCCATGAGGGAAAGATTGTCGATACTGTAGCCGAACAGGTACATCACCGCGAAGGTGCCGATCAGGGAGACCGGCACAGCCACGATGGGAATGAGAGTGGCACGCGGGCTGCGCAGGAAGAAGAAGACCACGAGGACAACCAGTACCACGGCGCCGGCCAGAGTGAGCTCGACGTCGCGCACCGAGGCGCGGATGGTCGTCGTTCGATCGAGGACGATGGTCGTCTCGATGCCCTGCGGCATGACGGCTTCGAGGGCCGGCAACTGCTGGCGGACGCGATCGACGGTATCGATGATGTTGGCGCCGGGCTGGCGGAAAACAATGAGAACGACGGAGCGCTCACCATCCACAAAACCCGCGGTACGGATGCTTTGCGCGGAGTTGTAAACTCCCGCGACATCAGAGAGCCGGACCGCCGCCCCGTCGTGATAGCCGATGACCAGCGGCTTGTACTGGTCAGCGTCGGAAATCTGGCCAGTGGTGATGATGTCAGCCGTCATCGCACCGTTGGCAAGCTGACCAGTGGGCATGTCGGCGTTCTGCAGACTGAGGACGGAGCGGACACTGGAGAGCGTGAGGCCGTAGCTCTCCAGTTTGGTGGGGTTAACCTCAACGCGAACCGACGGCGTAGCGCCTCCGCCGACAAATATCTGACCAATACCCTCGACCTGGGAGAGACGCTGCTCGAGGATAGTGGAAGCGAGGTCGTAGACCTTCGTTACATTATATTTTTTCGACGTGAGCGCGATGATGAGAATGGGCGCGTCAGCAGGATTCGACTCCCAGTAGTGGGGATTGGAGGGCATGTTGGCGGGGAGATAGGTGCGGGCGGCGTTGATCGCGGCCTGGACGTCCCGGGCGGCGCCATTGATATTCCGGCTCAGATCGAACTGCAGCGTGATGCGTGTGCTGCCCAGGGAGCTGGAGGAGGTCATCTCGGTGAGCCCGGCGATGTGGCCGAGCTGGCGCTCGAGCGGTGTGGCTACCGAGGAGGCCATAATCTGCGCGCTGGCGCCGGGCAGATTGGCCGAGATATTGATGGTGGGGAAATCCACCTGGGGCAGCGGCGCAACCGGGAGAACCATGTAGCCGACGGCTCCGGCGATGGCCACCGCGATGGTGAGCAGCGTGGTGCCGACCGGACGCCGGATGAAGGTCCAGGAGAGGCTCATGGCTGCATCTCCTCGGCGCTGGGCATGGAAGTTCCGGCAGCGAGCGATGGACGCCGTCCGAGGATGCGCTGGCCCAGCTGGTCGAAGAAGATGTAGATGACCGGGGTGGTGTAGAGGGTGAGGATCTGGCTGAGGAGCAGGCCGCCCACCATGGCGATACCCAGGGGACGGCGCAGCTCCGAGCCGAGGCCGCGGCCGAGCGCTAATGGCAGCCCGCCGAGCAGAGCCGCCATGGTCGTCATCATGATGGGGCGGAAGCGCAGCATGCTGGCTTCGAAGATGGCCTCAGTCGAATCCTTGCCGTGCTCGCGCTCCGCCTCCAGAGCGAAGTCCACGATCAGGATGCCGTTTTTCTTGACGATGCCGATGAGGAGGATGATCCCGATAATCGCGACCACGCTCAGCGACTGATGAAACAGCATGAGAGCGAGGAGCGCGCCCACACCGGCGGATGGCAATGTGGAAAGAATGGTGATCGGATGAATGAAGCTTTCGTAGAGGACGCCGAGCACGATGTAAACCACAACCAGTGCGGCGAGAATCAGCAGCGCCTCGCCGGAAAGCGAATTCTCAAAGGCCGCTGCTGTTCCCTGGAAGGACGCCTGCAAACTCGGCGGGAAATGCAGGTTATCGGCTGCCTTGTTTACATCATTGATCGCGGTTCCCAGCGACGCGCCCGGCGCCAGGTTGAAAGAGACCGTCACCGACGGGAACTGGTTCTGGTGGTTGATGGAAAGCGGCTCGGTGGTGGTGGATTCGGTGGTAAAGGCGCTGAGCGGGATCTCGCCTGCGCCGGCGGATGACGTTGTGGTGTTCGGAGTTGTGCCGGCAGTGGTGCCTGTTGAGGTGGAAGAAGCGCCCTGGGCGCTGCTGGTGGGGGGCAGCAGCGTCGATGGCGGTATCAGCACGCCAGAGGACGGCGAATAGAGGACGCTCGTGGTGAGGGCATTGGATCCCGCGGCAGGCGCTGCCGATGCGGAGTAGGTCGTCGAAGCCGCGGCGCCGCTGGCTCCATTCGACGCTCCGTTCTGGAGATACAGATCGCGCAGATTCGCAGGGTTCTGCTGCCACTGCGGCGACGCTTCCAGCACCACATGGTACTGGTTGAGCTGGGTGTAGAGGGTGTTGATCTGACGCTGGCCATAGGCGTCGTAGAGCGTGTTGTCGATGGTGGTCGGCGCAATGCCGAGGCGTGACGCTGTCACGCGGTCGATCATGAGAGAAACCGCACGACCGTCGGTCTGCTGGTCGGTGGCCACATCTTCCAGCACCGGCAGCTTCTTCAGCTGGGCCACAAATCTCGCCGTCCACTCATTCAGCTCGCTGGTATCGGGATCTTCCAGCGTGTACTGGTACTGTGTCCGGCTCACGCGGTCGTCCACGGTGATGTCCTGGACCGGCTGCATGTAGAGATGAATGCCCTGCACCTGCTCGAGGCTCTGCTGCAGGCGGCGGATCACGTCCGAGGCGCTGATGTGGCTCGGGACGCGCTGGTCGAGGGGCTTCAGATTGATGGAGATGCGTCCGCTGTTCAGCGTGGTGTTGATGCCGTCGACGCCGATGAAGGACGACAGGCTCTCGACGGCCGGATCCTTCAGGATGACCTGTTCCAGCTCCTGCTGCTTCTGTTCCATGGCGTCAAACGAGACAGCCTGAGGCGCCTGGGAAATACCCTGAATGACGCCCGTGTCCTGCACCGGGAAGAAGCCTTTCGGGATCACGATATAAAGCCACACAGTCAGGACCAGCGTGGAGGCGGCAATGAGGAGGGTGAGGGTCTGGTAGCGCAGGACGACGCGCAGGGTCCGGCCGTAGAAAGCGATCATGCGCGTAAAGACGTGCTCCGACCAGCGGTAGAGCCGCGTTTGCCGGGCCTCCGGGTTATGGCGGAGGATGCGGGAGCACATCATGGGCGTGAGCGTCAGCGAGACTACCGCCGAAATCACAATGGTGACGGCGAGAGTGACGGCGAATTCGCGGAAGAGCCGGCCCACTACATCGCCCATGAAGAGCAGCGGGATGAGTACAGCGATGAGGGAGACGGTGAGGGAGATGATCGTGAAGCCGATCTGGCCGGCGCCGGTGAGCGCCGCCTCCAGGGGAGGCATGCCCTCTTCCAGATAGCGGGAAATGTTCTCGATCATCACGATGGCATCGTCCACCACAAAACCAGTGGAGATGGTGAGGGCCATCAGGGAGAGATTGTCGAGGCTGTAGCCCAGCAGATACATCACCGCGAAGGTGCCCACCAGCGAGACGGGGACAGCGACGCTGGGGATGATGGTGGCGTAGAGGCTGCGGAGGAAAAGGAAGATGACCAGTACGACCAGGCCGACGGTGAGCATCAGCTCGAATTCCACATCGTCGACCGACGCCTGAATGGAGGTGGTCATGTCGGTCATGGTGTGGATCCGGACAGACGCGGGCAGATCTGTCTCCAGCTGGGGCAGGATTTTCTGGATACTCCTGACGACGGTAATGGTGTTGGCGCCCGGCTGGCGCTGGATGTTGAGGATGATGGCGGGCGTGATGACCGCCGGCTGCCTGCCCGGGGACATCTGGCCCATCCACGCCGCTTCCTCATCGTTCTCCACGCCGTTAATGACGTTGGCCACGTCCTTGACAAAGATCGGCGCGCCGTTCTGGTACGCGACCACAACATCCTTGTATTCGTTGGCGTCGGTGATCTGGTCGTTGGAGTCGATCTGATAATCCTGGCGTGGTCCGTCGAAATTGCCTTCCGCGGAATTCTCGCTGGCATCCACCAGCGCGCTGCGCAGGTTTTCCATGGTCAGACCGTAGGAGGCGAGCGCCGCCGGATTGGCCTGGATGCGCACGGCAGGCTTTTGTCCGCCGCTAAGACTCACCAGCCCCACGCCACTGATCTGGGAAAGCTTGGGCGCCAGACGTGTGTCCACCAGGTCCTCGACCTGGGAAAGGGGCATGGTATTCGACGTGATGGCCAGGGTCAGGATCGGCGCATCGGCGGGATTGGTCTTGTTGTAGACCGGCGGCGCAGGCAGATCCGAGGGCAGGTAGGACTGCGCGTTGTTGATCGCGGACTGCACCTCCTGCTCGGCCACATCGATGGAAAGGGAGAGGTCGAACTGCAGAACGATGATGGAAACCCCGCTGGCGCTGGTCGAGGTCATCTGGCTCAGGCCAGGCATTTCGCCCATTTGCCGCTCCAGCGGCGCAGTGATGGTGGTTGCGGTCACGTCGGGGTTGGCGCCGGGATAGAACGTGAGCACCTGGATGGTCGGGTAATCGACCTCCGGCAGCGCGGAGACCGGCAACTGCGTGAAGGCAACGATGCCCGCCAGCAGGATGGCCGCCATGAGCAGCGACGTGGCGACCGGCCGCAGGATGAATGGGCGGGACGGACTCACGGGGCTTCGCTCTCCCCGAAGATGGTGGTCTGGTGAATGTTCAGCTTCTGATTCGAGAGCGTGACGGTGGAACCATCGACGAGCTTCTCGAATCCGCTGTCCGCCACGACATCGCCGGGCTGAATTCCCTGAACTCCGGTCATGTTGTTGTCGGTGACTCCGGTTTTCACGTTGGTCATGACGACGTGATACATCGGCGTCTTCGATTTGGGCGGCGCAGCAGCGGGCGCTGGTCTTGAAGTGCCCGCCTGTGGCGCTCCCTTCTGCGTTCCGGGACCGGGTTTCACCACGTACACAAAGGCTGCGGCGCCGTTATGCTGGATGGCCGATGAGGGAACCAGTGTCTGGTTCTGCAGTGTTGTTACCAGCAGCTTCGTGTTCACAAACTGATTGGGAAACAACATGCCATTCGTGTTCGCGAATTCGGCCCGCAGTTGCAGCGTGCCCGTCGTGGTGTTGATGAGGTTGCTGGTGCTGATCAGCCTGCCCACGCCCAGTTCGGTCGCGTTGTTGCTGTCCCAGGCCTGAACCTGCAATTGCTTCCCTTTGCGCATCTGCTGGAGGACCTGGGGCAGACTGCCTTCCGCCACCGTGAAGATGACCGTGATGGGCTGCATCTGGGTAACCACGACCAGCGTGGTAGCGGAATTCGCGGTGATCAGGTTTCCGGGATCCACGAGGCGCAGGCCGACGCGGCCGTTGATGGGTGACGTGATGTGGCAAAAGCCAACCTCGACTTTGTCATACTGCACCACGCCCTCATCGTTCTTCACCGTGCCTTCGTCCTGGAGCACCAGCTTGGCCTGATCGTCGAGCGTCTGGCGGGGAATCGCGTTTTTCGACCAGGCAAGCTGGTAGCGGGCGAGGTCCATCTGTGCCTCGGCCAGCAGGGCCTGGTCGCGTTGCAGGGCTCCTTCCGCCTCCATTAGCTGCGCAGCGTAGGGAGACGGATCGATATCGATCAGGGGATCTCCCTTCCGCACATACTGCCCTTCGCGATAATGAACCGCCTGAATGACGCCGGTGACCTCGGCGTTGATGGAGTCGGTGTAGACCGGAGTAACCGTCCCGATAGCCGGCAGATAGACCCCCAGGCTGCCCTTGGTAGCGGTGGCCGGGATGATGGGGACGGGGCCGGCGAAACCGTGGCGTCCGACGGCCGCCGCCGGGGCGCTGCGGTAGCTGTAAATCCAGTAGAAGAGCAGGCCGAAAAGGATCAGGATTACCAGCCAGATCCACCAGCGGCGTTTGCGGCGCGGGGTGTCGACAGAGGACGGCAGCTGATGATCTGGCGGAGCTGCAGAGGCGGAAGAATCAGGCGTCATTTGGGTCTTGTTCGCTCAGTGGTTCAGATTGGACTTGGTTCACCGGTTCAAAGTGGAGGCACCAGCGGCCCATGGGGAGTCGATACGCCGGGATGGGCGACGATGAAAGGCTGCGCTAAATCTGAAGTTTATCACCGCGACTGAGCCCTCCTGCGGACGCACACCAGCCTGAGAGTCCCGCAGCCCAGGTCTGCCAGGGACGAATGGATAAGGGACGAACGAAGCCGCTAAATTGTCGCAAAAAGCGATGACCGGGGGCGCACTGCCAGGGAGTCTGGCATTCGGCCGCTGGGATCAGGGCCGTGAGGCTCTGGCAATCCTGCGCAATTCCGGCAGCACCGCTCCCAACGCGGCAGGCGGGGCATCCGCAGATCCCAGACTGAAATACAGCTCCCGCCAGAGCAGGAAAAGCCGATCGTAAGCGGAGATCGCTGCCCGGTCCGGCTGGATGGTCCGATTGGGCAGGCACAGCGCCGCCTGCGCGGCTTCGATGGAGGGGAAAGCTCCGGCGGCGAGCATCGCCATGATGCCCGATCCCAGGCTGGTGGGAACGCCGTCCGGCACGAGCACCGGCTTGTTGAGGACGTTGGCGTACACCTGGTTCAGAACGGCATTGCGCTGAGGGACGCCGCCGGCGTTGATCACGCGCTCCACCGGGACGCCGTGCTCGGCCATCCGCTCCAGAATGACGCGGGTATGGAAGGCTGTGCCTTCGACAGCGGCGAACAGCTCGTCCTGCGCGCTGTGGATTAGGTTCCAGCCCAGGGTCACGCCGCCGAGTTCGGGATTCACCAGCACGGTGCGGTCGCCATTGTCCCAGGTGAGCCGCAGCAAACCCGTTTGGCCGGCACGGTACCGCTCCAGACCCTCGGCGAGCCCAGCCACGGTGGTTCCGGCGCGTCGCGCGATGGCTTCGAAAATGTCGCCGGTTGCGGAAAGGCCGGCCTCAATGCCGGTGTAGCCCGGATGGACGCTGCCGGGCACTATGCCGCAGACGCCCGGCACCAGCTGGGTGCGGCTCGACATGGCAATGATGCAGGTGGACGTGCCGACAACGTTGACCACGTCGCCTTCGCGAATGCCCGAGCCGAGCGCGTCCCAGTGGGCATCGAAGGCCCCGACAGGGATGGGAATGCCCGGGCGCAGGCCCAGTTCGGCAGCCCACGCAGCGCAGAGATGACCGGCAATCTGGTCGGAGGTGAGGTATTCGCCCTGAAGCTGGTCGCGGACGCCGGCGAGCAGCGGATCCAACTTCACCAGGAACTCTTCCGGGGGCAGGCCGCCCCACTTTGGGTTCCACATCCACTTGTGTCCCATGGCGCAGACGCTGCGTTTGGCCCTGCGCGGATCGGTGACGCCCGCAAGTGTGGCGGCGACCATATCGCAGTGCTCGAAGGCACTGGCAAAAAAGGTGCGTTTCCGCGGATTGTGCCGCAGCCAGTGAAGAAGTTTGGCGAATCCCCATTCGTGCGAGTAGACACCGCCGCACCAGTCGATGGCTTCGAGGCGCTCGCGGTGCGCCAGCTCGGTGATCTCGCGAGCTTCAGCGTGGGCCCGATGGTCGCACCAGAGGTAGTAATCATCCAGCGGCTGCAGGCGGCTGTCGACAGGCACCACGCTGGAACCGGTGGTGTCGAGGGCGATGGCGGCAACCTGGTGGCCGGCGGCGCCGGTGGCATTCAGCACCGCGCGGGTCGCCTCGGACAGGGCGCGCATCTGGTCGGCATGAGCCTGGGTGGCAAAATCGGGGTCATCGCGCCGCCGGTGCAGGGGATATTCCGCAGAAGCCGTACCCAGGCACCCATGTTCGCTGTCGAGCAGGGTGACGCGCACGCTGAGAGTTCCGAAGTCGACGCCGGCGACCAGGGTCATGGGATAAGGAATTAATTCCGCGCAGCAGGATGGACCGGGAAACCGTTACCCGCCCGCCTCCCCATTCAAATGCAATCTGCCCTGGTTGTCCATTTTTCCCCTCCCAGTTCCCTGCGCCGCCTGTTACCGTAGAACAACTTGCCGCTCGTGGAACGGCATCCAAAGGACTACCCCGGCGTGTTCTGCCTCGCCTCCCCTCACTCGGCGCGGCCGGCCAACACTCCGCTTCTCACAATGAGCGGCAACCGAAATACAGGATCGCAACACGCGTGGGGTGATCGGGTTCGCGCCCTGCGGAATACGCCGCCGGTCCTGGAGATGCTGTGGACCGCGGGCCGCAGCGTTGTGGTCTGGGGACTGGTACTGCGGGTCCTCCAGCCTGTACTCGGTAATCTCGGCGTCGTTTACGTCGCCGCCCGGATCATTGGCGGGGTAGCCGCTGCGATTCTCCATGGGAAACCACTGCCACACCTCTGGTGGTGGGTGGCGGCCGAAGTGGGCCTGGCACTCCTGAACGGAATTTTTAGCCGCTGCATGGATTACACCGATCAGCTCCTCGCTGACCGATACACCCATTATGTCAGTGTCCGCGTGATGGAAAAGGCCGCGCAGCTGGACCTGACCACCTATGAGGATCCCGAGTATTACGACCGGCTGGAGCGGGCGCGGGTGCAGGCGACGGACCGACTGGCCATGATTCAGATGATGGGCAGGCTATTCCAGCAGTGCGTCCTGACACTGATCTACAGCATCGTGCTCGTCCGTCTCTCGCCGGTGATGATCGTGCCGCTGTTTATCGGGGTGCTGCCGTCGTTTGTGGGCGAGACGCACTTCGCCTTCCTCGGCTACGAAAAGAACTTCAGGCAGACGCCCCGCAAGCGGATCATGGACTACCTGCGCCAGGTGGGCGGCAGCAAAGAGTCAGCCAAGGAACTAAAGCTCTTCAACCTGAGCGGGTATCTCACGGAGCGCTTCCGCAAGCTGGCCCGCGGCATTTACGAGGAGAACGTCGCGCTCGCCAACAAAAAGCTCGTCTGGGGCGGCCTGCTCTCACTGATCAGCACCCTCGGGTACTACGGCGCGTACGTGTTCGCCATCTGGGAGGCGGTGACCGGGCGGTTTCCCAGCGTTGCTGCGTTTGCCCTGGTCACCGCAGCCATTCAGCAGGCCAGTTCGAATTTCCAGCAGGCTTTTTCAACGGCCTCGGGCATTGCCGACCAGGCTCTTTTCCTCACGGATCTCATCGATTTCTTTGCCATCAAGCCGACGGTACAGAACAAGCCCGATGCCCAGCTCGTGCCCAGGCCCATCCGGCGCGGATTTGAGTTCCGCAACGTGTCCTTCGCCTACCCGGGGACGGAGAGGATGGTGCTGAAGAACTTCAACTTCGCCATCGCGCCTGGCCAGCGGATCGCTCTGATCGGCGAGAACGGCCAGGGCAAGACCACGGTGGTCAAGCTGATTACCCGGTTGTACGACCCCACGGAGGGAGAAATCCTGCTGGACGGCGTGGATCTGCGTGAGTACTCCATGGAAGACCTGCACCGGGAGATGGGCGTGATCTTCCAGGACTTCATGCGCTACGAGATGACGGTGCGCGAGAACATCGGCGTGGGCCGTGTGGACGTGCCGCACAGCGAAGAGGAGATTGAAGCGGCGGCTCACAAAAGTTTGGCCGCGGAGGTGGTGAAGAAGCTGGCCGGCGGCTACGACCAGATGCTGGGCCGCCGCTTCGTCAGCGGCGTCGATCTCTCTGGCGGCGAGTGGCAGCGGATTGCCCTGGCGCGGGCGTATCTGCGCGATGCGCAGCTGCTGATTCTGGATGAGCCCACCGCGGCGCTGGATGCGAAGAGCGAGCTCGAGGTCTTCGAGCGCTTCGCGGAGCTGACCGCGGGCCGGATGGCGCTGCTGATTTCCCATCGATTCTCGACGGTGCGCATGGCGGATCGCATCGTAGTACTGGCGGATGGAAAGCTGGTGGAAGAAGGCAGCCACCAGCAATTGATGGCGCTGGGCGGCCGCTACGCCGAAATGTTCGAGATGCAGGCGGCGAGTTACAGGTAACCGGCGATGGCGGAACAGGTGGCCATGATCGACGAGCAACGGATGCGGGAAGCGGGGCTCTCCGCGGAACGGCTGCGCGCGGCGGCCGCGGAAGACATGCATCGCTGGAGCACAGTTCGCGGCGCGGACGGGATGCGCGGCTTTGTGGCGCGGGCAGAAACTGCTCGACAAAAGCTGCACGCGCTGTTCGCCGCGCTGGATCGGCTGCCCACCGAAGGCTGGCCCGGGCCGGATCCGCTGCTGGAGATTCGCGAGAATCCACGACTGATGCGCTCGGCGCTGGCCGAGCTGCATTCGGTGCGCAGGAAAGTGCGTCGGCTACCCTTTGCCGCGACCGGTCATGAGAAGGAACCGCGCACCGCAGCCGTGGCGACCAGATATCTGGCGGCCACCAATTCGGTGTGGAATGCGGACGCATTGCGGATTTATCTGGCCGAGCTGCAGCGCGCCGAGCCGCTTTTGCTGGCCGAGCTGTGGGTGCTGCCGGTAATGCTGCGCTTCACGCTGCTGGAAAACGTTCTGGAGCAAGCTGAGGAGCGGCTGGAAGCGCTTCGCTGGAACGCGGGAGCGCCGGTCGTCGATGGCCCCGCGGGAGATCCGGCGTTTGCCGCGCGCATGACCGCGCGGCTGCTGGCGCTTCGCGAAATTGCGTATGTCGACTGGTACTTTGTGATGGAGCCGCTGGTGGTTTTCGACGCAATCCTGCGCGAAGATCCGGCTCAGGCGTATGCGCGGATGGATTTCGACAGCCGCGAGGTCTACCGCAAGCAGGTGGCGCGGATCGCGCGTTCTTCGATCTGCTCGGAAACCGAGGTTGCGCGGGCGGCCATCGATCTGGCCCGCGAAGCGCAGCGGCAGCCGGTGGTCGATCCCCGGGTCTATCTGCGACGGGCCCACGTCGGGTACTACCTTATCGATGGCGGATTCGAGGAGCTGAAGAAGCGGATCGGCTACCGGCCCAGCCTGATCGATCGGGCAAGGGCTGCGGTGCGCGGCCATGCGGACGATCTGTACGTCGGATCGATCGAAGTGCTCACCATCGTGCTGATGGCGACCATTCTGGCGCCGCTGGTCCCCAGTCATTCGTTGTTTGGGGGACTGACCGCCGCTTTCCTGCTGCTGCTGATCCCGGCAACGCAGGGCGCCGTGGATCTGGTGAATAACACCGTCTCGTCGCTTTTCCGTCCGATGCCCCTGCCCAAGCTGGACTTCAGCCAGGGCATTCCCGCGGAATACACCACGATGGTGGCAGTTCCCACGCTGCTGCTGAACGAGAAGGAGGTGCGGTCGCTCGTTCAGGAGCTGGAGGTGCGGTGTCTGGCGAATCCCGATCCCAATCTGCATTTCGCCCTGCTGACGGATTTGCCTGATTCTGTCAGCCGGCCGGGCGAAAAAGACGGCGATCCGATGGTGGATCTCGCCATTCGGCTGATCGACGAGCTGAACGATCGCTATGCCGGCCAGAAAAAGTACGGGCGCTTTCTGCTGTTGCACCGGCACCGCATCTATAACGCGCGCCAGGGCGTGTGGATGGGCTGGGAACGCAAGCGCGGCAAGCTGCTGGACCTGAACAACCTGCTCAAGGGCGAATTCGACGCTTTCCCGGTGAAGGCCGGCGACACCAGCGTGCTGCGGCGAGTGCAGTACATCATTACACTCGATTCCGACACGCAACTGCCGCGCGGGACGGCGCAGTTGCTGGTGGGCGCCATGGCGCATCCGCTGAACCGCGCGATCATCGATCCCCGCCTGCGCGTGGTGCGGGAGGGTTATGGAATTCTGCAGCCGCGCGTGGGCGTGAGCGTGCATTCGGCCGCGCGCTCGCGGATGGCTTCCATCTATTCGGGGCAGACCGGCTTTGACATCTACACCCGGGCGATTTCCGACGTTTATCAGGATCTGTACGGCGAAGGCAGCTTCACGGGCAAAGGCATCTATGAGGTCAACGCGCTGCATACCGTGCTGGAACGGCGCTTCCCGCGCGATTCCCTGCTCAGCCACGACCTGATCGAAGGCGCGTACGCGCGCGCCGGCCTGGCGACGGACGTGGAAGTGATCGACGATTATCCTTCACACTACAGCGCGTTCACGCGACGCAAGCACCGCTGGGTGCGCGGGGACTGGCAGATTGCGCAGTGGCTGTTTTCGCGCGTGCCGGACGAGACCGGGCGCTTCGTGCGCAATCCGATTTCGACGATCTCGCGCTGGAAGATTCTGGACAACCTGCGCCGCTCGCTGGTGGACCCCATGACCATGGTTCTGCTGGTGGCGGGATGGCTGGGACTGCCCGGCGGCGCGCTCTACTGGACGCTGGCCACGCTGTTCCTGATGTTCGTGCCGACCTTCCTGCAGCTCCTCTTCGGGCTGGGGCGCGCGTTCTTCAGCGAGCAGGAGGGTGTGGCACGTGATGTTTTGGCCGGTTTCCAGCAGTCGCTGTTCACCACGCTGCTGACCCTGACGTTTCTCCCGCACCAGACCATGCTTGCGATCGACGCAATCGTGCGCGCGCAGGTGCGGCGCATGGTCACGGGGCGGCGGCTGCTGGAGTGGGAGACGGCCGCGCAGGCGGAATCGGGAACGCGCAGCTCCACGGTGGACCGCTATCTGGCCTGGACGCCGCTGCTGGCCGTGGCGCTGGCCAGCGTGGTGGCAGCATCCCTTCCGGTGTCGCTGATCGTGGCCGCGCCCATCCTGATCCTGTGGGGATTCGAGCGGGACGTGACCGTGTGGCTGAACAAGCCGCCGCGCGAGCCGCGGCACCTGTTGAGCCGCGAAGACGAGGTGTTTTTGCGGCAGTGCGCGTTGCGGGTGTGGCGCTTCTTCCACGAATTTGGCGGCGGGCGCCACCACTATCTCATTCCCGACAACGTGGAAGAAGATGGCCTGTACGAGGCGGCGCGCGTTTCACCCACGAATCTGGGCCTGCTCTTCAACGCGCGGCAGGCAGCGTGCGAATTCGGCTTCCTGACCACGCCGGAGTACGCAGAGCTGATGCGGCAGAGCTACGCGACCATGGCCAGGCTGCCGACCTATCGCGGCCATCTCTACAACTGGTACACGACGGACACGCTGGAGCCGCTGACACCCATCACGGTTTCGTCGGTGGACAGCGGGAACTTCGTGGCGTCGCTGTACACGGTGCGGACCGGCACACTGGAACTGCTGAAGCGCCCGCTGCTGGAGCGGCGGCTGTTCGCGGGTCTGGCAACGCATCTGGCGCTGCTGTGCTCGCTGCCAGAGGCGCCGGAAGGGCTGCGCGCACTGCGCGTTCCGACGCCGGCTAACGACCTGACGGCGTGGATCGCATGGGTCTTCGCTGCTGAGACCGAAGGGGCGTTTTCGAGGCTGGCAACGTACACCGAGCCATCGATGGACGAGGCGCTGTGGTGGGGCAACGAGACGCGGGCACGAATCCGGGCGATCGGGGCTCTGGTGCGGGACTACCTGCCCTGGCTGCACCCGATGTATGCCCCGCTGAACGACATGCTGTACCAGGAAGCGGAAGGCCAGGCGACATTGCGGGGATATTCGGCCCCATCGGCCCTGCCGGCGCTGGAAGACGCGCCGGAATGCGCGGCGGCGATCGAGAGGCGGCTGAGCCGGCCGCACCGAATGCCAGCCAGCGCCGAGGTGGCCATGCTGACGGAGAAACTGCACGGGGAGGTGACCGCGGCGCGGCAGCGGCTGCAGCAGCTGATTGGCGAGGTGCACAGGGTTTCGGGCGAGGCAGCGCGATGGGCGGAGAATACGGAGTTCGCCTTTCTCGTGAACAAGGACCGTCTGCTGCTTTCCATCGGCTATGAGTTCTCCACGAACAAGATTCACTGGGCCTGTTACGACATGCTGGCATCGGAGGCGCGCATCGCTACATACATTGCGGTGGCGCGGAGCGAGCTGAGCCAGCAGGGCTGGTTCAAGATGTCGCGGGTGCATACCCATGCGTACAAGCAGAGCGTGCTGCTGAGCTGGACGGGAACCATGTTCGAGTACCTGATGCCGGCACTGTGGATGCGCAGCTATCCCAACACGCTGCTGTCGAACTCGCTGCTCGGCGCAGTGGAGATTCAGCGGGCCTACGCGCGCGAGCGTGGGATTCCATGGGGGATCTCTGAGTCGGGCGCGGCGAACCGCAACGAGCTGGGTCACTACCATTACCAGGCCTTCGGCATACCGCAGATCGCGCTGAAGTGGGACGCGACGGCAGGGCCGGTGGTCTCGCCTTACTCGACGTTCCTGGCGCTGACGGTCGAACCGGCGGAGGCGATCGCGAACCTGCGGCGCATGGATCATGCCGGCTGGAACGGGCGGTGGGGCTTCTACGAGGCTATCGACTACCGCAAACGCAAGGGACGCCGCGGCAAGCCGGAGGTGGTGCGGGAGTGGATGGCGCACCACCAGGGAATGTGCATCCTGGGATTGCTGAACCTGCTCGAGGACAACTCCGTCCAGCGGTGGTTTTACCAGAATACGGAAATGCGCGCGGTCGAACTGCTGCTGCACGAGAAGCCGATGCGGGAGGCCGCGCTGAAAGCCGAGGTCAGCCGGCCTGCAAAGCGCTGGAGGCTGCTGCCGCTGCGGAAGGCGAGCTGAAGGCTGCGACTTCCGCATGCGGAACGTGGACGGACACGAAGCTGAGATTTTCGGGCGCTCGCGGGGGAAGTATGGCCGACCTTATGTCCCGGTGAAGTGTCAGATTGTAATTCCCTCTGCGCCGAACGCCGTATCTCCTTAATCCACCGGCGCTTACAGGGATCTTTCCTGTCATCTGCGGATATAATGAGAGAGTGGGCAACGGGCGCCTGACCACCGGACCTGGCATGGGGACAAGAACGAGTCCACACAAGACAATCCTGAGGATTCATGACCCTCGCGAGCAGCAGCAGGCCACGATCCGCTATTGGCATAGCTTGCCGCTGGGCGAGCGCCTGGCTGCTGTCTGGGACGCCAGCGAAGCAGCCTACAGCTTTGCCGCCGGGTTCAAAGGACGTTCGCCCGACCATGATGCCCGCCGACTTGACAGAACGATTACGCGTGTTGAACACCCACGGCGTTGAATTCCTCGTGGTTGGCGGTTATGCGTTCGGTGCATCTACCGAACCACGAGCCACGGAAGATCTGGATATTTTCGTTCGGTCCGACGAGGAGAACAGCGAGGCATCTACCGCGCACTCGCCGACTTCGGCGCGCCGTTGCACAACCTTTCACCGGCCGATTTCCGGGACGGCAGCTGTTTCCACATTGGCAGTCCTCCCTTGTGAATCGATATCCTCCGGCAGATCGACGGACTTACCTTCGACGAAGCCTGGAAGGGCCGGTTGGAAGCATACATCGAGGGGGAAATCAGGGTTGCAGTCATTTCCCTTGAGCACCTGATCCGGAACAAGCTCGCCGGCGGATGGGAGCAGGATCTGCGCGACGTGAAAAAGCTGCGGGCTTCTGCTTCGCAGCAGTAAGGCGAAGCAGCGAAAGTTCCGGAGGCCGACCACCCGCTCGCGATCACGGAGCGGCGTGATAGTCAGCGGACGTTCAGGACGAACCTTTTCAGTAAGGCCGCGCTGCTTTCCTCCCTCGTACAATGTCGGCTGTGCCAGCCGGCAAGGTGGAGGTGGTGCGTGCGCTTCACAATACCTGGACTGGTCTCCGCGGCTGTGCTCGCCTTCCTGCAGTGTGCCGTCTTGTCCGCGCAGCAGACCATTTCCGTTCACTGGGACCAGACCCTCCGCATCTCCCGCTCGACGCCGACGCTCCAGGTGGTCGTCAACCCGATGCTCGAGCGTGGCTCGCCCATCCACGACCGCGCATTCTCCGCCCTCAAAGGCCTCGGCGCCGAGTACGTGCGGTACGTTCCCTGGTTCCCTTATCCAAAAATGGCGGTCGCGGAGTTAGAGCCGCCCGCCTCCAACCGCACCTTCTGGGACTTCACCGACATCGATCCCATCACCAAAGATTTCCTCGCTGCGACGGCGGGACACTCGACCGTCATGAACTTCAGCACCATCCCCGCCTGGATGTTCAGGACCGGCCAGCCTGTCCCATACCCGGCTGATCCCAGCCAGGTCGACTGGAATTACACGCAGGGCACCGAGCTCCGCGACCCCACCGGAAAGGAACTCGGCAACTACTATGCGCGGCTCGTAAGCTGGTACACCCGCGGCGGCCTTCGCGACGAGCTTGGACACTGGCATTCCTCCGGTTACCACTATCGCTTTCCTTACTGGGAAGTCCTGAACGAAGTCGATTCCGAACACAGCACCACGCCCGAGCAATACACGCGCCGCTACGACGCCATAGTCTCAGCTATTCATCGCGTCAGCCCGGAAACGAAGTTTATCGGCATGGCTCTGGCCGATCCGGGCGGCTATCCAGGCTATTTCGAATATTTCCTCAATCCCCGAAACCACCAGCCCGGAATCCCGCTGGACTTCATCTCCTTTCACTTCTATGCCACGCCCGCGCCCGATGAGGGCCCCGACACCTGGCAGCACACCTTCTTCGATCAGGCCAACGGCTTTCTCTCGACCACCCGCTACATCCTCGCCATTCGCGACCGACTTTCGCCCCGGACCAAAATCGACACTGACGAGCTGGGCGTCATCCTTCCCTTCGATCCCGCCGGACCACCACCGGGCCAGATGATCCCCCACATTTACTGGAATGCCGCCGGCGCGCTCTACGCATACCTGTTCGTCGAGTTGTCGAAGATGGGCGTCGACGTCATCGGCGAATCGCAACTCGTGGGCTACCCCTCCCAGTACCCCAGTGTCTCGATGATCGATTACACCAACGGCAAATCGAACGCGCGCTACTGGGTGCTGAAACTGCTCGTCGACAACTTCCATTCTGGGGATCGGCTCGTCGCCACTTCTGTCCATGGCAGTGATGCAGGCCGGGTGCTGGCGCAGGGATTCGTCACCGCCCGCGACCGCAGACTTCTGCTCGTCAACAAGGCGAACTCGGCATTCCAGCTCACCCTGCCCGCCGACGTCGCGCACGCGGACTTTGCCACGGTCGACGCCGCCACGGGCGACGACCCGCCCCGTACCGGCACCCTCAGCGGACCCTCGTTCACTGTCGAGCCCTTTGCCGTCACTGTTCTGACAGAGAAATAACTTGCTCCCCCGTTCACGCCGACAGAGGCTTTGCTGCATCTCCGCCATCGCGCTGCGGGTTGCATTTCGCGCGCAGCGCGTCGCCCGGCTCCCTGCCGGAGGCCTGGGACAACCTGCCCATCGGGGCCCGTCTTCGTGCAGACGTATGAGTGCAGATATATGAGCCGCTGGGCTGAACAGCCGTACACCGGCATGTCGTCACATTCGAGGTCTGTAGCAGGCAGGATGGGCCTGAGCCTTGAAACATTCCGGAAGGCCACTCGGAAAGTACTGCCGCGATCTCGTGGAACGTAGATGAACCTCACTGCAGCGACGGCGAGCCTCCTCCGTCCGATGGTCTAGAATCAACCCGATCCCTCCGGAAGATCGCCATGAGCCGAGTTCTCATCATCGACAGTCAAACCCCAGTCAGCCGCGAAGTCGGCGAACTCCTGAACGGCGCTGGTTTGCCGTTCGAGTACGCCGCCGGCCACATCGATGCACTCCACCGGCTGCGCTGCCGTGCCTTCGGTGTCATCATCACCAGCGCCGACGGCGTCATCGATGAAGCTCTCGCTCTCCTCCAGGAGATGAGGCTCATACGGCCCAATCTCAGGTGCGTAGTGCTCGCCCCTTACAGCACACCGAACGAGGTCATCGCAGCTCTTCGTGCGCGCGTCTTCGGATGTTTCACACCTCCCTTCGACGCGCACGAGATCTTCTGCGTCGCGCGCAACGCAGCTACCGGCGACGAGTCGAACGAAGACATCGAAGTCATCTCCGCACGCCCCGGCTGGATCGCCGTCCGAGTCAACTGCCGCCTCGCCACCGCTGACCGTCTCATGTCTTTTGCCAGGGAGTTCGCCGCGCAGCTGCCCGAGACTGCACGTCAGGAGATCATGCTGGCGCTTCGCGAGATACTCGTCAACGCGATGGAGCACGGCGCCGCGTTCAATCCCGATCAGGTTGTCGAGGTGAACGCCATCCGCACCGCCCGAACAATGACCTTTCGGGTACGCGATCCGGGCGCGGGATTCCGCAAGGAAGCCATCACCCATGCAGTCCATGCCAACTCTTCCGACGATCCCACGGCCCACATCGTGCAGCGCAACCAAAAAGGGATGCGCGCTGGAGGTTATGGCCTTCTCCTCGCCGCCGGCACCGTCGACGAACTCCTATACAACGAACAGGGAAACGAAGTCATCCTCATCAAATACCTGGACTCGCCCACGCAAAAGCCATAAGCGGCAACACAGCAAGCAATGTCGACAGAGGGAGCCAATCATAGTGATCGCTTGCGCCTCGGAAGCTCGGTCGAAACTTCCTGCGAATCGTCGGGAGAACGGATCGTGGCCCCGAGTGGCGACGGCAAGTCTCCCCGCTCACAAGAAACACCATTACGGGTTCAGAAGATTCAATCTACGACGACATCGTGAGAAATTCTTCGGTCACGCAGAGAACAACTCTCCGCAATCGGCTCGGTAGCGGCTCCGAGGGGACATCTCCGGCCGTGGATGATACAGCCGTAATGCTCTGGACGTATGACTGGCTTTCCGGACCTTTCGATGGCCCGGAACCCTCCCCGTAGCGGCGCGGCGGGGAAAGGTCCAGGATGCCGACCATAGACCAAAAGACGCATTCAGGAATGCACTGGCTGTTCGCGCCAATGGCATGCCCTCGGAACCAGCCCGAACGATCGATTGAGCTTGCCTGGAGCGCTGAACCCGTATTTGATGTGCATGGAAGGTCCGTTGCATGGCAAAGCTGATCTACATGATGAACACCTCGCTCGACGGTTACACCGAAGACGAGTATGGCGACTTTGGCTGGACCTCTCCCCAGGACGACGAGGTGCACGCCTGGATCTTCGAGCACGTGTCGTCCTTCCGCACCTGTCTCTACGGTCGGAGAGTCTACGAGACGATGATGTACTGGGAGACCGCGCACAAGCTTCCCGATCAACCCGGGTTCATGCTCGAGTTTGCCAGGCAGTGGCAGGAGGCGGAGAAAATCGTTTACTCGACGACCCTCGCCGGGCCGCTCAGCGCACGGACAAAAATCGAGCGGTCTTTCGATCCCGATGCGGTCCGCAAGCTGAAGGCGAACGCCGGAAGCGATATGGCTGTGGCAGGTCCTGAACTCGCCGCGCAGGCGATCCAGGCAGGGCTTGTCGACGAGTTCCAGATGCGGGTCTGTCCAGTTATCATCGGCGGAGGAAAACGGTACTTCCCGAAGGGCGTCCGGCTGGATCTGGAGCTGGTCGAGGAGCGCCGGTTCCGTAACGGAGAGATCTTTCTGCGCTATGCGGTCCGCGGCCCGTCAAAGTGAAGAGGTGGAATGTCGCGCGTCAGGCGTGCGCCGGCGATGAATCGCCGCCGACGCGCTTATTCAGGTTTGGCGCGGCCACTGGTGGAATGCCGGCAATGCGGACGTTGCGCATGAGGAAATATCGCCGTCAACGCGGCGGGGTTTTATTCTCCCCAGATTGGTTCGCAACCTGTTTGCCAGCGGCGGGATATCCGTGCAATTGCGGGCCGACCAGATTTGAAAAGGCGTAGTTGTCATCCCAATCCCCGTCGATCGTCCAGAACATCGCGCCAGTCATTCCCGGATATCCGCCCGGTCGCCGCAATTGGTAGGTCACGCCCGCAGGAGCCTTGCCGGTGATCAGATACTGCATCGCTCCGCTTACCTGCTGCGGCGTCGCCGTCCCCGTCAGGAACCCCACCGCGACCTTGACGGCGGGAATGGGCGGGAAAAAATCTCCCGCGCGCCCGTTTACGGGAAACCCATGCAGCAGCAGCTCGGTCATCGCAGCTTCGTAGTTCACCGATCCCAGCTGATACACCTCCCCATCCAAACCTTCGAACGGGGGCGTGTTGTAATCCTGCATATCGACAAAGGTCAGCATGTCGCGCACGCCCCACAGCAGCGGCAGATACGAACCAAACTGCCCGCCGTAGCCCGCATACCCTCCGGCCATCTGCGTGCCCTCCGGCACCAGCGTCAGCATGAACTTCGGCCCGAAGCGTGCCCGCAGCTCGTGCAGCGCCGTGATCAGGTTCACCACCGACGCCGTCTTCGGATGCCGAAAATCCGTATCTCCCGGATCGAGTACCAGCGACGGCGTCTCGAAGTCCAGATCGATACCGTCAAAGCCATACTCCTGGACAATCCGGGTGACCGAATTCACAAAGGTGGGAATGCTGTTCCTGTCAGACAGAGTGAAGTACTCACCGCCACCGCCCAGCGAGATCAGCACCTTCTTTCCGCGGCTCTTCAGGAACGCAATGTCCTGCTTCATCTGCTCCAGATCCATCGGCGGCCAGCCGGGGCGCGCCCGCACGTGCATCTGCATCGTGCCTTCCGGCGCCAGATGATTCACGTTCGCAAACGCGACCAGGACCACATCCCACTGCGGCGAAACATCGCGCAGCCGCAGCAGGGTTCCGCCTGGCCCGTCTCCAGTCCAGTATCCGATCAACTCATGCCCGTTCGTCGTTCCCTCGGAAGGCACGGCCGCCACTGCTGGCGGAGGCGCCGGCTGATTGGCGATGGCCGGATTCGGAAATCGCGGCGCAGGGCAGCGATCCGCCGGCGCCTGCAGCCTCCGCGGGTCAGGAAAGCTGTACGGGCCCTCTCCATCCGCATACCAGCCCATCAGAGCGACCTCCGCCAGATGCCACGTCCTGCCGCCGAGGTGTGCCACCCACGCCGGCCCCGCCGGCAGGTCGCTGCGCTCGTTGGTGTCCAGCGGATCCTGTAAGACGTATCGGGTCGCCGGACTATCGCCGCCGCACCAGCGGCGCCCGCCACCTTCCTGCGCCGGCGATTTCCAGGCCGGAACCAGATTCTCTCCTGGTGGCAGCGGCTTACGGAACGCCACATGAAACAGCGGATCGTGGAGCGGATCGTTCACCCACTCCGCCAACTGCTCGGTGAGCGGCTGCAGGTCGTGGTCGGTCACCAGCGACGGCACGGCCCCGAGATACGACGCCAGCACGAACGAATTCCCCGTCACCGGATCGACGCCGTGCGTTCCGAAGGTGCAGCAGACCGTCGCGTCTCCATAGGTGTAGAAGGCCGTGTTCCGCGTCACCGCGATCACGAACTTGCCGTCTTCGTGTGCTATGGACTGGAAGATCGCGCGCTCCACGTACTCCGCGTCCGCCATACCCAGCGCCGTGCCGGCCCGCTTCGAGGTGAGCACGTAGCCGAATCCCGCGGGAATCTCCACGGTCACCAGCCGCACTTCCGGCTGCGCGAGCAGAGTATGCCATCCGGCGCCCGCACCGTTTCCGAGGGTCGCGCGCAGCATGGCGTCCACGTATTGCGTCCTTCCCACTCTTCCGAGCGGGGCTTTTGCAAACACGGGCGACTGCAACACCGGTTGCACATCGGCCGCGGCATCGAGGGTGAACGGCTTGCCGGCTACGCGCCGCGCGTCAAACTCAAGCCGTACCGGCACCAGAACCGTCGGGATCTCCTCGGTTTGCGCCCCACCCTGCGCGGGGTTGCGTCCCGGCAGCGTCACCCAGGTCTGGCCCATTTTGTAGCGGAACGTCGGCACCGTGCCTTGTCCATGAGCCGCTCCGATCGCGAGCGTGAAGAAAACCATCAGCAGGAAACGCGAGGCTGTCATCAGAAGACGATGATATTCGATGTGCGTGGGAATCAGGGAAACGTTGAACGGACGGCAGGAAGAAAGGGCTAACGCCGCTCCTGAAGAAAATCCGGGGCGACGGGGTTCTCGTAGAGGGAATAGTCGCGGGTGACGACGGTGAGGCCGCTGGGGGTGACGAAGTAATTGCGGCGGTCGTCGCTGGGGTCGTAGCCGATGACGGTGCCTTCCGGCAGGTGGACGTCGCGGTCGATGATGGCGCGGCGGATCCGGCAGTGGCGGCCGATGTTGACGTGGCTGAAAACGATGCTGGCGTCGACCTCGGAGTAGGAATTTACGCGGACATCCTGGGAGAGGACGCTGTTGCGTACGATGGCGCCGGAGACGATGCAGCCGGCGGAGACGATGGAGTTGATGGCCATGCCTGTGCGTCCGGGCTCGCCGAAGACGAACTTGGCGGGCGGGTACTGGCGGACGCGGGTGCGGATGGGCCAACCGCTGTCGTAAAGGTTGAAGATCGGCGAGACGGAGGCGACGTCCATGTTGGCGTCATAGTAGGCCTCGAGCGTGCCGACATCGCGCCAGTAGAGGGCTTCCTTGCGGTTCTCGTCGACGAAGTTATAGGCGAAGATCTTGTACTTGCCAAGGACGGCGGGCAGGATGTTGTGGCCGAAGTCGTGCTGGGAGTCGGGATCCTCGGCGTCTTTCATCAGCGCGGGGAGCAGAACGTCGGTGTTGAAGAGATAAATGCCCATGGAGGCATCGACCATGTTGAAATCGAAGGGAGATCGGAGGTCGGTGGACTTCGGCTTTTCGAGGAAGCCGGTGACCTCGCCGGTGCGGGCGACTTCGACAACGCCGAAGCGGGAGACCTCGTGCGGTTCGATGGGCAGCGTGGCCAGGGTGACGTCGGCTCCGGAGTCGAGATGATGCTGGAGCATCTTGCCGTAGTCCATTTTGTAGATGTGGTCGCCGGAGAGGATCAGGACATGCCTGGGCTGTTCGGAGCCGATGGAATAGATGTTCTGGTAAACGGCGTCGGCGGTGCCCATGTACCAGTTGGCACTGACGCGCTGCATGGGGGGCAGGATTTCAATGAATTCGCCCAGCTCCTGGGCGACGACGCCGGTCCAGCCCTCGCGGATGTGGCGATTGAGGGAAAGCGCCTTGTACTGGGTGAGGATGTAGACGCGGCGCAGATCGGAGTTGATGCAGTTGGAGAGGGTGATGTCGATGATGCGGTACTGACCACCGAAGGGAACGGCCGGCTTGGCGCGATCGCGCGTGAGCGGAAACAGGCGCTCGCCCGCTCCGCCCGCCAGCAGCACGCCCAGCGTGTCTTTCATCGGCATGCGAAAACCCCGAAGCTCCCGCGCTGAGCTGCGCCGCGGGCGCCGCATCTACGAACCGCCGGCCCTGGCAGGGCGGCGAGCCACCCCAGCGAACCATCCCATCGAGCCAACCGCGGACTCGCCGGGGACCCCGGCCGAAGGCCAGATATATCACATCCTGGATTCCGTGCGCGGGGCTTCAACAGCCCGCACGCGGAAGGTCAGCTTCCTTCCGGCTCGTCGGGTGAATCGAAGTCGCCGCCGCCTTCCTCGTCCCCCTCGGCATTTTCTCCGCTGACGGAAATACGCAGCGACTTGAGGAAATGGAGGTCCTGCGCAGTGAACGCACCCTGGTCCTCGCCTTCCGCCCGCCCCGCTTTCGATGCATCGACCGCGCCCACGGGCTGCTCCTCGACCTCGTTCAGGCCGATGGTCGCTTCCAGCATGAGCAGGACCTCGAAGCCCTGGCGGCGGATATCGGCGACGACGCCGGCGATCTGCTCGGACTCGGAAACGCTTTCGTGGATCGCTTCGCCCAGTTGGTGGACCAGTTTGCGGAGTTTTTGATTCAATGCGGAACCTCGTTTCTCCGGGGGCATCGGCCGGCCGATTCGTCTGCCACTCCCTACCTTATCTTCTGATGTTCTCACGGGGCAATCGGAAGCAGGAGGGCGGCTCGACGCGGCTGCTAGACTTTTTCCATGCAGCCGAATCGCATCGGGCGGGTGCTTGGAATTGGCGCACGCGTGGCCGGCGCGAAATTGCGCGAGCAGGCCGACCGGGTGGGTTCGCCTGAGGCAGAGAAAGCGGCGGCGCGGATGAAGGCCGGTGCCGCACAGGCAGCCCGGAATTTTCGCGCGGCGCAGGCGGGTTCTGGGACAGCGCAGACAGCGGCCGGCTCCGGAACGGCCAATGCGGCGGCTGTGGCGGAGGCTGCGTCGGCCGGCACGCGACGGCTGGCGCGCGGAGCGGGGCGCTTTGGCGCGGCCTTCTTTCGCCCGTTTGCCCGCGCGATGAGCCTGTTGTGGAACCAGGTGGCGGGGATCTTCTTCGCGCTGTTCGCCGTTTTCTTCATCGAGCACACCTGGATGCTCTACCGGGCGGCACACTGGCGAGATCGGCACGTGTTCCTGTACGGGGGGCTGGCGCTGGTGTTTGCATGGTTCGCGGCGAGCACGTTCTGGCGGGTGTGGCACAGGCAGAGGCACGGCTGACTTACAATGACCGGTTCCCATGCCGGATGATTCCATCGTGAAATCCCTCTACAGCGCCGGCGATCTGGCCGGGTTTGAGCCGGAGCGGGATCTCGGCTTTCCGGGGGAGTTTCCCTTCACGCGCGGCATTCAGCCGACCATGTACCGCGGGCGGCTGTGGACGATGCGGCAGTACGCGGGGATGGGCGACGCGCAAGAGAGCAACCGCCGCTATCGGTTCCTGCTGAGCCAGGGGACGGCGGGATTGTCGGTGGCTTTCGACCTGCCCACGCAGATCGGATACGACTCCGACGCGCCCCAGGCGCTGGGCGAAGTGGGCCGCGTGGGCGTGGCCATCGATTCGATCGAGGACATGGAGCGGTTGTTCTCGGGAATTCCGCTGGATCGGATTTCAACGTCGATGACGATCAACGCCACGGCGTCGATTCTGCTGGCCATGTATGTCGGGGTGGCGCGGCGGACGAGCGCGGAGGTCAGGAAGCTTTCCGGCACGATCCAGAACGATGTGTTGAAGGAGTACGTCGCGCGGGGGACGTACATTTATCCGATCCGGCACGCGATGCGGATCGTGACGGACGTGTTCGCGTGGGCCAGCGGCGAGTTGCCGGAGTGGAACGCCATTTCTATCTCCGGCTACCACATGCGCGAGGCGGGCTCGACGGCGGCGCAGGAGGTGGCGTTCACACTGGCCAACGGGATCGCGTACGTTGAGGCGGCGCAGGCGGCTGGGCTGGACGTGGACCGCTTCGCGCCACGGCTGTCATTCTTCTTCAACGCGCACAACAACTTTCTGGAAGAGGTAGCGAAGTTCCGGGCGGCGCGGCGAATCTGGGCGAGGATCATGCGGGAGCGGTTCGGGGCGAAGAATCCGCGCTCGTGGATGCTGCGGTTCCACACGCAGACGGCAGGCTCGACGCTGACCGCGCAGCAGCCGGAAAACAACATTGTGCGAACAGCGATCCAGGCGCTGGCCGCAGTGCTGGGCGGGACGCAATCGCTGCATACCAACGGCTACGACGAGGCCCTGGCGCTGCCCACCGAGGAGGCGGCGCGGATTGCGCTGCGGACGCAGCAGATCATCGCCTGCGAGACGGGCGTGGCCAACACGGTCGATCCGGTGGCCGGATCGTACTGCATTGAGGCGCTGACGGGGCAGATTGAGGAGCAGGTGCGGGGGCTGTTCGAGCGGATCGAGGCGCTGGGCGGGATGCTGGCAGCGATCGAACGGGGCTGGGTGCAGCAGGAGATCCAGAACGCAGCCTATGCGACGCAGCGCGCGGTGGACAGCGGCGAGGCGACCGTGGTGGGCGTCAACCGCTTTACCGTCAAGGAGGAAGCACCGATCCCGACGCAACACATCGATCCGGCGCTGGAGACGCGGCAGGTGGAGCGGGTGCGGGAGCTGCGGGCGCGGCGGGACTCCAGGCGCTGGGGCCGCGCGCTCGATGGGGTGCGGGAGGCCGCGGGCAGCGATACCAATCTCATGCCGGCGATCCTGGAGGCGGTGGAAAGCTATGCAACGGTGGGGGAAATCGCCTCGGCGCTGCGGGAAATCTTCGGAGAATACCAGGAAAGCGTCACACTGTGAATGATTTCCGGCAGTAACTTCCCGGATTAGAAAAAACTAAAGACATGACTGCTGGCGGCGATGTAGGATTAAGCCGATTTACCGAAGCAGCGCGGCATTTGCACGAAAACAGACGCTGTACCTGTCCGGTGCAAGAGGCGCGCATTCAGAAGGCGGATGACTTTGAGGATGGCCAGGGTAAAGGGTGCGTGGGCGGTCGTGGCGGCGAGCGCGATCGGTGTGCTGATGACGGCGTGCGGCGGGAGCAGCGGAACCGGGAGCGGATCTGGCGCTGGGACCGGTACCAAGACCCCGGTGACGCCGACGGTGACGGTGGCGGTGACGCCGACCAGCATCGTCGAAGGAGCGGCGTTCAGCGTCACGGTGACGGTGGCCGGGCCGAGCGGCGATCCGACGCCGACAGGATCGATCACGCTGAGCAGCGGAACCTTTAGCTACCCGGCCGGCAATCTGAGCAACGGCACGGTGACGGTGAACGTGCCGGCAAATACCTGGACCGTGACGGCGGGCACGTACACGCTGACGGCGACCTATACGCCGGATTCGGGCAGCTCTTCGACGTACAGCTCGGCGACGGGGACGTCCGGCAACATTACAGTGACGGCAACGCCGACGACTTACACGCTGACAATTGACTCAACCAATCCGGCCAGCGGGGTGCAGGTGGGAGTGACGCCGAGCGGCGAGACAACGAGCGTGCAGGAGACCACGCCGGCCTCGGTAAGCCTTGCGGCGGGAACCTATGTGCTCACCGCTCCGCCGACAGCGGGCGGCAACGCGTTTAGTTCATGGAGCGGGTGCACCAGCACGAGCGGGGAGACCTGCACCGTAACGCTGAGCGCAAATGCGACGGTGACGGCGAACTACACGGCGACGACGCCGGGCACGGCGGTGCTGAGCGTGGATTCGGTGAACCCGGCCAGCGGAGTGACGATTGCGGCAGTGGTGCAGGGCACGACCACGAATGTTGGCGCAAAGACGCCCTTCTCGATTACGGGAACGACAGGGACGGTGTACACGCTGACGGCGCCGTCCACAGCCAGCGGGAACAACTTCGGTTCCTGGAGCGGGTGCACGAGCATGAGCGGGGTGACCTGCACCGTGACGCTGAGCGCAGATATGACGGTGACGGCGAACTATGCCGTGACGCCGACAGTGACGGTGACGCCGCAGTCGAACACGGTGGACAGCCAGGATTCGCTGCAAGTAACGGTGGCGGTGGCCGCGCCGAGCAGCGATCCCACCGGACCTGTGCCCACGGGCTCGGTGGTGCTGAGCTATGGGACGAGCTGGAGCTCGGCGGCGACGACGCTGGCGAGCGGCAGCGCGACGATCACGGTTCCCGCAGAAACGCTGCCCTCAGGCAGCGACACGCTGACGGCGACATACACGCCGGACACAACGAGCGCGGGCATTTATAGCTCGGCGACGGGGACGTCCGGCACGGTGACGGTGGGAGCGGCGACGGCGATCAATGTGAATGAATCGAGCGCGGGACCGGCGACGACACCCAACATTCTGGGTGTGAATCTGGAATCCTGGTATGACGTGGTTGAATACGACACTTCGGTGATTTCAGGGTTGCAAACTGCGGGCATGCAGGCGCTACGTTGGCCGGGAGGGTCCTGGTCGGATCAGTATCACTGGAACGATGGCGGGACGCCGTATATGTGCACCTGCAGCTCTACAACCTCATGCACCGCAAACGACACCAGTGGCTGGGGCGGCAATGCGGATGAGGCGTTCGGGAGCTTTGAGACGAATATCGTCAAGGCCGGGAACGGGTTCGACCTGGCGCTGACGGCGGACTACGGGACGAACGAAGCCTGCGATGGCGGCGGCGATCCCGCCGAGGCGGCGGGGTGGGCGGCCGCAGCGGTCACGGATGGGCATCCAGCCAGCCACATCACGATCGGCAATGAGGAGTACGGAAGCTGGGAGACGGACCTGCACGCCAGCCCGCACGATCCGACGACGTACGCGGACGCGGTGATCGGGTCGAGCGGCTACTACGACTCCATCAAGACGGCGATCACGAATGCCGGCGGAAATCCTGCCAACACGCTGGTGGGCGTGGTGGTGGATGCGGACGGCAGCTCGAGCGGCTGGGACCACACGGTGCTGGGCGATGCGGCGGGGTCGTACGACTTTGTGGAGTATCACTATTATCCGCAATACCAGGGCGAAGACGCCTCTGACAGCTCGCTGCTCAGCACCTACGTGCAGAACTTCACCACGAACATCAACACGCTCAAGAACGAGTTGTCGATCGCGGGCGAGGCGACCACGCCGATTTACGTGGGCGAAATCTCGTCGAACAGCGGGAACGGCGGCACGCAGAACTGGTCGATCACACAGGCGCTGTACGCCGGGCAGATTCTGGGCGAGGCGATGAACGACGGGGTCTCGCGCCTGACGTGGTGGGACGGGTACGGGAACTGCGAGGGCGTTGGCAGCGCTGCAGACGGTGATCTCCTTCCCCCCAATAATTCGAGCCTGTACGGGTGGCAGGACTGGGGCGCGCAGGACATCTTCTCTGCCGGTTCGGCGGATACCAGCGCCGGCTGCACGAACGACGGGGCTGCCGGGACACTGAGCCCGACGGCGATGGCGTTCCAGCTCTTCAGCAATGTGGCGGTGAACGGCGAGAACGTGCTAACGGCGACGGTGAGCGGCGCCGACCCCACGGATGTGAAGGCGTATGCGGCGACGCACAGCGGTGGGACGGCGCTGGTGCTGTTCAACCTGAATGCGACGACGGCTGAGCCGGTAGAGATCACTCTCAACGACCCGTCGCAGACGACGACCACCGACATGCAGGTGATCACGTACGACAAGGAGATCTACGACTACACCAACGTGAACTGCCAGGCGGATTCGGTTTCGACATTTACTCCCTTCCCGTGCACGTACAATTCGACGCACGATTACAGCACCGTCGACTGGGCGCCGCCGACAACCACGGACCTGGGCTCGACAGCGCTGCCGTACACGCTGACGCTGCAGCCGTGGAGCATGAACGTGGTGATCATCAAGTAAGACGGGAGGGGCTGCCGGATTAACCGGCGGCCCTTTCAGACCTGGCCGTTATCTTCCCTGCGGAGATCAGCGTGGGCCGGGCGGGTCCGGCGTGTCCCAGTTCCTGCTGGATGCGATGCAACTGCTCCAGATGATGCCGGCAATGGATGATATGGAAGCGCCGCCACTGCATGGGGCGCAGCGGTCCCAGCAGGTAATGGGTGGCGGGGGCACGGCGGCCGAAGAGCTCTTCGCAGCGGACCAGCAGGCGGTCCATGGCTTCCATTTCCTGGCGGAAGATATCGGACAGCTCGGCGCCATCCATGGGCGGCCAGCAGAGCGCGCCGGGACGGACAAAAGGGGGCGCGGCTGCGCCCAGCGGCATGCGCCTGCGGGAAAGAATGAGGAAGCGCAGCACTCGCTCCAGCAGGGTGGACTTGCTGCGCGTGGGCCGGCCGCGGCGCACACGCGTCTCCAGCACACGCGACGAGGTGCGCAGAGCCAGCACCAGATGCTCCATGAGCTGCTGCGCGCTCCACTGGCGGTCGTCGTCGTGGGGATGAAGCTGGCACCACGAACTGGGGCAATTCGCCAGCTGGGCGCGGAATACATCGCAGATCTGCTGAAGTTCGGGATCCATAAAATGAGAACCCGGCACCTTTCGGGGGAAAAAGGAGGTACAGAAGAGCAAGTTCCGTGGGCAAACTATATCACCGCGCGGCGGGGTAAAGCGGAAGAAACCTGAGCAGAGGAAGCTATTTAGACGAAAGCGCCTGGTGATCCGGGCCGGAGCCGGCGATCAGGGCCGAGCGCCCATCTCCTTGAGGGCTTTGCGGCAGTCCTTGGCGTGCTGGCCCCTGGGGATCGCGCTGAGATAGAGCTGAAAGTTCCGGATGGCGACTTTGCGGTAGCCCAGTTGGCGGGCGGACTCGGCTAATCCGTAGACGGCCTCGGCATCGCCGGGATCGACCTGCGTGGCCTCGAGGAAGCGGCTGTACGCGCCCTTCCAGTCACCGGACTGCAGGTAAAACGTGCCGACCTTCGTATCCTGGAGGCCGAGGGAGGGGTTGAGGGCCGAACCGGGCGCGAACTGCTTGTCCTCGGTTGTGGTCAGATTGAGGCCTTTGACGGCCGAGCTGCTGGAATCCTGCGAGCTATTGGAACCCTGGTTGTCAGGGGCGGGATTCTGACGCTGCTGGTCCTCTTTGGCGGCCTTCTCGGATTCAGCCTCGGGAAAGGGATTCTGATCGGCTGTCGAAGTTCCCTGCTTCGGTTGGGAGCTGGGCGCAGCTTGCGGCGCGGGCGCGGAGGGCGGATTCTGCCGCCGGGCCTGCTGAGCTTGCTGCGCGGCCTTCTCGGATTGCGCCTCCGGGAAGGGATTCTGCTGCTGGGCGGAGTCTTTTTTGCCGGCGTTGTCCTTCTTGTCCTGCTTTTTCTGCTGCGTGGCTGACGACGAGGGCGACTGCGCGGAGCTGGAATTCTGCGGCTGAGCAGCCAGAGGCAGCGCCAGAAACAGCGCGGTTGCGGCAGGCAGGACAATCGTCAGGACGGGATGAAGCCGGAGACGCAGCATTTCTTCTTCAGTTTAGTCTCTCACCGGCGTTGCCGACCCGCGGGGGATGAAACGGGTATCGTGGTTAATTTAGATTGGTCTTGCGTCATCGGCACAGAGGTCGGTTTTTCCCTGGTGCGTGTGAGCCCGTTGTTTAGTCGGACCCGGAACCC
>DATJSY010000022.1:0-7520 GCA_035503835.1 Acidobacteriaceae bacterium | reverse complement strand
GGCCGTGATAGATTGCCGACATCCCCGGGTTCCCGTCACACTGGAGTGGTGTATGCGCCGGCTCGTCCTCTTCGCTCTCTGGATCGCGCTGGTTGCGCCCTTTGCAGCCCACGCTCAGGCTGCCGGAGCGGATTCGAGCGGTGCTCATGCGCTCTCCGCCATCGACGCGACCCACCTGCCGCCGGGCGTGCTCGATCTGGGCGACGGCTGGCGCACGCATGGGGGAGACAGCCTGAGCTGGGCCCAGCCCGGCTTCGACGACAGCGCCTGGGAGCCCGCCAATCTGGATAACCTGGATGCGGCCGAGCCTGGCTGGCGATGGTACCGCGTGCGCCTGCATCTCGGCGCTGACCATGCACCGCTGAGTCTGCTGCTGCAGGGCGGTCCGGGAACCTATGAGCTGTTTCTGAACGGGGAAAAGGCGCCGGGAGCGGCACTGCGGCCTCTCTTCGGCGCAACACGGCCCACAGAGCAGGTTTTTGCGCTGCCGGATGCGAGCGATGTGGAGATCGCCCTGCGCACCGACGCCCTGCGCACCTATACGGCGTGGCACCTGCCGCTGTTCCTCTCGGCAGCGCTGGGTCCGCCGGACGCCATCGAGAGCGAGCGCGCCGCGATGCAGAGCGAGCGCCTCTATCTGGCGCTGCCCTCGATTGCAGTCAATCTGCTGCTGATCCTGGCCGGCCTGGCCGCCTTCGCGCTGTGGCGCAGCCAGCGCAGGCATGCCGAATACCTGTGGCTTGGGCTCTATCTTTGCCTGCTGGGCCTTTCGAACCTGCTCGTCTTCAGCGCGGCGGCGGGGGTTCTCTCCGAGGCCTGGGATAATTTCCTGGGGGATCCGCTGATCTATGTCTTCACCATCATGCAGATCCAGTTCACATTTACTTTCGCCGGCAAGCGCGTGGGCCGCATCTGGCGCGTTTACGAGGGCCTGCTGCTGGCGATGGTGATGGTCTCGGCGCTGGCCACCTGGCCCGGATTTTCCTCGAGCGTGTATGCGATGGCCGAGGCACTGGTGATTCTGCCCGCTGCGCTGCTGCTGCCTGTGCTGCTCTTCGTCTGGTACCGCGGGGGCAATCGGGAAGCGGGGTGGCTGATTCTGCCCAGTCTTTTTCCCGCCGCAACCACGGCCATCACGGATGTTGGCACGGCATCCATTCTTTCCGGCTGGGGACATGCCGACTTCCTTGCCAATCCCATTCCGCTGGGGTCCATCAGTTTGCAGGTGTCGGATCTCGGGGATCTGCTGTTCCTGCTCGCGATCGCGATGGTCATGTTCTTCCGCTTCGCCCGCATCAGCCGTGAACAGGCCCGTGCCGCGGCGGAACTGGAGGCGGCGCAGCGCGTCCAGGCCCTGCTGCTGCGCTCGGCGCAGGAACATGCTCCCGGACTCGAGATCGAAGCCGTTTACCGTCCTGCAGAGGAGGTGGGCGGCGACTTCTTTCACACCGCGCTGCTGGAGGGCGGCCTCACGCGCGTGGTGGTTGGCGACGTGAGCGGCAAGGGGATGGGCGCAGCCATGCTCGTCTCGGCGCTGGTGGGGGCGCTGGACATAACGCGCGATCAGGATCCCAGTGCGGTCCTGCATCAGTTGAACGAGCTGCTGCTCGATCGCCAGCAAGGCGGCTTCGCCACCTGCGTTTGCGCATGCATTGGCCTGGACGGATCGCTGACCTTCGCCAACGCCGGCCATCTGGCACCCTACCGCAACGGCGAGGAAGTACCGCTGCTGCCCGGGCTGCCGCTCGGCATTACGGCGGACACCGGCTACGCGAAAAGCACGGTGCAACTCGCTCCCAACGACACGCTCACGTTTCTGTCCGATGGGGTTGTAGAGGCGCAGTCGGCCAGCGGGGAGCTGTTCGGCTTCGAGCGGACGCGGGCCATCAGCAATCAATCCGCTAAGCAGATCGCTGCCGCGGCGGAAGCCTACGGCCAGCAGGACGACATCACGGTTCTGACTCTTGCGTTCACTTCCGCCGCCAGGGGGTGACTCGGCGGCGTGAATTCAAGGGCGAGAGCAAAGGCAGGGATGCAACGCGTCAGCGTCACCGGAGACTCCGGCCGTTTTCGCGTCTGAGCAGCGACCCAGGTTCGTCCGCTGCGCTACTTCTTTACCGCGCGCCAGACGAGATAGCCCACCACGCCCACCACGACAGCCATCGTCATGATGAACTGCGGCCAGATAATATTGAAGTGCATCTCCGCCAGCAAGGACGGCCCAGCACCCTGAATATTCATAGTTTGCGCCATTCTACCCCCCCCTCCACAAAAGTCCATCCCCCAAACGTTGACCCGCACCTTCCCTACTACGTACCCTTAATTCAGGTACCTGGAAGGACCGCCGTATGCTCATCACTCTCGTCGACCTCGAACACGAACCTGTCCGATTCGATCTGGGCCTGCCGCCAGGCGACATCGATTATGGCGAAGAAGCCACCCAGACGGGCCCGCTTGCCGTCCGGGGTCAGGCCGAGCTGCTCCGCGAGCACCGCGGTCCCCGTGAGGTCATCGCCGACATTCGGATGCGCGCCCACTGGTCCGGGACCTTCGAGGCTCCCTGCGCGCGATGCCTTGAAGCCGTACAGCACAGCCTGGGCGGCGAGTTCGACCTGATTTTCCGCCCCCTTGGCGCGGATGCGGGGCCGCCGGACCGCTCCCTGGGCGCGCCCGAGACGGAAATCGGTTATTATCAGGGAGAAGGTCTGGTGCTCGAAGACGTTCTGCGGGAGCAGGTGCTGCTATCCCTTCCCGCTCGTACGCTTTGCCGCCCTGACTGCCAGGGACTTTGCCCGCGCTGCGGACGCAATCTGAACACCGAATCATGCACCTGCGACCCGGCTTCGGCCGATCAGCGGTGGTCGGCGCTCTCAGAACTGCGCAGCCGGCTGGGTCCGGGTAACGAGTAGCGTTCGTTACCGAAATAAAACTCTGTTTTGACCCGGCGCCGGCGTGCCTCTGCGATCATCAGCTTCGCGCGCCTGCACGGGGGCAGCGAAAGGACTTTGCAATGCCCAATCCAAAGCGGCGCCACTCCAAGCGGCGCACGTCCACGCGCCGCGCTCACGACGCCCTGACCGCCGGCGCGCTTTCCGAGTGCCCTAACTGCCACGAGCGCAAACTGCCTCACCATGTCTGTCCCAAATGCGGCACCTATAAAGGCCGCGAAGTTCTGGAAGTGAAGGAAGCCAGCTAGCACACGACACGGCAGATGCTGACCGACATCGCTCTCGACGCCATGGGTTCGGATAAGGCCCCCGAGCCTGAGATACGGGGTGCGATCCTCGCCTGCCGTCACCAGAACGTTCGCGTCCACCTGGTCGGCCCAGAGCACCTCCTCCGTCCGCGGCTGAAAGCGGCGCTGGGCTTCGCACGCCTGCCTGTCGAGATCGTGCACGCCGAGGAATACATCGGCATGGACGAGAAGGCGGCTCACGCCGTCCGCACCAAGCGCAACTCCTCGATGCGCATTGGGCTGAAGATGGTGAAGGAAAAGCGCTGCGCCGGCTTTTTCACCGCGGGCAACACCGGCGCCGGGATGGCCACGGCCAAGATGACCCTGGGCGCGCTGCCCGGCGTCGACCGTCCCGCGCTGGCCATCGTGGTGCCCACGCTCTCCGGCTCGCCGTGCGTCCTGCTCGACGTGGGCGCCAACGTCGACTGCAAGCCGCAGAACCTCGAGCAGTTTGCCGTGATGGGCGAACTGTACGCACGCTCGGTGCTGCGTGTCCCTCGGCCTCGCGTCGGCATCCTTTCAGTCGGCGAAGAAGAAGGCAAGGGCAACGACCTCACCCGCGAAGCGACTGCACTGATTCGCGCTCTGGCCATCAATTTCATCGGGAACGTGGAAGGACGGGACATCTACAACGGGAACTGCGACGTCATCGTCTGCGACGGATTCGTGGGCAACGTCGCCCTGAAGACCTCGGAAGGCCTGAGCCGCCTGGTTCGCGAGATGCTGAAGGCATCGCTGAACCAGACGGTCACCGCGCAGGTGGGAGCGCTGCTGTCGCGGCGCGCGTTCAATGCTTTCCGCCGCCGTTTGGATCCCTCGGAGTACGGTGGAGCGCCGCTGCTCGGCGTCCGCGGCGTGTGCATCATCGGCCACGGATCATCGAACGACCAGGCGATCATGAACGGCGTCCGGGTGGCGGCTGAGTTCGCTCACGCGGGCATCAACGAGCGGTTAGAGCGCGAGTTCGCTCGCCCGGTGGACGACCCGCCACCGCCGGACCTGACGCTACCGGTCCAATAAAATCAGTCAGGACCGCACGGACGCACAGCTGTGAGGTCTCACCGGCCGTTGCTGCCGGAAATCTCTGCTACATCGGGGCGTAGGCGCGATAGAGGAGCACGCAGCCGACCACAGCAAGAAAGATGTACGAATAGCGATTGGCATTCCACACGGCTTCCTGCGTGCTTCCCTTGAAGGCCAGCAAATCGTACCAGTCCATGAGCCACCGCTTGGCCATGCCGGAGAGGAAGTAACCGGGAGCCAGCAGGATGAGATAGATGAAGAGAACCAGGCCGATCTGCTGCTGCGGGCTCAACCAGCCAGGATAGACCTTGACAGCGACCCACATGGGGAGCTGCCACAGGTGTCCGAAGACGTCGTTCTCGCCGGGAGGGAAGCCGATGATGGCGTTGAGGCCCTGGTAGATGAGCCAGGCGAGAGGGTATCCGAGCGCAACGGTAAACAGGTTGGTGGCACTGACGGCTATGGTTGTCCGGCGCAGCAGCGTACCTAATTGCCAGCGGAGATAAGCCGTTTCGATCAGGATGATGGGAAAGATGAAAAGAAGAATTTGAGGGTATTGAACCGGCAGCATGGGGACGCCGGCATCGGCATGCGCTGCTGGGGCGAAGCACAGCAGGATTGCGGCCGACAGCATTCCGGCCCGGAGCAAGTGACGCAATCTGTGCAGCATAACCCGGACTATAGCACCCGCGAGGCGAAGGCCGGGTGCCACTTCCGGGGAGAGGGCCGCCCCATCGGAGTACGCAACAGTAACCGCACAATAACGGGGGTTATCCCTGGACGGAAACGCCGGAGAAAGAGAGCAGCGCCACGCCGCGGACAGGCTCGCCAAAGGACTCGGCGGGCTTGAAAACGCTGGAGAGCAGCAGGGTCTCGATGTCGGCGCGCGTCGCCGGGTCCGTGGGCCCCGAGACGATGCGATAGTCGTAGACTTCGCCCTCCGCGCTCACGAAAACCTCCACCGTAACCGGGCTGCCCTTGTCGGAGAGGGTACCGGGGCTGGCCTCCACCGTGGAGTAGAGGAAACGGGGTCCGACGGCCATCCCGGCGGATTCATCGCGGGCCGAAGCCGGCTCGGGCGCCGCAAAGGCTCCAATGAGAAACGCCATGGTGCCGGCCAGAACGATTGTGCTGGCCAGACCCGCGGAAGCCTGCAGCAGGAACGGGGCGACGCTGTTTTGCCAGCGGACTTTCCAGGTGGCCAGGGCGTTCCGGGGCGTGCGCGCCTGCTCGCGGGAGATTGCGACGCGAATGCGCAGGCCAAGGTCGGCGGGCGGCCGCACCGGGCCCAAATTGGCAAGCGACTGCTGGGTGGAGCGCCAGAGGCGGAATTCCTCGTCGCACGCGGCGCACACCCGCAGATGGTCAGCGACCGACTGCATGGCCACTCCGCTCAGGCTGCCATCCAGCCAGGCGGAGAACTGCGCGCGTATCGATCTGCAGGTTTTCATACGGCCTCCTCAGCTGAGCAGGCGTGGGGAACCGGCAACGGAACAGTGGAGGAAGGACGGCGGCTGGCAGCTTCGATGTACGGCGCCAGACGATTCTTCAGGTGCGCGCGGCCGCGCGTGAGTCGAGATTTCACCGTTCCGGAATTGGTCTTGAGGATTTCGGCAATCTCTTCGTAGGCGAACCCTTCAATGTCGCGCAGGACGACGACGGTCCGGAACGGCTCGGGGACGTGGCGGAGAGCAGCCTCCACGCGGCCGGCCAACTCGGAGTGCGCGGCGGCGTCAAACGGAGATTCCCCGGTGTCGGCAAGGCTCTCAAGAGGAGAGACGAAGTGCTGGTCATCGTCAGCGGGGGACTCGATGGCCACTTCCCGGCATTGATGCCGAGTCCACCAGCGGCGCTGATTGAGCGCCTCGTGGAGCGCGATGCGATAGATCCAGGTTTTCAGACTGGCTTCGCCGTGAAAGCGCGAGATGCCGCGAAAGACCTTGACGAAGACTTCCTGGGTAATGTCGGCGGCGTCGCCGGGATTGGGAAGGATGCGGTAGATCAGGCTGAAGAGCGGCTGCTGGTAGCGGGAAATGAGCCACGCGAAGGCTTCCTCAGATCCCGCTTTGAGCTGCTCGACCACAGCGGCTTCATCGGGATGGATGCCCACCACGCCTGCCAGATTACTCACGGCCGTCTCCGCCTGCACTGACTGCTCCTTTCAGCCTAACAGGATTCTGCGGCTCCGGAGCGTAGTCTTCGGAACCCGGCGGGCTGGTCGGCGCCGCCGAGCTCCGCATCCTCGCTCGCTCTTTAGAGTTAGACACGCGGCGACGCGCCAGAGTTCCCGAGAATCGGCGGTTCGGGGAAAAAGCTAGTGCGGATTGGAGCCGGGCTGGGTCGAGGAGGAAGAGCTGGACGACGGTTTTCTGGTAGCAGCGGTTGGTTTTTTGGCCGCTGGGCGGTGGTGTGCCGGCGCCTCATGTGCGGAATAGTCGTCGATGACCGTGGTTTTGATGGGGGTGCGCTGCGCCGCAGCGGCGGCGTTGATGGCACTGCGCAAGCGCACAAGCTGAGTCTGCTCCGACTGGGCGCCGCTGAGAATGGTGTCGCCGAGCGAGGAACGCGCGGTCTCCAGTCCCTGGAGTGCCGATTCGAGAGCCGAGATTTCGTCTTCGGGGGCGGCGAGTTCGGCGGTTTCCACCACGCGCAGCAGCGTGTCGTAGAGCGCGTCGACATTGCGGTAGACCGCAAACTGGGCCGGAACGGAGCCCGGAGCAGCATCGGCCTGCTGCAGCAGGCCCGCCAGGGTCCCGTTCAGGTCGCGCTGGATCGCCTCGACGTCTCCATCGACAGCCGAACGAACCGAGGCAGGGGCTTTCCAGCGGCGAGTCTGCACGGCGTTGACCGACTGACTGACCTGAGCGAGCGCAGCGCGCAGCGGGCCGAGCGGGGAGGGGGCCGCGGACTGAGCGGACGCCGCCGCGGGCGCTGCGACAGCCGCCAGCAGCAGGAGAGTGGAACCGAAGCGACTTAACATATGACACGCACGATGCCTGTCGCCCACTCCCAGTTGCCAGGAAGAGGGAGAAAGTGGGCCGATGGCTGAGGAGACGGTGCGCGGGCGGGTTTGCAGGCGATTGACGAATCGATCCCGGTCCATGAAAATAAGATAGTCTCTGTGGGCCTGTGGCGCAGCTGGGAGCGCGCTTCCATGGCATGGAAGAGGTCGTCGGTTCGATCCCGACCAGGTCCACCAAATAATCAATAACTTACAGCTACACTCCTTTCCGACTTGGTGTCATTTGGTGTCAAATTCTGA
>DATJSY010000021.1:0-192174 GCA_035503835.1 Acidobacteriaceae bacterium | reverse complement strand
CCGGAATGCCGGATTTCTGTGCGAGCTGAGTTGCCTTGCCAATATCTCGCACCGAACCACTGACCAGGACCATCGAGCTGTGCTCTCCAAAGAGCGCGCTCTCCGTAAGGATTCCATCTGACGGCTGATCGGGGAGGTTCGATGGACCTTGATTTGCCCATTTCAGGCCGGAGAGGTTTGCATGAATGCCTACGTTCTGCTGGATACATGCCTTCGCCAGCGCAACGGCAATTCCACCACTCGCAACATCCTGCGCGGAAGTAATCAGCCCCGCCCCGACAATGTGTCTCAGGAATGCCTGCAGCTTTGCCTCGCGATCCAGATCAAGTCGGGGAGGACGTCCCCAAGTTTCGCCGAGGATTGTCTTGGCGAATTCCGAAGAGCCGAGTTCCTCCTGAAGCTCCGAGATGTCCTTGCTCGAGGGAGAACCTAGCAGGAGAACAAGCTTGTCGTCGGCGCCGAACCCTGCCGGCACGGCTTTCGTCACATCATCGATGATGCCAACCACACCAACGACCGGCGTGGGGTAAATGCCTTCGCCTTTAGTCTCGTTGTAGAGCGAGACGTTGCCGCCGGTAATGGGCGTGCCGAGGGCGGTGCAGGCTTCGGCGATGCCGTCGATGGCGGCGGAAAGCTGCGCCATGATTTCCGGCTTCTCAGGATTGCCGAAGTTGAGGCAGTTGGTCGCGGCGACGGGCGTGGCTCCCGTGCAGGCGACTTTGCGCGCAGCTTCAGCGACGGCGAGCATGGCTCCGAGTTTCGGGTCGAGATAGCACCAGCGACCGTTGCCGGCGAGCGCCATGGCGAGGCCGCGTTCGTGCCCCGGCTTTCCCGAATTCTTGATGCGCATCACGCCCGCTTCGCCGCCGGGCCCCTGCACGGTGTTGGTCTGCACCATGGAGTCGTATTGCTCGTAGACCCAGCGTTTGGAACAGATGTTCGGCGAGGCGAGCAGCTTTCTGAGGTCGGCGGTGTAGTCGCGCGGCTTCTTCAACTCTTCCAGGATCTGCGGCGGAGGGTCGAGCGGGACTTTGATTTGGTCGGGACGCGACCACGTGCCGACCGGACGATGGTAGACGGGCGCATCATCGGTGAGGGACCGGTTGGGAATGTCCGCGACCAGCTCGCCGTGCTGGAAGATGCGCAGGCGCGGCTCCGGAATGACCGTGCCGACGATGACGCCTTCAAGACCCCATTTGTCGAAGACGCGGAGGACTTCGTGCTCGCGGCCTTTCTCGGCGACGAGGAGCATGCGCTCCTGCGATTCGCTGAGCATGATCTCATAGGCGGACATGCCGGTTTCGCGCTGAGGGACGTGGTCCAGCTCGACCTCGAGGCCGACGCCGCCGCGCGCGCCCATTTCGCAGGTGGAGCAGGTGAGGCCGGCAGCGCCCATGTCCTGAATGCCGACGACGGCGCCGGTCTTCATGGCTTCGAGGCAGGCTTCGAGAAGAAGCTTTTCCATGAAGGGATCGCCCACCTGGACGTTGGGACGCTTTTGTTCCGAGCCCTCCCTGAATTCTTCGCTGGCCATGGTCGCGCCGTGGATCCCGTCGCGGCCGGTGCGCGCACCGACGTAAATGACCGGATTGCCGATGCCGCTGGCTTTGGCATAGAAGATTTCATCGCGGCGAACGAGGCCGAGGGCGAACGCGTTCACGAGGGGATTGCCGGAGTAGCAGGGCTCGAACTTGGTTTCGCCGCCGAGATTGGGAACCCCGAAGCAGTTGCCGTAGCCGGCGATGCCGTGGACGACGCCTTCGACGACGGAGTGGTTCCTGTGAAACAGATCTTCAGGCGTGTCCCGGTCGGGAGTGAGCGGGCCGAAGCGGAGCGAGTCCATGACGGCCAGCGGGCGCGCACCCATGGTGAAGATGTCGCGCAGAATGCCGCCGACGCCGGTGGCCGCGCCCTGATAGGGCTCGATATAGCTGGGGTGGTTGTGCGACTCGATCTTGAAGGCGCAGGCCCAGCCGTCGCCGACGTCGATGATGCCGGCGTTTTCGCCTGGCCCCTGAACGACGAGCTTGCTGCGCGTGGGCAGGCGCTTCAGGTGCACTTTGGAGGATTTGTAGGAGCAGTGCTCGCTCCACATGACGCTGTAAATGCCCAGCTCAGTGAGACCTGGCGTGCGGCCGAGCGCGTCCTGGATGCGGCGGTATTCGTCCGGAGTGATGCCATGCCGGGCCAGCAGCTCCGGCGTGATTGTGGCGGGCGACGGCGCGACAGCGGCGGGCGATTTCATGGCCTGTCCCCTCATTGTCGCACGGGGCTGGCCGGGACTGACCTCCCGGGCGACCGGCACGTCCGCGCCAGGACTACCTCGGAGATGAAACCGGAACGGCAGCGGACTGATGAATCGCGAGGAGAGATTCGAGCAGAGGTTTCAGGTTCTTCAGATCCAGGGCGTTGGCGCCGTCGGATCTGGCCTGAGCCGGATTGTCGTGGACCTCGAGGAAGATACCGTCGATACCGGCGGCAACGGCGGCGCGGGCCAGCAGCGGGATGAACTCCGGCTGACCTCCGGAAACACCGCTGGAGCCGGAAGGAATCTGGACCGAATGCGTGGCGTCGAAGACGACAGGCGCGAAGGCGCGCATGACGGCGAGCGAACGCATGTCGACGACGAGATTGTTGTAACCGAAGCTGGCGCCGCGCTCGGTGAGGAAGACGCGCGGATTGCTGGTGGAGGCGACTTTCTCGACGGCGTGACGCATGTCCCAGGGCGCGACGAACTGGCCTTTCTTGACGTTGATGGCTCGGCCGGTGCGGGCGGCGGCAACGAGCAGATCGGTCTGGCGGCAGAGGAACGCGGGAATCTGAAGGACATCGGCGCCTTCGGCGGCGACTTCGCATTGAGCGGGCTCGTGCACGTCGGTGAGGACGGGCAGGCCGGTGGATTCGGCGAGGCGGCGCAGGATGGCCGTGCCTTCTTTGACGCCAGGGCCGCGAAAACTGGAAACGGAGGTGCGATTGGCCTTATCAAACGAGGCTTTGAAGATCGACGGGATGTCGAGGTCCGCGGCGATGCGCTGTATCGCGTCGGCCATTTTACGGACATGGGCCTCGCTCTCGATGACGCAGGGGCCGGCGATGAGAAAAAGGCGTCCGTTGCCAACGCGGACGGGACCGATTTCGAATTCGGAACTCACAAAAACAGGGTACAGGGTGCAGGGTGCAGGGTACAGGGCTGCGATTCAGGCAGCTTCAAGGCGGAAGCCGTCGGGATCCTTGCCGCGCATGCGGCGCCACCACACCTGGAAGCTGGGCACGTTGACGGTAACGATGAAGAGGCGGCGCAGGCTGCCTTCCGGACACTGCAGCGGGCGAACGCCGTGCCAGGAATGCGGCGTGCGCTGGAAGAGCAGGCTGCCGTTGCCGCGTGGCTCAAGGGCGGCGGCGATTTTCAGATCGTCGAACTGCGGCGCGGAATGCGCGGCGAAGCGGCGCTCGCTGTCGAGGATGAGGATCTGCCCGCCCCAACTCGCTTTCCAGTCCTGCTCGGTATTGAAGTAGAAGATATGCGTGGCTAACTTGCGGGTAGCGTCGCAGTGCGGCGAGACGGCGCAGCCCTGCCAGGCGTAATACCACTCAAAGGTGGGGATGAAGTTGTGCGGGCCGAGCATGCGACGCAGAAAGTCCTGGTAGACGGGGCCCTGCAGCTCGGCGAGGAATTCCTTCCAGGGCTGAGCGATTTCGACGCCGGGGCGGTAGTGGAGCAAAAAGCGATCGTGCGGCGCCTGGCCGTAGCCACGCTTTTTGCCGACCTGTTTGTCGGCCTGCGCGGTGTCGGGCATGGTCTGGCGAAGCGCCTCGTAGCCTTCGGGCGTGAGGCTGTTCTCCAGAGAGGACCAGGGATAGGGATGGCGGGCGCGAAAGCTGGCGGCGGAGACAGCTTCCAGGCAGGCGCGACTGAGATAGTCCATAGCGGCTCCCGTTGGGGCTGCCTTCCTGAATAGCGCGGCGGGAGCGGGGCGTCAGTGACCTCAGTCACAGGGCAGCGGCCAGCAGCCAGGTTTCAGCTTTGGACGGTTTCGGCTTTCGCGGGCTCTTCGCGACGGGATTTCAGGCGGTTCTCGTAGCTCGCCTTCACAAAAGCCGCAAAGAGCGGATGCGGCTCGAGCGGTTTGGATTTGAATTCCGGATGGAACTGGCAGCCGAGGAAGAAGGGATGTCCGGGAATCTCGACGATCTCGACGTAGGTGCCGTCGGGGGTGGTGCCCGTGATCTGGAGGCCGGCGCCGGTGAGCAGCGCCTCGTAGTCACGATTAAATTCGTAACGATGACGGTGACGTTCTGAGATTTCGGTTTTGCCATATGCCCGGGCAGCGACAGAGCCGGGCTGGAGCAGGCAGGTCCAGGCGCCGAGACGCATGGTGCCGCCCATTTCCTCGACGCCGGTGAGCTCGCGCAGCTTGTAGATGACGCGGTGCGGCGTGGCGGGATCGAATTCGCTCGAGTTGGCGCCCTGCAGGGCGCAGACGTTGCGGGCGTATTCAATGCAGGCGGTCTGCATGCCGAGGCAGATGCCGAAGTAAGGGACATTCCGCTCGCGGGCGCAGCGGATGGCGTTGAGCATGCCTTCGATGCCGCGTTTGCCGAAGCCGCCGGGAACGAGGATGCCGTCGTAACCGCGGAGCTGCGCCTCGTAGCCGGGGTCTTCAAGACCCTCGGCTTCGATCCAGGTGACGCTGAGCCTGAGATTGAGGGCGAGCGCGCCGTGGACGAGGGCTTCCTTGAGCGATTTGTAGCTGTCCTCGTATTCGACGTACTTGCCGCAGATGGCGATGGAAACCTCGTCGCGGGGGTTGTAGCAGCGGTGGACGAGATCGGACCATTTGCTGAGGTCGGGCTCGGGCGCGTCGACGTGGAGGTACTTCAGCGCGAGGCGGTCGACGCCCTCACGAGCGAAGGTGAGCGGGACTTCGTAGATGGAGTCGACGTCGCGGGCGGTAATCACAGCCTGATCCTCGAGGTTGCAGAAGAGCGCGATCTTGCTCTTGACCTCGCGGGAGAGATGGCGGTCGGTGCGGCAGAGCAGGATGTCCGGCTGAATCCCAATGGAGAGCAGCTCCTTCACGGAATGCTGCGTGGGCTTGGTCTTCAGCTCCTGGGCGGCGCCGATCCAGGGAACGAGCGTGACATGGACGAAGACGGTGTTTTCACGGCCAAGTTCCTGGCGCATCTGGCGAATGGCCTCGAGGAAGGGAAGCGATTCGATGTCCCCGACGGTGCCACCGATCTCGACGATGGTGACGGAGTTTTCCGACGCCACCTTGCGCATGGCGCCCTTGATTTCGTTGGTGACGTGCGGGATGACCTGGACGGTTTTGCCAAGGTAGTCGCCGCGGCGCTCGCGGGTGATGATCTGCTCGTAGATGCGACCGGTGGTCCAGTTGTTCTCGCGGGCGAGCTTGGCGTGGGTGAAGCGCTCGTAATGGCCGAGATCGAGGTCGGTTTCCGCGCCGTCGTCGGTGACGAAGACTTCGCCGTGCTGAAACGGGGACATGGTGCCTGGGTCGACGTTCAGATACGGATCGAACTTCATCAGGTTGACAGTGAGGCCGCGACTTTCGAGGAGACAGCCGATGGAGGCGGCGGCAAGGCCCTTGCCGAGGCTGGACACAACTCCGCCGGTCACAAAAATGTACTTTGCGGACATTTCTGCGTCACCTTTTTGGATTTTGTGTGCTGGACGAACCAGGCGGGCACGATCAAGTATCGCAGGAAGCGCGCGGGAAAGGAAGCGGAGAAATTCACGGAGAAATTCATGGACTGCGGGCGCGGTTCCCGGGATTTGGCCTGGTGGATGGGCTCCTTTCGGTAACGTTACGCTGCTGAAGAGTAAGGAGGTGCCTTCCCTGTGCCCCTGAGCAGTGGCAAGGTGCTGAAACTGCGAGCGTTATTTGAGGTCGCCGGGGATGAGTGGCGTCGTGCTGAAAAGTAGCCACTTCGCCTGCTGCTTCTGCCGCCTGGTGCGGGGTTTACCGGAAGGGCGCCTTCCTCAGCACGGCAGGAGCGAGGACTGTGGGCGAAGCAGTGATCCTGGCCACGGAGGGCGAGATTGCAGCCCGCTCACCGCGCTGATGGAAGTATTGGCGTGACTGCCTGTCGCAGGCGCGCGGATCGTGCCCGGAGCAAAAGGACCGGCCGGGGCGGGCGAGCAGGCCGCAAGGCAGGCCCTCATGGAGAGCGGTGCAGAAGAGGGGCATGGGTTTTCCAGTGAGAAAGACAGCGGCCAGCAAGGCCGGCACGGCGGTGGAAAAACGACCGGGCAGAAGTAAAAAGCCCGCGCGCAGGCGGGCTTTCTCTCTTTTCTATCCTAAGTTCAGAATAGCGGTTTGGAGGAATTAGCCAGCCAAATATGCTGGCTGGATTTGGCGGAGAAGCTGTGTGGAATCAGCACGAGTTATTCCTGCAGGCTGACGAGCGACCGGTAGAGCCTTACGGCAATGATCGGAATCCAGGGCGATCCTTGCGGCATTCTCTCCCGTCTTTGCGCGCAAGGCTGCCCGGTACCTGTCACGGTGCCGGGTTAAGGCCGTGGCGCCGCATCACAGCGGCGATCGCCACGTGGTCCGGAGGTCCTCCGTTTACGGCCATAACAACGACAGCAATCTCGCGGAAGCAGTCCGGGCCAAGGATGCCGGGACTGATGATCGCGAGCGCCCTGGCTGATGCGGAGTGAAGATTGTCGAGGCGGTGGACCGCTCCGCGCGGGATGCACAGCAGCCCTGCCCGGACCGACTTCGATCCGCTGTTCCTCCAGCGTCATGCTCACCACTCCCTGGAGACCGTAAATAATCTCTTCGTATCCATCATGCATGACTGTGCGCGGCCGGAACCGTTGCGCCAGCCGGAACCTCAAACTCGAAGACCGCGACGGAACCTCCCGACGCGGGGCCGTCGAGCAGGAATCGAATCGCCAACTGTCCAATCCGGATGGCTCCGTCTGTGTCCGTCGTCATCAGTACCTCCTCCTCGGTTGCCAGGCGGGCAAATCATCATACCCCCCAATCAGCGGTTCTTTGCTTTCCGGCATCCTGGGCCGAGGGGCGGAAAAGACGCAAAATAGGTGGACTGCTCCATGTCGCCATGAGCGATTCTCGACGAGTGCGCGATCGCCATAAGCGCTCGTGGAGTGCTGCGGAATTCCGGATTTCCAGGTTGTGGATGGACTGGCAATCCGGAAGTTTAACCCACGGGAGCCAGGCCGCAGGATGCCATAGCCTCGGAACTGCCGGTTGGCCGGTGACAGGGCCGAACCCTGCATTGCACCTCACAAGTGCTCGCCTGGCACGCTTCCGGATCACGCTGAGGTACTTGTCACAGGAACTCGCTACAGAGAACCGGCCGTGCCTTTCTTCGTGCTCTCGCCGTTGCGCGATTCGATGAGAGCGATGATTTCCGCCGCGGAAACCGGCCTTCCGAACAGCCATCCCTGGCCCATCACGCCCGCGCACGTGCGGCGGAAATAAGCCGCCTGCTCCTCGGTTTCGATCCCCTCCACGGTCACTTTCAGCCCCAGCCTGCACGCCATGTCGAGAATCTGCGGCAACACCGACGCAGTGACCGCTTCCGTCCCGACGGTCTTTGTAAAGGTGCGGTCGATCTTGATCGCGTCGGCGTGCAGATCGTGAAGGTAGGCAAGGCTCGAGTACCCGGTTCCGAAGTCGTCCAGGTAGACCACGTGGCCGGCCAGGCGCAGCCGCGCAATGACGGCAATGGCATCGTCCTTCAGTGCGGTGGCGTGCTCGCTGATTTCGAAACCAAGCGCCGCCGGAGGCACGCCGCTTCGCCGAAGGCATTGCTCCAGGTGCGGGAAAAAGCCTTCGTCCGTCAGGTCCGCCGCAAAGATGTTCATCGTGACATGGAGACTTTCATGCACAAGCATCTCGCCAAGGTCGTGCAGCACGTTTTCCATGACCAACGACGTCAGCTCGCCGATAAAGCCGGCATTCTCCGCCACGGCGATGAAAACGTCGGGAGGCACCGATTCGCCCGATTCATCTGTCCAGCGCGCCAGCGCCTCCGCACCCACGATCTCTCCCGATTGCAGATTCACGATCGGCTGATAGGCGCACGTCACCTGCCGCCGGCGAACCGCGCGCCGCAGACGGCGCTCCAGCGAGCGCTGCCGGTGATAGAACAGCAGCGCGGTGGCCACGATCAGAATCCCCAACAGCCCCCCCCACTGTGCTGAACAAGGAAGCCGTCACCAGGTAGCTGACAAAGTATCCCGGATGAAAGGTCAGCATGTCGTGCCGCGACTCGGCGGCAACCACGCACACGCTGAAATGGCTGGAACAGAGCGGCTGGTAGTAGATCCCGTCCTGCTTCACCGGCCGTTGCGCGAGCACTTCGCTGGCCGGCAGCGGGATGGAATGGCCAAATGCGCGGGCCACGGTCTGATGCTCCCGATCGTAGATCAGCCCGGTGGCCCGCATGGGCGGATTGTCCACCTGCGCCAGCAGCGCAGGGTTAACCACGGCCGTCACGCCTTCCGCAACCATCACAATCCCGCTCGAATTGGGCGCCAGCAGCAGCTTGTCCTGAGGAGTTATGTTCGCATGGATTGCCAGATCCGGGCTGAGAACTGCGATCGTCGGGACCGGCAGTTTGGCCGGCTTTTCGAGCCTGCCCAGCCCGGACGTGCAATAAAGATATCCGTCCTTTTCCCGCCCCAGATCCTTGACAAATGCCGCGTTGTAGACAAAGCGGCGCATGGCGGCCAGTTCCTCGTCGGAGCAGAATGGCAGGTTGTCGCTGGAAAACTGGAGCGCGGCTCTTCGGGTCTCCATCGCAGCGTTATCGCCCATACGCAGGACGATCTGCGCGTAGCGCAACAGGCCTTCTTCTGAAAATCGGATCTGGAGCTCGCGCGCGCCGGCGAGCGCAATACCGGCCCCGAGCGCTCCGCCCAGAACCATGAGCGCGACATTACGCGCGAGCTGCTGCGCCCCATTCAATGGGCCTCTGACCCGGGACACGATGCCCGGATGACCTGGAAAGTTGACAGAACAATAGCACATCAGCACTTCGCCCTGGCAGCGTTAACCTGAACTCTCTGTCACGACCATGGCGGCTTGACGCCTGCAATGGCAGGCCCTGGCGGACGATTTCAGGGTGCCCTTACTGGCCGCGCACATTCTGCGACGAATCTTTTGCGACATGGCGCCCGCTGAAGTCATGTGGTGGCGAAACGAATTGGTATGGCCCGCTGCCTCTTTCCCTTCCGGGAACGTAAGAGGTGAGCACAGGAGGCGGTCCATGGAACTCGACAGGACTGACATCGATCGGGGCAAAACTGTTTTCCATCTGGCTGGTCTGAACCGGGCTGGTGAGGTCATGGTACGCAGGAAGTTCGCGCCTGCAGTTGCTGTGCTTCACCGCTGACCTGCGCGTGAGTTCTCCATCGTCTTCACGTTCGAAGCGAGCGGCCATTACCAGCCGATCATCATGATTTTGTACAGCAGCAGAATGACTACGGTCGCCAGCGCGGTCCAGGCGGACAGCGTGTAGCGTCGGAAGAAGTACAGGGTCACGCCTGCCCGGCAGGAGCAAGCAGCTATTAAGGCGCCACCCACATACGGCATCGCGACTGCGACAGAGAAGTTCGCGCCGTGGACGTGCCTGAGCCGGAAGCACTCACCCAGGGTCCTGACGACGATGAGGAATTGAGTCGTGATTCCTGTCTGGGCCCAACGTTCTCTCGTCATGAGGAAAGTGTAGTTGGGGGGCAGGGTGTGCGAAATCGGCGAGTGATTCGCCTGAGCATCAGGTGGCGCCGGCGTATGATCGGCGTTACTGAAATAACGCATCGGTAAACATCGCGGCGTAGTTTTCGATTGAAGAGCGGCCGAGCCATTCGTCATGCTGGGCTGCAGTTGGTTTCCCGCGGAGGTTCACGCCGCTGCCCGATGACCTGACAACACTGCAGGCACCCGGAGCGTTGACCGGCGACGCTGCAACCCTTCCATTGGCTGCAGCCGGCGTCGGGAGATAAGCGGCGGATTCCGGCCGCCATCGGCAGCTGCCGCATCCTTCGCCTGCTGGGCGAGGGCGGCACCGGCGCGGTCTACGAGGCGGAGCCGGACCAGCCGCGGCGCAGGGTCGCGCGGAAAGTCATCAAGGCCGCATGGGCCAGCCCGGATCTGCTGCGCCGTTTCGAGCAGGAGTCTCAGGCGCTGGGGCGTTTGCACCATCCCGGCATTGCGCAGATCTGTGAGGCTGGCAGTGCCGACGCTGCCCGAAGCACAGGCCGAGCCGGACCGTGTGATGGAGCGGCTGCAACAGATGGCCGCAGCCGGATTCCTGGAGCCGGAGACACTCGAAACCAGCCCCGATCTCGCTCCTCTCCGCGGCCGGCCCGATTCCCAGGCGCTGATCAGGCAGCTACGCTCGTCCGGGAGTCCGCCTGCGCAATGACGCTGCCAATTCTCTCCCGTGCCGGAGCATATTGCAGCAGCGTTGAGGAGAACGGACGAACGACCGCAGGGGAAGGTGCAGTCAGGCAGGTGTAACTTCCGAGCGGCCGGCCATCCGATCCGACGGATCGACCCGATGGATAATGGAAGCCGGGCACAATGGCGATCGAACTCCGGTTTCCGCAATCTGTCTGGTTCTCATCATCGCGAACGCACCGCGTACCGACACTGGCTTGTTCGCTGATCCTGTCGCTTGGGGTGATGACGCGGCCATCGATGGCTCAGTCTTCCGTGGCTGGTTCCGGACCGCTGTTTACGGTCGCAGTGAACGAGGTCAGCCTCACTTTCCATGCCTACGATGCTGCCGGTCAATGTGTAAACAATCTGACCCCGAGCGATTTGACAATCTACGACAATCTCGAGCCGCCGCGCAAAATCCTCGTTCTCAAGTTGCTTCGTGACCAGCCTGTCCATGCCGGAATTCTGCTCGACACCAGCGAGTCCATGCAGGGGGCCAGCGATCGCAGCCGCGCTGTCGCGACCGAGTACGTCGAGCGGTATTTGCACCTGAAGACCGACCGTGCCTTTATTGATGACTTTGGCTACATCTCCCGAATCCTCCAGCCATGGACCGGCGATCCTCGTGCGCTTGCTGCCGGGGTCAGCGAAGCGGTTCCCGGATCGGCCAATCCAAGTGGTGGCACAGCCCTGTTCGAGACTGTCTACAGCGCCTGCCTTTACCAGTTCGGAGAATCGGATCGTCCTGCTTCCGGCAATCTGATCCTGCTTTTCACTGACGGCGAGGACACTTCCAGCCAGGTCGACCTAAAAAGTGCTGTTGACGAATGCCAGCGAGCCAACACGGCGGTCTACGTCTTTCGTCCTGAGGAACAGGGACCATCCACTGGTCCCGCAAACCTGTCCCGCTTAACCTCGGAAACGGGCGGCCGTATGTTCTATCTCGATGAGGGTAATGCAGAGGTTCGCCGCGACCTGAACTGGATCGACGCCGATGTTCGCGATCGATATTGGCTGGTTTACCGTCCGGCGCAGCTGACCCACGATGGAAGTTTCCATGAGATTTATGTGGGCACTTCAAGACCTGACACGACCATCGATGTTAACGCCGGCTATTACGCGCCGAGTCGCTGAGAGCTCCTGGTTCGTGCCATAGCGCGGCAAATTGCTGAATTACCCGGCATTGCGGAAGTTTCGGATTCGGCTCTTCCGCCAGGATGGCCAAAGCACTGGCATGCCGACTGTACGGACAGCTGAATTCAGCTGGAAGGACTTGGCTTTTCGGCAGCCCCAAATTACGGATTCACCTCACCGGCTGCGGTGCTCAGGCAAACATTATTGCGATGGAGCACGCACGTCTCGTCTGGCTGGTGTGCATCGCGGCGGACAGATTGCAATCTCGCGATCAGCCGCGTGGCCAATGCCTTGCGGAGATCCGCTTCGGACTCGGCGTCTCGCATGGTTGTACACGAGAAGATGGCTATCGATGAGTGCACGGCTGCAGGGAACGCGGAACCGCGTCGCGTGACTTTGACCATCATTCCCGCGCCGAGATTCGTCTGCCGTTCCGGAGCCATGCCGGGTATCTCTGTCTTGATCGTGAGCGGAATCATCAGGCGGCCTCCATCGCGCAGGCGGTCGAGCCAACAGGAATGGATCTCCGTACAACCCGCATTGATCAGGATTGCGTCGCAGTCGCCCGGGTCAAACTCGGTACCGTCGATCGCGTGTACGGTCACATTCGCATAGTTCGCCAGATTCCTCTGCGCGCGTGCTGCCAAATCTGCGTCCACTTCGGCGACCACAACTGCGCCTGTCCGTCCAACAACCTCCGCAAGGATCGCGTCGTAGTAGCCGACACCGCCGCCAAGGTGAAAAACGCGCTCCCCGGTTTTCAGTTCAAGCGCATCAATCCAGATCGCAAGGGAACCAGGCTGCCCATTGTTCAGATTGCGTGACTCATCAAGCGAGACGGGCAGGTTGTGGTAGACGTGTCGCGGATCTGCGTCCGGAGTCTCCAGAAAACGGGTCAATCCCACCTTCCATGGCCCCGGTCCGACAAACATCTCACGCGGCACCTTTGCGAACGCTGCGACCAGGTCCGGGCTCTTTACATTGGCAAAATATTGGATCTCTTCCGCGAAAAAGCGACGCACTTCCTCCAGGGTCATTGGTCCAGTATTGTACCCTCATGCTCCTGCCCGCAAATGGTGTTTCACCTCTGAGCCACTTGACCGCTTACGACGTATGGGGCGATGGGCAGTCTGATGTGCTGATTTCGGGTGGTTGACCGGCATTGCGGAATTTGGAGCAGGGTGCGTCATTGGGAGGTGGACGGGGAATCCACAGCGCCATCCCTCCGGGACTCGGATTCTTCGGGCCGCCCACGGCGCGAGGGGTCGGAAAGCGCGGACAGGTCTGTGCTCTTCCGCATCTGCCAGGGTCGGGCAGAGCCGTTCGACTCGCCGCCCGCTTGCTCAGGCCAGGTTGCAGGTCCCTCCGAGCTTCTCATCCAAAGGCGGGGTCGCTGGTTCCATGGCACACCGGGAGCCACTCCTCCTGCTGGCGCTTGCTCGATCAGGGAGAAGTGATCACATAGGTTCCCTGACCGCTGAGGACGACGATGGAACGCTTGCCGGACTCAGCGCGAGTGCTGGGCTGCGCCTGGCCATTCACGAGCACCCGGGCGCCTGACGACAGGACGGGAACAGAGACGCTGGCCCGAACGTCGGCGGGCAGAGTGACGGTGGTGGTATATCCATCGTCGTCGCGAATCGAGACTCCGAGCAGCCCGTGCGGGGTGGGCTCGGTTCCCCTGGCCCACTTCAGCCCGAGCAGGTCGGGCCGAATGTTCACCGTGGCAAAGCCGCCGGCGGTGGGCTGAATGCCCAGCACCTGCGCCATGAGCCACGGCGTGACTCCGCTGGACCATCCATGCGCCAGGCTCACCCGCAAGCCGGACATGTTGTCTGCCTGCAGCGACTCATGGAAGAGAGAGCCCTTGTACCAGGTGGGATCGTAGCCTTCCCAGAAGCTGGTCGCGCCCTCCTGCACCATGCCGCCCCAGTACTGGCGAATCCAGTTGAGAGCCGCCTGACGATGCCCCATCTCAGCCATGGCGCTGACGACATAAAAGTTGTAATAGGGCGTGATGATGTAAGGGTTGTACTCGATGTGCCCCACATCCGAGAGCGAGTTCTTCCAGATGCCGGGGTACTGGTCCTGGCTGGCCACGCCGGAGAGAACCGCGTAGGCGTTTGGCTGCCATCGGTCTCCAAACGATCCCTGCGCATCGAGCATGTACTTCTGAGCCGCAGCCCTGAGCGCATCCGCTTCCTGCTCGATGCGGGCTGCGTTTTTCGCGTCATGCAGCACGCGCAGCAGCCAGGCACCATCGCGGAATGCTGAATAATACTCAAATTGCGTGGCCATCCGGGTCTGGGCATCGTAGCCGTTCATGTCGGGCGACCAGTCCACGAAGGGCCAGGCATGCGTGTTGTCGGAGAAGAGATCCTGATCATTCAGGTCTTTCTCCATATATTCAAGCAGCTGCACCAGCCGGGTGTGCACGCTTTCGAGCTGCTGCATCGAGCCCGTGTGCAGATAGAATTCCTTTTCGCCGGACAACCAGAAAGCGGAGTAGCCGGGAATGCCATTCACGTGACGCTCAACGGGCGCGGAGCCCATGAGCCGGTTCAGGGTATCCTGCATGAGGAAGTCATCGCCGAAGACATCGGCGATGGTGCGGCCGCTGACATCGAGATCTCCCATCCAGCGCCCACGATCGCGTTTCGGCGCGTCCCAGATATCGTCCTGCATGCAGAGATGCGCGGTGTACGCGCCAATGGTCCACATCCTGTTCAGCTCAGGGTCGGACGATTCGAACGAGCCCTGGTACCGGACGGGGTAGGCAATTCCATCCAGACGGATGCTGCGGAAGCGTGCCAGGCGGCCGCCGGTGAAGCGAACGATCGCATAGCGGAAGGCGCTCTTGGGACCGTAGGCCGTTCCGTGAGGCGGCAGATAGACCGGGTCAATGCCGAGATACGGCTGCATGAAGGCTTCCGCCTCCGATTCGCCGTATTGCACGGTAACTTCGGCAGGCTGATCGGAATCCGACTGCAACTCGAGTCGCCCCGTGACCTCGCGGCCAAAATCCAGCAGGATCTGTGGCGCGTTGTAGCGCGAGATGTGCTCCTGCGGAAGGGTAATCGTGAGATCCCCCTCTGCGGCACCGGCGGCGAGGGACTGGGCATTTTCAATCGTGCCGACCCCGCCATAAACATGGCTCACGGTGGCTGCCTTCAGCGAGTAGTGCGCGAGAAACGGCGAGATGCCGTCGTATCCGGGCCACGCGTACATGCCTGCGTCGGTATTCCACTGGAAGAGATGAATCGATCCTTCGATGCCCGACAGATCGTCGACGGCAGGCCAGCTCGAATCGTCGAAAGTCGCCTGTTGCCATCCGGCAGGCGGCGGCTCCATCGTTGCCTTCCATTGCGCATCGCTCATCACCAGCGGGAAGGCCTCAATGCCGCGCGGGCCGGGCACGATCATCGCGGCCAGCACCTCGCCATGAGCCTGTTGCACGCTCAGCCGGTTCGCGGCTCCGCTGCCGTGGTCAGGACCACGTACCGCTTCGATGGCAAGAACGTTTTTCCCGGCGCGCAGGGCATCGGTGACATCGCACGCGTAGACACGGATGCCCATCGGAAAGTCGAGGTTGAGATCGTAGCTGCCAACTTCCTGCCCGTTGACCCAGATCGTCGCTTTGCGCGGACCCGCCAGGTACAGCGTGGCATGTACCGGAGCCGCCTTCACCTCGAAGACACGCCGGAAATAGTGAGGAGCCAGGTCCTCGTGACTGCCGCGATCCCATCCGTTCGCAACCCATGGGCGCGGAGGGACGGCATCGGCGCGCGTCCAGATATATTGCTCCGGCAGTGGCTTGTGCAGCGCAGATTCCAGTGTCGCGCCGGACAGATTCCTGGCCGGGTCGAGCTGGTTATCGGGAATGGTTGTTGGCCCATTGGCCGGATTTCCCATCTGGGCTGCTGCCATTGCTCCGGCAATGAAGAGCGCTGCTGTTGACGCAAGCTTTGCGAATCGATCCATGGTTTCCACCTTAAGTATTACAACTTTTTCACCGGCGACGGTGGCCTGACAAAAGCTTCCGTCGTCCAGCCCTGCGTCCACCGACCCAAACCCGAGTTAGTCGACATGTGCTCCAATCGCCTCCTGGTTCAAATGTCCGGCGTACCGCCCGAGACACCCGGCATCGAGGGACGCGTTGGGATGCTCGATCCGTGCCCACTGTATGGCGAAGCTGCCGAGCGTGGAGCTCTCGGCTGAGCAGCGCTGCACCGGCAGTCCGGAGGTCTGCGCAGTAATCGTATTCAGCAGCTGATTGCGGCTGCCTCCGCCCACCATGCAGATGCGATCCAGTGGCTTGCCCGTCATCTCGCGCAGATCCCGCAGCAGCGCGGCATAGCGGTGAGCAAGGCTATGGAAGATCAGGCGGGCGAAGACGGGAGCCGCCTCGTAACCGCTGGAAAGTGGAGCGATTCCGCGCGCAGCCAGTTGATCGTTGATGCGGGCCGGCATGTCACCAGGCGACAGAAAGGCCGGGTCGTCGAGATCCAGCGCGTATTCCGGCGCGGGCAGCTTCTGCGCCGCGTCCGTCAGATCCTCGAGCGAGCAGGGCGCCGTCTCTTCCCATACGTTCCTGCACTGCCGCAGCAGCCACATGCCGGGAATCCCGCAGTGAAACAGTATGTCTCCGGTCGCCGCGCCGAGATTGGTGAAGCCTTTGCGGCAGGCCTGCGGAGTTTTGTGTGGTGCCGGCAGCAGCGCGCCAACCAGCGACCACGTCCCCGAGCTGATGTAGGCCCAGGAATCATCCTTCGCGGGGATGCCCGCAATCGCAGAGGCGGTGTCATGGCATGCGGGAGCGACCAGCCGGGTATGCTGAAACGCCGGCAGCGCGCGCAGAGGATTCCTGACGGGGCTGAGAACGGAGCCCGGCGGCACCAGCTCCGGAGCCGCCGCCGCATCCAGTCCCAGGGCGTCGAAAATTTCCTGCGACCAGCCCTTCGTGGTCGTATCCAGCAGCGCGGTGTGAGACGCGTTGGTGTATTCGGCCACCCGCGGCGCGCCCAGCCAGTGGAGAATGTACTCCGGCAGATTCACCCACGGCGTGCCGACGGGTATGCCGCTGAGCCTGTCCGCGTAAAGCTGATAGACGGTGTTGATCGACTGAATCTGCACGCCGGTCACAGCATAGAGGCGTTCGGGGGAGATGCGCTGGTGCGCCTCCGCCATAGCCCTGGCTGCGCGCAGATCGCGATAGCAGTAAGGGCTTGCAACTGGCTGTCCCTGGGGATCGAGCCTCACGTAATCCACGGCCCACCCCGTGACTCCAATGGATGCGATGCCTTCCGGCGCAAGTTCCGCGCACTGGCGCAGCCCCGGATCCAGCTCCCGGCAGATGCGGTCCAGATCCCAGTGAAGGCTCTGGCCGTGCGGCACCGGTCCATTCGCAAAGCGATGCACCATGCGGATCGCCGGCGCATCGCCCTGCCACTGCAGCAGCGAGACGCGACAGCTTTCCGCGCCAAGATCGATGGCCACCATCGCGGGACGCGAATTCACCGCAGGAACGCCTCCGGCAGGCCGCCATCGACGGGAATCAGATGGCCGCTCGTGCAGCGCGCCTTCGCCCCGGCGAGGAAGAGAATCGCCTGCGCGCAGTCCTCCGGCTCAATCGGCTGATGGGTCAGCGTGCGGCGCGCGTAGAACTCGGAAAGCAGCGTGCGCAGCTCTTCGTCCGTGCTCGCCGGATCGAACTCGATCCTGTACTTTTTCAGGGAACCGATCACCCGGTCGCGCGGAAACATCGTCGAACCCTTCACCACGGTCGCCGGATGGATGCCGTTGACGCGCACCCTCGGGCTGAGCGAAACGGCCAGTTCGCGCACCAAGTGACTGAGCGCGGCCTTGCTGACGTCATAGGCCTCGCTGCCGCGCTTGGGCACCACGGCATTGGCGGAGCTGGTCAGCACCACGCTGGCCTCCAGCTGCTGCTCGGCGAATATCTTCGCGGCTTCTTCAGCCAGCAGGAAGTTCGAGGTCACATTCAGCTCCAGCGTGGCGCCCCACATCGCGTCGCTGATGACGCCGTCGGGAGAGGACGGAAAGACGGCCGCGGTGTTGATGAGAATATCGAGTCCGCCGAACTGAGCGATCGTCTGCCGGATGGCAGTGCGGACCGAATCACGATTTCGTATGTCGATCGACACCACCGCGACCGCCTCGCGCCCTGCAATCGCCTGCGCTTCCTTCGCCGTGGCTTCGGCGCCCTTCCCGTCGCGGTCGGCAATCACAACGTGCGCGCCGCGTTCGGCCGCCAGCAGGGCCGTTGCATGGCCGATGCCGCTGGCTCCCCCCACAATGAGCGCAATCTGGCGGCTCAGTTCCTTTTCCGGCGGCTGGCGCCGAATCTTCGCCTCCTCCAGCGCCCAGTACTCAATGCGGAAAGCCTCCGACACCGGCAATGCCACATAATTTGCATGCGCCCTGAAGGCCTCGCAGGGAGCCGCCGGTCCCGCCTGCGGAAGATCCGTCACACTGGCCTCGCCCGCCAGCGCCGTCGCGCCTTCCATTACGTGAATGGCGTTGGTGTAAAACTCGCCGGCGATGCGGGACTCCGTCTTGTTCTTCCCAAAGGAGAACATGCCGATACCCGGAATCAGCACGATCGCAGGGTTCGGATCACGCATGGCAGGCGAATCCGGCAGCGCATGCTTCTGGTAGTACTCCGCATATTCCCGGCGATAACCCTCGAGCGCGGCGGCGATCGCAGTCTTCAGGGCCGGCACATCGGCGGCTCCATCCACAGACACAAACAGCGGCCGAATCTTCGTCCGGATAAAGTGATCCGGGCAGCTGGTACCCAGGTGAGCCAGCGTTGCGGCATCCTTACTGTTCACAAAGCGCTGCACTTCGGGCAAATCGGTAAAGGTCGCGATCAGCCGCTTTTTCTCTGATACCAGTCCCCGCAGAGAAGGCATCAGGTCGATGGCCAGGGCCCTCCGGTCTTCCCGCGGCCGGGCAGCGACGCCGCCAAACGCCGGCCCCTTGCGGCGCTCTTCATGCGCCTGCACAAACTGGCCAAGCTGATCGATGATCGTGATGGTGTTCCGATAGCACTCCCGCTGCGTCTCTCCCCAGGTGAACAGGCCATGTCCGCCCAGCACCATGCCGTCGCATCCCGGATTCTGCTCGACGGCGCGACGCATCATCCGTCCGAGCTCAAAACCCGGACGCTGCCACGGCACCCACACCAGCTGGTGACCAAACTGCGCGTTGAACTCCTCCATTCTGGACCTGCCGTTCGCTGCCGCCGCCAGCGCAATGCCCCAGTCCGGATGCAGGTGATCCACATGTCGAAAAGGAAGAAACGCGTGCAGCGGGGTATCGATCGACGCAACCGCCGGATTGTTGCCGAAAGTGCACAGCGGATACAGCTCCACCATGGCATCTTCCAGCGCCACCCCCTGGTATTGCCGCTCCAGAGCGCGCACCCGGTCCAGATACAGCGTGGCAAAGCCCTGGCGTCGCATGCTGCCCAGATCCCCGCCGCTGCCTTTGACCCACAGCACCTCGGCCGACTCATCCGTCACCGGATCCTTTTGCCGGATCTTCGAACTGGTGTTGCCGCCGGCAAAGTTGGTGACGCGCAGATCGGCGCCCAGCAGGTTCGAGCGATAACGCAACCGTTCCGGTTCATCCAGAACAGAGGCCGCTTTTTCCTCCCAGAGGTCTTTCAGAAAGCGCAGAGCAACGCCAGTTTTCATACAGGGTCAGTTTCCGTCCCGACCATCATCATGGCACAGTGCAGTCAGCGGCGGGGCACCCGGAGCGGAACCTCAGGCGTAAGTGCTGGTCGAGCGGTCGTCGCGTTCGCGGCGTTCTTCGCGAATCCTTTCGAGATAGCCGCTGGCGCGCAGCGCGGCCAGAGGATCTTCCGGCAATCCCCGGCCGCGGCGCCACGCCCGGATCGCCGGACGAACATCATGCCAGAAGGCCGAGCGGAGGCACTCTTCCGCTTCCACGAGTCGCGCTTCGTTCTGCAATTCGGCCAGCCGCTCGCGGTCAGTCAGCACCGCTTTCGCAAACAGCTCCTGGGCCGTGCAGACCGTTTGCACCATCGCTTCGAGCTTGCCTTTCAGGTTGTGGCTCTGGTCGATCATGAAGGCCGTTTGCCCGAGCGCTGAGGGATCGGAGAGAAGCTCATAAAAGATACGAAAGACCTGATAGGGATCGATCGAGCCGATGGTCAGATCGTCGTCGGCGTAGCGGCGGTCGTTGAAGTGGAAGCCTCCGAGGGCGCGCTCCCGCTGCAGCCATGCGACGATCTGCTCAATGTTCTGCCCCGGATAATGGTGCCCGGTGTCCACCAGCACAAACGCCTTCGGGCCTGCGTGTCGCGCCAGCAGCAGCGCCATGCCCCAGTCGGCAATGTCCGTGTGGTAGAAGGCCGGCTCAAACGGCTTGTACTCGATCAGCATGCGCTGGTCCGGACCAAGCTTCGCATGCGTGATTGCCATCGCTTCCATCAGCCAGTCAATCCGCCTGCGAATGCTCTGCGTTCCTGGATAATTCGAGCCGTCGGCAACCCACAGCGAGACGTCGCGGGAGTTCAACTCTCCTGCAATCCGCACCGAATCCAGCAGATGCTGCGTCGCGATCTGCCGCACCTCGGCGGCTGGGTTGCAGATCGAGCCGTACTTATATTCCTGCCTTTGAAACAGGTTGGGATTGATCGACCCGGTGCGAATCCCATACTGCTTTTCGAGAGCCTGAATTTTCGGCACATCCCCCAGGCCATTGGGCAAATCCCACAGCACGTGCAGCGCGAGGGAAGGACTGGCGCCGGTCAGCGCATTCACCTGGGCGGCGTCGGCAAACTTCTCCTCAATGGAAGTGGCCGCTTCAGGCTGCACATACTTTCCAAAGCGTGTGCCGGTGTTCGCAAAGCCCCACGATGGCAGCTCAATCGCCAGGGCATCGAGCGCGTGGCGGATTTTCTCCTCGGCTGTTTTCACGCAACGCGCTCCGCTGGATAGAGTCTCTCCGCTGAAACAGGGCGAAGATGAACATTACTGCGCAATCTGCTCCGAGTCAAAAAAGAGGAACCGGGAAAGCTGTCGTCCGGTGAAGTTTTTCGTGCTTCTACCCGCCTGTTCGCAGTTCGTGAAAGAATTCGCGTTGCTTCCTGGTAAGATGGCTCTCGCCTTCTGCCGTCGGCGAACCGCGAATCGGAGGAAGTTGCCAGCCTCAGCATTTGCCGCCTGAATCGCGGGAATCGTTTGCGCTCTCGGGGGCGCATGAGCCCTGAAAGCGTCCGCGGAACGAGAGGAAAGAGCAATGTCCTCAATTCTTACCGGGATCGGATGGCACATGGTGGGCGCGGCAGCGGCCGCGTCCTTCTATGCGCCGATTGAAAAGGTAAAGAAGTGGTCCTGGGAGACGACCTGGGTGGTTGCCGGCGTGTTTTCGTGGGTCCTGCTGCCGGTTGCCTTCAGCCTGATTCTTCTTCCGCGTTTCCTCGCCTACTACGCCGGGATTCCCGGCCGCGTGCTCGCCCTCACGTTTCTCTTCGGCTGCATGTGGGGCATTGGCAATGTGGGTTATGGACTGACGATGCGCTATCTCGGCATGTCGCTCGGCATCGGTGTGGCCATCGGCGTCACGCTGGTGGTGGGCACGCTCATCCCGCCTGTCGCGCATGGCCGACTGGTTTATCTGTTCACCAGCCGGACGGGCCTTTTCACGATGGCCGGAATCGTCCTTGCGCTCCTCGGCATTGCGATAGTCTCCTGGGCGGGCCACCAAAAGGAGCAACGCATGGGCATCCGCGCGGAGGAATTCAACCTCAGGAAGGGGCTCCTGCTCGCCGTCCTCTGCGGCGTCTTTTCCTCGGGAATGTCCTTCGCCATCGACGCTGCGCGGCCCATGGCGCTGGCGGCGCAGCATGCCAGCGTAAAACCGCTCTATGCCGCGCTGCCCAGCTACGTGATCATCATGGGAGGCGGCGCGCTGATCAATTTCGGCTACTGCTTCTTCCGCCTGATCTTCCGCCAGGAACTCTCGCTGCGGCGCGACTGGTCCGAGCCGAAGCGGGTGCTGCTGGTGAACGGCTGCATGGCCGCATCGGGCGGCATCATGTGGTACTTCCAGTTCTTCTTCTATGCATGGGGAGCGGCCCATATCCCTGTCCATCTCTCGTTCATCAACTGGATGCTGCACATGAGCCTGTACGTCCTGTTTGGAGGATTGGTTGGCCTGGCGCTGGGCGAGTGGCGTGAGGCGCGCGGGCGGCCCGTTCGCCTGCTCTGGGCGGGCATGATCCTCATCATCCTCGCCGCCAACCTGGTCGGCCTGGGCGCAGCGTCATGAGTGCCGAGTGGCGGGAAACAGCCGAATCCAATCCTCGGCCAGGATGACCGTAAGCTGTCTCGGCCCATGCACGCCGCGGATGCGCGTCATCTCGATGTCCGCCGTCGCCGAGGGCCCTGAGATGAACGTCAGCGGCCGTGTTGCGGACTGGGCCAGCCGCGCAAAAGCTTCCGGAACCGTCTCCACCACCTGCGAAGCGTGAATCACCGACAGGTGCCGGTCCGGAAGCAGCGTCGTGCGCCGCCTGCCTTCGCCCGCGCCATGCTGCAGCACCAGCGTGCCGGTCACCGCAATGCCCAACGTGCAGGTGGTCACCACGCCGGCGCAGCGGTTGAGCTCATCCACTCCCGCTTCAGTCTCCGGCAAAACAGCCGGACACTCCGCGAGCCAGTCGGCAGGGAAGCCATCGGCCGCCACCCAGGGCACTGCGTGTTCCGCATCGGGGCGCAGCAGCTCGCCCAGCGCTTTCGCCACCCCGGCAGCTTCCACCGTGACCACCTGCGCATCGTATTCGCGCAGCCGTTCGACAAACAGCGCCAGGCGTTCCTCCGGCATGCGTGAACCAACCCGCTGATAGCCCGCCACCACTTCTCGTTCGCAATCGTCGCTGCTGCGAGTTACCGCGTTCCGGATCCGCGCCAGAATCGCCTCGCGTGCCTCACTCTGCGTCACGATGCGTCTCCTTCCACCACTCGCGGAACGACTGCTTCGGGATCGCCCTGAGATCGCGCGCTGCTGTCCATGCTCCCAGCTCGCCGGGCAGCCAGTGGATCCATCCCTTCCGCACCAGCGGCGCCTGCCCGGCCTGTGCCAGCCGGTGCGCCGCCTCCAGCCGTCTGCGGCTGCGGAATACAGCTGCGATCGCCTTCATCCCCAGCGCTTCCGGCTTCATCGCACTCTGCTGCTCGCGCACCACGCGCCCGCGGAGATGAATCAGCACCTCGGGTATGTTGATCTTTACCGGGCACACTTCATAGCACGCTCCGCACAGCGACGACGCATACGGAAGCGACTGCGCATGCTCCATGTTCTGCAGCTGCGGCGTCAGAATCGCGCCAATGGGCCCGCCGTAGGTCGAGCCGTACGCATGCCCGCCCGTCTGCCGGTACACCGGGCACGCGTTCAGGCACGCGCCGCAGCGGATGCATTCGAGCGTCTGCCGCGCTTCCTCATCCGCCAGAATCCCGGTGCGCCCGTTATCCACCAGCACCACATGAAAGTTCCGCGGCCCGTCGCCCGCATAGACACCGGTCCAGATGGAGTTATACGGGTTCATCCGCTCGCCGGTCGCCGAACGCGACAGCAGCTGCAGAAACACCTCAAGATCCTGGAAGCGCGGGATGACCTTGTCCACGCCCGCCATCAGAATCAGCGTCTCCGGCAGCGTGAGGCACATGCGCCCGTTGCCTTCCGACTCCACAATGCAGACGCCGCCCGTCTCCGCGATGAGAAAATTCGCCCCGCCAATCGCGGTTTTCACCCGCAGAAACTTCTCCCGCAGATACTGCCGCGCCGCATCCGTCAGGTCCTGAGGGCTGTCGCCCAGATCGGGCAGCTGCATCCGCTCGCGAAAGATCTCCCGCACCTGGCTGCGATTTCTGTGCAGCGCCGGAACCACAATGTGCGAGGGCCGGTCGTTGCCCAGCTGCACAATCAGTTCCGCCAGGTCCGTTTCGTAAGGACGAATCCCCGCCTGCTCCAGGGCCTGGTTGAGGCCGGTCTCATCGGCGGTCATCGTCTTGATCTTCAGCACTTCGCCGGCGTTCTGCTGCCGCACCAGCTCCAGCACGATGCGGTTCGCTTCCTCGGCGTCGCGCGCCCAGTGCACCTGCCCGCCGGCAACGGTGCACGCCGCCTCAAACTGCACCAGATACCGATCGAGATGCCGCAGCGTCTTCTGTTTGACGGCCGCCGCCGCATCGCGCAGCGCCTGCCAGTCCGGCAACTCGCCTGCGACCACCGCGCGCCTGCGCTGAATGACCTCCGTCGCGTGCCGAAGGTTTTTGCGCAGCTGCGAATCCCCGAGCAGCGGCAAGGCCGCCTTCTGAAACGAGGGCGCCGTCGCCGACTCTCCTACCCGAATCGTCATTGCGCCGTCTCCGCTTCGGTCGAAGCGAGAATCTCCGCCAGATGCACGGTGCGAATTCCCGTCCTCCGCCGGTGCAGCCCGCCGTGAATGTGCATCAGGCAGGAATTATCGACCGCGGTGCATACTTCCGCGCCGGTTTTCTCCACGTCGAGCATCTTCTCGGCTAGCATCGCGGCCGACACATCGCCGTTCTTCACGGCAAATGTGCCACCAAAACCGCAGCAGCGATCCACATTTGACAGTTCCACCAGGTCGATGCCGCGCACTTTCCTGAGCAGCCGCAACGGCAGATCGTCCAGGTGCAGGCTGCGCAGCGAATGACAGCTCGCGTGGTAGGTCACGCGATGCGGATAGCAGGCGCCGACATCTTCGAGACCCAGCTTCTTCACCAGCAGTTCGGTCAGCTCGAACACCCGCGGCAGCAGCGCCTCGACCGCTTCGATCAGCCGCGGTTCGCCCGTCGAGGCCGCCATCTTCGGATAGTGATCGCGAATCATCGCCACGCACGACGAAGAAGGGCTGCACACCACGTCAGCCCCGCGGAAGACGTCCACAAATCGGCGCATCAGGGGCATGGCCTCGGTTTGATAGCCCGAGTTGTAGTGCATCTGTCCGCAGCAGGTCTGCTCCAGAGGAAACTCCACCCGATGCCCCAGCCGCTCCAGCAGCCGCACCACGCTCCTGCCCGTCTCCGGGAAAAGCAGGTCGTTGTAACAGGTAATAAAAAGCGAAATGCGCAAGGGCTGCATCCTCAACCGGCGCAGGGCCATGATTCTTCCCCATGACAGGAAAGGAAAGCATAGCAGCCCGCGGCCGGACCTCTTCCACCCTGCACGAATGCTCGCGCAGGATACGGCTCCTTTGCAATCTCGCCTAAATTCCGCGGCGTTCGGGAGCGGCATGTCGACAGTGATCGGAGCCAGACGACCGCCAGATGGAAAGCTGCACCAACCCCCGGGCCAGTGCACCGGGCGGCGGCTTCCATGGCGTCCGATTCAGGGCTAACCCCAGCCAGTGAAATCTTGCCGAAGGGCAGTTCCAAGTCTCTCCGTGGCCTTCGCCAGGGTTCCCCAATTCGTCTCAGCTCAGACCGGCCGCCTTCCCGGTGAAGGCGGCCGTGTCCCGATCAGAACGGCTTCGGCGCGAAGCACCCCTGTCCGTTCGTCTCCGCGGTCAGCACCTGGGACTTCGACGTGATGGTGCGGCTGTAACACGCACCGCGCGAATTCTTCCAGGTATAGGTTCCCGTCGACTGGCTGCCGCTGTTCCCCGTGAAATCGCCGGCGGCATTGAAATCAAGCACATCCGTCGAATTCACTTCGTCGCTGAGGCTGCTGCTGTAGAGCGGGAATCGGTTGAAGCCCGTGTCCTCATTTCTCTGGTCGCTCTGATGGACGGTCGTCGTCTGCGCCGAACTGCCGTCGGGGTTGACAGCGTACAGGTAGTCGATATTCAGCGGATAATCGAAATCCTTCTCGCTGGTTGTCGCTTGCGGGCCCTGCTGCGTGGTCGTGATCGATTGCACCGTGGTCAACTGCTGCAGGTTCTGCTCGTCGGTGGTCGCGTTCACCACGAATTCCTGGTTGTTGCTGAAATCCACATTCTGCGTCACGGTCGTGACCACCCGGCCATGCGAGGTATTCACGTAGCCGCTGATGGTGAAGTTCCGATTCGATGTGGTGAGGATGCTTCCCGTTGAGTTGCCGCTGGCGGTGGTCCTGATGTGGTTCTGGATCTGCGGGCTCGGCTCCGCCGCCAGGGTGTTCCTGATCAGGCCGCCGGTGGTCTTGTCCGATCCGTGATCGAGATACACCAGCAGATTGGCCGTGGCCAGAAAATAGCCGTTTGCGTTGTAAACACTCACGGCCACGGTGTGTGTGTTGCCATCGCCCAGCACGCCGGCAAACGGGGTCAAATTCACGCGATAGGGCACAAAGTCCAGCGTCTGCACGCCGGGGATGGGCAACCACAGGAACGGATCGATGCCGCCTGTAAAAATCCACGGGTACACCGGGGCTACGCCCGCTGGCTGCCCGTCAATCGAGATCTCCCCCTCGCGGAACGCGGTGTTCCCGCAGCTTTCGAGCGGTCCCGTCTCATTGTTGGGCACGCAGAAATACCAGAATTCATCGCCGATCTGGTTTTGCGTAATCACGTCCAGATAGACGCTCTCCACGTTCTCGGGCAGATTCAGGGTCTGAGTGATCTGATCGCTGCCAGTGTTCAGCGTGCCGGCGTCCCCTCCCGAGCCATTCACCGGAATGACGATGTCGGGAACGCGGGGCGCGGGGTTGCTGAAGTTGGCTGGATAGAATTCCAGCGCCGCGTCCGCGTAGATGATCCCGTTGTAAGTGGAGCTCACCGTGTTGCCCAGGTTGGCTTCGCCCGTCTGGGGCGACTTGAAAATAGCCGACAGGTCCGTGACGTCGCGTTCCACATGCCACGATGGGCTCAACGTGCTGCTCGGCTCCGCCGTGGTGCCGTAGTAGATATTGGCATGGCCCAGATAAAAGGCGGCGGTGCGGTCGTACTGCGTGCCGGCCGACACAGTGAAGTCTGCTGTGAACACCACCTTCGCCCAGGGTCCCGGACAGGATTCCGGCGGAGTGTAGTTGAAGGTCTGCGGCGTGTAGTTCTCAAAAGCCAGGTCCTCGAACAACTGCACCACGCACGGTTTCGTGCTGGGACGAGGCACGGTGGGTTCAGCAGTGGCGGGATTCGACGATCCGACCTGCGGCGTCGAAGGGCCTACGACAACCTGCGCACGCATCGCTGTCGCGGATGCCATGAGCAGGAGGATGGCTGGGATGAGGGAGCAACGGCGAGACACTGGCATGGGAGTCTCCTTTCGTGGGTTCCGTCTCCGGGCGCTGCGGCGGGTATTGCTCGCTCCCGCGCGCCGGGAAACGATCAGAAAAAAGTGCAGAAAGCATAGCATATGGTCACAATTAAAGGCCAGTCGATCAGTTTCGCCCTCTGGCCGAACGATCCCCCATGGTACCCGGGCAGGTGCCGGGTTCCGGTCGATCGTTGCGGCGTGCCCTCTCATCGGCGGTCGAGTGTGATCTCTCCCCGTTCCGCACCGAGTACCGTGCCTGAAACGATGATCGAAGGATTCAGAGCTGTGATGTCCAGCAGCAGTTCGTCCATCTTCGTTCTCGAAGCGTGGATGAACTCGGGGCTGGCGACACCGCCTATCAGCAGCGATACGTGATCGAAGCCCTGTACTTTTCCCGCAGCCGGAATGAATGTCAACGAGTATTGCGCGGCGGCGGTGATGGATTTCCCGAGGCCCAGCGAGAATTTGCCGCCGCTCCATCGTCCCGCCAGATTCGGCGCCCACAATTCCGCCGCTTCGTCCCAATCCGCTGGCGGCTGCTGGCCGGTATCGAAAACCGCGAAGGTTCGAATGCGCGGCGGAGCTGCTGCCTCTCTAACCCGCAGCCGCACCGCGTCGATCACGCGCCTCTCCACCGGTTGAATCCGTTTGTGGCCGATAGCGGTCCCGCGCCCGATGGCGATCCATGCGCCGTGGATTCTGCCTTCGAGCCGGAAAGCGCGCACGCGCTCGCCCAGCCCGGTGTCTTCCTCGAGAATCACGGTGTCGATGCTCTGCGGCTGCCTGAAGTCCAGCCGGATCGTGCGGCCGCTGCCACGGGTCGCGGCGAGCGGAGTGCCAAATCGCCGGCGGATCTCCTCACCGAACGCCTCCGCCGAGCGGCAATCCTTTCCGTCCATCAGGCCCTCGCGGTTCGGCGGAATGTTCAGGAGCAGCTGAGCGCCGCGGCCAACCGACCGATAGTAGATGGAGAGCAGCTGATCCGGTGTGAGCACCAGGCTCGCATTCGTCGTGCTCCAGAACCAGTCCGGACGCCGGATGGAGACATCCACTTCATTGGGAAGCCACACAGAACCGTTCGGATCGCCGTCCAGCGCGGTGGCCGTACCCAGCCTGGCGAGCGAAGCGTCGATGCCATTCCAGCACGGATAGGGTGCATAGCCGTCTTCGTTGCCAACCCAGCGGATGGTGGCCGCAGGGCCCTGAAACACCATGGCATTGGGCTGATAGCGGTGAATCAGGTCCGCGACGGGCGTGACCGTCGATCCGTCAAACCAGATCTCGATCAATTCGCCATAGCGGGTGAACAGCTCCGTTAGCTGCTCGCGGTAAATTACGTTGTAGCGAGCCTGCATATCAGGCGTTTTGCACCTGCCGCCAATCCCTGCGCCGAAATGCCGGTCAGTCGGCGAGCAGTAGATGCCGAACTTCAGCCCTCGCCGGTGGCACGATGCCGCAATCTCGGCGACCACATCGCCTTTGCCGCCTTTCCAGGGCGTCTTCGCGATGCCGTAGTCCGTGGTCTTCGTTTGCCACATGCAGAAACCTCCCGCATGTTTGGCGACAAACACCACGTAGCGGGCGCCCAGCGAAACTGCCGTGTCCGCCCATTGATCCGTGTTCAGCTCTTTGGGGTCGATGCTCGACAGCGGCGTGCTGAGATCGTCATATTCCCGGTTCTGCCAGGTGTTCGGGGCGAAGTGGATGAACATTCCCAGTTCGAGATTCTGCCAGGCGATCTGCTGCGGAGTGGGCCGCGCCACGGCACGGCCGGAACAGCGTTCCTCGCTGCCACGGCCTGAGATACCGGCGGCGTGCAGGCGCTGGCTTTCTTCGAAAGCAACGACAGCCAGCGCAGGAAAGGTCTTCAGCAATTCTCGCCTCTTCATCTGTGCTCCCCTTCAGGCTACAACCAGTTCGCCGAGTGATTGCCCTCCCGGCGACTCGAGGTCGCGGCTGCAGGCCACATGGTCCCTGAAAATGCTTTAAGGTAAATGGTTCGGCCCCCAGGAGGACGGCATTCATGCGCAGACGAGAATTCCTGAAGAGTTGTGCGGTGTTGGCCGCGGGTACGATGACCCCGGCGTATCGACTGGCAGGGGCCGAAGAAACTGCCGGGAGCGCGCCGGGAGCGCTCGAGGATGTGCGGCCGCTGGTTGGCACGGGCTGGCACGGGCACATGTTCCCCGGTGCCGTCGCACCCTTCGGGATGGTCCAGGTAAGTCCGGATACCAGCGGCGCTGCTGAAGCCAAATGGAACGGCCAATGGGACATCACCGAGTGGGATCACTGCTCCGGCTATCACTATCCTGACAACTACATTCTGGGCTTCAGCCACACGCACCTGCAGGGCACGGGTGCTGCGGACCTGGGCGACGTGTTGCTGATGCCGCTGGTGGAAGGCCGCAACTGGAGCTGGAACACGGGCGAGCCCGGCGAAGAGGCAGAGGCGCAGCGAGAAGCCATCGGTGGCGATTCGGGATGGGTCTTCGATGAAGCCGAGCGCGGATACCGGTCGGCCTTTTCGCATGATCGCGAAGCCGCTCAGCCCGGCTATTATTCCGTGCACCTCGACACCCCGGACGTTCACGCTGAGCTGACGGCGACCACGCGTTGCGGCATGCATCGCTACCGGTTTCCTGCGGTGCCGGCCGCCACGCGGCGCGGCCTGATCGTCGATCTCGTACACGGCATCGGCTGCGAGGTCTACGCGGCCGAGCTGCACATCGAGAGCGCCACGCGGATCAGCGGCGTGCGCTCGACGCACGGATGGGCGGCGGACAAGCAGGTCTTCTTCGTCATCGAATTCTCCCGGCCATTTGTCTCCGCCGAGGTGCAGGCAGATGGCGCGGCACGCACAGCTTCTGTGGGCGACCGCATTTCCGGCAGGCAGATCAAAGTGATCCTCACGCAGGCTCCGTCCCCGGACGCTCTGGTCGTCCGCGCGGGAATCTCAGGCACCAGCGTGAATGGCGCGGCGAATAACCTGGCCGCCGAAATCCCCCACTGGGATTTCGACGCGCTGCTGCGCAACAATCAGCGGACATGGAGCCGCGCGCTCAGCGTCCTGAACGCGACGCTGCCTGGCGAGGCGCTGCAGCAGACCTTCGCCACCGCGGCGTATCACGGTCTCGTGGCGCCGGCGACGTTCAACGACGTCGACGGCACGTACCGCGGGCAGGATCAGAAAAACTATCCCAACCCGGGCTTCACGAAATACACCACGCTCTCCATCTGGGACATCTACCGTGGGGAATTTGTCTTCCTCACGCTCATGCAGCCGCATCGCATCGCGGACATTGTGAAGACGATGCTCGCGGACTATCGCCAGCTAGGCCAGCACTCGCTGCCAGTCTGGCCGCTGTGGGGCAATGAGACGTGGTGCATGACCGGCTTCCACGTGGTGGGCCTGATCGTCGGCGCATACACCAGGGGCCTGCGCGACTTCGACGTGGAAGCCGCCTACGCCGCCATGCGCGACACCGCGCTGGTGGGCGCAACCGCCAATGGCAACAAGGCTCTGGAGGAGCAGTTCCGCACCCTGGGCTACATCATCTCCGGTGATCACCGGCAATCTGTTTCCTGCACTCTCGACTTCTCCTACGACTACTGGTGCGTCGGTGCAATGGCCGATCTGCTGGGCAAGCATGACGACGCTGCCATGTTCTACAAGCTCGGCCAGAATTACAGGAATCTCTTCGATCCCACCACGGGATTCATGCGTGGCAAAACCGAGGACGGCAGTTGGCGCGAACCCTTCCGTCCCGATCAGGAGTATTGGGAAGACTACACCGAGTCCGACGCGTGGCAGGCGACCTTCAACGTGATGCAGGACGTGCAGGGACTGATCGATCTCTACGGCGGCGACCAGCAGTTTATCGCCAAACTCGACGCGCTCTTCGCCGCGCCCTCCGATGTTCTCGATTCGCCTCCGGACATCAGCGGCATGGTGGGCCAGGATGCGCAGGGCAATGAGCCCAGCAATCACATTCCCTATCTCTATGCTTTTGCCGGGGCGCCGTGGAAGGCACAGGAGCGCGTGCGCCAGGTGGCCCGGCTCTACAACAACTCGCCGCAGGGTGTGCCCGGCAACGATGACTGCGGGCAGATCTCTTCGTGGTTCAACTTCGCCGCACTGGGATTCTACCCGGTGAACGCCGTCACCGGTGTGTACATACTCGGCAGCCCGCTGGTGAACCGGGCCACCCTGCGCAATCCCGCCGCGGGAACTACGTTTACGGTGATTGCAGAGAACAACTCCGAGCGGAACCTGTACGTGCAGAGCGTGGAGCTGAACGGGAAATCGCTCACGCGCTCCTGGTTCACGCACGCCGACATTTTGGCGGGCGGCGAGCTGCGCTTCCGCATGGGCGACGAGCCGAACAGGACGTTGGGTTCCGCGCCTGCGGATCGGCCGCCCTCAGGGTTGATCACCAGCCAGCGATAGCCAGCCGTCACGGACTGGCAAACGACCAAATTCCCGCATCCCTGACGAATATTTGCGCGTTGCCGGTTCCGGCCATGATAGTGAAATAAACAACTTATATTCTTATATTTACACGATTCTGGCGCGCTGCTGTCGTCGTCCTGCCGCCCATATATTGAGCAAAGCGATCATTTTTATTGACCATGTGGCGAATTTCGTGATTAGATTGTGCCTTCTGGAAATCATTGCATCCGGAGGCCGATTGTTGGGCGGGGTATCCGCGTGCAACTCCTCGGAACCTGGACAAGAACAGTATGGGGGAGAACCCGATGAAGGCGATTTTGAGGCAGCTGATCTGGGGATGCGCAGCAACTCTGTTGCTGCTCGTTCCCGCGTGCATGGCGCAAACCGTCACCGGCACGATCACCGGTGAAGTGACCGACCCCAGCGGCGCCGTGGTGCCGGGTGCGCACGTGACCGCCCGTAATCTTGAGACGGGAGTGGACACAACCGCGCAGACAGACAGCGCCGGGGTTTACTACATCCAGTTTTTGCCCATCGGCCATTATCAGGTGACCGTGGAGGCCAGCGGATTCGAACGCGAGACGCTGCCGACATTTTCGCTGGAGGCGCTCCAGATCGCCAAGTTCAATGTCACCCTGCGCGTGGGCTCGGCCTCCACCACCGTCAACGTGTCTGCTTCGGCCCCGATTCTGAACACCCAAAGCCCCACTCTCGACAGCACCTTTACCGCCAATACCATTGCAAACATGCCGCTCAACGGCCAGGACTTCTCGGCGCTCACGCTCTACGTCCCGGGCTCGGTCGATACGGCGGGAACGTCCGGCACCACCAGCTTTGAGCGGAGCACCTACTACACCGACACGCCCAACATGAACGGCAACCGCGCCCAGGCGAATAACTACACGCTGGACGGCATCGACATGAACGAAACCTACAACAACCTGATCTCCTACAGCCCGGCACCGCAGGCTCTGCAGGAGATCAAGGTAATCACCGCCGAGTCCCCCACCGACTACGGCAACGTGAACGGCGCAGCCGTCGTCAGCATCCTCAAAACCGGGACGAATCAATATCACGGCTCGGCCTATGGATTCCTCCAGGATTACCGCTTCAATGCCAATTCCTACTCGAACGGGCAGACCACCCCGGTAACCCCCGTCAGTCCCTTCTCCTTCGATCAGTTCGGCGGCAACATTGGCGGCCCCATCCTGCACAGCAAACTGTTCTTCTTCGGCGATTATCTGGGATCACGTTGGCACCAGGGCGGCCTGGGCACGGCCAGCGTCATTCCTTACGATATGCGCCAGGGAAACTTCTCCGTGCTGCTCACGGGCGGCAATGACATCCAGCTCTACGATCCGGAGAACAACTTCGCTCCGTACAGTGGAGACACGGGTATTCCCATCGTCAACCCGGTGGCCAAGTTCCTTTTCGCCAATCCCCAGTTTTATCCGGACTGCGGCGCGCCCAGCCCTGTGACGCCCGCTGGCGGCAAATGCATTCCGCCCTCCGATGGCATTGCTCAGAACAACTACGAAGCGCCCTACCATAACTACAAGGGAAACAACCAGGGCGACGTGAAGCTCGAATATGATCCGCGCAACAACGACAAGATCACCGGCTTCTACTCCATCTCGCACGCCTACGACGGCCAGACGCCGGTGCTGGCCATCACCTTCCCCGGAATCAACCTCTATCCCACCTGGATTGTGGGATCAAATTGGGTGCACATTTTCTCCTCCTCGCTCATCAACTCAGCGCGTGCGGGGTTTACGCGCACCGACTGGAACACGGGATTTCCGGAAGACCCCACCGGGGATTTCGGCACCAGCGGAAACGCCAAGGTCGGCATCACCTTCCCCAACCAGACTTACAACGGGTTCACCAGCCAGAACATCAGCAACGGCTATACGGATCCCGGGACCGAGGCCTACAACGCGGGCGTGATCGACAACACCTACAGTTATGGCGACGACCTGAGCTGGCAGCATGGCCTGCATTTCCTCACCATGGGAATTGAAGCCATCCGCTATCAGAACAACTATCCCACGGGTAACAACGACGGCTATCTGGGCTACGAAAACTACACGGGAGCCTTCACGGCCAATCCGTCCGCGCCGCACGGGGTCGGTTACGGCCCCGCTGACTTCGTCCTCGATCGGGTGCAGTCCGTCGGTGTGACCCTGGGCAGCGTCCTCGTGGGCCAGCGCCAGTGGCGCACCGCTGGTTATGCGCAGGACAGTTACAAGATAAGGCCGAACCTCACCCTTGTCTACGGCGTGCGTTACGAGTTTGACGAGCCCTGGGTGGAGCAGAACAACAAGACCGGCAATATCAATCTGGCGACCGGCCAACTTATGTATGCACACGCCATTCCTCCCGGAGCGCCGCCCGACGCCGCGCTGTGCAACAACCGCGCCTGCTATCAGCCGAACTTCCACCAGATCATGCCCCACCTGGGGTTTGCTTATCAGATCACTCCGCGTACGGTCGTCCGCGGCGGCTACGGGGCCAACAGCTTTTTTGAGGGCAATTCCTACAATCAGCGGCTGACGGCAATTACTCCTTTCATCCAGGCGGTCAATATCTCCATTGATTCGCCGGCGCCCGGGGCAGTCACCACGCCGCGGACCGCCGAAGAAGGATTCACCGGCGGCACCACCAACTACAGCGGTTCATCCTACTTCAGCGTTTATCCGCAGGACATCCAGCCGGCCTATGTGCAGGAGTGGGACCTGACCACCGAGTACGCGCTGACCCAATCGGCATCGCTACAGGTGGGTTACATTGGCGAATCGGGTCAGCACATCGAAGACTATGGGAACGTGAACGCGCCGCTGAACAATGCCGACCCCTCTTCGGCTCCGTATTATAACAACCGCTACATCGGGGTTAACGGGGTGGACTCCGCGCTGGGCATCGGCCCCAATTTCCTGCTGATTACCGAGTCCCGGGCCATGATGAACTACAACGCGCTGCAGGCGGTTCTTCGCCAGCGTCTCAGCCACGGCCTGGAATACACCGTGAACTACACCTACGGCAAGGCCATGACCAACAGCCTCGGAAACTACGCGCTGGACGTCAACGGCTACAGCGGTGCGTTTCAGGACTACTACAACAGCGCGGCGGATTACGGCCCGGCCGGCTATGATATCCGTCACGACCTCACCGCGACCGCCGTGTACGCGCTTCCCTTCGGGCGCGGCCAGCAGTTCCTTTCCGGCGACAGTCGCGCGCTGGACGAGGTGGTCGGTGGTTGGAAGCTCTCGACGGCGATCGTCGGCTATACCGGTTTCCCGGAGACCATCACCGGACCCAACAATAACTCGCAGAGCATCTCCGGCGTCTTCCGCGTGAACCAGTATCGCCCTCTGAAGATCGTGAACCGGAGCAATGCACACTGGTTCGGCACTGATCCTTCCGCCGCGCCCTGCACCACGGCCGGCGTGGACAACGGCGTATGCGCGTTTGGCGTCCCCGCGCCCAATGCCTTCGGCACGGAGAGCAATGGCGCCGTCCGGGGACCCGGGTTCTTCAATGCCGACATGTCCGCGTTCAAGGACTTCCACATCACCGAAAGCCAGCTGGTGGGTTTCCGTCTGGACGCCTTCAACGCATTCAACATCGTGAGCTACAACAATCCGGACACCGGTATCACCGACACGAACTTCGGCAACGTTTCTCTGCAGGGATCGCGTTCCACGGAGCGCCGCCTGCAGTTTTCCGCACATTATGATTTCTAGGCAGACGGCGACCGCAGGCAGGCGGCCGCCGTGCTTTTCCGCCCTGCGCCGGAGGGTCGAAATTGCCGAAGCAGAGAGCCACTTACCGCGCAACGACAGCCGACGGGGACTCGGACCATATGCTGCTTGAGATTTGCGTCGATTCGGTGGAATCGGCGACAGCGGCAGAGCGCGGCGGGGCGCAGCGCGTTGAGCTTTGCAGCGATTTGCTGGAAGGCGGTATCACACCATCCGGCGGGCTTCTTTCGCTGGTCCGCCAGCGCATCGGCATCGATCTCTTCGTGATGATCCGGCCGCGCGGAGGCGACTTCGCCTATACGGCGGACGAATTTGAAACGATGCGCGAGGATATCCGCCAGGCGCGAGAGCTCGGCGCCGACGGAATTGTCCTCGGGGTTCTGGACGAGCAGGCTCGCATCGACGTGCCGCGCACGCGCGAGCTGGTGCGCCTGGCGCGTCCCCTTCCGGTGACGTTTCATCGCGCCATCGACATGACGGCGGACCCTGAGGCCGCTCTCGACGAGGTCATGAAGACCGGAGCTGCTCGCGTGCTCACTTCCGGCGGCGCGCCGAACGTGATGCAGGGGCTGGCCCAGGTCGCCCGCATGGTGCAGGCTGCGGACGAGCGAATTGCCGTCATGGCCGGAGGCGGCCTCTCGCTCGAGATCCTGCCGCGTGTGGCCGAGGCCACCGGTGCGGCCGAGTTTCACGCCAGTCTGCGAACCGCGACGCCCAGTCCCGTCGCATTTCGCAAGCGGGCCATGCACATGGGCGAGATTCGCGATCGCGAGTATCTGCGCTTCGCGGTTCAGGAGGAAACCGTGCGCGCGATGACTCTGGCCCTCGAGCAGGTCGCCGCCCAGCGCGCCACCGTCAGAGCAACCTGATGGCCGCTGCGCAGACATCGCGGCACGATAGAATCTCGACAATCTCATGTCGCTGAAAACCGAACAACGGGCAAAACAGATACTGCAGGTCCTGCTGCAGCACGGCACCGCCTCGGTCGAGGAACTGGTGGGTCTGCTGGGCGCCTCGGCGCCGAGCGTGCGCCGGGATCTGGCCCGGCTCGAGAAGCGCCGCCTGGTCCACCGCACGCATGGCGGTGCCCGGCTGGCCAACCAGATGCAGTATGAGGCCTTTCGCTTCGATTCGTCCTACCACGAGCGCGAAGGCCGCTTTGCCGAGGAGAAACGCCGGATTGGCCTGGCCGCGGCCGAACTGGTCCGCGAGCACGACACGGTGGGGTTTACCGCGGGCACCACTCCCACGCAGGTGGCGCGCTGCATCCGTCACCGCAGCTCCATCCACGTGATCACGAACGCAGTGAACATTGGCATGGAGCTCAGCAACCTGCCCGCGCTCCACGTCACGCTGACCGGCGGCACGATGCGCTGGGCCGGCGCGTTCTCGCTCACCGGCCACACCGCCATCGAAATGCTCAGCTCGGTGTTCATGGACAGGGCCTTCATCGGCGCCTGCGGTGTCGACCCGGTGCGCGGGGTCACCACCATCGAGCCGGATGAGGCCGCCGTCTTTCGCGCTATGGTCCGCCAGTCAAAGGAAGTAATTGTTGTCGCGGACTCCAGCAAGATCGGAATGGTCAGCCCGGCACTCATCTGCCCGGGGGCTGACATCGACGTACTCGTAACCGATTCCGGCATTGCCCCCGTCACGCTCGGAGAGTTTCGTTCGCGGGACATCCGGGTGATCGCCGTCTGAACAGAAGCCGCCCTCGTTGCGCCCACACTCCGGGGCTGCCTGCACGGGCGACGGCGCAGATTCCGGGGGGGGCCGGGGCGTCCCGTGCCACTGACCGGAATCCCCGGCGAACGGAGTCCGCCCGGGCGGGAGCACACCGGCGAGCCAGGGTCTGGCGAGGGAGGTGCGTTGTTGCTTTTCCTACGTCCGGGACAGAGTTTGGCGAAGAGCTCCGGCTGCTGCGGAAATAATGGGTTTGAGGCAGGGTTTGCACTGATTCTGCGCGGGTTCCGGGCGGCACGCGGTGGCCTTTCCGCGTGGTAAAATGAGGGAGTAGCGGCGGCTCCTAAATCCTTCGATTTTCAATTGGTTTTCGCGATCGGGAGGGGTTTGTCCGGGCCAGTTCGGACACCCCGGAAACGGGAATTCTGGAACCGCAGGTCCTTCGACTCGCTGCCTGAATTCTGCTGCGCGAAATGCGTGCGCAGCCAATTCGGCGAGCTCGCTCAGGAAGACAGGTCGTTCAGCATTGATGATGACAGAGTTTTCAGCAATCAGGTTTGGAGTTTCATGGCGACCAAAGAACTGACACCGACAGAAAGCACGATTCCCGCGAACGGCAGCGGCACTGGCTCGTACACCGGCGAGAACATCAAGGTTCTCGAGGGACTGGAGGCGGTGCGCCTGCGGCCGGCGATGTACATCGGGTCGACGGGCGAGATGGGGCTGCACCATCTGGTGTATGAGGTGGTGGACAACTCGGTGGACGAGGCGCTGGCGGGATATGCGACGCGGATCGAAACGACCATTCACGTCGACAACTCGATTACAGTGACGGACGACGGACGCGGGATTCCCGTGGACGACATGACGCTGGACAATGGCGAGAAGATGCCGGCGGTGCAGGTGGTGCTGACCAAGCTGCACGCGGGCGGCAAATTCGACACGTCGAACTACAAAGTGAGCGGCGGGCTGCACGGGGTGGGCGTCAGCTGCGTGAACGCGCTGGCGGAGTCGTTCGAGGTGGAGATCTGGCGGCCGGAGAAGCCGGGCGAGGCGAGCCACACCTACGAGCAGAGCTACGAACGCGGGATTCCGGTCACCAGGCTGAAAAAGACGGGAACGAGCAAGCGGCGGGGGACGAAGGTTCATTTTCTGCCGGACCGGTCGATCTTTACCGTCACCGAGTACAACTACGACACGCTGGCGCAGCGGCTGCGGGAGCTGGCCTTCCTGAACAAAGGGCTGACCATTACGCTGACCGACGAGCGGACGACGGACGCGAAGACAGGCGAGGCGAAGCGGGCAGAGTTCAAATACGCGGGCGGGATCGCGGAGTTCATCAAGCACCTGAACCGCGGGAAGAGCACGCTGCACGACAAGCCGATTGTGATGGAAGGGCTGCGCGACGGCGTGGATATGGAGATCGCGCTGCAGTACAACGACGGCTACTCGGAGACGGTATTCTGCTTTGCGAACAACATCAACACGGTGGACGGGGGGACGCATCTGTCGGGGTTCAGGACGGCGCTGACGCGGACGATTAACTACATCGGGCAGCAACTGGGGCTGTTCAAGGACGTGAAGGAGAACCTGACCGGCGACGATGTGCGCGAGGGCCTGGTGGCGGTGGTGAGCGTGAAGCTGCCGCAGCCGCAGTTTGAAGGGCAGACCAAGGGCAAGCTGAATTCGGACATCGCGGGCACGGTGCAGGCGCTGGTGAACGAGCGGCTGGGCGCGTTTCTGGAGCAGAATCCGCCGGTGGCGAAGAAGATCATCAACAAAGCGATTGAGGCGGCGCGGGCGCGCGAGGCGGCACGCAAGGCGCGGGACCTGACGCGGAGGAAGGGCGCGCTGGACGGGGGCGGGCTGCCGGGCAAGCTGGCGGACTGCTCGGAGCGGGATCCGCAGCATTGCGAGCTGTATCTGGTGGAGGGCGAGAGCGCGGGCGGGACGGCGAAGCAGGGGCGCGACCGGAAGTTCCAGGCGATCTTGCCGCTGAAGGGCAAGATTCTGAATGTGGAGAAGGCGCGCTACGACAAGATGCTGGGGCACGAGGAAATCCGCGCCATGATTACGGCGCTGGGCACGGGCATCGGCAAGGACGATTTCGACTCCAGCAAGCTGCGCTACAGCAAGATCATTTTAATGACCGATGCCGATGTGGACGGGTCGCACATCCGCACGCTGCTGCTGACGTTTTTCTTCCGGCACATGCAGGACCTGATCCGGAGGGGGAACGTGTACATCGCGCAGCCGCCGCTGTTCAAGATCAAGAAGGGCAGGCGCGAAGAGTACATCAAGGACGAGCGCGAGTTTGTGCGGGTGATGGTGAAGCGTGCGGCCGAGGGCATGATCGTGCGGTACGGAGACGGTGCGGCGAAGCTGGAAGGCGCGGCGCTGACCAAGTTCATGGGGCAGCTGAACGAGTATCTGGGCTTTTTCGACAAGGTGAACAAGCGGCTGCGCAACGAGGAAGTGACGAATCTGCTGGCGAAGGCGGAGCTGACCAGGCGCGCGGACTTCGAAAACGAGAGCAAGCTGCAGGCGCTGCACAGGGCGCTGGAGAAGATTGCGAAGAAGTATCAGTTCAAGGGGCTGACGAAGCCGGCGTGCGACGAGGAGCACGGGACGTGGTCGCTGAGCTTTACGGACGCCCAGGGAGCGGAGCGCCGGATCGACTGGCTGCTGGCGTCGGCGCCGGAGTACCGGCAGATGATGGCGAAGCACGGGCAGATTAAGGAAATGCTGGAGCCGCCGTTTGTGGTGGAGTCGGCGAGCAAGGGCGCCCCGGCCGCTGAAGCGGAAGAGGAAGCCGAGGCGGAGGCTGCTGCTCCGGCGGGCGATCCGCAGGTGGGCAAGGCGGTGGCGCCAGGGACCCGGCGCGGCGCGAAGAGTCCGCAGGAGCCGGTGGAGAAGCAGACGCCGCGGGAGCTGTTCGAGTACGTGATCGAGCAGGGGCGGCGTGACTACCAGGTGCAGCGGTATAAGGGCCTGGGCGAGATGACGGCGGCGCAGTTGTGGGAGACGACGATGGATCCGGAGCGGCGGACGCTGCTGAGCGTGAAGCTGGAGGACATCGCCGAGACGGAGACGATCTTCACGACGCTGATGGGCGAGGACGTGGACGCGCGGCGGAAGTTCATCGAAGACAACGCGCTGGACGTGAAGAACCTGGACATCTAAGAGCGGCTGAGGATGGACGCCGAGCCGCGATTCCCAGGCGGCAACAAGGCCGGACATCCGGTGAGAGCAGCAGCCGGAAACCGGAGTCTCACCCGGATACCGGAGGTGATGCTGCGCCGCACAGGCCGCGGCTTCGGTGAGCTGGTTGCGGCGCAGATCGTTTACCGATCCGGGTTCCGTGTCCTGAGCCCGTGCGTCCGGCGGCGTTCAGATGCGCATACCAGGCTAGCGCTGGTTCTGTCTGTTCCGCGGTCCCAGATGTCCCTGTAATACGACGACGGATGCCGCAGGCAGCATAACCGAGTCGGCGGACTGCAACTCACGGTGCACAATCGGTCCATCGGGATCGGCCATCCCTTCCCCGTAATAGAGATCGGGAGCATTGCTCATTACGATTGGCAGGTGCGCATTAAAATTGCGGAGCAGCGGATGCCAATGGTATTGCGCGCGACCAAATGCGGATTCAGCAACCGGCCCGCTGAAATTGCCCAGATCGCCATCTTTCCCGACAAACTCGATCCGGACTCGATGATCGTTGTTCTGGTCCTTGTTGACCATCATGACGGACCAGGTGCCATCCGGATGCCGTGCGACATAGGCAGTCACCAGCGTATTGCCCGCACCATCCTGAACGTCTGAACTCGCGCGGAAGATCTGATTGTCGCCCTCGGGGGCGAGCCAGGCATGGTTGATCAGTTCACTCGCGAAAAATTGCGACAGTGGCTGCCTGACGGAATAGTCCGGATTAAGAGTGAACATTCCGAAAGTCCCCACAGAGTTGTTGCACCCTATCTCCAGCTGCAGGGGCAGATCGTGAAAATAATAGACACCCCTGCCGCCATCGGTGAGGAAGGATCCGATGTAGTCGGCCAGCCACAATCCACCGAATACACTCTGGTATGGCTCCCCCGGCGAAGAAGACAGATTCGATTCCGTAATGAAGTAAGGAATATCCGGCGGCAGCCCGTCGCCGTGCCAGACATCGATGATGTGCTGAATCAGCATGGGCTCTTCATACAGATTGGCCCAGGAAATCTGGCAGGGAACGAATGGATAATGCTCAAAGGAAAAAAAGCTAAGCTCGGCCATCGCGTGGTGCTCTTTCAGGTAGAGCAGGAAGCGACCGAGCCATGAAGTGCGTCCTTCGGCATCTGGCCAGTACTCAATATCCTGATTGACTCCCTGAAAGGAAGGACCGCCGAGCCTCAGTTTGGGGTCAACCCGATGCAAAGCCGCCGCAAACTGCAGGTAAAGCGCACCGTAATCCTCCGGTGAAATGAACTGACCGTCGGCTTCCTCACCCATTTCGACATACGAAATCGGGTACTGATGATGTTCGATGTACTGGATTTCCGCAGCCGCATTTTCCGGCGTGTTATACAGCATCGCAATCGGGATCATTGCCGGCAGGCCGCGTGTAACTCCACTGCGATAGAAGAGATCGAAGCCGACCTGTGCCTCACTTTTGCTGACGTGACTGGCGGCTGTGTGCCAGGGATCGATCGAGGAGCAATAAGTAGCCGTCTGGTCCGGGTCCGGCGTGTGCTGGACGAGATCATGAAAGACCCCATCCTTCGACGTCGTCCCGAGGTAGACCTCGTTGATCGCGTAACCAACACAGTTCCGCGGATCGCCGGAGCCATGGGTATCGCAGGTGTTGGACGACTGCGTCATCAGAATCCGGACAAATCGGGTACTGACCGGCAGCTGTGAGAGCCGCAGCGTGGCAATGCCCTTCTCTCCATGCGTGATGACCCCCTGAGGAAAGGCCGTCCACACGCCCAGCAGGGGAAAATGCAGAGGGTCAGGAGTGAGACCCGGCTGCGACCAGTACTGCACTGCATAGCTGGTAGCGTACGGCTGCGCCCAGTCGATCCTGATGGTGTCGATGAACTGATATCTGGAGAGATCAATGATGACCCACTGAGGATGCAGAGCGTCGGATTCATGGGTGAAACGGCTTGTCAGATAGGGATCGCTCTTCCAGTAGGTCTTTGGATCTCCGTCCGTGATGCGGGAATAGCCAGCTGGCCCGGTGCCATCGTTGGCGGTGACTCCACGATGGGAAAGCGCGTAGCCGTACGACAGACGGATGAATCCTGTGGAGTCTGCTGAGCCTGTGAAATAGCCCTGATTGCCGGGACCACTCCATGTGCCTGCGGGATTCCAGTGCCATGCCGTAACTGAGAGGTCGGTGTTCTGCCGATAGGTAATGGGCTGCCAGCCGGCCTCGAGCACCGGTTGCAGCGCCTGAGGGGTCAGATCATGCTCAATTGCGGCGACCGGAATCTGATCCACTCCGGCTCCAACGGATGTGCGGGGATCAATGGCGTTGACCGGAGCCGCTGCATCGATGCGGACCGTCTGCGCCATCAGCGCCACACATGGCGACAGAAGGATGGCAGGAACAGCAAAGATCCTGAGCAGCAGCGGGCAGCCGGAAGTCTTCATGAGGTCACCGGAGACGTGCGTCTCAAGCAGGCATGTGGCGCCGCGATGTGTGAAGAGGCCGCATTAACCCGAATTGAAACGTTTGAATGCGTGAAAATCTAGCAGCCGCAATTGGCGATGTCAAGGGAGGACCGATGCCGGAAAGCGGGCGCTGTCAACCCGCTTCGCGTGATGATGGTCGCTGCCCGGCCAACAGTCCTGTACGGCGCCGTCATCTGCGTGGAAGCGGCGGGCAGGCCGGAAGCCGCCGGAATCGACTGTCCAAAATCCTGCGGGAGAAGCGAACTTGTCGATCCTGCTATCGTGATGGCTGTGTGCGCCGCGCATCTCCTGAAGGGCAAAGGGCCGTGGAAAAGCTATCCGATCACCGTTCCGGAAGTCTTCTGTCGTTCCCCTGGCAAAGTGCAGTGACCAGGGTGCTCCTCATTGCCGGACTCCTGGTTGCCGGGCTGGTTTCGGCCGTGGCTCAGCCGTCAGGCCGGAGCAGTACCGTCGTCGACGGCAATGCGCGGTTCACGGTGATCACGCCTACGCTGATTCGGCTGGAGTACTCGAGCGACGGGAAATTTATCGACCGCAGATCCTATTTCGCCTGGGAGCGGGATCTGATGCCACCGCAGTTCACGGTGAACCGCGCGGCCGGAAGACTTAGCATCACGACCTCGCGCATGAAGATGAGCTGGGCCGGCGGGACCCACGGTTTTGACGCGACCAGTTTGTCCATCGCATTCCGAAACGAGGACGGCAGTTGGCAGACGTGGCATCCGGGCGATCCACAGAGGGCCAATCTGGGTGGGACCCTGGAGAACCTGGATGGAGCCAGCGGAGCGGAACCTCTTCCCGATGGTGTGGTATCGCGGGATGGATGGTTCCTGTATCGCGACGACACCTTCCTGCTCAGCGATGGGCCACATCCGTGGATCCGTCCCCGACCCACAGACGAGATCGATGACTGGTACTTTTTTGGCTATGGTCAGGATGGCTACCCGACGGCTCTGAAAGACCTGACGGCGATCAGCGGGCGCATTCCACTCCCGCCGCGCTTCATGCTGGGATCGTGGCGTTCGAGATATTTCAGCTACACGCAGGATCAGTTTCAGCAACTCGCGCTGGCCTACGATGCCCACAGATTCCCGCTGGATGTACTGGTGATGGACATGGGCTGGCACACCACGCCACACTGGGGTGCGCTGGACTGGAACAGGCAGTTGATTCCCCACCCCACAGCCATGCTGCACTGGCTGCATGACCGCCAGCTGCATGTGACGCTCAACTGGCATCCGAATGACGGCGTGGGCCCCTGGTACAGCCAGTATGAGGAACTGTGCAGGGCGCTTGGAATCAACCCTGCGTCTCAGAAGGTGATTCCGTTCGAAGACACGAACGAGAAGTTCATGCGGAATTACTACAAGCTGCTGATGGATCCGCTGGAAAAGCAGGGAGTGGACTTCTGGTGGCTGGACGGCGGGATCCATCTCGGATGGGACAATGCTCTGGACTTCTGGAACATTGGCCGCCCGGAAACGGGGCGGCGCGGCGCCTCCTTCAGCCGGTGGGGCGGCTGGGGGGACCAGCGCTATCCCGTCTGGTTTTCCGGAGACACGTCGTCCTTGTGGCGAACCCTGCGATTTGAGGTTCCATTTACGGCCACGGCCGGCAATGTCGGCGCCGATTACTGGTCCAATGACATCAGCGGCTTCCGGCTGAAGATTCCGAACTCCGAGCTTTTCACGCGCTGGGTTGAATTCGGAGCGCTGAGCCCGGTGTTCCGAACCCACGGCGAGAGTGAATTCGGCAATTATCGAATCCCGTGGGATGACGGCGACCGGGCCGAAGCCGCATCGCGGCGGGCTTACGATCTGCGGGACCAGCTCTTCCCATACATCTACTCATCGGCTTATCTGACGTGGACAACCTCGCTGCCTCTGTCGCGGCCGTTGTATCTCGACTATCCCACCGATCAGCAGGCGTACACCCATCCTGAGGAATATGAGTTCGGCCCGGACCTGCTGGTTGCGCCGATCGTGACGCGAGGCATGGGCAGGGCGTGGCTGGGCGCAACCGATATGTGGTTTCCGGCCGGAACATGGTGGAATCTGCTGAGCGGCGAACGTGTAAACGATCCAGGCAATCGCACGGTTCTTGCAACAGCCGACCAGATTCCGGTCTTTGCGCGCGGCGGCGTGCCTCTGCCAATGCAGAAGGTGACTCCGCGTATGGCAGCCCGTCCGGCGAATCCGCTGGTGGTGAAGGTGTATCCGGGGCCGGATGGTGCGTTCACGATGTATGAGGACGACGGGATCTCCCCCGCCTGTCTTCACGGAACGTACGCGCTGACTCCGCTGCGTTATCGGAACGTGGGGACGGACGATGTGAGCATTGCCGTTGGCCCGACGGAGGGCAGTTACGCCGGACAGCCAGAGTCGCGGCAGATTGTGGTGCAACTGGCGGTAACCGCACATCCGGCAGCCGTGACGGCAGATGGCAGCCAGGTGCCGGAATCGTCAGCGGCGGTCCCTGGTTATACCTACGATCCGGCCACGGCAACAACAGAGGTCCGTTTGCCGGAGGGACCAATTCGGAAGCAGGTTCGGGTCAACGTGAAGTTTCTCGGATCCGAAGGCGTGCGGGCGATGATTCCCCGCATCGTCAACCAGATCGCGGTCGTCGAGCGTGCACTCGCGGGTGCGGGAGAAGTCCGTGCCGGCTGGAAGTTCGCGCTGCAGGCTGAACTCTTTCACCTGCAGACCCTGCTGAGCAGAGCGGAACAGGAGTTTGGGCCTGCGAGTTCGCAGGAAGTGCAGGCAGGCTTGCAGTCTGCCGAAAAGGAGCAGTCAACAATTCAGTCCGGGCTGCAGGAATACACGAACATGCAGGCGCGAGCCGCCGCTTTCGCGCTGGCGGATGCCTGGGTGAACGCAAGCGTCCGCCTGCGGAAGGTCGATGAGGGATTGGTGGCCGAGGATGTGCCGCGATATCACGAACCCTACGACCGTCCCACCGACATCAGCGGTTACAACACGGGACTGCTGCTCCGGGTGTTAACGCCGTCAGACGCAACTCGAGCTTCGCTGGACGTTCAGGTTCCGGGGCTTGGCGACAAGCACTTCACGCTCCCGCAGGGCAGGCGCCTGTCCTGGGCCTATCTGCCGTTCATGAAAGCGACGCAGCATCCGATTTACCATCTGCGCGGCACGGCAACGCTCTCGATGACCGCGATCAACTCGCAGCGGGTGCTGATCCGTGACATCGATTTGCGCAGCGAGCTTCTGGATGAATGGAATCTGCTCGGGCCTTTCGCGCAAGGGAACGCTCCGGAGATTGGCAAAGTGCCCGTAACGGCAGCCACACTGCGCCAGTCGTACACAGGCCGGAACGGAAAGCCCCTGTCATGGGAGACGTGGCAGGCGGCCACGCGAGACCAGGACTATGAGCGAGGCAACGATTATCTGCAAACCATGAAGCCCTGGATCGATTTGTACACGATTTATCCCACCGACCATGCTTCGGCCGTCGCTGTGACCTGGGTAGAGGCTCCCACGGCAGTAAGCGCAAAGCTGCGCGTGCGGCACAACGCAGGCATTGCGGTGTGGGTCAACCAGCATGCGGTGATGGACTCAGAGGTAGCGAAGGGCATAACCGACCTGAGAGACCCTCCGCCGGACGAGACGAACGTGGATTTGAAGGAAGGCTGGAACGAAATCGCGATCAGAACGGACGATGGGAGCAGGGACTGGGGATTTTCCCTTCGGCTCGCGTTGCCGGCGGGCGTGATCTGCGCGGAGTCTGACATGCCGCCGGCGAAGGGTGGGATCGGCGCTCCCTGAACCGTCCAGGCGGCTCGCCGCAATCGCAGGGTCCCATGCCGGGTGGCGGAGTTTGGCCGACCTGATCATTCCTGGTCGAGCCTCGAATTCTTCACGCCGGATGATGCCGGCCCGCGCCGGCGGTTCGCCTGCCGCGCCTCGCTTTCGGTAAACGCTGATTGACGATTCAATCGTTTGAACCTACAATTCTGGACAATTTCGGGGCCGTCTGCTCCCTGTACCTCTAAACCTCGAACTCGCTGTAGCCAGGGCGAGCGGCCACCGTTCCACGGCAGCAGTGCAGAGCTTCTGCACTGAGCTCTGAACGATCGGAATCGCCGGGCGCCGCCAACAACCCCGGCGCCCGGCGATTCCGGATTCCGGGGGGCTTTTCATGGGACGCAGTGGCATTTTTCCTGTCGCTCTGGTCGTCATCCTGTCTCTGGTCAGCGGGGTGATCGCCCGTCGCGCGCAGTCGCAGGAAGTGACAGCCGCCGTGAGCGGAGAAGTGACCGATCCCAGCGGAGCGGTGGTGGCCAGCGCAGCGATCACCGCGACCGACGTCAGCCGCGGAACCAAGTTCGAAACCAGAAGTGACGCTGCCGGCGAATACTACCTGCCACGCCTGCCGGTCGGAAGCTATACCCTGCAGGCCGAAGCACCGGGATTTCAAACCGTTGTGCATTCCGCCTTCACTCTGGTCCTGAATCAGACCGCCCGGATCGACTTCAAAATGCCTGTAGGCAAAGTGTCGCAGGTCGTCACGGTGACCGCTGCCGGGCCCATCCTCCAGGAACAGAGCACCGAGGTCAGTACGGTCATTGACGCGGCGACGAACGTCGCTCTGCCACTGGCCAGCCGCAACTATCTGCAGCTGACCCTCCTGGCGCCGGGCGTCACCACGACGAACCCCGAGAATATGGAGCAGTCCCAGCGCATCGACACAGCCGAGGAGCCTTACGTCAACGGCAATCGCGCCCAGGACAATAACTATCTTCTCGACGGCATGGATAACAACCAGACTTCCGACAATCTGGTCGCCTATACCCCCAGTCCTGATGCGATTGAAGAGTTCAACATGATCACTCAGAATGCGCCTGCGGAATTCGGCAACTTCATGGGCGGCATCGTTAACGTCACCACCAAGACGGGGACCAACCAGTTCCACGGCGACGTATTTGAGTTTTTTCGCAACGATTTTCTGAACGCGAATAACTGGTTCAACAAGCTTGAGAACGTCGAAGCCGGCAGCGATGTCGCGCCCCGTCCCGGCTTACGCTGGAATATGTTCGGGTTCACCCTGGGGGGTCCCGTCAAACGCAATACGCTCTTCTTCTTCGTCGACTATCAGGGGCAGCGCTTCGAGCAATATGCCGATTCAGCCTTCAGCGCCTTCACGGCCAGCGAACGCGTGGGCGATTTCGGCCAACTCTGTACCGATCCCTCGGTGGGCGGCTCGTTCGACGGCAACGGCAACTGCACCGGAGGCACGCAGCTGGTCGACCCCTATACCGGCGCAAACATTCCCTTCAATCAGCTGCAGAGCTACATCAACAGCGGCGCCGATCCGACCCTGACCGCGCAGTACAACTCAGGATCCGGCAAGGTGGCGCAGAATCTCTTCACCTCGCCGTACTATCCGTCGGTTTCTTCTCTCACCAATTCCACCATTTTGAATAACTATGTTTTCAGTACCCGCACTCCTCTCAACGTGGATCAGGGCGATGTGCGCGTTGACTGGAGCCTCTCTGACAGCAATCACCTGTTTGCCCGGTACTCGCAGGAACTGCAGGTCAACTTCCCGGTCAACACACTGCTTTCCATCAGCGTCAACAACGGCCAGGCTGACATTCAGAGCGGCGTCATCGACTGGGCGCATACATTCAATTCCGATGTGGTGAACGACGGGCGCTTCGGCGTGAACTGGGTGCAACTGCTCAACAATTCCTCGGCGACCCCGGACATCGGCAATCTGGGCGATACTCTCGGCATTGCCAACGGCAATGAGGGTGGTCCCGGCCTGCTGGAGATCGATCTGGGTCCTTCCAGCGGCATTGGCGGCGCGGGCAACATTCAGAACTGGTCCGACACGATCATTCAGGCCAACGACAACCTCGACGTCACCCATGGCCACCACGTGATGCAGATGGGATTCCAGTTCCTCCGGGAGCGCATGGATGATTTCTACGCGGGCAATGCCGGTATTCTTGGCGACCGCTACTTCGGCGGCAACTTCACGGGCACGCCTGACTCCGATTTCTATCTGGGCATGGTGAACACCAGCGCCCAGTATTTTCCCAGCATCGCCGGAGGCACGGGCGAGCCGGCCTGGGGACAGCGCTCGTCCATCTTCGGCGTCTATGCGGAGGATACCTGGCGGGCTCTGCAGGGTCTGGTCCTGAATTATGGTGTTCGCTACCAGGCTCACACGCCGTGGACCGAAGCCCACGGTGAGCAACTCAACTACAATCCCGTCTCCGGCCAGCCTCTTTACCCTGCCGGATCTTCGCTGCCCTCGATCGCGTTCCCGGGATACGCTCCGAAGCCGGACAGCAACCGGGCTCTGTATAACGGCTACTACGGCATTGCCGATTTCGAGCCGCGCCTCGGCTTCGCCTACACGACCGATCACGGCCGAGGCAGGACGGTCGTCCGCGGCGCCTATACGATGTCCGATTATCTCGAGGGCACCGGCAACGCCTTGCGCCCGACGCTCAACATTCCCTTCAACATCCAGATGCAGCTCGATAACTTCTGTTCGGGTGGAACGCCGGGGTGCAATCCGGCGCAGCTGCTCATCACCAATCCGCTGCTCATCAACACTTCGAACCTATTCACCGGCGCGATTCTGAACCTCTGGGCGCCCAATGTCCGTCCTGCCGTCGCTCAACAGTGGAACCTGACCGTCCAGCGACAGATCGACGCAAGCACCGCGTTTGAAGTGGCCTACCTCGGTCAGCACAGCACCCATCTCATGGTTCCCGAAAGCCTCCTGCAGCTCCGTCTGCTGCCCGGCGGCGCCACACAGCCCAGTCCGTATCTGGCCGGCAATCCCGCGCTCACCAGCACCGTCTCGTATGTGACCGCAACCTACTCCGACGGCAACGCTTCCTACAACGGTCTGCAGGCAGTCCTGCAGCGTCGCCTCGCCAACGGCCTCGAAGGTCAGATCTCGTACGCCTGGTCGCACTGCCTCACCAACAGCATCGGGTTCTATGGCGACGTCGGGCAGGCTTCGAACGCTTCCGCCTACTGGCAAAATCTCTACGATCCCGGGGTCGAGTGGGGTAGCTGCTACTTCGATCTGCATAACAACCTCACCACGAATTTCGTCTACAACCTGCCCTTCGGCCGAGGGCGCCAGCTCGCCTCGCATGTCAACCGCGCGACCAACGCCATCATCAATAACTGGACCTTCGCCGGCATCTACACGTTCCGCGGGGGATTCCCGCTTACGGTTGTCGATGCCACCGACTACTCCGGCACCAACAGCCGCGGCGAGCGCGCCGATTGCCTTGGCAATGTGGAGTATCTGAAGCAGCGCACCATTTCGGGCGTTCAGTGGGTCAATGCCAACACCTATGCCAACCCGCGGAATGGCACCTTCGGGACCTGCGGCATCAGCACTCTGCGCGGCCCCGGCCTCGATGACGTTGATCTGAGCATCCAGCGCGACTTCCCCACCTTTGAAGGGCAGAAGCTCCAGTTTCGCGCCGAAGGGGTCAACGCGCTGAATCATCCGATTTTCAACGCGCCGAACATGTACTGCTCCGGCTCAGCGGGAGCCGCCTGCAGCGCCGGTTTCGGCCTGATCGGCTCGACCCAGGGGGAACGCAACATCCAGTTCGCGCTCAAATATTACTTCTGAGTCGGCCTCGGAGGCTCCCATGACCTGTTCCATCCGCCGCGCATTTCGTCTGCTGCTCGCTGTTCTGCTGCTCACGGGCGCAGCCTCCGCCGAATCGGCCTGGATTCGCGTCAATCAGGCAGGCTATGAATCGGGCCAGCCGGCGCGCGCCTATCTGATGACGAAGTCTCCGGTGACCGGGGTTACGTTCAGGGTCAGGAATTCCTCGGGCAAGGTCGTCGCCTCCGGATCCGTTGGCGCTCTGATCGGCACGTGGAGTCACAGCAGGACGGTCACCTACGACGTCTATCCGATCGACTTCTCGGTTCCCGGCGGGGATATCTACACCATTGCCGTTGCGGGCAGCGCCAGCGCGAATTCGCCTGCGTTTGCCGTCGACAGCCCCGACGTTCTTTATCCGGGCTTTCTGCTCAACACGCTGTTCTACTATCAAACGGAGCGCGATGGCCCCGATTTCATCCCCAACGCGCTGCGCACGGCGCCGGGGCACCTGAAGGACGCAGACGCCGTCCAGTACATCACGCCCCCTATCGACAACAACGGCTACGTGGACAATCCGCCGCCCACACCACCTCTGGTTGCCGCGAGTCTTCCCCACATCGACGTTTCCGGCGGCTGGTGGGACGCGGGCGATTACATGAAGTATGTCGAGGATGAAAGTTATGTGGTGGCACTGATGGAAATCGGCGTCCGCGATTTTCCGCGCCAAATGGGCTTCGGTGCCCCCATCCATCCGCCGGCACCGCCCGTCTCGGTCTCGTACGCCGGCAACAGCGGCAACGGCGCTCCGTACTCCTCCGACTTCACCGGCGAAGCCGCCTTCGGCCTGCAATGGCTGATGAAGATGTGGAACGAGCGCACCAAAACGCTTTCCTATCAGGTCGACAACAGCCAGGACTGGGATTACTACGGCATGGGCGACCCGGCGTCGGTGACCGGTGAATGCGGGGGCACCTATAACAGTCCATATTGCCTCATCACTGAATACGATATTTGGACGCTTCCGCAGGCGGCGGACGACTACCGGCAGTCGGGCGATCCCGAGCCATGCGATCCGCTGACCACCTTTTACATCTGCAATCGAGCCGTTTTTGCCGCGCTGCCGCAGGGCTCGAAGATCAGCCCAAACCTCGCCGGACGCCTCTCGGCCGACTTCGCTCTGTGCTATCAGCTGAACCACACGACGAATCCGGCTCTGGCAGACAAGTGCCTCAGGGAGGGTGAGGAAATCTACGCTCTCGCCAACCTCTCGTACCCGGATCCCGCAGGATTCTCCTATACCTCGCAGTGTCCCACCTGCCTGCTCACAACGGTCCCGCCCAATGATGAAACGGTTTGGGACGACGACATGGAGCTTGGCGCAACCGAGCTCTATTTCGCAGTCGCCGAGGCGCAGCAGTATGGCGATCTCCCCGCCGGTCTTGCGGTCACGGACCCGGTGAAGTACCTGACCGATGCGGCACAGTTCGCGAGAAACTACGTCAACGACGTCTACCTCCCGGGTGACGAAGACACCCTCAATCTGCTCGACGTCAGTGGCCTTGCCCACTTCGAGCTTTACCGTGCCCTGCGCGCAGCCGGCGACCCTGGCGGTCTTGCCTACACCGCTGCCGGCATCCGCAAACAGTTCCTCGCCCAGGTCGGCGTGGCCATTCAGCAAGCCGCGCTGGATCCGTGGGGATTCGGTGAACAGTGGGACAATGGCGACGTCACCTCCCATGGCGCCGGCCTCTCCGTGATGGCCAGCGAAGCGTACTGGATCACCGGCGATCAGAGCTACAACGTCTTTGCACAGCGCTGGCTGGGCAATATCCTGGGCGCGAACTCATGGGGATCCTCGTTCATCGTCGGCGACGGCACCACTTTCCCCAACTGCATTCAGCACCAGGTGGCGAATCTGGCCGGCGCACTCGACGGGACATCCGGAGGCACGCCCATCCTCTGGGGCGCATCCTCAGAAGGCCCGGCCGACAGCACCAGCTCCGGCGTGGTTGACGGCATGATTCTCTGCCCCGCCAATGGTTCCAATCCATTTCGCAAATTCAATGGCAACGACGGAGCCTACGATCCCTCGGTGTACGCCTATTACAAAGACAACATGCAGTCCTACACAACGACAGAGCCGGCCATCGATCTCACGGCTGCCTCGTTCCTGATGTGGTCGTGGCGGATGGCGGGCCAGCCGGCGCCGCTGCCTTTTGGAAGTGAGTAACCAATGGGTCGGAAGCCTCTGCGCATCGCAGCAGCTGCCTCGCTGATCGCCTGCGGCCTCCTGCTGATCAGCGCCGCATCCAGCCAGGACGACCGTTACGTCCCGCGCGATCAGCAGATTCCACCGCCTGACTGCCTCACGTTCCGTATGCCCGGCGACGGCATCGGTTATCCCTGCACCGGGGGCGAGCACCAGGAGTGGCTGAAAACGGTGAATGCGTGGCGCAGCGAGCGGCGCATCCGCGTCGGTTTCGATCCCTGGCGCTACTCGCTGCCCGCGCTTGCGTGGGCGCACTCCAGCTTCATCCAGCCGCAGATGATGGTCCAGGATCGCTACTTCTACGATCCGGTGAGGGGCCAATATACGGTTGACCGCTACCTCGACGATCTGGAGAAGCGCTACGGAGGCATCGACGCTGTGCTGATCTGGTCCACCTACCCGAACATGGGCATCGACGACCGCAACCAGCTGGACATGGTGCGCTCGATGCCCGGCGGCGTCGCCGGCGTGCGCCGGATGGTGGAAGATTTCCACCGCCGCGGCGTGCGCGTGCTCTTTCCCATGATGATGTGGGATCAGGGCACCCGCGATCCTGGCCAGCCATGGCCTGAGGCCATCGCCGCGCTCATGAAATCCATCGATGCGGATGGCGTGAACGGCGACACCCAGGATGGCGTGCCGCTCGTCTTTTCCCTCGCCGCGGAAAAGCTCGGTCACCCGCTCGCCTTCGAGCCCGAAGACAGCCCCTCGGACGAAGCGCTCGCCTGGAACGTTCTCACCTGGGGTCAGTACGACTTCCGGTTCGCGCCCACCGTCGACCGCTTTCGCTGGCTGGAGACTCGCCATGAGGTGAACATCTCCGATCGCTGGAATCGCGACAAAACCGATGACCTCCAGTTCGCCTTTTTCAATGGCGAAGGCTGGGAGAGCTGGGAGAATATCTGGGGTATCTGGAACGGGATCACTCCCCGCGATGCCGAAGCGACTCGCCGCGTTGCCACGATGGAGCGCGCGGTCGCACCATTCCTCGTCAGCCCAGGGTGGGAGCCTTACTACCCCACGCACCGCTATGGCGTCTTTGCCAGCCGCTGGCCTCTCGGCGATCAGACCGTCTGGACTCTCGTCAACCGCAATGAATACGATCTCGACGGAAGGCAGCTGACCGTGCCCGCCACTCCTGGCACTCACTATTACGACCTCTATCACGGCAAGGAATTAACGCCCGAGATCGACCGCGGGCAGGCCGTCCTGTCGTTCGCCATGGAATCTCACGGGTACGGCCTCGTTCTCGCCGCGCCGTCGCTCACGCCCGCACTCCAGCGCCTGATGACGACGATGGCTGAGCTCACCACAACGCCGCTCGCGAGCTACTCCCGTCAATGGAAGGTCCCGCAGCAGCGCATGGTCGAGATCGCTCCAACCGCGCCCGCCCGAAGAACCCCGCCCGGCATGGTGCTCGTCCCCGGCGGCAGCTATCTTTTCCGCGTCCGCGGCATTGAGATCGAGGGCGGCGATGACGCCGGCGTCGACGTGCAGTATCCCTGGGAGGATTCGCCGCGCCGCTTCCACGAGCGACGGATGAACGTGAAGCCGTTCTACATCGACAAGTATCCGGTCACCAACGCCGAGTTCAAAATGTTCCTCGACGCAGCCCACTACGCGCCGCGCGACCCGGCGAATTTCCTCAGGGACTGGAAGAACGGCTCCTTTCCTGCGGGATGGGCCGACAAGCCCGTGACATGGGTTTCGCTCGAGGATGCCCGCGCTTACGCTGCATGGGCCGGCAAGCGTCTGCCTCACGAATGGGAGTGGCAGGTTGCGGCTCAGGGGACAGACGGCCGTCTCTATCCATGGGGCAATCGGTGGAATCCCACCGCAGTGCCCATCCCCGACCAGGGACGATCCCTCCGCGCGCCCGATGACGTGAATGCCCACCCCTCCGGCGCCAGCCCGTACGGGGTGATGGATCTGGTTGGCAACGTCTGGCAATGGACCGACGAATTCGTCGACGACCACACGCGCGCTGCGATCCTCCGCGGCGGCAGCTATTACCAGCCGCAAGGCTCCATCTGGTATTTTCCCCAGGCCTGCGCGAACGATACCCACGGCAAACTTCTGCTGATGGCGCCCAGCTATGACCGCTCCGGAACCATTGGCTTCCGCTGCGTCAGAGACACACCGTAGCCTCGATCCACCATCCCAGGCTCCGTTGTGCTGTACCCGCTCCCGATATTGAGCTTGCCTGCGACCCGATGCGTGGAACCGGCGCCGTGAGGAATCGCCGTGCGCGTCGCCAGGGGCGGCGGCGTCCAACGTGGAGAATTTCAGACGCGGCAGATCGAACTCCGGAACAAACTCGAGGCTAAGCGGAAGTGCGCGGCGTGGGCATGGTGGAGAAGTCGGGTTTGGACGGCGAACAGATGGAGTCGAACCAGCGGCTGATGTAGGCCTGAGCGTCGGCTTCGCCGCAAAAATGGCGGGCTTCATCGGCGTTGGCGACGGCGGGGTCCCAGCGGAATACCGTGAGCTGCGACTCGCCACACTGAATGACAAACCAGTGAACCGGATTGCTGGTGACGGTGCCGCAGACCTCGCAGCGATATTCCTGAATCGACGCCATAAAAACCTCGCAGAAAGAATGGCCTGGGAGCCGGCGATGCCCTGAGTGGGCCGCGAGTCCCATTCTATTCTGCCGGGAGACAGGAAGAGCCAGCGTCCCCGTTGGTGCGGTGACGGGGATTGCGGGCCGACGGCGCAAAAGAGAAGCGGCGCTGCCTCAGGAGGGGAGGCAGCGCAGGAGGATGCAGGGTTGGGTCAACAGCTCGTCAATAATTGACTTTCAGCGAAAACTGTACCTGTCGACCGGGGTCCTGCGATTCAGCGACTCCAAATGTACCGGCGCCGGTATTGCCTCCAGTCGCACCGGTTTGAATCTGTCCGTTGCACTCCGGTCCGCAGCTATACGACGTGACGCCGAAGATCGGAGTGTTGGTGACATTGAGGAACTGTGCCATGAACTGAAGATTGAGTCTTTCCCGGATGGGGAAAGTTTTGGTCAGGTTCACGTCCGCCGTCTTCAGGCCAGGACCGCGCATCGCGCCGACCTGGCAGTTGCCGAAGGTGCCGGTGGCAGGCAGAGAGACAGCGCCGGGGTTGAGATATTGAATGCCGACGCTGCTGCCAAAGGATTCAAACTGGCCGCTTCCGTTGTTGGGCGCGCCAGCCACGCAATCGGGACGGGGCTGAAAGGAGCCTGTGCCGGACTCGTCGGGAGCAGCGAGGTTAAGGGCAAAGCCGGAGTGGAAGGTAAAGTCGGGGGCAACCTGCCATCCGCCGATCACCTGGTTGACGACCGGACTGACACCACCACCGAACTGCTGCCCTTTGCCGAAGGGCAGGTTGTAGACGGCGTACCCGTTGACATCCTGAGCGATATCGCTGAAGCAGCGGCCGTAGTCGGCCATGGGGTTGTATTCGTTCTGGAAGAAGAATCCGCCGCCGTTGGTCTGACTTTGGCCGATTCCCTCTTCATCCCCGTATTGTCCGAAGTAGCCGAACGAATTCGTCAGGCACTTCGACCAGGTCCAGGCAGCCTGCAAATCGAGCCCATGGAAGGCACGGTCGGCCACGGTGAGTTCCATCGCGTTGTAGCGCTGGATGCCCGATGAGTCGTTGTAGCGAACATCGGCTCCGGCATTGACGAGGGGCGCGGCGTACGGCGGCGGGGCGACGGCGCCGTTCGGCCCGAGCACTTTCTGGTTGTAGAGGAAGATATCGGTCATGTGGTCGACTTTATTGCCGACGTAACCGAGGGAAGCAACGGCGTTGGTTCCCAACTGGTGCTGAATGGCGAGATTCCACTGCTGGTCCACCGCCGGCTGCAGGTTGGGATTGGTGAGGTGGACGGTGGCGCTGCTGAGGCAGTCGGGCGAGAAGGCCATAAGGGCAGCGGGCGTGCAGGTGGCGGCCGGGAAGCTGGAATACCCCTGATCCAGGGTGGTGAGCGGCTCGGCCAGGCCCTGGTTGATTTCATCGCGGGCCACCTGGTACGGTGGATTCGCGATGGGGGCGTTGCCCAGGCCGTTCGCCTCCATGAAGGTGGAGATGTCGTAGGCGCCGCGAATTACGGACCGGCGATCGAAGGACGGCTGCCAGGCAAAGCCAATGCGAGGCTGGAAGTTGTCAATGCCGGTGTAGGTATTGTAATTGGTTCCGATCTCAGGTGTCCCGGTGATCAGACTGAAGTTGACATTGTCCATCGGGACTTTGTCGCCACGAGCGGTGGTGAGTTCGTAGCGGAGGCCCAGGTTCAGGGTGAGGTTGCGGTTCACCTTCCAGTTGTCCTGCGCGAATCCGCCGAAGAGGCTGTTGCGCAGATTGATCGTGAGAGGTGTACCTTCCAGAACCTCTTCAGGCAGGCCGAGGAGAAAATCCGCAACGGGATTGCCGCCGGTGGTGCCGGAAGCCGAGTTGCCCGTGAACTGGCCAGTGAAGGTGAAGCCGCCGGCGAGACCCTGGTTGCCGGGATAGAGATCGTTCATGATGTAGTGGAAATACTCGAAGCCGCCGGTAACCACGTGCTTGCCGTGGGTCCAGGTGAGGAGATCCTCGCCTTCGAGGGTGGTGTCGTGGAAGATTTCCACGAGGTCTGCGTTGCCGATGTCCGAGTAGACGCCGTTGAAGTTGATGTCGGGCAGAATGGTGTCATCCACACCGGGAATGCCGAAGAGGGTGGGCAGATCCTGTCCGGTGGGGTTGGTGTAAACCTGGTCATTCGCCGGGAAGATCTGCGCACCGACGCGGACTTCGTTGACGAGGGTGGGCGAGATGGTCCGGGCGTAATCGAAGACGAAGTTCTTGAGCGGATATTCCCTGGTGAGGGATGGGATGAGAACGAGGCTGTTGACGGTGTTATTGATCACATATTGCTGGGAGTACCGGCCCATGATGTGATCGTTCTGCGTGGGCTGCCAGTCGATCTTGAGATCGCCCTGATCGGAGTTGACATAGTTGTGGCTGAGGTAGTTCCCGGCGGTGGCTGGGGGGAAAAGTGAGGAACTGATGAGTTTCTGTGCGACGCTGCTGCGAATCGGCACCTGGTTGTTCAGGAATGGAGTGCGGTCGGCCGGGATGCTGCTGGAAGCGGGATCGTAGAGCTGATTTGCCTTGTTGTTGCAGATTCCGCTGGTGAATCCCTGCGGGCAGAGCGATGAGAAGTCGCCGGTACGAAAGGCTGCGGGAATGGCACTAAATGGAGTCGACGTTGCCGGGGTGTTGTAGCGGGATCCCTGGTAATCGGCGAAGAAGAAGAGCTTGTTGCGGAGGATAGGACCGCCCAGAGTGGCGCCGAATTCATTCCACTGGAGCGGAGTGCGGGGAATGAGGGCAGGGTCGACGGAGGCAAACTGCTGGGCCTTATTCTGCCAGCTGTTGGCGTCGAGGTCCGTGTTGCGCAGGAACTCAAAGATGTCGCCGTGAAACTGGCTGGTGCCGGATTTGAGAGTTTCCACGATGATGCCGCCAAGGTAATTGCCGAAGTCCGCAGGAGCGTTGCTGGTAATGATCTCCATGTTCTGAATCGCGTCCGGACTCGGCACATACGCGACCTCAGCGTTGTCAGGCTGGTTCATGTCCATGCCATCGAGAGAGAAGTTGTCGTCCTGCTCGCGGGCGCCGTTCACGAAGGGGCGGCCGGTGCCGAAGGTATTTTGCGGTGCCTCGAAGGCGTAGATATTGGTACTGACCACGCCGGGCACCAGGAGGGTGAGCTGATTGATGTCGCGGCTGGCCAGGGGCAGGGATGTAGCGGCCTGAGAGTTGAGGACCGTGCTGTCGATCGAGGAATCGGTCTGGAGCAGGGGGGCAGCGCCGGAAACAATGACGGTGTTGTTGACCTGGCCGACGGCAAGTCTGAAGTCGATCCGCGCGACCTGGTTGACGACCAGCGAGAAGTCGGCACGCTGCTGCGTGGCGAAACCGGGCGCCTGAACCCTGAGGGAAATCTGGCCGACGCTGACGCGGGGAAATTCGTAGACACCAGCACTGTCGGTCCTGGTGGTCCAGGTGGTTCCCTGGCTGACGTCGCGGGCGGTGACGGCGGCGCCGGGGATGGCGGCGCCGGACTGATCGGTGACGGTGCCGGTGATGGAGCCGGCTGCCTGCTGAGCGTGGAGCGATGCCGGGACAAGGAGCAGCGCGGCCAGCAGACAAGCGCTGGCAGGAGCGATGATTTTTTTCCAGCTGATGCGATTCACTGAGGCCTCCTTCAGTTCATCAAGGGAAATGGTGTTGTTTGTGATACAGCTATATAGCGGATTTCTAATGCTATATAGCAATGTGAAAGCATGTCAAGCCCAAAGAAAGCCGGCCTGTGGATTTTTCGGTCCCAGGAAGGCCGAGGCAGCGTTTGGAAAAGCGGCCATGCGGGCGCGGCGTGGTGAAATCAGAACGGACGCGGGGTTCGGCCTGGTTGCGACAGGCGGCAGGCGCGGCTTCGGCGCGCGTCCGAGCGGCGGCAGTTTACATTGCCGGGGGATCGATGCTATGGTTTCCGCTATATAGCAATCGGGTCGCTCCGGAGAGCCGCCCTATAGCAGATGCTCTGCTATGGTATTCGGGGAGACTGGGGGGAAGTGCGCGATTTCCCGGAATCTGCCGGAGGCGGCCTGGCTTCGGCGGCGGGTGGTCCCGCGCGAGGGAAAGGGGTCAGAAGCAATGAGACCGCTTGCAGCAGCCGCAGTGAAAGGGACGATGCAGAGCCGCAGCGAAGAGCCCGCATACAAGCAGATCCAGAACGCCATCCGGCGGCGGATCGATGCCGGACAACTGAAGCCGGGCAATCCTGTGCCCTCGGAGCGGGAGCTGGCCAGGCTGCACAAGGTGAGCCTGATGACGGCGCGCCATGCGCTGAGCGAGATGGCGCGGGACGGCCTGGTGGAGCGGCGGCACGGCGCGGGGACCTTCGTGGCGCCGCCGCGGGTACACTTCAACAAGCTGCTGGGCTACTCGGAACAGATGGCGAGCCTGGGGCTGACGGCCCATTCGCGGATCATCACGTGCGGGGTGGTGACGCGGGAGCATGAGATTGCGGCGCGGCTGGGACTGGCGCCGACGAGCCGGCTGGGCCGGCTGGAGCGGGTTCGGCTGGCCGGGGACGAGCCGGTGGCGCTGGAAACCTGCTACTGGTCCGCCGACGAGTTTCCGAGCCTGCTGGACGCGCCGCTGGACCGGGTTTCGCTGTTTGGGCTGCTGGAGCGGGAGTGCGAGGTGGAACTGGCGTACTCGGACGAAGAGATCGACGCCACGGACGCGGACCTGCGCATTGCGGATCTGCTGCAGATCCCGCGGGGGAGCCCGCTGCTGCGCATCCGGCAACTGATCTTCTCGACGAAGAGCCGCGCGACGGTGTACGCGATGGGATTCTACCGGTCCGGGCGGCACACGCTGCGGGTGCGGCGATTCCGGTAAAGCCAGCGCCGGACGAGGTGAAACCTTTGTGATGACGAAGACCGGACCCACAGGATACAGCCGTTTCCTTTTGTTCATCGCTGGTCTCGGGGGCCTGCTGTACGGGGTCGACGTCGGGATTATCGCGGCAGCGCTGCTGTATCTGAATCACACGATCGAGCTGAGCCTGGCGCAAACGTCGCTGGTGGTGGCGGCGGTGCTGGGCGGTGGCATGGTGTCGTCGCTGGTGGCGGGAATTCTCGCTGACTGGGTGGGGCGCAGGCGGATGATGCTGGCCAGCGGCGCGATGTTTGTCGCCAGCATCGTGGTCATTGTGCTGTCGCACGGTTTTGGAGCGCTGTTCACGGGGCGGCTGCTGCAGGGAATGAGCGGCGGCGTGATTGGGGTGGTGGCGCCGCTGTATCTGGCGGAGTCGCTGGGGGCGGAGAACCGCGGACGCGGCACGGCAATCTTCCAGTTCATGCTGACCTTTGGGATATTGGCGGCGGCGTTTGTGGGCTGGCACTACACGCGGCAGGCGGAGACGGCGATTACCGCGGCGGCGGGGAACGCGGCACTGATCCTGGCGGCACAGAACCACGCGTGGCGCAGCATGTTCCTGGTGGTGATCTATCCGGGGATTCTGTTTTTTGCGGGCACGTTTGCGCTGAGCGAGACGCCGCGCTGGCTGCTGCGGAAGGGCAGGGTGGACGCGGCACGGACGGCGCTGCGGCGGACAGTTTCCGCGGAGCAGGCGGAGCGGGTGCTGGAAGAGATGCAGGCGCTGGACCAGGAAAATCGGGCCAGGGCGGTCGGCGCCGGCTCGCTGCTGCAGCGGAAGTATGTTTTGCCATTTGTACTGGCGTGTGTGGTGCTGGTGTGCACGCAGACGACCGGGATCAACTCCATTCTGCAGTTTCTGGTGCTGATCCTGCGGCAGGCGGGGATGAGCGCGCGGCTGGCGACACAGGGCGACGTGACGGTCAAGCTGATCAACTGCCTGGCGACGGTGGCGGCGGTGATGCTGGTGGACCGCAAGGGACGGCGATTCCTGTTGCGGCTGGGGACGGGCGGGGTGGTGCTGGCGCTGCTGGCGTGCGGATTCTTCTTCCTGCATATCGAGCAGGGACGCCGCGACGTGCGCAGCCAGGTGGACGCGGCACGGAACGGCAACCGGATCGTGCTGCCGCTGCATACGCTGCCGGCGGGACCGGCCGGGCGCGCTATGGCGCTGACGGTGACGTATTCCTACGGGCACGGCACACAGGTGGAGACGGCGCTGAGCGACAATCCTGTACCGGTGCTGACGATTGCGCCGGCCGCGGACGAGGTGGGTGCGACACTGACGATCCGGCGGGCGGTATACGGGCCGGTGCCGACCACGGAAGCGGGGTGGATCGTGGCGGGGTGCCTCGGGCTGTTCATTTTGTTCTACGCGGTGGGGCCGGGCGTGGTGGTGTGGCTGATGCTCTCGGAGCTGATGCCGACCCGGATCCGGTCGTCAGGGATGGGCGTCGCGATGCTGCTGAACCAGGGGGCGTCGACGCTGATCGCGGCGGTGTTCCTGCCGGTGGTGGGGTTCTTCGGGTACTACGCGATGTTCTTCGCCTGGGCGGGCTGCACGGTGGTCTACTTCATCACGGCGTCGTTCTTCCTGCCCGAGACCAGGGGAAGGACGCTTGAAGAGATCGAGATGTACTTCGAAAAAGTCGGCGAGCACGCGCGAACGTAGGTGGCGAGCACACAGCTCTCCCCGGACTCGGGTGGATCACGGCACAAAATGGCTGAAGGCGAGCGCACCGGGACGCGCGCCCGCTCCTGCCAGGCTCGAGCTCGAGAGGCTGGAGATTACGAGGCTTTGCCGCGCAACTCCTGTTCGGCCCGGAACCAGTCGATTTCGGCCTCGCCGTGGGGCTGGCCGCGCTCGGCCCAGTACCGGTGGGCGAGCTGCCGAATCTCGTCATGCGAGACGCTGCGCGGCTTGGCCGCCCCGTTGTTGTTCTTCGCCGCCGTTTTGCGCGCCGCAGGGGCCTTCGCCTTCGTCACTTTCTCCGCCATACCAATCGCTCCTGAGTGGAATCCAGGGCAGCGTACACCCATCCTCTCCAGAATACGAAAGTCCGGCAATCCCGAAAAGCCGGAAAATGCGCGCTGATTTATTTGGGGTTACGGCCGTAATCCGGAAAGTAAATAGCCGGGGGATCCTATTTTTCGCCGGATGCGGCGAAATGGTTGCCTGATTCCGGAAAAGATGTACTATCTGGATAACATCTGCTGCAAAGGAACGCCCTGAAGCGAACCGGCCTGGAGACTGGGGGAGGAGATCCCCGCAGCGCGGGCCGCGGGCGCCAGGCAAGGTGGCCCCGGCCGCGCTGGATCGACGCGCGCCACCCGAGCCTGAGCAGTTGAAGTCCACTGCGACAGGTTCTGAGTTCCCCCTGAATCGCTCACATTACCCGTCGATCACGATCCCACGTTCGCTCAGCACAACCGGTTGGCTGCCCCCCGCACCTGGGGGCCGGGCGCGGCCTTCTTTCTAACCATGATGTTGTTCGTCTTCGGCTGCGGCGGCAACGGCAGCGTTACGGGCCAGTCCCACTCGACAGCCAGAGGCGGTTCGGGCAGCAGCGGTGCAGGGAACAGCGGGTCCGGCACAAGCGGCTCGGGGCAGCAGCGGCGGCTCTGCCCAGTCGTCGGGAACGACGATTGCCAGGCTGCAGACGGCTTCGGGGAACTGGCAGAGCTTCGGCCAGATCGGCCCCACCTTCTCTGATTGCGCTGCGCCCGGTCCGGAGTCCACCTGAAAGGAGACCTGCGGGATTTCGAACCCGTCAGAGAGCAGCGACGCGACGGAGTTCGAGCTGAACCCGAGGATGCCGGCCGCGGACGTGCTGTTTCGGCGAAGCTGACCGGGGCGAATTCGCCGCAGATCCCGGACGCCGGCCATTGACTGCTGCCGACCCTGCACAACTTCACGTCTGACGCCGATTTCTACGTGACCGACGCCTCCACCACCAGCGCGCGGGAGTCCGACATATCGTTGTGGATGGAAGGCATCACAGGAATGACATTCGGGACCCAATGCGCTCATTGGGCGGACGGCGACCGGGACATCTGGAATAACGCCACGGGGCAATGGGTCTCGCCGGGGGCTCCGTGGCAATTTCTCAACGGGTTCAATCACGTGATGCTCAAGTTCCAGCGACAAACGAACAACGACACGCTCTGCCAATCCATCACGCTGAACGGGACGACCGATACGCTGAACAGGGAATATCCGCCGACTGCGGCGCCCGCGGGCTGGTGGCGGCTGGCGGCGAATTACCAGGCGGACAGCGACGCCCAGGGCGACCCGATGAAGACCTGTGTCGATAACATGAGCATCACGTACCAAAAAACAGAACTCGCGAAAAAGGGAGGCCGCGCTGTTTGACGCGGCCTCTCTGCTGAGGAGGGCGAGGCATGAGGCCCCGCCCCGCTTTTATGCCGGGAGAAGATCCCTTACTGGTCCGCGGCTCGCTCCACGGCGTGGTGAACCGTGCCGACGAACTGATGAGCGGCGGAGTCGCTGGGCATCGCGACCTTGCCGTCGAGAATCCGCGTGAAGCTGACCGGACGGCCGTAGAGGTCCTTGGTCGCGTCGTGGTTCTCATTCAGCTCCGCACCGTTGAGCGTGGCGCCGGCATAAGCACCCCTGGCGCGCGCATAGGTGAGGATGGCAGCATTCCAGCCACCCGAGGCGGAAGCGTTGCGGCCCACCGGGCCGGCAGCGGCGTTAACGCCCGCGCCTACCTTAAAGTGGCCGGAGTCGAGGGTTTGCATGCCCTGATCGTTCATGATCATCATGATGTAGCCCATTTCCTCGCCGCCAATCTGCGCGCCAAAGCTGGCGCCGGAGAGCTGGAAGGGAGCGGGCGGGCTCCAGCGGCCGTCAGCGGTGCGGCAGGTGGCGAATCCGTCTCCATGCTCACCGCCGACCATAAAGCCGGCCTTGAGCATTTTGGGAATCACGGCGACGCATTTGGCGTCCTTGAGGACGTCATCGGGAATACCGGCAGTCGATTGCGGGCCGGTGAGGCTCTGGATGGTTTGGGTGGCCTCGCTGAGCTCGTTATCGACCTTATTCTGAGCGACGGCGGCGATGGACGTGGCAGCCGCGAGCAGACCGACGGTGAGTGCGGCGATCGTCTTTCTCATGGACTTGCTCCTTTTTCCTCGGAAATGTTCGTTCTTTACGAAGACAGAAGCGCCGAGGCGAATTGTCGGGGCGCGAAATGTAACCAAATATAGGATTTACGCCAGTAAGGCGGGGTTGGCCGGAGGAGCAGGAAAATGGCCCGACGTGAGATTCGAACATGGACTGGCGATGTACCGGATCGATGAAAGCTGCACAGGCTCAGGGGTTTTGCAAATCGGCGCCCTTGCGGGTCTCGAAAAATTCGCGGCCGAGATGACCCGCCCCGGCGGATTTCCTGGCTGCGTGTGCGGGCGCTCTGATTACACGAAGCTTCCGTGCTGACGACGGCAGTCTGCGCGCTCAGGCGAGATCCGGCCAGTCTATAATCCGTGCGATGCTGGAGATGGAGTCGGCTGCCGGCCAGTCCCTTCTGGGCGTTTTGAAACGCACCCTACCAGCCCACGCCGCCGAGCATGAACTTTCTGCCTTTGGCGGAACGGTGCGAATCAAGTCTGTTGCCGGCCCCAATCAGCGGTCCTGCGTCACGACCTGCTCTCTCCACCTCAATGAACTGAGTCCTCAGAGCCCGGGGTTCCTCACCTGTTTTGAGGAGTCGGGCAAGCGCATCGCCTGGGGGAAATCAAACTCCGAATCGCAGACTGCCGCGGCTACCCGGGCATGGCTGCAGGGCGCGGCGCCGGAGGCTCTCTATGGAGACTTCGACTTCATTGACCGGGAAAAACGCAGATTGGCCAGAATCCAGGAGGAGGCACTGCGGGCAGTTCCGTCCCTTGCCGCGGGAACCAATCCTCAACTGAAAGAGTTCCGCGAGTGGTCTGCGTTATGGTTCCGTCGCGACGCCCGCGCCGTCATGGTTGATGGAACTTCCCTGAATGCGTTCTTCAGCTGGGACCAGACGAACCTTTTCCACTGGCCCGTCCATGATGCACCAACTCTGGCTGTCCTGGTTTTGAAGTGGGTCTGCGAGAATCGCGCTCCATCTGCGATGAGGGCGGATTTCCCGTGGCTCAGCATCGGCAGGCTCGCGGATTTTTATGAGAGGGGTAATCCGGTCGAAGGCGACTTCCTCGAAAGCTGGGATGAAGTGGAGTGTTGGCTCACGAAGACCGAGCTTGTATTTCCTCAGCATGACGCAGCTCTTCGCCTCCTCAAAGCTCTCAGGAAAGCTTCTTACGACTGCAGACTCCGCGCCGGGATTGACCATGGACCGGGTCTGCTGCTGTCGCGTTCGCGCCGCAGTGGCTTGAGTCCACGCATGCCCTACGTCAGGTTCTCCTTCGGTGGGCAGCCAGGCCTGATGGACATGTCCACGAACCTCGAGGGGGTAGAAGAACGGCGCGGAGTCCCAATCTCGTTGTCGCGGGAATTGGCGGCGGCCGTGGAAAGGTTGTCAGAGTTTCCAGTTACGGAATCCGTCTCCTGAGGCGCGGCAGAGATGTTCTGATCGCGGGATATTCAGCTTCCAGTATTCTGGTACGGCAGCCTGCTACATGCATTTAGTTCACGCATACAGGAGCTGATCCGATCATGTTCCGAATTCGGTGTTCTGTTCTGCCGGCATGCGCCGGTGTTCTGGCTGTATGCACGTGTTTGAGCGTTCCCGCGGGAGCGCAACAGCCGTCCGCGGGTTCGGGGGTACGGACGGCGGCGCGGCCGTGGCTGAATCCGTCGCTGCCCACCGACGAGCGGGTGAACGACCTGGTTTCGCAGATGACGCTCGAAGAAAAGGTGGAGCAGATGCGGGACCACGCGCCGGCGATTCCGCGGCTGGGCGTGCCCAGGTACTTCTGGTGGAATGAGGGGCTGCACGGGGTGGCGTTCGCGGGGTACGCGACGAATTTCCCGCAGGTGATCGGGATGGCGGCGACGTTCGACGCGCCCCTGGTGCACCAGATGGGCGTGACGATTTCGACCGAGGCGCGAGCCAAGTACGATCAGGCGACTGCGCAGGGACGGCACGAGCAGTTTTTCGGGCTGACGTTCTGGGCGCCGAATATCAACATCTTCCGCGATCCACGGTGGGGACGCGGGCAGGAGACGTACGGCGAGGATCCGTACCTGACGGGCCGGATGGCGGTGGCGTTTGTGACGGGAATGCAGGGCGAGGATCCGCACCATTTCCGGGTGATCTCGACGCCGAAGCACTACGCGGTTCACAGCGGGCCGGAGCCGCTGCGACACCAGTTCAACGTGAATGTGACGCCGCACGATCTGGAGGACACGTATCTGCCGGCGTTTCGTGCGGCGGTGGTGCAGGGGCACGCGCAGTCTGTGATGTGCGCGTACAACGCGGTGGATGGCGTGCCGGACTGCGCGAACCGGATGCTGCTCGAGCAGCATCTGCGCGACGACTGGCATTTCGACGGCTATGTGGTGAGCGACTGTGGGGCGGTCGCGGACATTTACGCGAACCACCATTACACGACATCGATGGCCGCAGCGGCGGCCGATGCGGTGAAGGCGGGCGACGATCTGGAATGCGTGTATGCGCCGGGGCCGGCGTTTCCCTCGCTGGTAAAGGCGGTGAAGGAGGGGTTGATTCCGGAAGCGGACATCGATCGCGCCGTGCGGCGGCTGTTCCGGGCGCGGTTTGAACTGGGGATGTTCGATCCCCCGTCGAGTTATGCCTATGGGCGGATTCCGTTCAGCGTGGTGAACTCGCCGCAGCACCGGGCGCTAAGCCTGGAGGCGGCGCGGCAGTCGATGGTGCTGCTGAAGAACGAGAATCATATCCTGCCGCTGAAGGGCGACATCGGGAGCATCGCGGTGGTGGGACCGACGGCGGAACTGGTGCAGTCGCTGCAGGGGAATTACAACGGGCCGCCGCCGAATCCGGTGTATCCGGTGGCGGGGATGGAGAAGCGGTTCGGAGCGGCGAAGATCCACTACGCGCAGGGCTCGACGCTGGTGACGGGACTGCCGCTGCCGATTGAGCACACGGCCTTACACCCTGAGAGCGGGACCGGATACGGGCTGACGGGCGAGTATTTCGCCTCGCCGGACCTGAGCGGCCAGCCGGTGCTGACACGCCTGGACCGGAACATCAACTTCAACTGGGACAAAGTGGTTCCAGTTCCGGGCTTGCAGCGGGACAACTACTCGGTGCGCTGGACGGGGACATTTACGCCACCGGCGGCGGGGGATTATCAACTGGGCGTGCGGATCAATTACTGCTACGCGTGCGTGAACAACGAGGGGTTCCGGCTCTATCTGGACGGCAAGCTGCTGGTGGCGAGCGATAACCGAACGACGGGCGAGCGCGGCGGCGGTTTTGAGAAGCTGGTGCACTTCGACAACACGAAGCCGCACGCGATCCGCCTCGAGTATTTCCACGGAACCGGAAGCGCGGGGATTGACCTGAGCTGGCAGGCTCCGGCGGCGGTGCTGCGCGAGCAGGCGGTAGAGGCGGCAAAAGAGTCTGACGTGACGGTGGCGTTCGTGGGGCTGTCGCCGATGATTGTCGGCGAAGAGATGCCGGTACACTTCGATGGGTTCAACGAAGGCGATCGGACCGCGATCCGGCTGCCCGCGGTCGAGGAGGATCTGCTGAAGGCACTGGCGGCGACGGGCAAGCCGCTGATTGTGGTGCTGCAGAATGGCAGCGCGCTGGCGGTGAACTGGGCGGCGCAGCATGCGCAGGCGATCCTCGAGGCGTGGTATCCGGGCGAGGAGGGCGGCGACGCAATTGCGGAGACGCTGGCGGGGGACAACGATCCGGGCGGCAAGCTGCCGATCACGTTCTACCAGTCGCTGAGCCAGATTCCGCCGTTCACGGACTACTCGATGCAGGGGCGGACCTACCGGTATTTCACGGGGAAACCGCTGTTCCCATTCGGCTATGGACTGAGCTACACGACGTTTGCGTTCAGCGGGCTGAAAATGCCGGCGGAGGTGGCGGCGGGCGAATCGGTGACCGTGGAGGGCGATGTGAAGAACACAGGTAACGTCGCCGGCGACGAGGTGGCGGAGCTGTATCTGACACAGCCGCGCAGGTATGAGACGCCGATTCGGGAGCTGGCGGGCTTCGAGCGCGTGCATCTGGAGCCGGGGCAGACGGCGCACGTGGGGCTGACGGTGAGTCCGCGGTCGCTGAGCCAGGTGGACGCCAGGGGGAACCGCTGGATTGTGCCGGGCGCATATGAGGTGAGCCTGGGCGGCGGACAGCCAGGCGATGCGCCGGGCGTGTTGACGGGGCGGTTCACGGTGACGGGGAAAAAGGAGCTGGCGCAGTAACGGCTGACCGTGGCGATCGCGAATCGCTCTGAGGCCTGCTTAAATTTCGCCGGTGCGGCCGCCGCGCGCGATCTCGCGCCCCGGATCGGCCTCGTTCATCCAGCCAACGGTCATGCGAGTGCCGTCGTGGAGGAGGGTTTCCATCTCCTCGACGTTGTGCTCCGTCTTGCCGGACACTTGCGCGCGGGCGCCGCAGGCGTTGTCGCCGATCATGCCGAAGCCGCAGTGATGGTGCGTGGAGGGGTCCGGGCCCCGGTTGAGCAGGTTGCCGGTAACGCGGAGAGCCTCATGGCGCAGCTCGTCGCAGACGGTTCCGGGGGAGAACGCGCGCCCAGCGCTGCTGCGCATTGATTTCGAGGCTGCCGTGGAGGTACCTGGACCAGTCGATGATGACAGCGGTATTGCAGGTTTGGCCAGCGGGGCTGGTGCCGCCGGCGCGCGAGAGCAGAGGCGAGCCGATCTGGCGGCAGGCGCGACGGTCTCGATGACCTCCTGCTTCGATTTGGGAATGACGACGCCGATGGGAATCTGGCGGCAGTTCGAGGCGTCCATGGACGAGAGGGCCCTGGTGGCAGGATCGAGGCGCACGTCGCCCTCAATACGCCTTTTCCGTTCTCTTTCTAAACCGGCTGCATCCGGAGACGCTCCGCCGCGGCGCACGGCGAAGGAGCGGGTGAGTTCTTCGGGCGAGGTGAGGGGAGCCGGCTCGGCGGACCCTGGGGGTCTCCTTACGGAACAGCGTTATGCGGCGAATTTTTCGGCATCGGCGCGGCGCAGCACCAGACCATTGCCGGGGCTGGAAAGATCCGGGCAGAGCGTGCCGCCGGAGAGCTGCGGCAAGCCATCGAAGAACATGCGCTCGATGCGGACGTGGTCGTGGAAGTATTCCATCTCACTGAAGGGGATGGCGGCGCAGGCGGCGTGGACGTGGAGGGCAGGCGCGGTGTGCGAAGAAAGGGAAAGATTGTTGGCCTGGGTGAGCGCGGCGACCTGCGTAAACGCGGTGAAGCCGCCGCAGCGGGTGACGTCGGCCTGGAGGACGTCGACGGCGCCAGCCGAGATCATGCGCTGAAAGTCGAAGATGCGATAGCAGTACTCGCCGGCAGCGATTTCCATGCGAGCGGGGGCGCGATCGCGAACGAAGCGCATGCCCTCGAGATTGTCGGAAGAGACGGGCTCTTCGAACCAGCGAACGTCGTACTGGGCGAGCATGTCGGCCTGCTCCAGGGCCTGGCGTGGCGAGTACGCGCCGTTGGCGTCGGCGTAGAGACGAACTTTGGGGCCGATGGCTTCACGGGCGATACGGACGCGCTCCTCGTCACGCTGCGGGTCGCGGCCGATTTTTAATTTGACGGCGGGCAGGCCTTCCTTCGCCCAGCCGCCGAGCTGTCTGGCGAGCTCGCGATCATTACAGGAGGTGAATCCGCCGCTGCCGTAAACGGGCACGGCGTCGCGCACCTGGCCGAGCAGCGTGACGAGCGGGACCCCGAGGATGCGAGCCTTGAGATCCCAGAGGGCGCAGTCAGCGGCGGAGATGGCCATGGAGCAGACGCCGGGACGGCCGAGATTGCGGATGCGCTGCCACATGGCCATATAGACGGCCGCGGGCGAGAGCGCGTCCATGCCCTGCACTACGCTGCGCAGCACGTGCTGCATCAGCGCGACGGTGGCGCTGTCGGCGTAGGTGTACCCGATCCCCTGGCGTCCGCCGGCGTGGATGGTCACGATGGCGACGGTGGTGTGGTCCCACTCGAGGGTGCCGTCGGACTCGGGTGCATCGGTCGGGACGGTATAGCTGGCCACCTCGAGGCGATCGATGGCGATTTTTTCCTGGGCCTGAGGCATCACTTTTCTTGGTTTATTGAAGAACAAGGCGCGGGCTCCCCCGCACAGCCCTGCAAGGTTCGATGTAGGCGAAGAGAGGGCGGGTTATCTTCCGCAGGGCGCGGCCGCGCTCCGCCCGCGGGGAACCCGAGCGAACTTTCCGGTGGGGGAGGTTGCGCGCCTCAATCGATGGGCTGTTCGCCAGAGCGCAGCCAGACGGCGGCCTGGTGGAAATAGGCGCGGAGATTCGTGCCGAGATAACCGGCCCAGGGCGGGTCGGCTTCGCCGCGATCCCCGGCGAAGCGGGCCAGCGCGCAGCCGTAGAGGGGCTCCGACAGATAACCGTGCGCGCGCGTTGACCAGCCCGACCGGTAGCTGTCCTGATGCTGCTCGAAGCGACAGCAGGCATTGGCGGTGAAAACACCCAGACCCGGATAAACCGTGGCGAGATCGGTCATGGGCTCCATATCCTGCACGTCACGAGCGATGAGGCCGCCGCCAGGAAGGATGACGTGACCAAGCTCGTGGGCAAGGATGGCGACGACGATCAGCGGATCCCGGAGCGAAGAGCTTCGCACCCCGATGACGGGCAGTTCGCCCTGATCACCGCTCATGTGAACTCCAGCCGCGCCGCTGGATCGGGCGTCCGCGATGGGGATCAGATCAATGAGTTTCCGGGCATCGTCGGGGATGACCTGGAGATCAATGCGGCCGGCGTCGACGTGCAGCAAGCCGCAGACCCGGTGAAAGAGCGAACGAAGACCGTCGGGGTCAGGATGCCACGGATCGGGAAAGTATTCGTCGGTGGGGAGCACGACGCGGGCGGTCGTCATGCGGCTGGGGCGGCGAAACCCCTCATCGACCCATTTCCGCTGGTCCTGGGTAACGGGGCGGCTGGGCTCGCGGCCGAACACGGAGCCAGTGTACGCGCCCGGGGATGGGATGGCATCCAACTCCTGTGGAACGGGAGGGAGGAACGGTGGGAAATCGAAATCAGTCAGAAGTGGTGGTGATTACAGGCGCGTCGGCGGGGGCGGGGCGCGCGACAGTGCGGGAGTTTGCGCGGCATGGGGCGCGCATTGGGCTGATCGCGCGCGGCGTGGACGGTCTCGAAGGCGCGCGGCGCGAAGTGGAGGCCCTGGGCGGCCAGGCGCTGGCGCTGCCGACGGACGTATCCGATCCGGAGCAGGTGAACGCGGCGGCAGAGCGCGTGGAGCGCGAGCTGGGGCCGATCGACATCTGGGTGAACGATGCGATGACGTCAGTCTTCGCACCGATCAAGGAGACGACGGGCGAGGAATTCAGGCGCGTGACGGAGGTGACCTACCTCGGCTACGTGAACGGCAGCCTGGCGGCGCTGAAGTTCATGCTGCCGCGGGACCGCGGGTGCATTGTGCATGTGGGATCGGCGCTGGCGTACCGGAGCATTCCGCTGCAGGCGGCCTATTGCGGGGCGAAGCACGCGGCGCTGGGATTTTTTTCCGCGCTGCGGACGGAGCTGCTGCACGACCGCAGCTATGTGAAGACGGTGATGGTGCAGATGCCGGCGCTGAACACGCCGCAGTTTGGGTGGTGCCGGAGCAGGCTGCCGCGCCAGGCGCAGCCGGTGCCTCCGATTTTTCAGCCGGAAGTCGCGGCGAAGGCGGTCTACTATGCCGCGCACCATCCATGGCGGCGAGAGTATTTTGTGGGCGGATCGACGGTGACGGCAATCTTTGGGAACAAGGTTGCGCCGTGGCTGCTCGACTGGTATCTGGCGCGGAAGGGATATGAGGCGCAGCAATATGACGGACATGCGGATCCGAACCGGCCGGACAATCTCTACGAGCCGGTGGCCGGCGATCACGGGGCGCACGGGGCGTTCGACAGCCGATCCGGTGAGCATAGCTGGGAGTTCTGGGCGGAGTCGCACCTGCCGTGGCTGGCCGCGGGGCTGGGCGTAAGCGTGGGCCTGGCAGGACTGGCGTGGCAGCGCTTTCACAGCGGAGGAACGCTGAAGAAAGCCGTGCATACCGCGAAGGCCGCGAGGGAGATTATTGCGGCGAAGGCGGCATGACGGGGCTGCCTCACGCCATCCCCCTGCTGAGGGAGCGACGAAACTCAAGGAAGAGAAGGGCGGCGGGGGAATAGCCACCGGCATCAGGTGTGAAGACGCCGGTGAGGGGATCCATCTGCTGATGGAAGCCGCCGCGGCGGCGGATGGCTTCGCCCCACTGACACATGAGATGACCGAGTTCGGCGGACTTGCCGTAGTGGTTCATCCAGCGCGGAGCGCGCAACGCGGTAAGCGCCTGGGCTGCGCCACCCCAGGAATTGGGTGGGATAGGGCGAACGAAAGTGGAGTCGTCGAGGGCGATGGAGGGAAAGGGATACGGCGCCCAGAAGGCGTGCGGATTGCCAGCCTGGAGGCTCCAGATCTCCTCGAAGAGGCGCTGGCCAGGGACGTGTTCACCGAGCACACGCAGGGTGGCCGCGCTGCGGACGCGGACGAAGCGGTTGTTCGCGTCGAGGTCGTAGAAGGCGCCGTCGCGTGGATCGTAGAGGCGCTCGACGATCAGAGCGCGGATCTGTTCGGCGTCAGCGTCCCACCGGTCGGCCTCGCTGGCGCGGCCCAGAGCTTTGGCCATGGAGGTCAGCGCGACGCGCCCGCCATAGACGGTGGCGGACAGATCGGGGCAGAGGCGCGGCAGCCCAGGAGCTTTGGGGCAACGGCGGGCATCGCCGCCTGGGCAGGTGTCAGGCATGCCCTTCCAGCGAGGGCTGTTATCCATGCCGGTGTCCCAGGTGCAGAAGCCCTCGCAAAGGCCGGTGCCGCGGGTATTGCGCCAGCGGCAAAGCCAGCGGTCCCAGCGGGAACAGGCGGCATAGGCTTTCCGGAGCAGCTCCTCGTCGCGGAAGCGCCGGGCGAGTTCCCAGGCGGTCGCGGCGATGGGCACGACCATCTGGATCTGGCCGAAACCGGGGCCGGTGGGCTTGACGCTGCAGGGGAGCTGGCCGTCGGGCTTCTGCAGGGCGAAGAAGATAAGGTGATTACTGCGCGCGAGGGCGCGGGCCGTTTGCGGGGCTAACTGCGCATAGACGGCGGCTTCCTGGGGCCCGGATTCCAGCCAGACGCCGTGGTAATTACTGCCCTCCGTGAGCACGGGCTGAGGCCAGAGCGGCAGGCGCATCCTGTTGGTGCGCAGAGCGGCGATGGCGGAATGATCGACGCGCAGCGGGCTTGCGTCATCGCTGGAGAAGCCAGGCGTGTCCTCAGCGGCGAATGCCCGGTGAGAGGCGAGCGCGCCGAAGCCGGCAAGCGACCCCAGAACAAACTGGCGGCGATTCATGGCAAACCCCGGCCCGCAACCCGAGTCAGCGCGAGCGGCCAGTGGCGCGAGCCGCAGCCAGGTAGTGCTGGTCCAGGGCCTGGCGAACCAGCGTCTTGATTACCGCCTGACGGCTGACGTTCAGCTCCTTTGCCGCGTTATCCAGTTCCTGCAACATCGGCGCGGTGAAGTCGACGTTGACTCTCTGGACCGGAGCCATCATGCGTGCCGCATTGATGAAGTACGGAGACACGTCCCTGCCCTGATCGGCGAGCCGTGCAATTGCCTCCGCGGTGGGCGGCTTTTTTCGGCTGCGAGCGTTCTTCATACCACAGCTGCTCCTGGCGGGTTGCTTTCCGGAGGATGACGAGGTGCCAATACTCGCTTTCGTCGTGTTCGCGGGCCTCGAAAATCACGGAGAACAGTCCTTCTCGAACCCAGCCGATCGCGCGGTATGGTTCGGCCCTCTCGGAGCCGCGGTCCGGATAATACGGGCGAAAGAAAATCTCGCCCGCTTCCTCAAAGCCGATCCCGCGCTTTGGGTCTGCTCTGAGACGTTCGCCCTTCCGCACATCGAATTCGAACTCCGTGGCGGTATAACAGTTATACCACAAACATGGAGTTCTGGCCCCGCATACGATAATCTGATCAGACCGGCTGCTGTGTAGCGGCCGCCCGAGCGCAAGGCATGTTGTTGCGCCCCTTTATGCTGCGGACCCTCTTCGATTTCGGCCTGATCGGCCTTGTCGCTTCCACCATTTTTACGCTGCTGGCGCTGGCAGGACTGCTGCGCTTCCGGTTGCGGCGCCATGGCTCCGGGCAGGCGGATTTCTGTCCGCCGGTGAGCCTTTTCAAGCCGCTGCATGGCGCGGAGCCGAATCTGGAAGCGCATCTGGAGTCGTTTTTTCGGCAGGTTTACCCGGAGTTCGAGGTTCTGTTTTGCGCGCGGACCGCGAACGACGCGGGACTGGAGATCGCGCGGCGCGTGGCGAAGCGGCATCCGAAAATTCCGGCGCGGTTCCTGTTCACGGGCGAGGCGACGTACATCAACGCCAAGGTTTCCTCGCTGGAGCGGATGGCGGCAGCGGCACGGTACGACATCTTCATCATCAGCGACAGCGACGTGCGTGTGGAGCCGCATTATGTGCGCGAGGTCGCGGCGCCGTTCGCCAGCGACAAGGTGGGCGCGGTGACGTGCCTGTATCGCGGCGCGGCCGAGGGCAGCCTGTGGTCGCAACTGGAAGCCGCGGGCATGAGCGTTGAGATGACCGCCGGCGTGCTGACCGCGAATCTGCTGGAGGGAATGAAATTCGCGCTGGGGCCGACCATGGCGGTGCGGCGGCGGTGCGTGGTGCGCATGGGCGGATTCGGAGTTCTGGGGCCGTATTGCTCCGACGATTTTTTGCTGGGCGCGCAGGTGGCCGCGCAGGGCGAGACAGTGGTGCTGTCGCATCATGTGATCGACCACATCATCCTGAACCTCAGCTTTGCGGCGTCGGTGCAGCACCAGGTGCGGTGGATGAAGTCGACGCGGTTCTCGCGGCCGCTGGGGCATTTGGGGACGGCGCTTACCTTCAGCATGCCCTTCGGGCTGCTGGCGTGCCTGACGGGGATGGCGATGCACCGGCCTGTTTTCGGGCTGCTGCTGCTGGCCTACAGCGTGGTGCAGAGGATGATTCTCGCAGCGGCGATGGGGATTTTCGCGGTGGACGAGCGCCACCCCCTGCGCGCGATCCTGCTGTATCCGCTGCGGGACCTGCTGGGCTTCGGCTGCTGGGCCGCAAGCTATGCCGACAACACGATTCTGTGGCGAGGGACGCGGTACAGGTTGAGCCGCGGAGGGCTGATGCACGCAGTGGATGCGCCGGAAGAGGAGCAGAGGGAGACGCCGCTGCCGGTATAGAGAAGTCTGATTCCGGCGAACCCAGCTGCCGCGCATCGGCCATTGCCCGCAACCCTGGTGAGGCCTGAACATAGAAACAGATGAATTCCCGGAAAACTTTTCCCGGTGGTTGGAGCCGGGCATGAGGACCGCTGTTATTATTGGCGCCGGCCCGGCTGGCCTGACGGCCGCGCTGGAGTTCGTGCGCCGCTCCGGCGTGCGGCCGATTGTGCTGGAGGCGACCGAGCGCATCGGCGGGATCTCCTGCACGATCCGGCACCACGGCAACCGCATGGATATCGGCGGACACCGCTTTTTCTCGAAATCCGATCGGGTGATGGACTGGTGGACCGAGCTGATGCCGATTGCCGCGACGGAAAATGGCGCAGACCTGCACGCGATCCACTACCAGAACAAGTCGCGGACAATCAGCGCGGGCGGCGGCGAGGGCGGCGACCCGGATCTGACCATGCTGGTGCGTCCGCGCAGGAGCCGGATCTACTTTCTGCGCAGCTTCTTCGACTATCCGCTGGCGCTGAACACGCAGACGCTGGGGCAGCTGGGGCTGTGGCGGACGGTGAAAATTGGGATTGGCTACCTGCGGGCTAAGCTGTTTCCGCGGAAGAACGAGAGGACACTCGAGGATTTCCTGATCAACCGCTTCGGGACGGAGCTGTACCTGACGTTTTTCAAGTCCTACACGGAAAAGGTGTGGGGCGTGCCGTGCCACCAGATCAGCGCGGAATGGGGCGCACAGCGGATCAAGGGGCTGTCGCTGCGGACAGCACTTCTGCACTTCCTGAAGAAGACCTTTTCCCGGAAGAAGGCCGGCGGGATCGCGCAGAAGGGCACGGAGACGTCGCTGATCGAGCGGTTTTTGTATCCCAAGTACGGGCCGGGACAGTTGTGGGAGCACGTGGCCGAACTGGTGCAGCAGAAGGGCGGCGAGGTGCGCATGGGCTGGCGGGTTCGGCGGCTACACGTGGAGGGCGATCGCGTGACCGCGGTAGAGGCGACGGACGCGCAGGGCGGGAAGCATCGGATCGAAGCAGATTACGTGTTTTCGACGATGCCGGTCCGGGAGCTGGTGCACAGCCTTGACCTGGAGGTTCCCGCGGAGATTCGCGCGGTGGCAGACGGGCTGATTTACCGGGACTTTATTACGGTGGGGCTGCTGGTGAACCGGCTGACGGTGACGGAGCCGGATGGATCGCCGCTGAAAGACACATGGATTTATATCCAGGAGCCGGACGTGCTGGTGGGCCGGCTGCAGATCTTTAATAACTGGAGCCCGTTCATGGTGGCCGATCCGACGAAGGTCTGGATCGGGCTGGAGTATTTCTGCTACGACACCGATGAGCTGTGGAAGAAGTCTGACGAGGAGATGGCGCGGTTCGCGATCGCGGAGATCGAGAAGATCGGGATCCTGCGCGCAGCGGACGTGCTGGACACGAAGGTGGTCCACGTGCCGAAGACGTATCCCGCATACTTTGGCAGCTATGACCGCTTCGACGAGATCGTGCGGTACACGGATCGCTTCGAGAACCTGTTCCTGGTGGGGCGGAACGGCATGCACAGGTACAACAACCAGGACCACTCCATGCTGACCGCAATGACGGCGGTGGACCAGATCGTGGCCGGGCGAATCGACAAGACGGCGCTGTGGGAGATCAATACGGAACAGGAATACCACGAGGAAAAGAAGTAGGGCGGGCGGGGTTTACGGATACGGGTTACGGGGTAACGCCATCATCGACGGGGCCACCCGGAATCCCTGGCATGGAGCCCGGGATGGTCCTGACCGATAAGCCGGACAACACACATGTGAAGGGGGCTGTTTGGCCTTTTGCGTTCGTTCAACGATACAGCCTCGGGCTACACCTGGGACGGCCTTCAGCTGGTCATCTCCGGCATCCATCCTGAATCCGGCGAAGCAGGCCTGTTTGGATCCACCGCTTACGGCTACCTTCACGTCGACATGCTGTTTGTTCCGGAGTCGCTGCGCGGTTCGGGGCTCGGCAGCCGGCTGATGCAGCAGGCCGAACAGGAGGCCATTCGCCGAGGCTGTCACGGGGCGTATCTGGAGACCTTCGATTTCCAGGCACCCGGCTTTTACGACCGTCTCGGGTACTCGGTCTTCGGCCGTCTCGACGACACGCCTTCGGGCCACACAAGATTTTTTCTTCGTAAGCTCTTCGCCTGACGCAGGGCCGCGCCCTACTCCCAAACCTGCGTATGGCGCCTCACCCACCAGCAAGGGGCCGCGCCGGCGTGGGGGAAAATGGCGCGGACGCAGCTTTCCATCTCGACGCCCATATAGTCGTACTCTTCCCTGCTGCCTTTGAGGGGAGTGGTGAGATACTCCTGCACCTGGATCGTCTGAAAGCCGTTGCCGTGCGCGGAACGGATACGAAAGAAAATCCAGTCGCCGAGCCAGAGCAGAAGAATCGCCACGGCCAGGACCTGAGCCAGCGCCTGAAGCCACGCGAGCGACCTGTGGATGAGGGGGTTCACAGGACTTCTATCATCTGCCTTTCATACTCGTTGGGGGCGGGAGTGCACATTCCTGCTGGAAGGTCTACCCGGAAGCTTATACCCTATAGGGCATGAACCTTGAAGCCATTCAGAGCGCGCTGCGCGAGGCCGGTCTCGACGCATGGCTGTTCTACGATCATCACCACCGCGACCCGCTGGCCGGCGCAATCCTGGGGCTGCCGGAAACCGGGCTGGTAAGCCGGCGGTGGTACTACGCGATTCCAGCGGAGGGCGAGCCGCGCAAGCTGGTGCACCGCATCGAGGCGGGCAAGCTGGACGCGCTGCCGGGGTCGAAAGGGGTGTACTCGTCGTGGCAGGAGCTGGAGCAGGGACTGCGCGCGATGCTGTCGCTTTGGGGGACGATCGCCATGCAGTACTCACCGCGCAACGCGATCATGTACATCTCCATGGTGGACGCAGGAACGGTGGAGCTGCTGCGGGCGCTGGGCAAGACGATCGTGAGCTCGGCGGACCTGGTGAGCCGGTTTCAGTCGGTGCTGAGCCGGGAGCAGGTCCAGAGCCACTACGAGGCACAGCGGGCGCTGGACGAAATTGTGGCAGAAGGGTTCCTGACCATTGGAAACCGGGCCCGCTCGGTTTCGCCGGCTACGGAACACGAGATGATGGTTTGGTTCCAGGAAGCGATGCGGCGCGCGGGCCTGACGACGGATCACGGGCCGAATGTGTCAGCGAACGAGAACAGCTCGGACTCGCACTATGAGCCGAACGCGGAAGACAGCCGGCGCATCCGGACCGGGGACTTTGTGCTCATCGACATCTGGGCGCGCAGGGACCGGCCGGGAACCTGCTGGTACGACATCACGTGGACCGGGGTGGTGGGGCGCGCGCCGACGGATCGTGAGCGGACGATCTTCGCGATCGTGCGCGATGCCCGCAATGCCGCGATCGAAGCCGTCAGGGACGCCTTCACCAACAACAGGCCGATCGCGGGATTCGAGGCCGACGACGCGGCGCGCGGGGTGATCGAGCGGGCCGGCTACGGGCAGTACTTCACGCATCGAACGGGGCACAACATCGGCACCGAGCTGCATGGCAGCGGCACGCACCTGGACAATCTGGAGACGCACGACGAGCGGCAAATCCTGCCGTCTACGTGCTTCTCCGTGGAGCCGGGGATTTATCTGCCGGAGTTCGGCGTGCGCAGCGAGGTAAACATGATCACGAGCGCGTTCGAGGCCAAGGTGACCGGGAAGGTGCAGGAGGAGTTGCTGAGGATATAGGAGGGGAGGGGCTACGGGTTACGGTATACGGGTCAGGAGCCTCTGGTTAGGTGGGCACACTCAAAAGGCAGGGCTTCAGCCGTGCCGATAAGCCTGTATCATCGATGGAGATGGCTTCGCGCACGCAGACCCCGGCCCGACCCCAGACCCAGGGTTTCGCCTACTCCGCTCTGCTGCTGGGATGGCTGGTTCCCGGCGCCGGACACCTGCTGACGAAACACTGGGTTCGCGGCCTGATCCTCTTTGTCGCCATTACCAGCATGTTCGCGCTGGGACTGGCGATGCAGGCCAGGATGTACACCGCAAATACTGCGGCTCCGCTGGATATGCTGGGCTTTGTCGGCGATCTGGGCACGGGAGCGCTGTACTTCATCGCTCGGATTTTTTCGCTGGGGCAGCCGACGGTGCAGCTGGTGACCGCCGATTACGGAACCATGTTCGTGGTGATCGCGGGGCTGCTGAACTTCATCGCGGCCGTGGACGCGCACAACCTCCGGATCGGGAGGAAGGTCTAGGTGCTCCAGCTTTCGCACTTCACCTCGGTGCTGCTGTTCGCCACGTTCGCGTCGGTGGTGTTCGCCATTACGCAGCGCTCCACGCTGCGCGGCATGATTCGCTACGGGGTGTACTGTTGGGTGCTGTTCGTCGGCTCGGTGATCGCGGCGAGCTGGCTGATGTATTTCATCCGGAAATAGGCACGCGAAGTGCGCCGGATCGATCTTCCGCTCCGGACACCCCGATCCTTTTTCTGCTGCTGATCGCTGAGCGTCAACGCAGGTTCAGCTGCACCACCTGAATCGAATACGCCGGCATCTCGTGGCGCCAGGACGCACCAACCCCGTGCAGTGCCGTTTCCACCGGAACGATGGCCTGCGGGTCCTCGATGCTGTTGGTCGCCTGGGTGCTTTTCGCGCTGAGCGTGATCAGCTCTCCGGAGCCGGTCAGCGCCCCGCCGTCAAAGCTGACTTCGAGCGGCTGCGGATCCGACGACGCATTTACCAGCTTCAGATACAGGCGCTTCTCCGCCGCATTGCCGGTGATGGAATAGAAGAAGCGCGGACCGGCGCCATCCAGGCTCGACCCCAGCACCTGATTGCCAATGTGGTTCGAGAACATCACCTGGGCGTAATAGCTGGGTGAGCCGTAACTGTGCATCGCGTTGTAGCCAATCAGATCCGGCGCCCACTGCATCGCTCCCGGATTCACGTTGGTGAGCAGCGGCGCGTAGGACGCCATGATCACGATGTCGCTGTTGCGCTCGAGGCCGGTCATCCAGGCGGCATCGCTCAGAGCGGCGCCGAAATTCGGCGTGGGCGTGCCTTCGAGCGTCGCCCACTCGCCCACGAAGATTTTGGGGCCGCTGCGGTCCGTCCTGTCGTAGTGCGTCGCGTCGTCGAAGAACTTCTCCGGGCGCACATAGAAATGGTCGTCGATGACGTCGGGGCGCACGCTGGTCACCGGGGTGGTGGCGATCAGCTGCAAACCGGGATACTTCGCTTTGATTGCCTGGAAGAACTGGGCGAAACGCTGGTTGTAGCTGCCGGATTTGTCGAATTCGTCCTCGTTGCCGATTTCGACGTACTTCAGCTGGAACGGCTCGGGATGACCGTCCTCGGCGCGTACCTTTCCCCATTGCGTGTCCGTTCCGCCGGTCACATATTCAATCTCGTCGAGCGCGCTCTGGACGTAAGGCTGCAAATCCGGGCCGGGAGTCACGTGCTGGCCGTTGAGCGAATAGCCGGCATAGACCGCCAGCACCGGCTGCATGTGCAGGTCCTCGCACCAGTCCAGGAACTCCAGCAATCCGAAGTGATCGGAAGACCAGTAACCCCAGGGGCTCTCATGACCGGTCCGATCCACCAGCGGGCCAATTGTGTTCTTCCAGTCGAAGCGCTCCGCAATGGAGTTGCCCTCGACATAGTTGCCGCCAGGAAAGCGCAGAAACGCCGGATGCATGGCCGCCAGCATCTTCATCAGGTCTACGCGGTTGCCGTTGGGGCGATTGTCGTACGTGGGCGGAAAGAGCGAAACCTCGCTGAGCCACAGCGTTCCCGGATGTGCCACGGTCAGGTGGAGCGTGTTCGCCGAGGATGCTTCGATCTGGCCGGCGTGCAGGGCAAAGGAGAATCTCTTCCACCCGGTCGAGACGCCGCTGACCCTTGCCGTCGCCAGCGCCCTGCCCGTCTGGTCGCTCACCAGGCTCACCGTCACGGCACCCAGCGCGGGCGAGTCCGCTCTGGCCCAAAACGACCCCTGATACGTGGTCTGTGGGCGTACGGCGATACCCCAGTAGCCAGCGTTGAGCACGCCGGCTGTGTCGGCGGCATCGGCGTGCGTCACGGTCAGCTTCAGGCTGCAGGTGATCGCCGCGCTCGGACCGGTAGTCGCATCCGCAGCCATGCTCGCCGCGGAGCTGCCGTTCTCCACCAGATACCAGTCCGGCAAGCCGCTCCAGTCGGTGCGGAAGCTTGGATTGCTGACCAGCTCTGCATACAGGCCGCCCTCATAGGAGTGGTTGATCTCCTCGGTCATGAGCCCGTACAGCGTGGGGCTGACCGTGTGAATCGGCTGGCCGGCGTGAATGGTGAGCACGGCAGGGGCGGCGGGAGCCTGTGCGGCAGCGGTGACGGCGAGAGCCAGCAGCAGCGCAGCGCCGGTAAACCTCTTCACACTCATGGATTTCGTTCCCTCTCCTGTGCTTCCGGCAACGAGCTGCTGCTGCGGATCGCAGCCGCTCAGGCTTTCACCTGATGGTACAGCCGATAGCTCTGTCCCTGCGGAATGGCCGGGAACGAGCGGAAGATGATCGGCCCGGCTTCGCCCTGAACCGTCCACTCGCTGGCCGCTTCTCCATTCTGCTGCGCCGCGAGCAGCTGATTCCGCGTAAAGCTCGCCTGCGGGGAGCCAACGGCAAACAGGCACAGCGGGCCGGCCATCAGCGCCATCGTTTCCGGATGCTGCGGGTCGACGGCTTCCAGGCGCCGGGGCCGGTCGAACTCGACTTCAATGCGGTCTCCGTGCTTCCACTCGCGCCGAATCGTGGCGAATCTCCCGGGCTCTGGTCCATCAAGCGCCATTCGGCCACTGACGGAAATGCGCGTCTTCGCGCCCGCCCAGGCAGGAACGCGCAGGTGAACCGCAAGCGTCTGCGGGCGGTCCGCGACGACGCGCAGGCTCACTTCCGGCGCGCAGGGATACTGCGTGCTCTGCTCGAGACCGAATACTGCACCCGCCCGCTGCCAGGTGACGCGCGAGGGAACGAACAGGTTCACATACACTCCCTGCTCGTCGTGGAAGTAGGAGCTGATGCCATAATCCGCGGTGATTTGCGGGAAGGTTCCGGAGCAGCAGGGCCACTTGTCCGGATGGCGGAATTTCGATCCGGCGTTGTTGTAGTCGGAGTAGTAGAAGCTGTGCCCGTCGGGCAGGATGGGCAGCGCGCCCAGGATAGTGTTGTAGAGCACCTGCTCCATGCTGTCTCCGTAGCAGCTGTCGCCGGTGATGCGCAGCAGGTAGCGGGTAATTTTGAAGTGGCCATAGGAGCCGCAGGGGGTTTCGAAGCTGGCATGTGTGTTCGTTAAGCTGGCGCCCATGTCGCCGCTCCCGGGTTTTCGGAAGGTCTCGTTCGGGCCCCAGCCGCCGGTGGCGTAACTCTGCGTGGTGCGCACAAAATCGAAGCCGTTGCGCGCGGCCCGCAGGTGCAGTTCGCTGCCGTCCGCGAGCCACGCCCGGGCCGCGGAACTGAGCGCGTTCACGTGGCTGTAGGCATGCAGGCCGGGCAGCACGTTGTGCCCCCCGGCCAGCGGATCGAAGTACTCCTTGTCCATCAGAAAGCGCTCGGCCAGCAGTCGATAGCGCGGATCGCCGCTGCGCTGCCACGCGAGATAGAAATTCTCAGGCAGGGTATAGCTCTCATCCCAGGTCCAGGCGATGTTGGGGTGCGGGCGCGCGGCCATTTCCGGCCGCGTGAGCGCCTTCGGCGGAAGGAACGGAAGGACAACGTCGGTGGCGTGCCGCAGCGTGAGCAGCGCGTCCGGATCGCTCGCGAAGGCATGCGCGTCAATGAGGCCGCAGGTGACCTTGTCGGAGGTATACGCGGGCAGCGGATAGTCGCGCCAGAAATTCGGCGAGATCGCGGCGGCGTATCCCCGCACGAGCCGGTTGATTTTGGCGCGGGTTGCCGGGTCCCCGGTGACAGCGCAGGCGCGGGAGAGCGCGGAGACCCACTGGCCGAAGGTGTGGCCGGGGACGTAGCCGGTCATGTTGTAGGGAGGGTTGAAGTCCTTCGACCAGCTATACCATCCGCCCATCGGCTCGCCCGGAGCGGGCAGGCCGGCCTTTTGCCGGAACGGCTGCAGCAGGCGATCGTCGTCCAATGCGAGGAAGAAGGCGTGGTTGGTACGGAACTGCTCGAGCATGGGGCCTTCGAGCAGCCGCACGTCGCCGTAGCCGAACTGCGCGAGCCGCGTACGGGCGGGCACGCCAGAGGCAGCCGCGCGCGCATAACGGGCCGTGAGCGCAGCGCCCGCCGCCGTTGCCGCTCCCATCAGGAATCCTCTGCGTGATGTTGGGCTCACGTTGCTTCCTTTCGTCGGCGCCGCAGCTCCGCATGCCGGCCGCCGCGCTCCCCTGAGCATGGTAAACCTTTGCTGCGATGGTACCGCTCGATGGAGCGGGAGCCCCTGCCTTAGTCCGGGCCGGTTCCGTTCTTATGGCGCAATTTCGGGTGCGCCCTGAAGAAGATATCCTGCTCCGCGGAAAGCTGCTGCGCGTCCTGATAGGCGCTCCGGGCGGAATCGGCCGCGGTATCGACCGCGTAGTCGTAATTCGATCCCTTCGGCAAGGCATGGAGCACGGCCGGCCACTGCGCGCTCGCCTTCATCACGTCTTTCAGCGACTTGCGAATGTCGGCATGATTGGAGTCATACGTGTCCATGTTGTCCTGCATCTCGTCGCAGAGGTTCGTGAACTCCTGGAGCTTGTCGCGGATCTGCGTCATGCGCTGGTTCGCGTCCGCATCGGCGGTGAGCTGCTTCAGAGTATCGATCCGCTCCTGCACAAACTTCAGAAATAACCTGATCCGCACGTTGGGATGGATGTTGCTGTCGCGAATCTGCTGGACCTCGTCCGGGCTCAGCGCATTCTCCTGGTCCTGCGCCCACAGGCGCGGGACGAAGCCGGCCAGCAGCAGCGGAATCAAAATACAGGCCATCCTGCGCGGCATAGGCACCCCCTCCCGATAACCAACATCTTGGATGCTGCCTAGCTCCGAATGCAAGCGGTGCGCGGTCGCGGATGCCGCGCGGAAGGCGGATTTCGCTGTGCTATATTGAGAAAGGCTTCCGCGTCAGGAGGGATGCATTCCGCCTGCCTCGCGCGCCGCTCTCCCGCCTTTCGCCGCTGGACGCGTAGCTCAATTGGCAGAGCATTCGACTCTTAATCGACAGGTTGCAGGTTCGATTCCTGCCGCGTCCACCATTCAAAACAAATGACATGTTAGGACTCCTCCGAATTTGCCAGTTACAGTTGTGGGGGAATTTGTGGGGAGGCCACATGTTCGACCGGTTTCCTGGAGCACCAAGACAGCTCCACCTCTCAGGCGGCCGGCTGTGATTTAGTTGCCGAAGGCGAATCCAACACTGCAATCGCCTGCCGCTTCGCCTCGTTCCGAACGTGCGAATATTTCTCCATCATTTTTCGGCTAAGGTGACCGGCGAGGGCCATGATTGTGGCGTCTGATGCCTGCCCCTCAGCCATTTTGCTGATAAACGTGTGCCGCATGTCGTGCCAGCGGCAGGCGACCTTTGCCTTTGACCGGGCTGCGGTCCAGGCGACCTTCCATGAACCGATAGCGATGGTTGGCTTCACTTCGTATGGAACGGTTTTCCCGTCCGTGTAGCCCTTTTCGCCGTCGAGCCCGTAACGCTCGCTGGGGAAGACAAAGTGGGCGGGCTGGGCGTCCGGGAATGCGCTTCGCCACGCTTCGAGGCAGCGGGCAGCGGTCTGACTCAGCGGGATTATCCGGCCTTCCCCGCCTGTCGTCTTGCTTTTGCCCACGGTAACGGCATTCTCCAGCAGATCCACCTGGTGCCACCGAAGCAGGCGAAGCTCACCGTTGCGCAGACCGGTATGGAGGCTGAGAATAGCAGCGGGGTAGAGCGAGCGCGACCGGCTCTTCTTACAGGCCGCAAGCAGCCGCAGTTGCTCATCTTCGCTGAGCGCCCGACCTTTTTCTCCACGCACCGTGAGCATACGCACGTCGGGCTGGATATTCGCCCACATCCGGTGCTTCCGCAGGATGGCACGAAGCGTGCCAATCTCCATGTTTATCGTGCGAGCGCTCGCACCCTTTCTCTTTCGGTCTTCCTGATACCGGCTCACTTCATCGCCGCTGATGTCGGAAAGCAGCATCCTGCCGAAATGCGGCTTCAGATGTTCCAGATTGTAATTCTCAATTCGGTGATTGTTGGCGCTCCAGTGCGCTGCGTTCACTTCGAGCCATTGCTTCGCGGCCACGCTGAAGAGCAGTGGGTCCTTGCGCTTCTGCAGGCCGCTGGCTCCAATCTCCAGATTTCGGCGGCGCTCGCGCTCGATTCGGCCCGCAACGTCGCGGCTTCTAGAGTGAGTGCTCTCGCGGATTCTTTGGCCGCGAAAGACGAATTCGTACCACCACGTTGTGTTTCTCCGGAACAGGGTCATTGTCCGTCCTTTCTATATCGCAGATTCTTTCCATGCCTCCTGCGCCAGTAATCCCGGTCTGCCTTCCGCTTCGCGCACCTCCCTTCGCCGCAGTACTTCCAGGTACGGTGCCCGGTGCGGTGGATGAACTGTCCGCAGTTCTGGCAAAACGAGAAAGGGTGCTGGAGGAACCTGTCCTGCCAGACCATCCACCAGAGCGCCTCGTGCAGGTTGTTGATGAACAGGGACGCGCGGATCTGGTACCTGCCCCGGCGGCGTTCCACCACGAATCGCGGGACACAGACGAAGGGGAAATCGCTCAGAAATGAAACGCAGAGTTTATCCACGTCTGTAGAACTCGCTCCGAGACACCACGCGCTGACATCTGTCGGCCTCCTGATTCCGTCGCGGCGGAGCTTCAGGTGTTGCGTCAGCGGGTCGTGTTCTTCGCTACAGATGGCGAGCCTCTCCAGTGCCAGACGCAGGCTCTTGCCCTGCTCCAGCAGCACCATCAGGTTCGCCGTTGCGAGCAATCTCTCCCGTGCTCGCCGGTACCACGCGAGCGAATCTTGCCCTGCTTCGGCATTGCGTAGAGGCCCCCACCGGCGCGCGAATGCTCTCAAAGCTCCGTCATCGCCGGCAGACATGAACTCTCGGTGTGCCAAATGTTCATACGCCTCAAACAGGCTGTACTGACTGCCGACCTGCGCCCAGAAAATCTCTTCACCGCAGACGGAGACGTTCTTGAATCTTCTCCAGAGTACCTCGGTAGTTATCTCGGTATTCATACCGAGCCATAGTGTGCCATGATCTGCCTTCCAAGTCAAGGGAGGGACGCTGGTGACTACGAATCGCAGATTGCTTTCAGTGCTGGAGGCCGCCGATGAACTCAGGCTCAAGCCAAAAACGATCCGCTCCTGGATTGGAGCACGACGGATTGAGTGCGTCCGACTCGGGCGTGCTGTCCGCGTACCCGTGAACGAGGTCGAGCGGCTGATCATGGAAGGAACTGTTCCGGCGAGGCAGCGGTGACGGCGCAATCGCTCGCGCATCGACTGCAGGCTCGGCCTTCCGGTCCCGGCCGCTGGATGGCACGCACGCCGGATGACGTGCCACGCGGGGAGGCGCAGTGAGCCTGCCCGACGAAATCATGACGGCGATGGAGGGTCACCATGGCTGAGTCCATCTTCACGCCGGATCAGGTGCGCGCGTATTTCGTGCATCGGCTGCCGAATGAAAAGATCCCGCAGCGGGACATCGCGGCGGTGCGCTGTGTCTTCCACGACGACCATAACCCGAGCCTGAGTCTGAATCTGAAGCACGGACTCTGGAAATGCCACAGCTGCAACGAAGGTGGAGGCATCCTCGATTTCGAGCGGAAAGTGAAGAACTGCGATGCTGAAACGGCCTGGAAGGAAATCGGCAGGATCACGGGTGTGACGCCACCCGGGAACGGTCGCCGACTGATCGCGACTTATGACTACACCGACGTGCGCGGCGTGCTGATGTACCAGAAACTCCGCTATGACCCGAAACAGTTCACGCAGCGTCGGCCGGACGGGAATGGCGGCTGGGTCTACTCGCTGGATGGTGTGAAGAAGATCCTCTATCGGCTTCCCGAGGTACTGACCGCGAAGGTCCTGTGCCTGTGCGAAGGAGAAAAAGATTGCGATAACCTTAGCGCGATCCTGCCGAAGGGGTGGGCGGCGACCACCAATTTTGATGGCGCAGGCAAGTGGAAGCCCGATTACTCGACATTCTTCGCCGGGAAGCTGGTAGTTATCTTCCCCGATAATGACGAACCCGGGGAGCAACATGCGGAACAGGTTGCTTCCGAGGTTTCGAAATACGCGCAGATTCTGAAGGTGGTACGCCTACCGGGCCTGGGACCGAAGGGCGACGTCAGCGACTGGCTGCAGGCATACGGCAACGACCGCGACCGCGCGTGGAAGGATCTGGCCGCGCTGGCGAAGGCCTCCCCAACATGGAGCAAGCCGCCTGGTGCCCCACGTTCAACCGGGGGTCCCTGGGCTCCGGAGACGATGGAGGACTTCCTGAAGTCTGAGGAACAGGAGATTCCCTGGCTGATCCCACAGGTCGTTGCGCCCGGCACCCTGACGCAGATGTTTTCCCCACGTGGGCTTGGGAAGTCTGTCCTCGCGGCCTTCTGGGCGACAGAGATCGCAAGGGCGGGCAAGCGCGTTCTTATACTGGACCGCGACAATCCCAGACGCGAGCTTCGGACACGGCTGCGAAATCTCGACGCAGTCAGCATCGAAACTTTGAATGTCATAAGTCGCGAAAAGTGCCCGCCCCTTACCCAAGCTGAGGCGTGGGCTATTTTTCCGTTCGACCAGTACGACCTGGTCGTCATGGACTCTCTCGACGCCATGGCGGAGGGCGTGGGCGAGCAAGACTCCGCGAAACCAGCTCGCGCTCTGGCACCGCTGCTCGACATTTGTCACCGGCATGACGGTCCGGCGGTGCTTCTACTGGGAAACACGATTAGGTCCGGACTGCATAGCAGGGGGAGTGGTGTAGTCGAAGACCGAGCGGACATCGTCTACGAACTGCGCGACGGTACGGACTTCAGGCCGACAGGCGCCAAACCCTGGATCGAGGAACTGCCACGGCAGGGAGCGGCGGAGTGGGCGGAGCGTTCCGCACGCCGTAAGGCACGAAGTGTTTACAGGATGGCGATGGTTGCCACAAAATTCCGGATCGGTGAAGAACCCGCTCCACGAATGTTCCAAGTCGATATGAGCGACACGCCCTGGAGCGTCCGCGACGTTACTTTCGAAGTTGATGCAGTGGGCGAGGCCGAACGGCTGAGCGCGGTGGACCGGAAAAGGGCACGGCACAGTGATGGCGTTGTGAAGCTCATTGCCGAGATTGAACGAAGGGCGGCCAACGGCCTGCCCGCATGTAACAAGACGGACGCCGAGGATTTTCTTATGGGTGTGAATTTCATCAGGAAGGAAGCGCGAGCCATCATCGCCGATCCCTGCATTGCGGCTGTCCCTGTGTCGGGGAAGGGGCATCCCATGGAACTCCATGTCGGGATAAAAGCTGAAGCGGCGGCGGAAATGCGAGGGTCGTCAGAGCCCAGTAACGATGCGGCTTTCACACAGGCTGATTTCCGCCGCCCGCATCTGGAGCACGCGGCGGAAATCGACCCCTCTGAAACCAGCATGAATACAGGCGATTTACCATCGCCCATTTCCGCCGCCGATACTTCCCTTAAAGATGGAATGCCGCCCGCCCCCGTGCCGGGAAACGGAAAAAAGGCTACCTACGGGTTGCTTTTTAACGACCAGGCAGAAATGGAAACCGACACGACGTCGGAGGGCGCGACTGACCTGGAGGTTTGGCTGTGAGTGCCGCCCAGAGGCTGATTGAAATTGTCGAGGCGAACGGCGGTCGCTTCATGGTCGATGGCGACCGGCTGGGGATCGTTCCGGCAACCGCCGCCGCGCTCGTGATGGAGGAGTTGCGCCGGCACAAGGCGGAATTGATCGCTGAAATCGCGCGGCGCCCAGCGATGCCTCGCGGTGTGCGGCTGATGCGCTGGGAACCCCGCGACGCGCCGGTCCGACTGTCAGAGTGCGAAACCGTCACGAATGTTGACCTTTTCATCCGCTCGACATTGCGCCAGGTGGAAGCCCGGTTGCAGGGCAGGCATTGGCTGGCCGGAAACTGGACTCTGTCCACTCTGCTTGACCGCCTGGTTGTTGTCGGCTGCATTGTGGAACTGGAGAACCCGGGGCAGGCCTGGCAATGACCAGAGCGTGCGACGCGCAGGCCTATCGCCTCCACTTCAGGCTCATCGTGGACGGCACACCTGTGGCGTCCCGCACTTTGCCGTAATCGCTTGATCCGTTACGCCCGCTCGCGTAAAGTTGGTTCGTTGTTCCGCACGTTTCCCCACTGAGGGTACCCATCGAACGTCTGCCACAGGATAACATCGCACGGCGCGGCCCGTGGATTGGTTCTTAGCCAAGACTCGAACCCTTACGCCCCCATCGCCGAAAGGAGCCTCCAGTCCGCCTGCGGGATTGATTCGCAGCGTGGTCTCGGGCTGGCCGTGGTAGGATATCCGGCCATGAGCAATTTCCAATTCAAGGTCGTGAAATGGCGGAGCAGCTCCGCCGCCGAATGGCTGGAGACGTGGGCAAGGCTGTCCCAGCCGGAGGAAGAAGTGCGCTACCGCAAGCTGATCGCAGATCGTGGTTCATTGTCGCCGGAATACATCGTCCGGGTTGGTCGCTGGAAAGACTCGGCGGAGACGGATCGAAAGTGGCGGCCTAACGTTGCGTCTGTGGCGTACCTGGTCTGGATGGCAGCGGCAGACGTAGTCTCAGAATGCCCTCCGGACGCGGGGATCGCGAACTTTCTTGAGCGCTGGGCGGAAAGGAAATACACCGACGAATATGCAGCTAAAGGGAAGCGGGCAGAGAAGAGATTCGGGATGTCCCGCGCCACCACGCTCCTTCACTTCATCAGCAGGGGCCGCTACCCGATAGTGGACGCGCGCGTGAAGACCGCTCTCGCGCGAATTACCAGTGCGGCGGTGCCGAAGCTGACACCGACATCATACATGGAGTTTTATTGCCCACTGCTTGATCGAATCGCGGTCGAATGCGGAACAGAAAGCGATCGGCGCAAACTGGATAATGCCCTGTTTTACTTCGGCGCATGGGACCCGAATAAGCTGGGGCTGGATGAGGTCGAAGTTCCGTGATCGGAGCCCTGCAACTATGGCAAAACCCACAGTTTCCGTATCCAGGCGCTACAATTCGCCGAGGATATATCCGCTACATGAGTGCGAACCTGGTTCTATCCGCGGGCTCATAGGTGCTCTTTGAATCAATACCAAACGAGACTTGTCAAACCGGGATCGAACGAGCCCGTTCTCCACCACGGCGGCCACTGTCCAGAGTGCAAGACTACTCTGTTAGGATTGCTGCGAAGTCTCTATGGAACGGTCGAAGTCCAAAAACGATTCAACATCCGGTCTACGCCGGAAGGGTTCGCTAATTTCGAATACTTAGCCGATCTGCACGAAATATTCGCGGCCCTTCAGCAGGAACGAGGGTTCCGAGATTTTGTTCGATCTGCTACTCTTCCTGCTTGCGACTACTTTGTACCGGTTCCCGGATTCATCGTGGAGTTCGACGAATCGCAGCACTTCACGGCCCTCCGACACCTCGCGCTCAGTCGATATCCTCTTTCCCTCGCGCTGGGATTCGACCGTGAAAGGTGGATCAATTATTGCTGCTGCATCAGGGCCAAAGACAATGATCCCCCCTATCGAGATGAGCAGCGCGCGTGGTACGACACTCTCCGTGATTTTCTTCCGGCCGCGCTAGGGCTTCAGCCTACGGTGCGGCTTTATGCACGCGAGTATCCCTGGTGTAAGCTGAATCTGGCCAACTCCGAAGATGTAGAGACGTTTCGCAGGATACTCTCCCACCGAGGAAAGCTCTAGTGCCTTAAGATATACGGCGCTGAAGATCCCCGATAAGACCGTCATCTCATGACCGCAGAGCGGAGATCCGAATTAGTAAGTGTCCCCGACCACACGCGTTCCGGCATCACCAGTTCGGCAGGCACGGCCAAATTCAAGCCCGATTCAGATTTTAAGACAAAGGACGATGGACTTTCTGGCAATTGATGTAGAGACAGCTTGTGCGGACCAGGGCAGTATCTGTCAGTTAGGCGTCGCGTTCTTCCGGGCCAGGCAATGCGTGCGGCTGGAGAGCCGACTTATCTGCCCAGAGATGGAGTTTTCCTGGTTCAACTCGGCCTTGCACGGCATCGGGGCCGAGCACGTTGCGCAGCAACCAACGTGGAAGGAGGCTTATCCGGAACTGCGGAGTTGGGTGCACGCCAACGTGCTGGTGAGTCACACGTTCTTCGACCGGACTGCGGTGGAGCGGGCGTGCCGGCGCTATGGCACGGCGATGCTGCCCTATGCAAAATGGATGGACACCTGCGCGGCGGCGCGGCAAGCGTGGCCGCAACTCGCGAACCACAAACTGCCGACTCTGGCCGAGTACTTCGGAATTGCCTATCGGGCGCACGATGCGGCGGAGGACGCGCGTGTGGCGGGGGAGATCTTTCTGTTGGCGATGCAGGCCACAGGAAAAACCAGGGTGAGGAAGTAGGCGGGAGGCGCTGTGAAACCGTATTTCGCGTACTGGGGAAAGGCGCGCCCGGAAAAGGGGAAAGGAGAGCCGTGCCATCGGCTGCCGTTTCACGCGCTGGATGTGGCAGCCTGCGCGCAGGTGTTGGTGGAGCAGTTGCGGTTCGGGATGCAGGAACTGGCTGAGGCGATGGCGTGGCCGGCGGATGCGGTGCAGCGGCTGTTTATCTTCTTCGTGGCCCTGCATGATGTGGGGAAATTCGCGTGTACGTTTCAGAACCTGGTGCCTGAACTGGCGCCGCAAGTGACCGGGACTGCGCGGTGCAGGCCCGTAGAGTCGCTGCGGCACGACACGCTGGGATGGCTGCTGTGGAGGGATGCCGGACGTCAGGGGTGGTTCGGGCAAGAACTGGGTCTGGATGCGGCGGATTTCGCGGACATCTGGATGCGTCTGGCGACGGGACATCACGGGCTGCCGCCGAGAGAGAATTTTGGCGCATTCCGCGCTCCGAAAGTGGACGCGTACTTTCTTCCAGAGGACGTGGAGTCTGCCGAAGCGTTTGTGCGCGACGCAGCGAGGTTGCTGCTGCCGGAAGGGTTGCCGGATGCGGACGACAGGGCTCGGGGCGCGCTGACACGGGGGTCGTGGCGGCTGGCCGGGCTCGAGGTGCTGGCTGACTGGCTGGGATCGAATGCGGTGTTTTTCCCCTATCGGAGCGAGCCGCTGGAGCTGCGCGCGTACTGGGAGACGATAGCGCTGCCGAGGGCGCGCGAAGCGGTGCGTGCGGCAGGGCTGGAGACGCACGAGGCGCGGAGGTGGGGCGGGGCGCGAGAGTTGCTGGCGCTGGCGCGGTTCACGCCGTTGCAGGAGTATGCGGCAACGGTAGAGCTGGGCGAGGGACCGCAGATCTTTCTGCTGGAGGACGTCACGGGTGCGGGCAAGACTGAGGCCGCTTTTCTGCTGGCACACAGGCTGATGGCCGCGGGGCTGGCACAGGGACTCTACTTTGCGCTGCCGACGATGGCGACAGCGAACCAGATGTATGAGCGTACGGCGGGTGTCTATCGTCGCCTGTATGCGGACGGGGCGGAGCCCTCGCTGGTGCTGGCGCATGGGGCTCGGCAGATGGTGGAGGGTTTCCGAGCGAGCGTGATGGTGCCGGGCAAGTTGCGGGCAGAGCGAGTAACGAGTGGCGATCCGCAGACAGCCAGCGCGCAACTCAGTGCGTGGCTGGCCGACAGTGGAAAGAAGTCACTGCTGGCGGATGTGGGTGTAGGCACGATCGATCAGGCACTGCTGGGCGTGCTGCCGGTACGGCACCAGTCGTTGCGGCTTCTCGGGTTGGCAGGGAAGGTGCTGGTCGTGGACGAGGTGCATGCCTACGACGACTACCAGACAAAGCTGCTGGAGAGGCTGGTGGAGGCGCAGGCTATGCAGAGAGGCAGCGTGGTGCTGCTTTCGGCGACCGTGCCAGCACGGCTCCGAAGCAACCTGATGGCGGCTTTTGCGCGCGGGCAAGGATGGCGCGGATGCACGATAGTGGTCGACGGGCGCTATCCTCTGGCGACGCAGTTGGCGGGCGGCGAGGTGCGGACACAGGCGTGCGAAACACGGCCGGAGCTTGAGCGGAGCGTTGCGATCAAGCTGCTGCACAGCGAAGAAGTCGTAGTGGAAAAAATGCTGGGCGTGGCCGGACGTGGGAGCTGCGCGTGCTGGATCCGGAACACCGTGGAGGACGCACGGCACGGTCACGAGCGGCTGCGTGCGGCGGGTGCGGAGCAGGTGGGGCTGTTTCACAGCCGGTTTGCAATGGCGGATCGGCTGGCAATTGAGGGCGGCGTACTGCGGACCTTCGGAAAACCGTCGGGACAGAGCGAGCGGCACGGGCAGTTGTTGGTGGCGACCCAGGTGGTGGAGCAGTCGTTGGATCTCGATTTCGACGAACTGTTCATCGACCTGGCGCCGATTGACCTGGTGATTCAGAGGGCGGGCAGATTGAGGCGCCACTCACGGACGGCGGACGGGACGCGAGCGCCGGACGGCGTGGAACGGCGCGGCGAAACGGTACTGCACGTTTTGTGCCCGGAGTGGACAGAAGATCCCTGCGCGGACTGGTTTGCCCGGATGTTTCCGAAAGCGCAATTTGTGTATCGCAACGTGGGGACGCTGTGGCGTACTGAGCGGGCGCTCGTAAAGGCGCAGCGGATTGTGACGTCGGGCGAGCCTGGGCAGGTAGACAGCGTGCGGAGACTGATAGAGGCGGTGTACGGCGACGAGGCAGCGGAGATTCCCGAGGCGCTGTGGCGGCGGACGCAGGAGGCGGAGGGCAAGACAAAGGCGGATGAAAGTAATGCGAGTTTCAACGCGATTGACCTGGATAAGGGCTACCAGGAAGGGCTGACGGGAAGGTGGTACGAAGAGAGTGTGCTTGCGACGCGGCTGAGTGAGGAAGGGAGGGTGACCTATCTGGCGCGGGAGGAAAGCGGCGAGTTACGGCCTCTGTACGACGGGGAGTTTCCGTGGGAGATGTCTGCGGTGCGCGTAAACGCGCGGAAGATCGACGGACTGGCGGAGGTGTGGCAAACGCGGTTTGGCGCTGCGATCGAGACGCTGCGGAAGCGCATCCGGCTTTTGGAGGGAGACGCGTTCGTGCTGCCGCTGGTGCCTGAGGGTAACCTTTGGACGGGAATGGCTGCGTCAGGCGGCAGGCCGGTTCGGGTGACCTACGGAAGGGAGCGGGGACTGGAGTTAGAATCGGTGGGCTGAGGTGATCGAGGATGAACCTGCTCCAGGATGACTGGATCATGATCCGGCGTCGCAGCGGCTCGACGGAGAGGATTGCGCCGGTGCGGCTGACGGCGGGGGGCGAGGATCCGGCCGCAGAAATCGAGGCGCCACGGGCGGATTTCCGTGGAGCTCTGTATCAATTCCTGATTGGACTTTTGCAAACGGCGCGGGCGCCGCGCGATCTGCGCGCCTGGTGCAAGTGGTGGGACGAGCCGCCGGGCGAGGAAGAGTTGTATGAGGCCTTCGCGCCGTTTGTGCAGGCGTTTGAGTTCGACCATGCAGGGCCGGCGTTCATGCAGGATTTCGATCTACCGGCCGCCGAGCCGGTGGGGATCGCAGCGCTGCTGATCGACGCACCAGGCGACAAGACAATTACCGATAACAAGGATCACTTCGTACATCGCGATGGGGTGCAGAAGGTGTGCCGGTCCTGTGCGGCCACTGCGCTGTTCACACTGCAGGTTAATGCGCCGACGGGCGGCGCGGGACATCGCGTTTCGGTACGGGGGGGCGGGCCGTTGACAACGCTGCTGGTCCCGGAAGATTCCGAGGCGAGCCTGTGGCGGAAGGTATGGCTGAACGTATTGCCGGCCGATGCGCTGGGCTATTCCGGAGTGGAGTCCGTGGTGGACGTCCTGCCGTGGATGGGGCGAACCCGCACAAGCGAGACGGGCGGCGTGGGCGACACGACTCCGGAGACGGTACACAGGCTGCAGGTGTACTGGAGCATGCCGCGGCGTGTGCGGCTGGATTTCGCCGGTGAGGAAGCAGGTGTGTGCGACCTGTGTGGTCAGCCGGCGGACAAGCTGGTGCGGCGATACAGAACAAAGAACTACGGGGTGAAATACACGGGCGCGTGGCTGCATCCACTCTCACCGTATAACTATGATCCGAAGGGAGAGAAGCCACCGCTGGCGGTGAAGGGAAAGCAGGGCGGGATCGGCTATCGGCACTGGCTCGGGCTGACGCTGGGCAACAGGGACCAGATGCCGGACGCAGCGCTGGTGGTGAAGCACTTCATGCGGCAACAGGACAAGTTTCCTGACGCGGCGCGACATACGCGGCTTTGGTGCTTTGGCTACGACCTGGACAACATGAAGGCCAGGTGCTGGTACGACAGCACGCTGCCAGTCTACGGCTTTGCGAACGACCGGCAGAGGGAGCGGTTCGCGGAGGCCACGGGGAAGCTGCTGGATGTGGCCAAGGAAGCGGCGTCGGCGCTGCACAAGTGCGTGAAGCAGGCATGGTTCAAACGGCCTGGAGATGCGGGCAACGAGCCTGCTGTGCCGCAGAGCTTCTGGCAGCGCTCGGAAACTGAGTTTTACCGGACACTGCGGAAACTGGCGAGCGCTGATCTGATGCCTGACGAGGTACTCATTTCTGCGTATGGTGCGTGGCTGCTCGTGGCTGAGCGGACGGCAGTGGAGCTGTTCGACGAGTGGGTGCTGGCGGCACCGGTCGAGGAGATGAACATGGCACGCGTGGTGGAGGCGCGGACCACATTGCTGCGCCTGTTGAGGAAGAGCGGCGCGGCGAAGCAGTTGTGGCGAGTAGTAAAGGAGTTCGAGGAGGTGAAGGCGTGAGACTGTCCTACCTGAGTGAGGCGCACGCGCGCTGGCTGCGGGCGTGGTGGAAGCAGTTGGAGGGGGACGAAGGTGCAGCAGAGCCGGGACCATCGGCCCTGGCGAGGCTCGGACGTGGGGACCGTGCACGGCTGCGGCGAGCGACATCGGTGGAGGAGTTGGAGACCGAGAGGGCGGCGCAATTGCTTGTAGCTGGCCTGCAAGGCGAAGAGTGGCGGAATTCGGCAGCGCAGCGGTGGTTTGCGGGCGATGCGAACCCGGTGCTGATGACGGCGGGCGTGCTGGCCGCGGTGAAGGAGGATGCGCGGGACGGTAAGAGCCTGGCGTGGCGCGTGGGCAATGCTGCGGCCAATGCAGGGCAGGCGCCGATGAGCGAGCTGCGCTTCAGGAGACTGCTGAAGGCCAGGAGTCTCGATGAGTTCTTTCAAGCTGCGAGGCGGGCGGTCGGACTGGCCATGGGCACGGCAGACGTGGCCGTGCTGGCCGATGACCTGCTGGCGTGGGCGTATGAGCACGGCTTGCGCGGAGCCGGGAGGCCCGCTCAGAGCATGTGCTTCCGATGGGCGCAGGACTACTACCAGCCGCTGGAAAGGAAGAACGCCTATTTGGCGGTGGACGAAGAAGCAAAAGAAGGAGAGAGGGCATGAGCAGGTTCATACAGTTGCATGTCTTGACGTCATATCCACCCGCAAACCTGAATCGCGACGACCTGGGACAACCGAAGACGGCGCGGGTCGGGGGCGTGGAGCGTCTGCGTATCTCGTCGCAGAGCCTGAAGCGGGCGTGGCGTAAGTCGGATGTATTTGCCGCTGCGCTTGCCGGAAAGATCGGAACGCGGACCAAACGGCTGGGTGTGGAGGCCTTCGAGGCGTTGAAGAAGGCAGGCGTGGCGGAGAAGAAGGCTGAGGACTGGGCGAAGAAGATCGCGGCCGTATTTGGCGCGGCGAAGAAGGCCAGCCCGCTCGAGATTGAGCAACTCGTGCATGTGTCTCCGGAGGAGCGAAAGGCAGTGGGCGATCTGGTCGCGCGGCTGGCGGAGGAGGACCGCGCCCCGAAGGATGAGGAGCTGGGGGCACTGCTTTCGAAGCAGACGGCGGCGGACATCGCGATGTTCGGCAGAATGCTGGCCGATAAGCCGCAACACAACGTGGAGGCGGCGGTGCAGGTAGCGCATGCGATCGGCGTGCATGCTTCGCCGATTGAAGACGACTATTTTACGGCGGTCGACGACCTGAACCGGGATGATGAGAGCGGGGCGGGGCATGTGGGTGAAGCCGGCTTCGGGGCAGCGCTGTTTTACGAATATGTGTGTATCGACCGCGAGCATCTGAAGGAGAACCTCGGTGGCGACGAGGGGTTGACGGAGCGGGCGTTGCGGGCTCTTATCGAAGTGGTCTTGAAGGTGGCTCCGACAGGCAAGCAGAACAGCTTTGCCAGCCGCGCCTATGCTCACTTTGCGCTGGCCGAGAAGGGCGATCAGCAGCCGCGTTCGCTGGCGCTGGCATTTTTGAAACCGGTCGGCGGTGCAGATTACGCGAGCGAAGCGACAGACGCTCTGCTGCGGTTGAGGGAAAACATGGAGATGGTCTACGGCCAGTGCGCCGATGCCTGTGTGCAGATGAATGTGATGACGGGTGAGGGCTCCGCGGCGGCTCTGGCGGACTTCGTGGCGGGAGACTGAGTGATGACCGAATACCTGCTGTTTCGCCTGTATGGGCCGATGGCAAGCTGGGGCGAGATCGCGGTGGGCGAGTCGCGGCACTCTGCGGTGCATCCGTCACGGTCGGCGCTGGTGGGGCTGCTGGGCGCGGCGCTGGGGCTGAGGCGCGACGAGGACGCGGCACAGCAGGCGCTCATCGATGGGTACCGTTTCGCAATGAAGGTAGAGTCGGCGGGAACGCCGCTGCGGGACTATCACACGGTGCAGGCGCCGCCGGCAAGGAAGAACGTGGTATACCGGACGCGAGCCCGGGAGCTCGAAACCCGGCAAGTGCTGGAGACGTTGCTATCGATGCGGGAGTATCGCTGCGACGCGCTGGCGGTGGTGGCTGTAGAGGCTCTGGTCGCGGCACGGTGGACGTTGGGGGAGCTGGCTGGGGCGCTGCGCAGGCCTGTATTTCCGCTTTATCTTGGACGGAAATCGTGCCCACCGGCGTTGCCGCTGGCCCCGCAAATGGTGCAGGCTGCCAATCTGCGGGAGGCATTCGCGGCGCGGCAACGCTCGCTGCTGGCGCTGGTGCGGGAGTTCGGCGAGACGGACACGGACTGGCCGGCGCGGGAGGATGTTCGCGCGCTGCGCCTGCGCAGGGACACGGTGCGGTACTGCTGGGAAGATGGCATGGAGGCGGGCATGGAGCCGGACATGCAGACAGTGCGTATTGACCAGCCGCTCTCGCGCCGGCGCTGGCAGTTTGCGCCGCGCCGAGAGTCGGTGCACTTTGAGCGAGGAGGCGAGCGATGAGCCACTACTTCTCCAGAGTGCAGATGCGGCGCAGATCGCAGATGCCGGCCGGGGAGCGCGATTGGCTGACCGCGCACGCTACGGACGGCGAGGCCGAGCTGGACCACGCGCTCCTGTGGACGCTGTTCACGGGCGACAGGACGGCGCGCGACTTCGTGTTCCGGCGCGAGCAGCCGTGCGGCGACGGCCGGGCGGCTGTGAGTTATCTGGTCGTCTCCGCGCGACGACCAGTGGAGAACGGCTTTTTCGCCGTGCAGTCCAAGCCGTATGCACCGCGCATTGCCGCCGGAGAGTATCTGTGTTTCAGCCTGCGGGCGAATCCGGTGGTGAGCCGGAAGGAGGATGGGAAGGCGCATCGGCACGATGTGCTGATGGACGTGAAGAAGCAGGCGGCGGAGCCGGCGGAACGAAAAGAGCGGATGGACGCGGCTGCGCGGGAGTGGTTGGTGAGGCGCGCGCCACACTGGGGCCTGGCGGTACAGACGGAGACGGTGCGGATGGATGGCTACCGGCAAATGGCGCTGCCAGGCAAGGGCCGGAAGGCGGGTTTCTCCACGCTGGACTATAGCGGATTAGCGACGGTGACCGATGCGGAATTGCTGCGGTGCGCGCTGACGGCGGGCGTGGGTCACGAGCGCAGTTATGGCTGCGGACTGCTAATGGTAAAAAGAATCCGGTGAACTCATGCTGCCGAGCCTCAAGCCGCTGCCCATGCGGGATCGGGTTTCGATGCTGTTCATTCAGTACGGACAGATTGACGTACTGGACGGAGCGTTCGTGGTCATCGACCAGAGGGGCGTGCGGACGCACATTCCGGTAGGATCGGTGGCCTGCATTCTTTTAGAACCGGGCACGCGCGTCTCGCATGCGGCGGTGCATCTGGCGGCAACGGTGGGGACGCTGCTGGTGTGGGTGGGGGAAGCCGGAGTGCGCCTCTACGCAAGCGGGCAGCCAGGCGGCGCACGAGCCGACAGGCTGCTCTATCAGGCGCGGCTGGCGCTGGACGACGGGCTGCGGCTCAAAGTCGTGCGGAAGATGTACGAAATGCGTTTCCATGAGCCGTGCCCGGAGCGGCGCAGCATCGAGCAACTGCGGGGCATCGAAGGGGCGCGCGTGCGCGAAACCTACAAGCTGCTTGCACGGCAATATGGCGTGGCGTGGCAGGCACGTAACTACGACCGGCAGGAGTGGGACGCAGCCGATATTCCGAACCGCTGCTTGTCGGCGGCGACGAGTTGTCTCTACGGGATCACCGAGGCAGCGGTGCTGGCTGCCGGATACGCGCCGGCTGTGGGTTTCATCCACACAGGCAAGCCGCTATCGTTCGTCTACGACATCGCCGACCTGTTCAAGTTCGAGACCGTGGTGCCAGTGGCATTCCGGATCGCAGCCAACAAGCCGCAGCAGCCGGAGCGCGAGGTGCGATTGGCGTGTAGGGATGCGTTCCGCTCAAGCCGGTTGCTGGAGCGAATCATTCCTGTGATCGAGGAGGCGCTGGCGGCGGGAGAGATTCAGCCACCGGAAGCCCCGCCAGAATCGATCCCGCCAGCGATTCCGAATGCCGAGGGAATTGGCGAGGCGGGCCATCGCGTACATGAGGGCAGCGTGGAATGAGCTTCCTTGTCGTGGTGACCGAGAATGTGCAGCCGCGGCTGCGCGGACGGATGGCGATCTGGCTGCTGGAAGTGCGTGCCGGAGTTTACATCGGGGATGTATCCAAACGCGCGCGAGAGATGATATGGGAACAACTGGTGGAGGGATGCGAGGAAGGCAACGTGGTAATGGCTTGGGCAAGCAACCACGAGTCGGGATACGAGTTTCAGACGATCGGCCCTAGTCGCCGCTTGCCCGTGGAATTTGACGGCTTGATGCTGGTGGCATTTCAGCCAGCGCTGCCAGACGGGCAGGAAGGATCTTTGACAACCGAAGCGTAAAACAAAGCAACGCGGGAACCCCGGTGGTCGGAGCGGCGTCCGCGTTCTTGCGTTGAATTAACGAGTTGCACGCAGTGTGTTCCCCGCACGCGCGGGGATGAACCGGAAGCCGACCGCGTGCGCTTCCCAATGACCATGTGTTCCCCGCACGCGCGGGGATGAACCGATGTTCCGAAGGTTCGGGATCCGGCTGATGTCGTGTTCCCCGCACGCGCGGGGATGAACCGTTACGCGACGAACGCACTCCGAGCCCTCCAGTGTGTTCCCCGCACGCGCGGGGATGAACCGGCCATGTCAGCACGGAGGACGCAGAGCAGGATGTGTTCCCCGCACGCGCGGGGATGAACCGAAGAAGCAGTAAGGAGGAGCGCGATGGATCTGGTGTTCCCCGCACGCGCGGGGATGAACCGACTGCCGCGTGTATCCCAATCTGCGGCTGATCGTGTTCCCCGCACGCGCGGGGATGAACCGTATACTCAGGACGGAGTGTTTCTCGCGGACTCGTGTTCCCCGCACGCGCGGGGATGAACCGAACGACGCCTGTTCTGTCTTCGGCGTCCAGGCGTGTTCCCCGCACGCGCGGGGATGAACCGAACGAGATGTGCATAACGCGCTCCTTACTTCAGTGTTCCCCGCACGCGCGGGGATGAACCGACGCTCGACGAATGGGAAACCATCAGTATCCGGTGTTCCCCGCACGCGCGGGGATGAACCGCCTGCCAGGAAGCCACGGCAGAAGCCTGAGGAGTGTTCCCCGCACGCGCGGGGATGAACCGACAGCCGGCACGGTCTGGCCTGATAACTTCGAGTGTTCCCCGCACGCGCGGGGATGAACCGGTGAAATAAGCGATATGAGATCAAATGGCACTGTGTTCCCCGCACGCGCGGGGATGAACCGAAATAGCATCCATTCGGCAGGTCCGCCCCGATGTGTTCCCCGCACGCGCGGGGATGAACCGTAGAGCCGCGCCGTTTCTTCGTCGGGAAACATGTGTTCCCCGCACGCGCGGGGATGAACCGCATGGAATCGTCCCCGAACAATTCGGATCGTAGTGTTCCCCGCACGCGCGGGGATGAACCGATCGAGGAGCGATTTGACCTGCTCGGCATGGTGTGTTCCCCGCACGCGCGGGGATGAACCGATGGTGGTGATGTTGGAGCCGAGAGAGGTCATGTGTTCCCCGCACGCGCGGGGATGAACCGGCTGGTATCTCACGCACGGGACCTCTTTGAGGGTGTTCCCCGCACGCGCGGGGATGAACCGTAGCTTCGCCCGTGTTGGCCGGGTCACTGGAAGTGTTCCCCGCACGCGCGGGGATGAACCGTCATTGCGCCATGCGTGAAACCCGGCAACGTTGTGTTCCCCGCACGCGCGGGGATGAACCGCCGCGCAGCAGTTTGATCGCTGGGACAAGTACGTGTTCCCCGCACGCGCGGGGATGAACCGACAGGTTGACAGCCAGGTGCGCGTACGCACCTGTGTTCCCCGCACGCGCGGGGATGAACCGGCGGATCGGAATCATATATCTGATCCGGAATCGTGTTCCCCGCACGCGCGGGGATGAACCGAGTTCATTCCAGTGCGGGCCGACCGGGAAGAAGTGTTCCCCGCACGCGCGGGGATGAACCGAGTGTCTACTGCTTTCAACAGCGTAGAAAGGTGTGTTCCCCGCACGCGCGGGGATGAACCGGAACCCGGATGGATGCTGACCGGGAATCAGTCGTGTTCCCCGCACGCGCGGGGATGAACCGCAAACCTCGTTGGCTCTGCCACGTCGATCAAAGTGTTCCCCGCACGCGCGGGGATGAACCGTCAGTGAGGCCGGCCGCGCGAATTGCGGCCTCGTGTGTTCCCCGCACGCGCGGGGATGAACCGGGTGAGCGATGGCTAACCAATTCACGCGAACTGTGTTCCCCGCACGCGCGGGGATGAACCGTAGACCACAGGAAAACCACGACTAACAAAACCGTGTTCCCCGCACGCGCGGGGATGAACCCTCTGCAAACGGCATCACAGTTGTATTTGTGGCGTGTTCCCCGCACGCGCGGGGATGAACCGTTGATCGTGTCCGGTACCCCGGCCGGATCCTCGTGTTCCCCGCACGCGCGGGGATGAACCGAGCGATGCACACCTTCGATCACGCCATGACCTGTGTTCCCCGCACGCGCGGGGATGAACCGCGTGAAGGGACTCAGGCGAACGCTGGTAAATGGTGTTCCCCGCACGCGCGGGGATGAACCGAATCTGATGGCTTGTGAATCCTGCAAATGTATGTGTTCCCCGCACGCGCGGGGATGAACCGAAGAGCGAAGCTCACTCGATGGTTGAGACCTGGAGGTGTTCCCCGCACGCGCGGGGATGAACCGAGTTACTACTATGGTGGTAGAGTCGAATGTTTGTGTTCCCCGCACGCGCGGGGATGAACCGCCAATCTTTTCGGAGCCAATCTTTCCGGAGCCGTGTTCCCCGCACGCGCGGGGATGAACCGTTTATTTATTTACTCCCCCATTGGTGGTACGCGTGTTCCCCGCACGCGCGGGGATGAACCGTCGCGAAGCGGTCCGGCGAACGACTGTCCCCAACGACGAGGGGAAAACGTCGTGGCGGAACCGTAGCGGCCTCTCTGGTTACCAGGTCGGCACCCCTGTCAGATGTCTCTAAAAAACTGACTGAGCGTGAGGTCGAACGCCAGCGCAAATATTTCGACAGATCGCAGCGATGGGTTCTTCTGTCCGCGTTCCACATCGCTGATGAATGTGCGCCCGAATCCCGTGTGAGCGGCAAGATCGTCCTGATTCCAGCCGCGCTGTTTCCGCAGACGGCGGATACGCTTGCCGGTTCGAACACAGATGTCGCCGCTTGCCACTCCTCCAGCATCGGTTTAGTCTGGAAGCGAAATTTCGCCAGTAGAAGAAATTGGCTGTGGACGGAGGGGCAATGAACTGCAGTACCTGCCAGCACCAGGTGCAGTCCGGCGCGAAATTCTGCTCAGATTGCGGGGTGAGGATCGCCGAAATCTCCCGTGAACGCCCGACGTTTGAACCCTTCATCAAAGCCTCAGTGGTCGCCGAGCTGGTGGGATGCTCCGACCAGAAGATCCGCCGCATGGCGGAAGCCGGCCAGATTCCCGCTGTGCCCTTCCCTATTGGCCTGCACCGCAAAACCTGGCGTTTCCCCGTGTCCACTGTCCAGCGCTGGCTGGACGACCTCGAAAGAAAGACGCCACATCAAGGCGTGGAGAGGCGTAAAAGCCGGCGTCCTGAGGCTGGTCCGGAATCTGGACGACGCGTGTCAAAAAGGACGGGGCGGAAGGCGCAATGAGAATCACCCCGTGCCGTGACGGAAGGCCGACCCGGCGGGCCGTGTGCCGGCAGACCGTAATCTTCGCTATGCTCTGCGTCGTCTCTTGTTGCAGGGGGTGGTGTGCGCGGGAGGAGGATTCGGGCATCCCTTCAACTCTCGTTGCTCGGGCGAAGGCCGGAGATCCCGCGGCTGAGGCTGGATTGGGTTACGCGTACGAGAACACTTTTGGTTACGTCGATCGCGCGCGGGCCGCGTATTGGTATCGAAAGGCTGCCGAAGCCGGCAATCCAGATGGAGAAGAGGGCTGGGCGGTCATCTGTAAATACGATTTTGATGACCCGGACCACTATGCGAAGGCCGCGGGCTGGTTCCAGAAGGCGGCCGCACAGGGTAACGTGTCGGCTGAGAAGGATCTCGGTGCGCTGTACGAGGACGGTGAGGCAGTTCCACAGGACTACAAGGGGGCTGCGTACTGGTATACCCAGGCCGCGGAACAGGGCGATCCTTTCGCAGAGTACCGGCTGGGAGAGCTTTACCTCGGTGGCGCAGGCGTTCCCCTGGATCCAGAAAAGGGAATGAGGTGGTTGACAGTAGCGGCGGCAAGCGGCGATTCGGACGCACAAGCGGCTCTTGCTGGAGAGGAGGAGGTTCAGGCGCTGCTGGCGGAGGTCGAAGCTGAACATCGGGCACGCGAAAAGCGAATCGCTCTGCTGGTGATCCTCGCTGCTCCTGGAAGTCTCGGGCTGTATGTCCTGTTCCGCAGTCGTCGACGGATTCTGCGATTGTGCACGAGTGCAATCCCGAAAAGCTCTCGCGCAAGACAGTTGAGCATCATCCTGCCGGCGGCCTGCTGGTCTAGCGCTTGCTGCCTCTGTCAGGCGCTGGACCCCATCGCCATGGAGCATCCGGTGAACGCGGCCGTCGCGGCGGTGCTTTATTCTGCTCCGGCCCTGATCTTCGGGGCAGTCGGCCTATGGTGGGTCGGGTCGGCTCGAAAATCGCAATGAGAAGGCCAGCTTGAGGGCAGAATGCGGACCCGTGATCAATCGGCTATCGCGAAGACGTTCCTAAAGAGAGGAGAGCGGCTGTGGCAGAGTCTCAATCGAAGGGACTCCGTTCGCCACGGTGATACGTTGTGTATGACGGTTCAAAGTATGGCCGATCCGACAGATCACCTCTACCTGAGTGACCGCTTCACGCGAGCGGTTGACTATGCGCGTCACCTTCACATCGAGCGCCGCAAGGGGACGAGCATTCCATACATGGCCCATCTGCTTGGGGTCGCCTCGCTGGTGATGGGTGAGGCTGGCCATGCTCCAATCCCGGTGACTGAGGACATGGTGATCGCGGCGCTGCTTCACGATGCTGTCGAAGACTATGGCGGACGGATGCGTCTGAGGGATATAAAGCACAATTTCGGGCTTGATGTGGCACGTATGGTCGAAGGGCTGACGGACAGCTTTGCGGAGGACAGTTCGTCAAAGGCGGACTGGGAGCAGCGCAAACGAGCTTACATCGACCGGCTGCGAAATGAGCTGGATGACGTGCACCTTATTTCGGCAGCCGACAAGCTCTATAACGCCAGAGCCATCCTCGACGACTATCGGGAGATTGGGCCGCAAATCTGGGAGAGGTTCAAACGTGGCCGCAGGCAGCAACTACGGTATTTCCACGCACTCCTGGAGGTCTTCAGGTCACGGGCAAGGAACAGAATCATGGAGGAGTTGGATCGCGTCGTCACCGAATTGGAGGCCATCAGTTCCGGCGATCCCAAATGAGCAAATGCGAGTGATGTACAAGTTGAGATTGCCACAGCAAAACATCGCGATCCGGGCGGCCTGAACCGCAGGCAGATCGGAATGAGCAAGCCCGCTCCGCCGATGCACATCCGGCTGACTGAAGACGTGGGCTTGCTTCCAGCGGGTTTCGTGGTGCTGGTGCCGAGGGAGGAAGCAGTTCGGCTGATCGCGCGGCGCAAGGCGACCGCAGTGGACGCGTACAGACAGCAGAGCGCAGACTTGGTGCTCTCGCAAAGTGAGTACGAGAAAGCGACGGCTTATTATAGCGAGCGCGTCAGTTTGATTTCTTAGGGGGACGCTTGCGTTCGGGCAGCTTCTCTTCCAGTGCTTCGGCGAAATCTCCCCAACTACCAGCATGGACGTTGACTTTGTGTTTTCCAGGCCACCATTCGACGCCACCTTTTGCGATCTGAAGCCAGCCGCGCCTTTCCCCGTACAGGTGTACATCGATCCAGATAACATCTTTAGCGTTTAGCCGCGACAGTTCGACGGCGGGTAGCTTCGCATTGATTTCAGATTTTTGGGTCATAGCAGGATGAGTATATGCCCACACGAACCAGCAAGGTGCTCTGCCAACCTCGGGACTGGTACCAGCCAGAGCTTCACGAAGCTGGGATCACCGGCGTGGCTGACGCAGTTCGAGCCAGTCGAGTCTTCGATGCATCCGCGCTCTTTACGGAAAGAGCGTTCTTCGCCGGAATAGACTACTTGGCATGTTTAGCGGCGCCGGCTTACTGTGTGGCTGACGAAGCAACGCCGCCACGTGTCGCCATCTTTGCGTCCTTCTTGAGTTTTGCCCATCTAGCCCTCTGGGCTGCAGCAATCTTCGCGCGTGCTCCGGCGCGGAGGGTGCGCTTCTTCGCCCTCCTTGCAGGGGCGACAACCGTGGCTTTCCTCGCAGCTGACGCAGCAGTAGTGCGTGCCGCCTTTTGCGCGGATCGTTTGGATTTTGCCCAGCGAGCACGTTGGGCCGCAGCGATCCGCTCACGAGCTTCAGCGCTCAACGTTCGTCTCTTTGCCGGGCCGCCGGACAAACTGGCAGCCGCCGGACGGCCGAGCTTCCGATTTCCGTCGCTGTTGTCATCAGCTAAGAGTGCTTTCACCAGCTGAAGCCGTGCTATCTCAGCCTCGATCTCTACGACGATGCTCTCTGTATTCATCAGCCCTCCAATAATGGGAAAACCCTAAAAATGATTCTACTGCCTTCTCTATGATACAGGCGTCCGCATTGGGCAGAGGTGCCGGAGTATTTTCGACTGGCATGTCCCTGCTACCTGGCGTTGCCGACTGGCAGGCTCCGCTCGCGACTACGAGCGTGCTACATAGTAGCGGTAGCACGACTGCGTTAAACAATCAATGGCAGAGATCGCCGCGTGTGCCAATGGTTTTTCCGAAGAAAGACGCGCACGGATCGTGTCGGACGCTGCTCAGCGCTTTCCATACAGTTGAATTCAGTTGGGAGTAACTACTATTCCTCCGAACTGCCTTCATCACTGCCGCCTGTTACTTCCGGCTCCCCCTCCTCTTCTCCCTCCATTCCCAATGCCGCACGCAGCCGTAACCTCTGTTTCGCGGAGAGTGCTTCGCCATGTTGCTTCAGCATCTCTTTGAGAAACTCCTCAACATCGGAATCAGATGCGATCCACGCCACTTGGCTATTTGACATGGCACCTTGGACCACTTCTTCTGCCTCTTCATCTGTGAGGAACGAAACATACGGACTCAGCAAGTCAACTGCGTAATGCGTCATTGCAAAGCTATGGCTATTGATGAGAGCATCCATCGCCTCTCGCTTTTCGATTGCCAACGAGAAGTCCTCATCCGGGAAATTGGTGCTGAAGAATTGCCCAATCTGCTCATATAGTGCTAACTTGCCGCTTCGTTTCTCTTGCCATTCTTCGACCAAGAATGCTTTGGGAAGTGTAGGAACGAGGGGAGAGGCGTAATCCTTATCCTTTGATATGATGTGAAGATCGGTGCCTTTCGGCACCTCCTTGAGGAGTAATTCCCAGTTAAGTTCATCCCCAATTGATCCCTGTTTGCCGGGTGGATTTCCGAGGCGCTTGCGCATATATGCGGCTTCGTGGGCTTCCTCGCTGATGGCGATCACGTTCGCTTCGGCCGTCAGATCGTTAAACAGGGTGTCAGCGAGGAGGGTGCCCTCGTTGGCGTGCTTGGTTGCGGCATTGAGAAGTACTTCGTTCGCCCTGTCGAATGCAGCCCGCGCCCTTTCGTATTTGTGGAATTCACCTAAATCCCGCATAAAACTGGGACACGGTTTGATCGCGTGCCCACGAAATTCTTTCAGTGAGTTTGCCAGGTTGGTTTCCCGATTCCGCATGAACTCATCGACAACTTGCTGCGTCAGATAAAGCTTTATTGATTTCGCATGGATGAGCTTTACCAGTTTATCCAGCTGCTCAAGATCATCCTTCGCGAAGGCATAGAAGCTAAGGAGAACATTCGTGTCAATGAACAGGTGAGCGCCATGCTTTTTCTTGACTGTCATTGGGTATCCCTGGATATACTGCGCGGGTAGCTGGTGCCATTAAATGATGATGATCCGGCCCATCTGACGTTAGAACGTGTGCGGGGCTTCGATAGGTTGCAGTTCGGATGAGCTGAACCAACGCCGCGTGACGAAATCGCGATTAAACTCGGCCCAATATTGATTGGTCGTTTGACTCCACGGTCCGATTCTCTCTAATTCGTCGGTTGCAATTACTCGAACGTATTCCCCGATCTGATAGTTCCTGTCTGCGCCCCATTCGCGGAAGAGCCTTGGTTCAGCGATGCGTTACGAGGTCGATATCAGGACGTTGTCTTCACTTAACCATTCGGACGCTCCATCACCGAACCTGAGGCGGCAGAAGTTCTTGTTGTTTGGACCCCTCCCTAGGGCAATGATCTCCCCTTGTTCATCGGGATGCGTTGGGCTAGTAGTGTAGACAAGCCCGCGAATGCCAAAAAACGGACCCTTGACGCGAAGCACCGATTCGGGTCGAAGGACAAGCACTTGCCCATCGTCAAGTCGCACCGCGTATTGACCGTCCACAAGCCCCACTATCTCGCCCGGTACCTCTTCGCCGTTGACGACAGCAACTGCGCGTTGGCCCGGCTCAAATTTTGCCACGGCTTCGTCCTGCTATGAAAATATGGCGTGATTGAAGTATAGAGACTCTTTTCGATCGCTGCGTCTGCACTGATTCAGCTTTCGCCGATCGCTTCGTTGTCGGGGCATGACCGAACTTCGTTATGTGCCCCGGGTTGCCGAAGGTGCTCCTGCGCCCATCCACAGCCTGAAAACCGGGGGCCCGCATGGCGCATCATGCTTTGGCTCTCGGATCGCAACGCAAATCGGATGCAGAACGAGCGCAATCATCCCAAACGGGTCATCGCACCCTGTAGCACGGGGGCGCAAGCACGCGGATTGGGTGAGTCTGGCCGGAGCGGTTCGCTCATGTTTCGACGGCGCTTTACCCGATCGGCTCGCCCCCCTCGCACCCATTGTGGGCCTGCCACCTTCGTAGCCGGGGTTGATGGTTGTCGCGCAGGCTGGGTCTACCTTCGCGTGGACCGCCCCGGGGCGATCCCCGATCGTCCGTGGCGGTGGGATCAACGGGCTCCACCCGAAGTTTTGGTAGTGACTCATTTTGCTTAAGCCGCTCAAGTTCGGAAGGATTGCGCCGATAGGGGCAGCAGTGTCATACTGGATGCATGAGGCGCTTAAGCAAAATGCCGTCCGATCCGAACCGAGCCGCTGCGCTGACGGTGAGGCTGGCTACCGAGGAACCCGAGGAGCCATTACCAACACGAGATGCCGTTTCGCAATACCTGGCGACAATTGGGCGCAAGGGTGGTATAAAGGGCGGCAAAGCGCGGGCGGAAAAACTCTCTTCCAAGAGGCGCAGCGAGATTGCCAGGCTTGCGGCAAAATCCCGGTGGGGAGACAAGGCACGGTAAGATGCCTGCTCCGGTATCCACGTCGGTGCCAGCAGTGACAGCAAATGAGTACGTTGAGCAGCAATTACGTGAGCGACTGGAGAAGATCGAGGAGCAGTTCCAAGCGCATGCGCTAACGTTCAACGGACCACTCTATCGGAAAACCGACGACTATTTGCGCATCGTGGTTGAGAAGCGCTGCGCCCAAACAAACCCATCGCGGAAACTGGTTATCCTACTGACCACAGGCGGAGGGTATCTTGACCCCGTCCAGCGCATGGTTGCGACCGTGCGCCGTCACTACGATTCGGTGGACTTTGTGATCCCGAACTACGCCTATTCTGCGGGAACGCTCTTTGCGCTTTCGGGAAACGCCATTCACATGGACTATTACTCCCGCCTTGGTCCTATCGATCCGCAAATCGAATCGTCCAAAGGAATCATGGTGTCAGCTCTCGGGCACGTTGAGAAGTTCAATGCTTTGATGAAAAGAGCACGCGATAGGAAAATCTCCCCTGCCGAGATTCAGTTGATGATTGCGGGCTTCGATCAGGGGGAGCTGTACTACTACGAGCAGCAGAGAGCGCTCTCGATTGTCACCGTGAAAGAATGGCTGGTGCGATACAAGTTCAAAAATTGGGACAAAACAGAGACGCGACAACGGCGCGTAACGCAGAAGATGAAGAAAGATCGCGCCGCAGACATAGGAAGACAGCTTAGCAACACCGGGAAGTGGCATTCGCATGGCTACGGCATTTCGATGGAGATGCTGCGCAAAGACCTGAAGCTGAAGATTGACGATTTCGGGCAAAGCCAAGCGGATTCTTTTGCAATTCGGTCATATCATGACCTGTTGACTGACTACATGATGCGGAGAGGTTACCGTGGAGTGATCCAGACCCCGGTAGATTTCCTTCCGTTCATGCAGCAGGCATAGTGGGAGAAAAATTTCATGGCTCACACATCGAAGATTGGAATCACCGGAATCCGTATAAGCAAGAGCGATCAAAAGCTAATCACAGAGGGCGAAAAGCTGCGCAGAATTCTCGTGGAGAACGGGCTCGGTACGGCTTCAACTGAGATACCAGCGCCATACCAGGGCAGGCAAGCTAGGATCATCGATGACTGGGACGATGACCCGCGTCTTGTCTGTCTTCAAAAAGAACTTTAAGCATTGACATGCTTGAGCGGTTCATGCATAATTGCATGTATGAACCGCTTGAGCACGTCCGAGCGTTCCCGCCTAATCGCCGCATTGGTCGAAGGCTACTCTCTTCGATCCACTTCCCGCACGTGGGGCGTAGCTTTCAACACCGTCCTGAAGCTGGTTCCGATGATTGGCGAAGCCTGCGAGCGTTACCACAATCTGCGCGTTCGCAACGTGCGGGCGCGGTAGTGATTCTTTGGCTCTGGAACGAATGGAGAAATAGATCGCAGCAGCGGCAACGCCCCTGATGGGGTTCCTCGACTCTCCGCTGGCGCTATGATGCGAACAGCCATTTCTTGAAAGCAGGAATTTGGGCCGGAGCATCCGGCCCGTTTCTTTTCGGGAAAAAAATGGCAACAATATATTTGACTAATGACGCGACTCGTCGTTTGTATTCCTCAGACTGCGGCTTCGTCTTCATAGGGGGATTGTATGCCCGTGATCCTTTTCAGGGGAACGGTTAGGCCGCCAATTTTCAAGATTAACGTGGCAAAGATGCCTACCATTCGCTATGGATGGCCGGCCGACAATCTCAGCGCCGATTTCTCGATCAGTATTACGGATTCAAAGATTGAGATCAAGTGCGACGTATCCCGGTTCGAAAAGGATGAGCACCTGTCGATGCTGGCGATGCATGCCTACGACCTGTCGATGGCCACTATCGATAGCTTTTGCTTTTTCTATGGATTCGGGCTGAGGGTATTTATAGAGATTTTCGTGGACGCTGACGGCAAGCAGACGGCCCTCACGCCGCGCTCGGAGGAAGTCGTTGGGCTCTGTACGGCCTTTAACCTTGATCCCTCTCATAGCGGCCCAGACAACTACGAAGCGATGATTCGCATGGTTGTGCAGGAGCGAGCCCTCCTGTTGGCCCTGAACGATTTGATCGTTCCAATCTCCCAGTTCAATCTGGCCACGATCAACTGCGCGCGAGCCATCGAAGGATTGCGGGCGGCGATGCTGCCAGAAGGATCGCGAGAAGAGCAGTGGGAATTTATGCGTCAGCATCTCAACCTGAGGAAGGACTATCTGAAGTTCGTCATCGACCTGTCGACTGATCCTCGGCACGGGAGGAGAAAAGCGCCAGAGGTTGGAGAGCAAGCTGAAGTCATAAAGCGGTCGTGGGTGGTCATGAATCGATTTCTGGAATTTCGGAAGCGGAGCAATCAGCAGTTACCGCTTGCTGATTTTCCGCTGCTTTAGATCGCTCCCACTCTCCAGTCATGGATTCCCATACTCCAGCCGCGTCTTCGCCTACAGCATTAGCCCATGCCCCTTCCAGCATCTCAGGCGTCGGTATCCTCGCGCTAGCGGAATTCCTTCGCCATGCGCACTGATCTTAACCTCCGGGCGGATCACATCAGGTCTCCCCGGATACCCGGCTGTTGTGATGTTGATCCTTGTAGGGTCCATCTACATATCCCGTCAGTATGAATAACAACAGATGTACGCCTCCGGCTCCGGCCTTTGGAGGGGAATATGGTATCCAATGAACTGAAGAGCGAAACGCGCCGCGCTTGGCACGAATACGGGGAGGCAATAGTAAAAGCGTGGAGGTTCCCGCCGGGATCCCCGATCCTGACAGATGGCGTGGAGGAACTTCTTTCCCACTTCAACGATAAAAAGACAAAAGCCTTCGTGGAGTGGGTGAGAGAGCAGACAGAGGAGGTCCGGTCCATGAAGTTTGTCGGTGAGGACTGGAATCCGCTACTCGCCCAGCAAGTGCTTCAGCAACTCCGAAGCCCGCGAGGCGTCGACGTACCGGCAAACGCGCTTTCAACTATCCGCCGAGTTTTCACGGCGCTGGCCTGTTGATCGACCTTCGCTGTGGCTGCCTCGGTCTGCTTGACGGCCTGTTCCGCTGCGTTCCTCGCCTTCTGTTTCGCTGTTTCAATCGCCCGCAGAAAATCATCCGCCCGATCATCGCCCGCGGCCTCCTGTAACCGGCCCGTGTCGTACGGCCGGTTCGCCTTCGATGCCAGCCGCGCCGGGTGACTGCGCCTTCGACCGCGCCTGCCGAAATCGCGATGCCGGAGCGCGCGTGTTCGGGAGCGCTTACTAAACGCCCTTCAGCAGCTCAGACAGGGTGATTTCGAATGCGCTCGCGAGGGCCTTCAGGGTCTGCAGGCAAGCTTCTTTGCGCCCCAGCTCCAAATCGGAGACGTAGTTCTCGTTGATTCCGGCTTGTTCGGCAAGGTCCAGTTGCCGCCACCCGCGCTTCCTTCTCAAGCTCCGGATTCTCTGCCCAAGGGCGGCACAAACTTCGCTTGCCATCCCCACTATCGTGGGACTACGCTCAATTTGCCATCCCTGCCATAGCGGGGATTGTCGTACATTCTTCTGCCTTGAAAGGGAAGCTGACATGAGGTACATCGCAGGTTTTGCCGTTATAGTGGCCCTGTTCGGTGCTGGAGCAGGGCTGTATGGGCAAACCGGGAGTTGGAAAACGGGTACGTTACTCAGCTTTTCCACTCACCAGGACACCGACCTGTATCAGGGAACACGGAGTCCGGCCGGTATCACATGCAGGCTTCAGGTGGACATTGGAGACCGCATACTCTTCGTCAGCCACCACGTGGGCTATATTTGGGAGCATCTTCCTCAGCTCACAGAAAATGGTCCCATCCGCTGGCGAATGGAAAAGGGGAAATTCGAGTAGATTGACGATGCTGGCCGACATTTTACGGCTTACGTGGACAAATCGCGACTTAAGGCCAGCGACACCCAACCCAATGGCAGTGAACAAACATCTGCTCCGATACCCGTCCTCCACTTCGCCGGAATTGTGAACAATGAGGCAGTCCATGTTTCAGCCCAGTTTGAAATCGTCATCGAAGAGACCGAGGGGAGCCTATCTGGTTGCATGACTGTTAACCGACCACTATACGGGAGCGGTCCCGTAACAGGACACATTGACGGCCCATACGTGGTCTTCAGCCTGACGGGTAATGCCGGAAAAATCACCTTCTCCGGAACGCAACGTGGCGACTCTATCGCCGGAACTTACATCGTGGAACAGCCTGACAACAGGACGGAGTCAGGAAGCTTCATCCTTCACAAGGTTGAAGATTCCAGTCTGGCTTCTGTTCCAGCCGTATGCGCCACAGATTCCGATGTTCGCTGAGTCTGGCGCACCGGGACCCCGAATGCACTTCAACTCGCGGCAGACGGTTTCTCCTTGGCGGCCAAATTCCGTCTGTCACCCCGTCGCAGTCGCGTCCGGAGAATCTGTCGGGCCTCTGTCGATGAAAGCGTCTGGGCGATCTTTGGCTTCCACACCGGCAACGGCCTTGCCATGCGCGGGCGTTCCGTGGCCGGCCCGCTGTTCCAGTTACGTCGGTGACACTGAGGACACTGCCGCGACGGTGCTCCGCTTCGCGCCATCCACACATGCTGGCAGTCTGGATAATCGCATTTCCACTGCCGAACGATTTTTTCGATCTGGCTCACGGATCAACCCGACGTGTGACGCGTCGGTTGTACATTGCTGCGGCGGCCGCCGCGCGTCAGAGCCAACACTGTATGCCGAGGCTCGCGACGCTGCCGGTGCATTGCTCTTTCCAGCGGAATTGGCCGAGGCGAGTAAAGGCGCGGATCACTGGCTGACGCCAGGAGCCTGAACGCCATTTTGCGCAGAAATGGCTTGCGCCCGCTTACGGGCCCGGACTTCTGCCGGAGAAAGCAGGCGCGCGAGGGTCGGCCGCCAAATGGGCGCCGGCTTCGCAATCTTCGGGGCGCGTCCCGCCATATCGCTGTCCCACCCACGCCGGCCGCAGTTCGGGCACTGGCGCGACCTCTGTGTCCCCTTGGCGAGCCATTCGTGGGCGCAGAGGCAGCACCGCCAGAAATCGACTGTTTTCGTGATTCGGCTCATTGCGACCTCCGACTAGTCGCTGTCAGTTTCGCGCGGGGCGGGCAAATCGTCAATTTCTATATCCGAAACCGGGTGGTTAGGGCGTATGCTTTCCGGATCGAGCGCGTGGTTTCTGGATTCCACACCAAGGGTTTTCGCCGGAAGGCAAAGTTCTGGTCGTTGCGTAAACACTGCCCGCCGGTATTGATTAATTAATTAAGGTCGAGCACCAAGGTAGCTCGACAGAGCGGGCGGAGCAAACCGCGAGATCCTCACAGATTTCGGGAGGCCGCATTCGGGGCTGGTGTACCCAGTTTCCATTGGAGGAAACGTGACCGGGTGGAAAAAATCGGAACGAAATTTTGGGCACAGATTTTTTTTACATCGCGCACCACGTCTTTGCGCGAAGCGCAAAGGGCACGGGTACCCTTGCCCCCCCAGGGGTCATGGCGATCCGGTAGCGCCGAGTGCATTACATCGTCGCTTGTTGAGAACTGAAAGGGCCAAAGCCCCTTCTTGCCGCTAGGAGGACTGTGGAGAAGGCCTTTGAGCGCACTGTTGCATGTGGGGACTTTTGTGGGGATACGGCGAGGGGAACCATAGCACTTCAGGGCATGAGGGTACAGGCGCTGATCCTGTGTTTCCGCATGGGTGGAACTAAAGGGGGAGGCAGAATACCGGAACCCTGCGACTCTTAATCGACAGGTTGCAGGTTCGATTCCTGCCGCGTCCACCAGATCTTCCCGCGTGTGACTTTCGCCGTCGGCTCCCTGGCCTCCTCTGCGTGCGCCTCGTGGCGCGTTCAGCGCGAGCAGCGCCGCCCTGTTCGCTGCCGTTTTCCGTTCGGCAGGGGCCTTTCGTTCGGGCGGCTTTTTGGCGGCCGCGTGACGGTTGCCGGAAGCAGCTGCATCGTTGCTTTCTCCGGCATGGCACGCTCCCTTCTGCGGAGTGGGATGAGGCTGCAGCCTCCGAGGTTCGCCGGACTCTGCGCACGAACCACTCGCACGTTTTCGGGAGTGGGCGGCGTCCGACTGCCGCCAAAGTTACGGGAGCACATGGCCAGCCACGCAGTGAGCGCGCGGGATTTTCGTCCTCGCCGTTCCAGCGTTGGACGGGAGCTTGCCTGAAATGGTGAGATGGGAGTGGAGGAACACGCCGATTCGCACCGCACGCGTCCCAGGGTCTTTCCTCGCTTTGTTCCTCGCCGGCGCGCTGGCCGCGGCAGCGCAGACGCCGGACGCGCCGCAGTGCCGGCTCAGCCATCTGGCTGTCTGCGTCCGGCACGTCGCGCAGGACGAGGCGGGCATTGTGACCAGCCCGCTGCGCGCCACGGCGCCGGACCTCCTGTGGATTCTGCCCTTCGGCGCGGCCACCGGCGTTGCCGTGCACTACGATACGCAGGCAATTCAGGATCTCGGCGTTCACCCCAACCGCGAGCACGACTTCGAGGAACTCTCCACCGGGGGCGGTCTGTATCTGCCTTTTGGCGCTTCAGCCGCTGCCTATTTCGCCGGCACCGTGCGCCACAACGATTACCTGACGGAAACCGCGGTCCTCTCCGCGGAGGCGATGGCCGACGCCGGCATTCTGGATGAAGGTCTGAAGTACGCCCTCGATCGCGAGGGCCCGCAGCTGGACAATGCGCGGGGCGGGCTTTGGCCCGATGGACCGAAAGGCTGGCCAAACAGCCCCTCCATGCCGTCAGAACACGCCATGAATGTATGGTCGTTCGCACACGTGGTCGCCGGTCAGTACAGCGGCATCGCGACGCAGGCCATTGTTTACGGACTGGCCAGCACCGTTTCCGTTTCGCGTGTCATCGCCCGCCAGCATTTCCCCTCCGACGTGGTGGTGGGCAGCACGCTGGGCTGGCTCGTCGGCGGCTACGTCCTGCACCATCGCTCGCTGGAGCATGGAAGCCTGGTAAATCTCTCCGAAGTGCAGACTCCGCTGGGCAACGGCCTGGAGCTCCGACTGAATCTTTCCCGCCCGCACTGAATGTCAGGCTGAGGCTGCCTCGCGCATCCGCCGGCCCTGAATCTCGATGTACACGTTCACCAGGCTGAGCGCCGCGGGCGTGACGCCGGGAATGCGGCTCGCCTGGCCGAGCGTCGCCGGCCGGATCCGCGTCAGCTTCTCCTGCATCTCGCGGGACAGCCCGCTGACCTGCGTGTAGTCGAACCAATGCGGAATCCCGCGCTCTTCAGCCTTCTTCAGTTTGTCGATGGCCTTCTTCTGCTGATCGAGATAGCCGGCATACTTGATTTCCGTCTCCACCGTCCTGAGCTCATTCCGCAGATGCGCCGGAAGGTGCTCATGCGCGGTCGTCGACTCCGCGAGCCACGGCGCGAAGATCGGATCCCGCAGCTGCTCGCGCAGCGCCGGCCACAGCGTCTCCATCGTCACTTCCGGCCGCCGCAGCACCTGCGCCCAGGATTGTCCTGCGGGCCACTCGCCGCTGGCAGCCTTGCCGCTCACGAGCACTTTCTCCAGCGCCGCCGCGCGCGCCTGCTTCGCCTCGTGCTCCGCCCACGCCTGGTCGCCGACCAGCCCGAGCCTGCGCCCGTAAGGGGTCAGTCGCCGGTCGGCATTGTCGATCCGCAGGTGCAGCCGAAACTCCGCCCGCGAAGTGAACATCCGGTACGGCTCGTTCGTTCCCTTCGAAATCAGGTCGTCGATCAGGATTCCCGTATACGCCTCGGTGCGATCCAGGGTGAACGGCGCATCGCTCTTCACCGCCAGGGCGGCGTTGATCCCGGCCATGATGCCCTGGCACGCGGCCTCTTCGTAGCCGGACGTTCCGTTGATCTGCCCCGCGAGGTACAGCCCGTGAAACTTTTTCACCCGCAGCGAGCGGTCCAGCTCCGTCGGATCGATGGCATCGTATTCGATGGCGTAGCCAGGTCGCAGCATCTCTGCGTTTTCGAGGCCTGGAATCGACCGTACGATCTGCCACTGTACCTCCATCGGCAGCGACGTCGACATCCCGTTCACGTAAACCTCGTGCGTATTCAGACCCTCCGGCTCCAGGAAGAACTGGTGCTGCTCCTTGTCCGGAAACTTCACCACCTTGTCTTCGATCGACGGGCAATAACGCGGCCCGATCGCCTGAATCTGCCCCGAATACATCGGCGAGCGGTGCACATTCTCGCGAATGATGCGCAGCGTCTCCGGCGTGGTGAAGGCAATGTGGCAGGAAACCTGGCGCTGCGGAATCGTGCGCGTGCGGAAGCTGAAAGGGGTGGGATCGGCGTCGCCCGGCTGCTCCGCAAACCGGCTCCAGTCGATGGTCCGCCCATCCAGCCGTGGCGGCGTGCCCGTCTTCAGCCGGCACCCGCGCAGGCCCAGGCGCCTGAGCGCTTCGCCCAGCAGCACTGAGGGCGGCTCGCCGCTGCGTCCCGCCGGATAATGCTCCTCGCCACAGTGGATCAGCCCATTCAGGAACGTCCCCGTGGTGATCACCGTCGCACCAGCGAGAATCGTGCGCCCATCCCGCAGCTTCACGCCGGCGACGCGCGTGCCTTCGCGTTGCTGGTTTTCCTCGCCGCTGACTGCCAGCTGCTGACTGCTCGGTTGCGTGCCGTCCAGCAGGAGGTCGCTCACCTCCGCCTGCTTGATGAAGAGATTCGCCTGCGACTCCAGCACTTCGCGCATCTTCACGCGGTACTGCTGCTTGTCGCATTGCGCCCGCGGCGACCAAACCGCCGGGCCGCGCGAGGTATTCAGCAGCCGGAACTGGATGCCCACCGCGTCCGCGACCTCGCCCATTACGCCGCCCAGCGCGTCCACCTCGCGCACCAGGTGGCCCTTGGCGATGCCGCCGATGGCTGGATTGCAGCTCATCTGCGCGATGAGGTCCAGATTCAGCGTAAACAGGGCTGTGCGCGAGCCCATGCGCGCCGCGGCCATCGCTGCCTCACAACCAGCATGGCCAGCGCCGACCACCACCACATCGTATTGTTCGGTAAAGGGCATTCCGGGGACATCTCCATTTTACCGGCGAATCTCCTGCACAAAGAAAACGCGGCGACCGAAGCCGCCGCAGTGAGAGCAGGTGTCGGGCTTAGAAAGTGAAGCGTCCAACGAGTTCAATTTCACGCGGCGTGTAAAGAAAGCCGCTGTTATTGGCGGCGTTGGGCACCATGAAATCGTTGGCGCCGTCCAGCCCCTGGTATTCCAGCGAGCTTCCCGACAGGTAGTACATGTAGGTGGCCTCATAACCCGTAATATTCTCGTGATTGGCCAGGTTGTAGGCGTTGGCGCTGAGTTCCAGGGTGCGGTCGCCTTCGAATGCGATGTTCTTCTGCAGGCGAGCATCGTCCACGATATCCCGCGGGTAGCGGTAGGTGTTGATGCCGATCTCGGGAATTACCGAGCTGCCGTCCGATCCGTTCAGATCGCCGTTCGCCGCGCCGCTGGGCTTGCCGTCGACGCCTGCCGTAAAGGGCAGGCCGTTCTGCATCTGGAACGAGTCATCGACACTCCAGCCGTTCGCTATCCACTTAACCCAGTTGCCGGCGTGGATGCTCGGGAAGGTGTAGAGCGCATAGGCAACCAGCCGGTTGGGAATGTCCCAGGGCGAATTGCCGTAGTTTACGCCGTAGTCGCTGTAAGGGTTGTACCAGTTGTTGTAGGCGCCTTCCGTGTCCGTGTTCTGCGAGTAATCCAGTGCGTGCGACCAGGTGTAGTTGGCATCGAACTGGATGCTGCGCAGCGAGCGGTTGAGGATCTCCACGACGAACGCATTGTAGCTGGAGTTGATATTGCTGATGTATTCGCCGATTTCGCCGAAATTGGCTGCCACGGAACCGGAACCATCGGTGGCATCGAGCTCCGGATTGGTGGTGTTGCCGTAACTGGTGAAGACCGGAACGGTGATCGTCGATCCGGTTGGGCCGAGGCGGCCCTGGCCGCTGGGATCGTCGGTGACGGTCAGGGTCCTGGCCGTGGTGGCGGGATTGAGATTGACGTCCAGGAAGTTGGGCAGTTCGCGCCCCATGGATCCGAGATAGCTCGCCTGGACGACTGTTCCCCTGCCGAGTTCGTGCTGCAGCGAAAGATCGAACTCCTGCACTTCAGGTACCTTCAGGCTGGGCGCCATAAAGTAGGAGTTAGGTTTGCCGGATGAAGAGGCGGCGGCTTCAATACTCGGATAGGTCGGCGAGCCGGTGGAGCTACCGAACCATTCCACGGTGTACTGGCCGTTGGGACTGCCGGTGTCGAGCCGCATCGATTCGAGGTTCCCGTTGGTGAGGCGGCCGTAGTACATGCCCCAGCCGCCGTGCAGCACCGTTTTGCCGGTCCCGAACAGGTTCCAGGCGAACCCAACGCGAGGCCCGAAGGCTGTATTCTCGCTGGGATTGTTGGTCAGGCCCACATAGGGAACAAAGGTGCCCGTGGCTGAAGTGAGATTGGGGTCAGGACCCGGCAGGGATTCCTTGTCCCAGCGCAGACCCAGATCGACCGTCAGGCGGTGGGTTGCCCTCCAGTCGTCCTGGACGAAGAGACCGGAATCCAGGGTGGCAATTGCGTAGGTCGGGGGTCCGAATCCCTGCGTGTATTCGTAGAAGCAGGGATAGGTGCCGGTAACGCCGGTTCCGTTTTCCGATGCGCTCGAGTTGCAGCCCACAGGATTGGCAGCCGACGGGACAACGCCGTTCCTGAAGTTGAGCAGGTCGTTGAAGTAGTTGCCGTCCCAGTCGTAGTCGTAGACGCCATTGCTGTCGTAGGTATTGTTCATCAGATCGTAGTTGTGAACGAACTCCGCGCCGAAGCTCAGTGCGTGATGGCCCCTGTTCCAGTAGACGATGTCGTTGGCCTGCCATTTGCGCTCGTCGGGATAGGCCTTGCGATAGCTGTAGTACGGCGAGCCGGCATCAACGCCATCTTCATACAGCTCAAGCTCCGGAATGTTCCCGCTCTTGTTATTGATGTCTGAGGAGGTGTAGGGCGTGTAGGGCTGCTGTCCCTCGTCGTCGAGTTCGCGGCTGTACTGGTAGAGCACCTCGTTGCTGAGGCTGGTGGTGATCATGGTGAAGAGGGTGCCGACGCCGTAATCCAGCTTCACGAAATCGTTGCCGTTGGTGTCCCGGGCATAATGGTCCGGCGTATCCGTCTGCACGCCGCCGGGCGAATCCCAGCGCAGGCGATTGTAGAGAAGGCTCAGATGATTTCTGCCGTTGATCTGCCAGTCGAGCTTGGGCATGTTGATTTCCTGATAGCCGAAGCGCGGCGATTCTCCGATATCGCTGGTAAGCCCGGGATCGGTGATGCCGACCGCGCCCGGGTAATTTCCGACAGTGACATTGGCGCTGCCATCGGTGAGGGCAGCCCAGTCGTAGGCCGCCTGGGAATAGCTGATCCCCTGGCGTGCCGCCAGTGTGCAGGCATTGGCGTCATTGACCGCGGAGGCCGGAGCGCCGCTCAACGCGCCGGTTGTGGTGTTGCAGGTCTCTCCGGCAACAAGCGCAGCCGAAGGCAATGTGTAGAAGACGAGGGGATTATACGGAACGCCGATGTTGGGAAAGACGTGGGTGTGCTGGTCGTACGTGTACTCCCAGAAGAGCTTGTTTTTGATCAGCGGTCCGCCCGCGGTAAAGCCGTAGATTTTGCGCTCGTCCTCGGGCTTGAGAGCGGAGGTCACATTTGCGCCATTCTGGAGAGTGGTAATGGTGGCGAAGGGGGTGTAGGCCGCCCAGTTGCTTTCGCGATCCCAGAAGTAGGCCTGGCCGTGAAGCTGGTTGGTGCCACTCCTCGTCACCGATGTGATGACGCCGCCGGCCGCGCGGCCATATTGCGCGGAATAGACGCCGGTGTTGACAGCGAATTCGCGCACCGCGGCGAACGAGGTGGAATACGCTTCGCGGGTACGGCCGCGTTCTTCCGAGAAAAAGGCCTGATTGTCGTCAGCGCCGTCGATTTCGACGTTGTTGAGCAGCGTGCTGATGCCGCGCACGCTGACCAGGCCGTAACCGTTGGCGTCCGAGACGACGCCTGGCGTGGTCATGGCCAGGCTGGACCAGCGCTTGTTGTTGATGGGAATCGACTGCAGCGCCTTGCTGTTCAGCTCGTCGGTAAAGGACGGCGACTCCAGGTTCATCGCCGGGGTTTGCTCGGTCACCACCACCTTCGTGGTGGCGGTCGCCAGCGCAAGATGCGGCAACAGGGTTGTGGTCTGGGCCACGAAGACTTCCACGTTGCCGGCCCTGTAGGTGGCGAAGCTGGGCGCGGTGATGGTTACCGAATAGGTACCGGGCTCGAGCAGAGGCGCCCTGAAGAAGCCGCTTCCGTCGGCTGTCAGGTGGACGCGGGCGTTGGTGGCGTTGTTGCGGATGTCAACGGAGGCGCCGGGGACCACCGCTCCGGTCTGGTCGGACACGGTGCCTGCGATGGCGCCCGCCGTAGTTGACTGCGCCCGTACTGCGGGAGCGGCGATGGTCAGAATGAAGGCGATAAGTAAGGCGATTGTGGCGCTGGCCCAACGGCTGCGGCAACTCCTGTGCATCATTAGTTCTCCTGAAGTCCTGATCTGGTCTGTTTGGCATTCCGCGCACGCGTCGACGGATATTTGTCACCGTATCTGTTACTTGGTTGCTCTCATCGTGCGCCATGACTGTTGACTGGTGCCCGCGCGCCCGGTGGGAGACGCGTCGGACCCGCTTCGGGGCGGGGTCCCTCGGGAACCGGAGGGTAATCCGGTCGATACTACCGTTTCATATACTGTTTAACATTTGATTACAAGGAGAAAATCTCGCAGGGCGCCTTTTGCAGGCCGCAATCCTGTGGAAAAGTCCGGCGCGAGTCCAGTTTGGCGGAATTTGGCCCGGGCGGAATTTCTCCGGGAAAAACCAGGGCTGGCGCACGGCCAGCCCTTTCCCGAATGTTTCCTGCATTTGGTTCAGAACATCAGGTGCAGCGACATTTCAACCAGCCGCTGGCTGCCAATGGTGTTCTTCACCACGCCGAGTTCGGCGTTCCCGTTCTGGGGCAGCAGGTACATCTCGTAAGCGCAGTTCACGGAGGAGCCCTGGCAGGTTGCGCCGCCGTTCGGCGCCTTGGGCGTGGTTACATCGGTCGAAGCGTAGGGCTGGGCCTGAGTACCGTCGGCGTAGCCGCCCGGAGGGTTCGCCAGCTCTTCGTAATTCGGGCTCAGGTACAGAGCGTTGGTGGGTACGTCGAAGCTCGGCGTGTTGGTCACGTTGAAGACCTCGAACTGATAGCGAAGATCGTACCGCTCCGTGGCATGAATATCCTTCTGGAGCGTAATGTCGGCACGCTTCTGGAAGGACTGCCGGAAGATATTGCGCTGCCCCCCCACGAAAGTGGTTTCGTAGACGTCGCAAAGCGGTCCGCCGCCAGGACCGGCATTGCCTCCTGCGGTTGTCCTGTCGCAGGGCGGAACGCCGTTCGTGCCGGGAGCCACCAGCGGAATATAAAAATCGCTGGCCTTCAGCGCGGGATAGTACACCGGCGTCGCTCCGCCGCTGCCATTCGGCATCGCGTAGGTATAAGCGCCGGAGTTGCCTGTCTTCACCGATTTCGGCGAGAGTCCCGGTTCGATCGGAAGCACTGGGTTCGTCAGCTCGATGTTGCCGCCGAAGTATTCGCTGCCCACTGACCCGGTGTAGTCGTAAATGCTGTACGGCTCGCCGCTCTGCAGTACCGTGACGCCCAGCAGCGACCAGTCATTGGTCACCTTGCTCAGCCAGTTACTGCGGTCTTTCACGAGGTTCGGCACGGTGAGCATGTAGTTGAACGTCAGTGTATTGGTCTGGTCGAAGTCCGCGTCCGCGTACGATTCCCGCAGATCGTCCGGGTTGTCGCCGGTGAAGAACAGGCCGACGTCGCTCTGCTCATCCAGCGTGTGCGACCAGGTGTAGGACGCGCTGAGCTGGAGGTCGTGCGACATGCGCTTGGTCAACTGCGCCTGCAGCGCATCGTAGGAGGAGATCCCCACGGTCTCGAAGCTCGCGGAGTTGGGATCGTATCCCACGTAGGGGACGCGCAGGTCCACGTTACCGCCGCTGTACGAATCGTACGGCTCGTTCGCCATGGCGTACGGGTTGCCGCTCGCGTCGGTGTCGTTGCTCAGCACCTGCACACCGTAGGAATACATCTGCCTGTTGATCGTATGCGTGGGCGTGGCGATGCCCGGCTCATTGAACGGAATCGGTATCACCTCATGCTTGCCGCGGTTGCCGACATACCCGATATCGATGGACGTATCGCTGCGCGGCTGCCACTGAATATCCGTCATCCAGTTTTCCGTGTAGGGCAGCACGTTATTGATCCCGTAGTTCCCGATCACCAGCGGGCCATCGGGCGCGCCGTCGTTGCAGCTGTAAGGGATGAGAATACTCTGGCCGGCGCTGTTGTAACCGCTGTACACATTGCCTGCGGTGCAGGTATTTTCGATCGAGTCGACGGTCGGCATGATCGACGCGAGATTGCTGGGTGTGGTCGGCGAAACGAAGCTGGTGAAGGGTTGACTCAGCGTTCCATTCGCGCTCGTGTAGGCGGCAAACGGCGCCTCCTGGGTCACGCCGAAGGGGCCGCTGATGCCCGAGCCGGCGGGCGGCGACAGGTACTGGAAATACTCTCCGCGGTCGTAGTAAATGCCTGCTCCCGCGCGCCAGACCACGTTACCCCCAAACTGCTTTGGCGACCATGCCACTCCCAGCCGAGGCGCGATACCCCACTGCCTTCCCTTCAGCGTCGAATCGCTCACCCCCGCCGTGCCGAACTGCTTATTGTTGCCGGCCACGATAAAGCCCGTGCTGGTCACTGCGCTGTCCGTGGCGGAATAGAGGGACGGATCAAAGTTGAAAAGATCCCCATTCTTCTCACTGAAGGGGCCGTCGAAATCGTACCTCACTCCCGCCGTGATGCTCACGTTGGGCAGCACCTGCCATTTGTCCGACACAAAGGCGCCGGCATCGTTCGACCGGTAATAGCGATTGGAATTGCCCTGCAGCACATTTCCGCCGTGGAGGCTGCCGCTCAGGAATTTCGTAAACGAACTCGTTTCAACATACGAATGGTTCTCGGCGTTGTTCCTGATATTCAGCTGGTTATAGTCGTAGTTGAAGCCGACGCTGATGGTGTGCTTGCCGAAGGAAAAGATCGCCGTGGATGAAGGTGAAAGGCGATTCTGGAAATAGCCCTGATCGATGAACCCGTCGGCGTTCAGTGGCCCGATTTTGGCGGTGCTGAACGGAGAGGTGGTGTCGATCCCAAACTCCTCCGCCTCGATGCCCGGCATAATATTTGCGGGTGCGCTGATACTCACATCGGAAGCGGTAAGCGCATTGGATAAGCTGCTGTACACCTTCTGCCGCGAGAAGCCGATCTGCTGCACCCAGTTGATCCGCGGCCCGACGGTAATGGAATTGGTCAGCGACCCGGTCTGTGCTCCGGTATCTTCGCTTTCCGGGAATCCGATAGTATCGGACGCGGCAAATGGGCTGTTCGTCGGGGTGTGCTGGTAGAAGTACTTCGCGGAGAGATGGTCGTTGTCCGTGGCGTTGAAGTCCAGCGACCCGGTCGCCCAGTCTCCCCTGAAGACCGAGGTGCCCTGGAGGGTCACGTCGGGCTGGCCGTTCTGGAGCTGCGTCTGCCCCGAGGCGTCCGCCGATGGAATCAGATAGCTCCCGTTCGGCAGCTTGGCGCTGAGCAGCGCCACCGCCGCCGGGCTCCATTTGGTCGAAGAGGGGCAACTGCCATAGCCTGAAGCGGTTATGTAGCTGGTGCAGGCCGCCTGAATGCCCGCCGTGCTGCGGTCGTCGCTCAGACCGTACGGCACCTGGAACTGCGACAGCGCGCCGGTCTGATCGGAATCGTACAGGTGCTGGTAGCCCAGAAAGAAGAACAGCCTGTTCCTCTTAACAGGCCCGCCCAGCGTACCGCCCCCCACCCACCGGTGCAGTTGCGGGTTTGCCTCGGAGGCCGGCAGCGTGCCCAGCGCGACATCCTGCTTGTAGAAGAACGGGTCGGCGTTCATGAGGTTGCTGCCCAGCACCCCATAAGCCTGTCCGTGAAGCGAATTCGTTCCGGTGCTGGTGCTGATCGTCACGTGCGCGCCGCTGGTCTGTCCCTGCTGGGCGTCGTACATCGATGTGGTCACGTTGATTTCCTGCATGAACTCGGGCGGCGGCGAGGCCAGGCCGTTGCCGTTCGACCCGTACACGGAGATGTTGTCCTGGTCCTGGCCTCCGGTGTTCGATCCCTCGCCGATGTTGAACTGATAGCGCTGGGAGACGTCCTGGCTGGAGGTCTTGCCGTTGAACAGGTTGCCCACGTCCACCCCGTTCACCGTGATCGTGTTGCTGGTGTCGCGCTGGCCGTTCGACCAGATGGGCTGATTGCCCAGGCCGGAGTCAGTGCCCACCCCCGACAGCAGTTGCGAGCTGACCCCCGGCGCCAGAATCGCCAGTTGCGTAAAGCTGCCCGTCGCCAGCGGCGTCTCTGCGATCTGTGCCTTGTCCAGCGTGTAGCCGTTGGTCGTATCCGTGGCATTCAGCAGCGGATTCGCATTGACTGTAATCGACTGTGTTACCTGTCCCGGCTTCAACGCGATTTTCGGGATGGTGGTGGCCAGACCCTCGCGCACCGTGATGTGCGGAAAATCGAGGGTCTCGAAGTTCGCCGCCGTTATAGTCACGTGATACGGGCCGATGGGCAGATTCAGGATCTCCCAGTATCCGTTGCTGTGGGATCTGGTCGAGCGAGTCAGGCCAGTTTGCTCGCTCACGGCGGTGACGGAAGCGCCGGGAATGGCGGCTCCGGAGATATCGGTGACCGTTCCGTTCATGCTGCCCAGCGTTTGCTGAGCGCCGGCGAATTGCACGCCCAGGAACAGAGCCACCAGCAGACACAACACAGAGACTGGAGAGAATTGCAGAATTTTCTTCATTACATTTGGCCTCGAAAAGTGGAATTGCTCTTTTTCAGACGACCATGCACAGGTCCGCCCGACGCCCCTGTGTGTAAAAGTGCGCGTAACGCACTTTCAGGGTGACACGCTTCAATGAACGCGCCGTTAATTAGAGCACGAAACCTGTGAGGAACAGACCCCGAATTTTCCCCGGCCAGTGGAAAACCGGGTCGGAAACCGCAGCAAGCTGCGATTTTCAACAAGGATAGCCAGCCTGTATTTGACATTCACGGCTGAGCATCCTGCTGCTGGTACTGATCGTTCCGCCGAACGCCGCGGTTGCGTCGAACGCAGGGGCAAATTACTCTCTGTTGCCGCAGGTGGAGTTGACGGTCGAGGGTCCGGGTGTTTCGCCGCTCTGCCAGATCAGCTTCGCCATATTGGCGTATCGCGTGCCGTTGCTCAGCCGATACCCAACGGTCTGGATGTCCGTCACATTCCGGTGGTGCAGCGGATTGAATGCCTCCCCCATCCGCTCCATTGAGTAACGGTCTCTGCAACGCATTCTCTTTGTGAAGCGCAGATCCGGATTCGCCGCCTGCGGACAGCGGAACATGTTGCGCCCGATGCGCGCAATCAGGTCTTCGCAGCCCGAATCGATCAGGCTCGCCCCCGGGGCCGGCGGTGGGAACCACCACTACCGCATTCAGGAGCCCGGGGAAACGCACGTCACCCTCGTGCCGAAGCCGGCCGAAACCGCGCCCCTCCGGACCTGGGTTTCCGGAAGGCAAGTCGAGCCTGTGCCTTTCGTTAAACTAAAGGGAGCGAATGTTTATCGATGAGGCCAAAATCCGCATAAAAGCCGGTGACGGCGGTAATGGCTGCATGGCTTTCCGGCGCGAAAAATTCGTCCCCCGCGGCGGACCCTCCGGTGGCGACGGCGGACACGGGGGCAACGTCGTGATGGAGGCCAGCCAGCGCCACAATACGCTGATCTACTTCCGATTCAATCCCGAGCACAAAGCCGAGCGCGGCGAGCACGGGATGGGATCCAACTGCACCGGCCGCGACGGCAAAGATGTCGTTCTCCGGGTTCCCGTCGGCACGCTGCTCTTCGATGCCGACTCCGGCCAGCTGATCCACGACTTCACCCGTCCCGACGAGCGCCTGGTGATCGCTCGCGGCGGACGTGGCGGACGCGGCAACCAGCACTTCGCGACCTCCACGCATCAGGCCCCGCGCGAGCACGAGCTCGGCCGTCCCGGCGAAGAGCGGAATTATCGTCTCGAACTTCGTGTACTCGCCGATGTCGGACTCGTCGGCTATCCCAACGTGGGCAAATCCACGCTGATCTCGCGCATCTCGGCCGCGCGCCCCAAAATCGCCGATTATCCGTTCACCACGCTGGAGCCGCAGCTGGGCGTCGTCTCCATCGGCGAAGCCCCGCACGAGCAAAGTTTCGTGGTCGCGGACATTCCCGGCCTCATCGAAGGCGCGCACCTGGGCGCCGGCCTCGGCACGCAGTTTCTCCGCCACATTGAGCGCACCCGGATCCTGGTGCATCTCGTCGACGTGTCCGACGCCAGCGGCCGCCCCGATCCCGCCGAAGACTTCCGCGTCATCCTGAGCGAGCTGAAGAGCTTCGGACACGGCCTCGACCAGAAACCCATGATGATCGTCGCGTCGAAGGCCGATGTCGCCAACCCAGCGAAGCTGAAGAAGCTGGAAACCATGGCGAAGCGCCGCAAGCTGCCGTTCTATGCCATCTCCGCCGTTACCGGCGTCGGCGTGGAGAAGCTGAAGTACGCCGTCGGCGAGCGCGTCCGCGAGCTACGCGCCGAATCCGCCACGTCGCCCGCGCCGGAGGAATCCGCCCGCGCCGCCGGTTAGGTTGCCCTTCTCCCCCCTCGGAGAAAAAATTTGTGAGGGGTGGAGGTCTTGCTTCTTGTCGAATCTGCCGGAGTTCGAGGGCAATGCCCTGAGGGTATTACCCTCGAAGTACTTTATTTTCAGTGATCTGCAATCAGAGATCAGCGGACGGCGAAGAAATCCGAGAAGTGAATAGCTCTGTGCGCCGAGGCGGACAGAGCTTTCCTGTTTCAGGTCAGAAAGCGCGGCGGGCAGGAAAGTAATGGGAGCGGCCAGTCGCCAGCAGCCAGCCTGTCCTGTCGGCGCATTTTCAAACGAAAGTGCGCAATTTACGCAGAAAGCCGTTGCATCCCGAGGGAGCGCTCCTTAATCTTGGCGATGTAATTGTTCCCCGCCTGACTCGTCCGCAAGGACTCCCGGGCGGGGTTATTCATTTCCGGGGCAAGCTCAGGTGACGCTGATCGAACCAGCCATCAAGCGGGCAGTTGCGTTTTGCGTTTATCGATGGGCAGATTCTCTTCCACCACAGCCGGGAAGCGTTCGGCTGCAGGTTTCCCAACTACGATATTCCGAAGTTGGCGGAGAATATCGCGAAGGCGCAGGCGTGGAACCTCATCGGGATTCATTTTTATACGGGAGTGCCAGACGCCGGGGATGATCCCCGATGGAACCGCTTCTGGACGAATAGGCTAGCCGCCATGGGCGGTCCGGGCATAAGCGTCTTCTCCCGCCCGCTGCGCTATCGGAATCAGACCGTCAGGCTTTCCGACGAATCGACGCACATGTTCCCGCACGGGGAGGAAAAGGGCGTCGATGTCCGGTTTGCGCCGGACATAATCGGGAAGGCCGTGCGGAATGAATACGACGTAGTTTTGGTTTTCTCGCAGGATCAGGACCTCTCAGAGGTGGCTGACGAAATCCGAGATCTGGGGAGGCAGCAGGACCGACGAATAAAATTGGCGTGCGCTTACCCGATCAGCCCGACCGTACGAAACAGGCGAGGAATTAACGGGACGGACTGGATCAGGATTCCCAGGGCGACCTGCGACGCGTGCTGCGATCCGAAGGACAATCGGCAGGCGCTGGGTTGAACCTATCCAGGTAACAGGCTCTGAGCTTTGTCTTACCTAACGCCTCGCGCCTGGAACCATCCGCCCGGGGAACCGGACCGAAGGAGGATCCAACTTTGCTCTCATCCGTCCAACCGGACGGTGAAGGCAGGAGGCCGCCCGAATGGTTCCACGAAGGGTTCCGGGCAGGCGATGGAGTTGGACGGTGCTCACGGCAACTACTGTGCTCGCGCTCACGGTTCCCAGCGCGGCTGCCACCACCCTGGGCGGGTTTGTCACGAAGGTCGACTCGCCGACGGAGTTTCAAATCAGCGCGTTGCGTGTTCGCATTGACAGCAGGGCAGCATGCTTTCGAGAGAGGCGGACCTCCTGCATTGTTGCCAGGCCAGCGAATTACCTTGGCTTGTGGAACAAGGACATCCGGAAGAGCCAGATGGTCACTCCCTGTGAATCCTTGTCGTTGAAAGTCGGCTCGTGGGTGCAGGTCACTGGCGACAAGGCGCCGCAGGACGGCTCGTTCACCGCAACGCAGATGACGATGTACGACGTAACGGTTCGTGAAGGGTTTACGAATTACGGCTGGAACAAACGGGAGTGGGCCGGAGGCGCGCTGCTCGAAGAGAAGCCGCAACTCAGCCGGACGGGGGATGGCTGGGCCGGAACTCTGTGGCTCGACGGGTATCCGCTGCGCATCGGAGCGCAAACCAGAATATTGGCCGCACCGCACGGCACTCGGATGGGTTACGGTTTCTTCAAAATGTCGGAGTACGTTCCCCACCTGGACGCCATGGCGCCCAATGGGCCCGCGCCCTCAGTCTCCGCCGGCCTTTTTGCGCCTGGCGTGTGGGCGGCCTATCGAGCCAGAGGCAGCCCGGCAAGCCAAAGCGTACTCCGGCAAATCCGACTGTGGCCGAACCAAATCGATCGCGCCGAAAAGACTTCTCTGGAGCAGCTTGCGCTGCACATTCAGCCCCCCGATGACTCGAATCACGTTGCGGGCAATCTGCAGTTCGAGGATGGCGGGGAGAGGGTGACCCTCCACATTCTTCCCGATCGGAATGTGCAGGAGTTTGTCGCCGCGGTCGGGCGTTCGCTGATCCCGGAATATCAGCGAGCATTGCCGGAAGGCGACAGAGCCAAAGTCGATTTCCGCTTCTGTGTTGTCCACCTGCGTGGAGTGGATCTGGAGCTCAGTCGGGTGGATCGCGTCGAGCTGCTGGCCCAGGCGAGCGGGAACGATGTCGCAGGTGCTTTTCCTGGCGGCGTAATCGTGATCCCCGATACGACGTTGGCAGGAATCAGGAATCAGGCCCAACTCGCGGCGATCTTGTCTTCCGCAATTACCGTTGTCCTGCAAGGGCGCGACTACCCAACGCCGAGCCCCCACGGCTGGGCGAATATCCTGACTTCCTTCGCAGCCACCGCTCCCTGCTATCAGGACTACTGCCCGCCGGACTACGAGCCGTTGATGTTCCCGCTCACCACCGAGGAACAGATGCTGCGTATCGGGATCCGGCAGATGTACGTGGCGGGCTACGACATTCGCGAGGCTCCGTCAGCGTGGGCGGGCGCCGCCGGCGAACCGTTTACCAACCCTGTGACAGAGCCTGCCCGGCTCACGACCGACGTCCCCTGGTTTGCCGCCTGCGCGTTCGATTACATCAGCCGGTTCTATTCGGGGGTCGACTACAGCAGGCTGAAGCGCGGCCAGGCGGAGTACGCGCAGCTCCTTCAGGAGTTGCACAAGTCCGATCCCGATGCCTTCGTGAAGGACTGGGGAATCGTGGGCGGACCGCCCTATTAAGGTTCTTTGCGGCGCGACTATCCCGCGCGTGTGAATGCGACGGGAGCGCGGCTCACCCTTACCCCAGCAGGCCCGGCAAGCTGGCCCAGCACAGCGCGGCCTGGGCCACGATCACCAGCCACGTCGCGACCAGAAAAACCTTGCGCGAGCGCGTTTCCAGCGCATCGGCGAAGACGCCGCCCACGAACGCGGCCAGGAAGGGCAGCGCCCAGAGCCACGGCTCCGACTCGACGCCGGTGGTCATCAGCATCATCAGCAGCGCGCCCACGATCAGCGGCGCCGTGTTCCCGAAATACCGCGACCGCCGCGCCGCCGCATACAGCGCCAGCGCTCCGGCCAGCGCCAGGCTGAATGCTGCGTTCCCCGGATTCCGGAAGAACCATTCCGCCCCGTTCAGCGAGAACCAGATCCGCCCCGCCGCGCTGCGGAAGACGTAGCTGAACGCGTCCGGGGAAAACGCATAGGACGCGAAGAGCAGGAATAATCCGCCCAGCACCCACACCAGCAGCAGCGTGGGTATATAAGCGCGGCGTTCTTCCGCCACCCACGCCAGCAGGACCACGATCAGCAACAGCGCCAGCTCGAAGGCCGCTATATGCGCCGCCGCCGTAAATCCCAGGGCCAGCGTCAGCAGCACAATTCTCGGCCGCCACTTCCGCCGCGGCCCCTGCAGCGCGTGTCCCACGCCGATGGCCAGATAGACCGCCGCAAACAGCCCCAGCGCCGCCAGAATCTCATTGTTCGGCACCGTCGACGCGCGCACCACCGCCGGCAGAAAGCAATACAGCGCCAGCGCCAGGTAGCCGCCCTCGTTCCCAAAGAGCCGCCGCGTCACCCACCAGACGCACGCGCCCAGCGCAAGGCCGGCCAGAATGAACGGCAGCCGGAGCAGGAAATTAATGTCGGTCAGCTCGTGACGCATTTCCCACGGCGTGGCCTTCGACGACTTCCCGGCCAGCATCCGTTCCAGCGTCAGCGGCAACCCCGCCGCGCGGTACGCCAGTGTCCCATCGTGGATGTTCCCGCAGGTGGTGAAATAACCCGGCAGCGCCTCGGGATGCTCCCAGACTTCGCGGCCGCAGCGCGCATACTGGTAGTCCGTCTCGGTCAAATACCGCTGCGAGCTCACCCACAGGCACTCGCCCAGCAGGATCAGCAGCAGCAGCGCCGCGATCTTCTGCGGGCGCTCGAATCGGAATTTGCGGACGCGCGGGTGCGCACGGCTGGCTGGCATCGATCGGCTCTCAGCAGTGTACCGAAGCCGCCTCCTGCCCCGCAGGCCGCTCAGGGGATGCGAACCGCCTGGCGCATCCTGCGGCAACAGGACTGGCGAAACTGATGAGAGCCGCCCCTGCTGCCGATAAGGAAAGCTGCCGAATCAGGTCGCTGTGCCCCCGACTTCCGCGAACGAAACTTCGCTTTGCGGCACGTGCGCCGGCAGCGGGTCCGGTGCCGGTCCTGCCGTACCGGAAAGCGCCGTCTCCGCGACCTGTGTGGAATCGCTTCCCTGGGCCTCGGCCATGCTCCAGTCCCGGACCACGGACCGGAGCCTCGCCTGCAGGCGCCCTTCCGGCAGCCGAACCCCTCTTTTCTCTATAATCTCCACTGATGACCAGCTTCCGCACGGCCAAGCGCTTCGTCTTTCCGCTGCTCGGCCTGTGGGCGCTGCTCTACGCCACGTTTTCGCTGGTCCAGCCCCCGCTGCTCGACGGCCCCGACGCGCTCTCCGCGGAAATCTCCCGCGAAATGCTTACTGGCGGCCACTGGATTACCCCCTTCGCCAATGGCATCCGCTACGCCCAGCATCCGCCGCTCCTCTACTGGACCATCGCTGCCAGCTTCCGCATCTTCGGGGTCAGCGACTGGGCCGCGCGCCTGCCCCTGGCGATCGCCGCGCTTTTCCTGTTTATCGCCACGTTTTCGCTGGGCCGCCGCCTTTACCATGCGCCCAACGCCGCTTTCTACTCCGCGCTCGCGCTCATTACTTCCTACGGCGTCTTTCTCTTCAGCCATCTCCTGCTGCGCGACGTCTTTCTCTGCCTCTGGACTACCCTTGCCATCAACTGCTTCTGGCGCTCGCTCAGTCAGGAGAAGCACCGTCTGGGCACCGCGCTCGGCTTTGCCGCGTGCTGCGCGTTAGGCGTGCTCACCGAGGGTGTCGCCGGCGTCGTCTTTCCCTTCGCCATCGTCGTTCTTTATCTGATCGGCGCGCGCAAAGTGAAACACCTGCTGCGCTGGCATCCCATCCCCGCCCTCCTGCTGTTTCTCGCCATTCTGCTCCCGGAGCACATCGCCGCGCGCATCGCCACCGGCCACGCCCATCTGGCCAGCCTGATGCCGGCGATGACCGGCGGCCGCGTCCCGCTCTGGATTTTCTGGCCGCTGCTCCTGCTCTGGATCGTTCCCTGGTCCGCCTTCTCGCTCCGCGCCCTGCGCATCTGCGGCTCGTCCAGCCCCGATCTCCGCTGTCAGGCGCGGCTTCTGTGCATCCTGTGGATCCTGGTGGTGCTGGTCGGCTTCAGCTTCACGGCGCGCCTCGAATACAACCTGATCACGGCTCTGCCGCCGATGGCGCTGCTGGCCGGCGGCTGGCTGGCGGACGACGAAGCACTCCCGCATCACCAGGGCCGCATCGCCGCGTGGATCCTCTTTTTCATTGGCATGGCCGCCGCGGCTCTGGTCGCCTGCTATTTGTTCACTTCGCCCCTGCCCAGGCCCGGCGTGGACATTGCGACGCTGCTCCGCCCCGGCGCTGCGCATCACGTGGTCTTCTTCGGCTACTTCCTCAATCTCACCCATCGCGCCATGGGCGCTTTCAAGGTTCCGCTCGCCATCACGCTGGCCGCCTTGCTGGTCGGCGTCTCTGCGTGCCTGTGGTTTCGCCTGCGCGACAACGCCCGCATGGCCAACTGCTTCCTCGCGGGCATGATCGTGGCCATCCTTATCGCCGCGCAACTGGCCATCGTCACTTTCTCGCCGGTGCTCTCCTCGGAAATCCTCGCCGAGGCCATCAAGCCCGAGGTCCAGCCCTCCGACGTCATCGTCGTCAACGGGCCCTTCGAGAGCAGCTCCTCTTTCGTCTTCTATCTGGAGCGCCAGGTGCTCATCGTCAGCGAGCCCGGCGACACAGCGATCGCCGGATCGACCGCCGGCGGCGAGCCTTTCATCGACGTTGCGCAGCTTGCGACTCTGTGGAACGGCCAGAATCGTGTGTGGCTGTGGACCACCCCCGCCAACGTCCCTGCGCTGCCCACGCCCGTTTACGTCATCGGCCGCAGCGGCGGCAAAGAAGTCCTCAGCAACGAGCCCAACAACGGCGGCGCCAGCTTCTAGCGCCTACTGTCCTGCTGCCACCTCCACGTTGCGCTGCGGCAGATTGAACGACCGCAGCGTCAGTGCCGGAGCTGCGCCGTCTGCCGCGATCGCCGGATATTCGATTTCCACAGTCTCTGCTTCTCCCGGCAGCAGCGACACATAATTGTCGCTGTAATACGCCGGCAGAATGCGCTTGCCCGTCGACGCATTCACGAGCGTGAGTTTGTTCTGGAGCGCGACGTCCGTGCCCGTGTTTTTCAGTTCCACCCTCACGCGCAGCATCCTGCCGTCGTGTCCGGAAGTGGCCGTCGCGCTCACTGTTGCCTGCGGCAGCCGCGAGAGCTGCTGGAAATCCCGGCTCTCGCCGGCCAGCCAGTAGAGGTTCCGCGAGACCATCTGACCCGTCGCATCGTGCAGCTTCAGCTCCACCAGAATCACCGCCCTCTGTTCCAGCGGCCCGAGGTTCAATGTCATCGCGGAGGCCATGTTATCCGCGGCCACATTTACCGCCGCAGTTTGGTGCAGTAATGATTTATTCGCGAGCGAGTACACATTCGCGGTCGCCTGCAGCGGTCCCGGCGCGCTTCGCGTGGTGTTCACGACTTCCACCGCGTCCGTTGCCAGATCCAGCTGAATATGTAACGGTTGCAGTGCCTCTTTTTCTCCGTAATACGACGACTGCGTGTCGTAGTCCCAGCTCAGGACCTCCCACATGTTGCTCGGCCAGGCCGGCTGCGTCATCCACAGCAGTCGCCCGCTGTTCGGCGCCCACAGGTGCGCGGCCATCCCCTCGAAGATGGCGCGGTAATCGACGTAGTCCATCATCTGCGCCTTGCGCTCGAAGTCCCCGAGGCTCGTCGGCGCGCCGAATTCCGTCTGCATCTCCGCCATGAACGGATGAATGTCTCCGCCTCCCATGAAATGCCAGTCGTGATAAGCCCAAACATCATCGATCGGCCACCAGTCCGCCTTCGGCGTCCACGCTTCGAACGATTCCAGCGTCGACATCGACGGCGATCCGGTCTCCACCGAGAACCCGTGGTTCAGCGTCGTGTAGTAGAGCGCCGGATCCTGATACCTGTACGGCCCGCTGCCCTGCAAATCCACCTCGTTCGAGCTGGGCGAGTAGTAACGCGTCCCGTCCAGCGTGCGCACCAGATTCGCCAGGCCCTGGTTGATGATGGGCTGCGGCACGCCCTCGTTCCGCCCGCACCACACCGCGATCGACGGATGGTTGCGGAAGCGCAGGATCACATCGCGCGCATTCCTGAGAAACAGCGCAGGATTCTCCGGTTCGATGTTGTAGTTCTGGGTCGATTCCCAGAAGCCGTTCCAGACCAGGAAGCCATATTCGTCGGCCAAATCATAGAACGTCTCTTCCGTGCTCTGTCCCACCCAGTTGCGGATGACATTCTCACCCGCGTCATGATGCAGGCGGAAATACGGCTCCAGATGCGCCCGGGAAACGTCCTTCATCGCATCGTCCATGCCCCAGTTGCCGCCGCGCACCGCAATGCGCACGCCGTTCACCAGAATCACCAGATACGGTGCGGTGCCCAGATCGCTGCTGGGCGCGATCGCCGGCGAGTGCTCGCCGGCCGGCGTCAGCGATTCCACCCACGCATGCATGAACTCCCGCCACGCGGCCGGCGCGTTCGGAGGCGGCGCGTCCGCCACCGGGATGTCGCGAATGCCCTGGTGGGTGTTGTCGATCACGGGCTGCGTCTCGCCTGCGTCGTGCGCCGCGGTCGGCGAAAAATTCACCCGCACCAGACGCCCCGCCGGATTGAGCAGGCTTAACTCGTAGGTGATCTCCCGAATCCCGAACTGCAGTTCCTTCGTGTCCGACACGCGGCCATCCACCGCCGCCGTCAGCTTCAGGTGGTAGAGATTCGCTGGTCCGTACCCGTTCGGCCACCACAGCCGTGGATTCTGCACGTCGAGCTGCGCGAATTCCGCCGGTGTCAGCTGCACCGCGTTCTCGCCCGGCTCGAGATCCACCTGTTTTGTAACCGTGACGCCTTCAAATTGCGCGGTCAGCTTCGCGTGCACAGGCTTGTCGGCGGCATCGGTCAGCGGAACGGTAATGTCGACCTTCGCGCTCTCGATCCCCGGCAGCGGCAGCGTCGTCACGACCTGTGGATCGCCGATGGTCACATCCTCGGTGGCCCGCAGCATCACCGGCTGCCAGATCCCGGTGTCGCGGTCGCGAATCCCAGGAATCCAGTCCCACCCCTCCGTCGCCACAAACGTCGGCCCGTCGAGGCACATCATGCCGCCGTTGGCGCCGGGCCCTCCTTTGATCGACTGCTCCTGCGGAATCCCCGGATGCGGCGGCGGCGAGATGCGCACCGCCAGCACATTCGTTTTCCCCGGCCGTAAAAGGCCCGTCACGTCGAAGACGCCGCGGAGGAATGCACCTTTTACTTCGCCCAGCCGTTGCCCGTTCAGCCATACCTCGGCCTTGTAATTAATGCCCTCGAAGGTCAGCGTCAGGCGCTTGCCGCGCGCGGCCTCCGGCCCGCGAAACTCCGTCCGATACCAGTAGTCCTGCTTGTTCAGCGTTTCCGGGATCGCGAGGTTGTTCAGACCGTAATACGGATTCGGATATACGCCGCGGTCCACCAGCGTGGTCAGGACCGTCCCCGGCACCACCGCCGCGTACCAGCCCTTCGTGCTGAAATCCGGACCGGATATTTGCGCACCATCGGCCTCGACCTGGGGCGCAGCGCTCAGCTTCCATCCGCCGTCGATGCGCCACCGATCTTCGCCCGCCGCCGTGATCGCGGGCCCGCTCGGCGCGGGAATCGCCTGCGGCTGCTGGAAGGGCGCGCGGCTGTGCGGCATCTGATCGGGGCTTTGCGGCGCGCGATACCCAGCCTGCCCGTTCGTCTGCACCGGCCACGGCTTCGATCCCTGGTCGTACACCGGCAGCGCGAAATCCGGATGCGTCGCCGCCATCGCGCGAATCGCCTCCGCCTCCAGCGCCTCGCGCAGAATTGTGAGCCCGTAGACCTTCCCGCCGAAATGCGCCAGGCCTGGCTCGTCCGTCGGCCGCGGCCCCTGGAAATACGCCGGCTCGGGCGCCGGACCAATTCCCACCTTCGGACTCACGCTGCCCAGCAGCAATCCGCCTCTTGTCTGTCCCGGCTCCAGCAGCCCGCTTGTCGCAACCTGCGCGCCATCCACATACAACCGGAATTCGTTCCCGTCGAAGGTCGCCACCAGCAGATGCCACGACCCCGGAGCAATCGCCGCCACACCCTCGAGCGTGTTTCCCTCACCCAGATACAGCACCGCCCTGCCGGGAGCCAGCGCCAGATACCGCGGATATTCCTCGTCCGGCGCGCCCATCCCTGCCACCAGTTCCGTCGCGCTCGGCGCATCCGCCGCATTCACCCACGCCAGCAGCGTCCACGGCGCATCGGCCTCCAGCAGCGTGTCGTCATCCGGCAGCCTGAACTCGAGCCCGGTGCCGCCGGCCGGAATGGCCGCGTTCCACGGCCCGTACTCCTCAGGCGGCGCATTCGTCGACCTCGCCTGCTGCGCCCGCGCCGTCAGCGCGCCAGCCGGAATCAGGCAAAAAAGCACACAAAAAACCAAAGCAATCCCCAAAAAACGCAGGCATCTCTTCATAGCGAGCGGTCCTTTGCATCCACCGCAACACTGTACACGCATCCGCCGCTCAATCGCTTCAGCCGCGGCGCCTCAAGCCGCCTGCAGGCAACCCTGGCGCGCGCTGCTAGACTTGAAAAGACATGATTCTCCCGTTTGTCCGCGAGCTGTTGGCGGACCTGGAGCATTTTCCTTCGTTTGAACAGTCAAGACGGCACCTCGCCCTTGCCCGCGGGCGGCGTCGTGTCTCCGGACTGACCAGCACCGCCCGAGCCCTGTATCTGCCCCTTTTTGCGCGCGCCGCCGGCGTGCCGGCCGTCGTCCTGGTCGCGGACAACAAGGCAGCCGACGCGATGGACCTGGCCCTCCGCGCCGGATGCGAGCTGACCGGCGCCATCCCTCCGGACCGCGTGCTCCGCCTGCCCGCGCACGACGTTCTCCCCTTCGAAAATCTCTCGCCGCATCCCGACATCCAGGAGCACCGCGCCAAAACGCTCTGGAAGATCGCCACCGGCGAGGCTTCCATCGTCGTTGCTCCCGTCGAAGCCGCAGCCATGAAGCTTTTCCCCGCGCCGTTCTACGCCGGGCTGGCGCAAATCCTCCGCCGCGGCGAAGAAGTGGACGTGGAAACCCTGCTCGCGCACCTCGCCTCCATCGGCTACGCCCGCATGGACGTGGTCGAGATGCCCGGCCAGTTCACGCGCCGCGGCGGCATCCTCGATGTCTACTCGCCCGAGGCCGACCGTCCGGTGCGTTTCGAATTTTTCGGCGACGAAATCGAATACATCCGCAAATTCGACCCCGAGACCCAGCGCTCCGCCACGCCTCTCGACGAAGCGCGGCTGCTCCCGCTGACGGAAACGCCCGTCACCGAGCGGCTGCTCGCCGCCGTCCACGCGCGGCTCAGCGGCGCCCGCGTCGAATCCGCCGACGATCCCGATCTCGTTGAGGAAACGATTGCCGCTGGCGGGGTCAGCGTCTTTCCCGGCTGGGAATTCTTCGCCGGCGTCGGACGGGACCCCGGCGAGGGGAGCTCGCACGGGCGGGGCGCCACCGGGACATTGCTCGATCTCTTCTCCCGCTCCGTGCTCTTCGTCGAAGAGCCGGCTATGATCCGCAACCAGATCGACCGTTGGTGGAACAAGGTCGAACAGCGCCATGAGCGCTCCAGCATCGGCTCCCTCATTACTCCCGAGGACATCTACGTTCGCCCCGAACTTCTCCAGGCGCGGCTCGCTGCGCATCCCGGGCTCGACATCGACCAACTGGGCGCCGTCGACCTCCTCGAAGAAGATAAAACGCTCGGCGAAATCGAATTCGCCTCGCGTCCCACGCTCCGCTTCCATGGCTCCATCCCCGCTCTCATCGAGCAGATCCGCACTCTGATGTCCCAGGAAGTCCGCACGCTGCTCGTCGCGCCCAATCAGGGCGAAGTGGAGCGGCTTGCGGGCCTGCTGCGCGAATACGAGCTGCCCTACCGCCTGGGCAGCCGCATCCAGCACCCCGGCAGCGAAACCGTCTACGACGAATCCAGCTACCTCGCCGGCGACCTGCGCACGCCCGTCATTCTGCGTGCCGCGCTCGCCTCCGGCGTCAGCCTGCCCGACGCGCGCCTGGTCCTCTTCGGCGCACAGGACTTTTTCGACGAAGCCGATGTGGCCGCGCGCCCCGCTCCGAAAAAATCAAAAACGGCGGCCTTTGTCTCCGACTTCCGCGACCTCGCCGTCGGCGACTACGTGGTCCACGTCGAGCATGGCATCGCGCAGTATCAGGGGCTCCGCGAGATCGAGCAGGACGGCGTCTCGCTCGAATTCATGATTCTCGAATTCGCTGAGAGCGCCCGCCTCTACGTCCCGCTCACGCGCCTCGACCTCATTCAGAAATACCGCTCCACCGAGTCCGGCCCGTCGCCCGTCCTCAATCGCCTCGGCTCGCAGCAGTGGGCCAAAACGAAGGCCCGCGTGCGCAGGGCGATGGAGGACATGGCCGACGAGCTGCTGAAGCTCTATGCACAGCGCAAGGCCGCCGAGGGCCACGCTTTCCCGACCGACAACGAATTCCAGCGCGAGTTCGAGGACGCCTTCGACTACGCCGAGACCGACGACCAGATTTCCGCCATTGCCGACATCAAGCGCGACATGGAATCCACTCTCCCCATGGATCGGCTGCTCTGCGGCGACGTGGGCTACGGCAAAACCGAGGTGGCCATGCGCGCCGCGTTCAAGGCGGTGCAGGATGGCAGGCAGGTTGCCGTCCTCACCCCCACCACCGTGCTCAGCTTCCAGCACTTCGAGACCTTCAGGAACCGCTTCCGTCAGTTCCCCATCACCGTTGAGATGCTCTCCCGCTTCCGCACCCCCAAAGAGCAGAAGCTCATCCTCGAACAGGTCGAGACCGGCCGCGTCGACGTCCTCATCGGCACGCACCGCCTGCTTTCCAGGGACATCAGGTTCCACGATCTCGGCCTGCTGATTGTCGACGAGGAGCAGCGCTTCGGCGTCCGCCACAAGGAGCGCCTGAAGCAGATGCGGCGCGAGATCGACGTGCTCGCCATGTCGGCCACGCCTATCCCGCGCACGCTGCATATGTCGCTGGTCGGCCTGCGCGACATGAGCGTGATCGAAACTCCGCCTCGCGATCGCATGGCCATTCAGACGGTCGTCGCCAGGTTCGACGAGAAGCTCATTCGCTCCGCCATCGAAGTCGAGCTGGAGCGCGGCGGCCAGGTCTACTTCGTCCACAACCGCGTGGAAACCATCTACGAGATCGCCGCCAGGATCCAGGAGCTCGTCCCCGCCGCTCGCGTCGTCGTCGGCCATGGCCAGATGGGCGAAAGCGACCTGGAAAAAGTCATGCTCTCCTTCATGCACCACCAGCACGACGTCCTCGTCGCCACCACCATCATCGAGAACGGCCTCGACATCCCGCTCGCCAACACCATCATCGTCAACCGCGCCGACCGTCACGGCCTCTCCGAGCTTTACCAGCTCCGCGGCCGGGTCGGCCGTTCCAACCGCCGCGCCTACGCGTATCTCCTCATCCCGCCCGAGCAGGAGCTCACCGAAGTCGCCCGCCGCCGCCTCGCTGCTCTCAAGGAATTCTCCGACCTCGGCGCCGGTTTCAAAATCGCCGCCCTCGACCTCGAGCTGCGCGGCGCCGGCAATCTGCTCGGCGGGGAGCAGAGCGGCCACATCGAAGCTGTCGGTTTTGAGATGTACACCTCGATGCTGGAAGAAGCGGTCAGCAAGCTCAAAGGTCAGGAGCGTGTGCAACGTCCCTCCGTCCAGCTTTCCCTCGGCATCGCTTTACGTATCGATGAAAGTTACATTTCCGAGGAGAATCAGCGCCTGCGCATGTACAAGCGCATTGCCGGGGTCGACAGCGAGCAGGCACTGGCCGATGCCCGCGCCGAGCTGGAAGACCGCTACGGCCCGCTCCCGGCCAGCGTCGCGCACCTGCTCGAAGCCGCGCGCCTGCGCATGGAATGTGAAAAGATCGGCGTCTCCCAGGTCGATCGCAAGCGCGACCAGCTGCACATCCGCTTCACGGAGAGCGCCGCCGTCGATCCCGGCCGCCTGATGAAGCTGGTCGCGAAGAACGCGAAGCGCGGCGCCCAGTTCACGCCTCAGGGTATCCTGAAATTCCCGCTGACTGGCTCCAAGCCGGAGGAAGTCCTGACCGAGGTCCGCGCGCTGCTCGAAGATCTCGCCGTCCAGCCCGCGAGCGTCTGATCACCGACTACAGACTGCTGGCTTTCAGAACCACTTCGCCAGCTCCCCAAAGCTCGCCATTTCGAGCAGCGTTTGCCCCTCCGGCGCCGGGTCCAGCGTCTCGTGCTCCAGCACCCACGTGTGCGGATGGTGGATGTACACCGCATGCAGCCCACAGGCCAGCGCCGGATTGATATCCGATCGCGGGCTGTTCCCGATCATCCAGGTCGTGTGCGCAGGCAGCGCGTACTTGACGCACACCGCCCGGTACGCCTCCGTATCCTTTTCCCGCGGCACCTCGACGCTGCAGAAATGCTGCGCCAGTCCCGACCGCGCCAGCTTGTCCGCCTGCTCCGCTTCATCGCCCTTGGTCACCAGGATCAGCCTGTGCCGCGAAGCCAGCTCGGGCAGCGTCTGCGCCACGCCCTCCAGCAGATCGATCTCCTGGTCGGCAATGGTCTGCGCGAAGCTCATGATCCGCTTGTGCTTCTCGGGCGTCACCGGCTCCGTGGTCAGGCGTTCGCAGCAGGTGACCAGCGCGCGCCGGAAGCTCCTGAGCCCATAGCCGTGATGGCGTACGTTCTCCCGCTCCACCCTGTTCAGCTTCCGGCGCACCTGCTCGCGCGTGTAATCCTTGTGGTCCAGCCAGGAGATGAAGGCTGCAATTGCGCGCTCAAAATAGATATTGTTTTCCCACAGAGTGTCGTCGGCATCGATCAGCAGCGTCTGTCCGGGCGCAAAGCGCGATGTTGGCTCGTTGCTCATCCTGATGGCAGCCTAGCAGCAAAACTGTCACGGGCTGCGCAGCGGTTCTGCACACAAATCTGCCCATGCGGCGCAACGTTTTGGCGGGAAACGGGTTCTAGGTTGTTGTCCGGGCTTTCGGCCTGTTCGCTGATCAACCCTTAGAGTACGCATCCTTTCCGAGGTGGAGGAGTTCGAGGTTTCGTGATGAGATGGCCATGCAAGCTGGGTTCCCTGCTCGCGGCGGTCCTCTTTGCGATTTCCGCTTGTGCCGTCGCTCGCGCCGACGCCGCTCTGCTCCTTGAAGAACCCTTCGGCGACTTTGGCGCCATGAATCCCACCGGCCACGCCGCGGTCTATCTCGACCACGTGTGCGCCGACTCGCCCACCCACCTCCGCCTCTGCCGCCCCGGCGAAATCGGCGTCGTCATCAGCCGCTATCACCGCATCGACGGGTACGACTGGCTCGCGATTCCCCTCATCCCCTATCTCTACGCCGTCGACAGCGTCGACGACATTCCCACGACGGCCACGCCGCGGCTTGAACGCTACCTCCGCGAACGGTATCGCGTGGAGCACCTCGAGTCGCTCGTTCCTGACGACCCAAAAACCGAAATCCCCGGCGGCGACTGGATCCAGCTCATCGGCGCTTCCTACGACCGCCGCATCTGGGGTTTCGAGGTCGCCACCACCGAGCGTCAGGATCTGGCCTTCATCCGCCGCTTCAATCACCGTCGCAACATTTCCCACTTCAATCTCCTCTTCAACAACTGCGCCAACTTCTCGCAAAAGGTCCTCAACTTCTATTACCCGCACGCTATCCACCGCAATTTCATCGCCGATGCCGGCCTGATGACCCCGAAACAGGCGGCCAAATCGCTGGTGGCGTACAGCCGTCGCCATCGGCAAACCGATCTGCGCACGTTCGTCATCCCTCAGGTTCCCGGCACCATTCACCGCAGCACGTCCGTCGACGGCGTCGTCGAATCCCTCGTGAGATCCAAGAAATACGTCGTGCCGATCGCGTATCTCAACCCTTACGTCGCCGGCACCCTCGTCGCCGTCTGGCTGGGCGACGGCCGATTCCACCCCAATTCCCACGCCGAGGTCTACAACCCGCTGAGGGACTGGGAACCGTGCCAGCCCGGTCCGAACCCGGATCAAAGGCCCGAACCCGATCTGTCTTCTGCGTTCCAGGAATCGTCCGGCGCGCGAACTGCTTCGCCGGCCATGGTCAATCAGCGCTGACCCATTCCGGAAAACGGTCCCGATGAGGAACGACCTGCAGTAACCTTCTGAAACCAAGTAACATACCAGGAGAAGGGCGGGGCTCAAAGACACCGCTATCTTCCTCTACCGGCGAGAATTCTGCTGATTTCACCGGATTGGGTCGAAATATTCTGCGCAACCCCGCCGATTCCGCGTTACTCTCATGACTGCGCACGCTTTGCGCGTAAAAGGATACCTCTCCCTATGAAGAATTCTTTGCGGTTGCTGGTTCTCTCCGGAAGTCTCGCCTTGCTGGCTTCGTCCGCATTCGCTGACGGTCCGATCGCCCCCCCCGGCCCCGGTGGTGGCGTTCCCCCGACCGGCGGTGCAAACACCACGGCGACTTCGACCAGCACCAGCGGCACGACGACGATCATGACCGAGATCCTCTCGGTACTGGGAGCTGTCGGCTTCTGAACTCGACCTGAGCGCGCGAACTCCGGTTGCCGCCAGGTAACCGGAGTTCGCTGCGGTTTCAATTCGGTGGCAGGACAGGCGAATGAAACTGACGGCGCTGGATGAATCTTTGTGGGCGTTGAGTTTTTCCCTGACTGCGCTCCTTTTGGTCGTTCTTGTCTGGCGCGCCCGCTGGAAGCAGTTCCCCGTTTTCACAGCGTGGATCGCTTTCGCGTCCGGAAAGACGATCCTGCTTTACACTATCTTCCGCTTCTGCGGTCTTGGCCACCTGTACGCGCGCGTCTACTGGCACGGTCTCTGGCCGGAGTTCGCCCTTCAGATCGGCGTCGCCTTTGAGCTCGCCCGTGCTGCTCTGCGCCGCAATGGAAGCTGGGTCGGCGATGCCAGAAGGCTCTTTTTCGTTGCGGGAACCTGTTGGGTTGCGGTCTCAGCCGTCCTGAGCGCCCGGATCGTCCCTCCTCGGGGCGCCTACACAGCATGGGAACTACGCGGGGATCTCTTCACCAGTCTGGTACTCTGCGAATTGCTCGTCTCCATCAGCCTCATCGCCAACAGGCTCAGGCTTTTCTGGGAACGGCACATGCTCGCGATCACCGAGGGGCTGACCGCATGGGTTGCTGTGACCCTGATTGTGAACGCCCTCCAAAGCTATCTGGGGACGCGGTATTTTAGAGGAATCGAATACTTCCAGACCTATGCCTGGATCGGGGCGACAGCGTGGATCGTGATGGATTTGGGACTCTCCAATCCGAACGTCACAGTTCCGGCATCCCGGCCGGCTGACGGGTCAGAGGAAATTCCGGACAAGGGGCGCCCAGGAATGCTCCGGCCCCTGGACCTTGGCCGCCTCCTGGCCTTCCGAGGGATCTATCCGAAGGAAGCCAAAGATGCTCGCAATGACTCTCCGCTCCTTCCTGCGGCGCACTCCATCGACGGAGCCCAGTCATGAAGCTGTCGCTGCTCGATGGATTGGTATGGGCAATCTCTTTCCTCGGAACTATCGCTCTTCTGGGTGTCCTGCTTTGGCGCGCACGCTGGAAGCAGTTTCCTGTCCTCACTTCATGGATGGCGTATCAAACGGCCTATAACATTGCGATGTTCGCGCTGTACGTACATGGGAGTGCAAAATTGTACGTACGCATTTACTGGATCACTCTCTGGCCCGATTTCCTGCTGCAGCTGGGCGTCGCCGTTGAGATCGCACGCATCGTCCTGCGCCCTACAGGAACCTGGGTTCGGGATGCGCGCAGTCTTTTTATGACCGCTGGCTTCGGCGGGGCTGTCGTCGCCGCCATCCTGAGCTGGTGGATCAGTCCTCCACATGGTACTTACACCGCATGGGAGCTTCGGGCGGACCTCTTTACCAGCCTGGTGATTTGCGAACTCTTTGTCGCGATGAGCTTTACCGCCAATCACCTTGGGCTCGGCTGGCGCAACCACGTTATGGCTGAGGGCCAGGGCCTGACCGCGTGGGCCGGAATCATGACCATCACAACCGCCCTCCAAAGTTACTTTGGTAACAAACATTTCGACACCATCGATCATTTCCGGGGAATCGCCTGGATAGGCGCGACCGCCTGGATTGCCATCCGCCTGTGGCTTCCCGAGCCTGAGCGTCTACCACTTTCCGAGGATTTGCAGAAATATATCCTTGCGCTTCACCGCCGGGTCGAGTACGATCTTCGGAGACTCGACGCAGGCCAGTAACGCGTTCTGTTTTTGTGGTTAATGTTAGTCTGAAAGGCATCTACTCGTGCTGCCATTCCTCCTGCTGGGCGCGGTTGTAGGCTGTCTGGTTTTCGCCGCCCTTAAGAGTCAGTTGTCCTCCCTCCGGGTTGATCGGCGTAGCTGGTCCGATCTTGCTGCCGCTCTCCAACCCGTCGAGTTCGATCAGGTTACTTCCGTGGCTCGCGATTTTCTGGAGCCGCGCGGAGGCCAGATCTCCCTGGAACCGCCCGACATGTGGCTGATGCTCGGCGGCAAAGAAGGCCTCCGCCGCATGCGGAACAATTCCCAGCTCATGCTCCTGCTCGCGGCCCACGCCCAGCGCTGGAACTTCGACGAAGGCGTCATCGTCACCGAGCGTATCCGCCGCGATGCTCTCCGCCTCCGCCAGGCAGTTCGGCGCGTGGAGATCGCGCTCATGTTCCACTCGGTGCTGCGCCGCTCCGCCACGCTGATCCCGTTCTACCTGCATGAAGCGGCTTCCGCATATTACCTCATGCGCCAGCGTCTGCTGGCTCTCTACCAGACCAGCCATGCGGGCCTTTATCCCCGCCTGATCGAAGTACTCTGATCCTTTCCTGAAGCAGTGGCCCGGCCTGCGCGCCGGGTCCTGCTGTCTCTGCCCGCTTCCGCTTCGCCCGTGTCTGCCGGGCTGTCGCCAGAATCGCGCGCCCGTCGTCGTAGTCGGTACCGCCTTCGTCATCCTGTTTCCCCTCAGCCAGCCGCCTGCGCTCATCCTCGTTCGGGCCCCATCCCTGCTCGTGCGCGTGTTCGTACGACACCTTCCGTGGGTGCTCTCCAAAGCCCTGCGGCTCTTTGCGCTTCGCCTTTTCCATAAATCCCTCTTCCCGTCAGCATGGCCCAACCTCACGGCGGGGCAACTCGACCCCGGGCGCGGCTCTCCGACAGAGAAGAGGTCCTTCGCAGGTCTGAGAAATCCTGGGCGCAGCCAGTCCGCAGAAAAATCAGGCTCGAACCCATCCTCTTCCTCGCATGCATCGCACGGCGTCGACGCGGTCCGTCATGTCGGCCCCACCCCTGAGGCCGAAGAGCGGTTCATTCCCACCGGCGAGCTGCCGGAGAACCAGCTTGCGAACGAAAGAGGAACCGGGGCGGTGAACGTCCGCCAGGCCGTCCGGGATCCCTGCGATCGGGAAGCCGAAGCCATGGGCGCAGAACGCCCGCGCACCCTGCTGCCGGCGGCACCAGCTCCGGTCCCCACACCAATCTCGCGCCGCAATCAAGCGCTGCCCCGGATCGCCGCAAGTCTCGCCGCAAAGCAGCCTGAGCTGCCTTACCTTCGCAGCTTGCCGCCCAGGGCTTCCAGCGCCTCCACCACCTGCCGCGACCACTGCTGCACTTCCTCCTCGCGCAGCGTGCGCTCGTGCGACTGGAAGACCACTCCCAGCAGCAGCGAATACTGCCCTTGCGGAATCTGCTTCCCGCCGCGCAGCACTTCTTTCGCCGCATAGCTTTGCATCTCCGGTATCGCCAGCCCCTCCACCGCGCCAGCCAGTGCCGCGTAGGTCACCCGCTCCGGCAGCAGCACGGAAAAATCCCGCCGCACCGCCTGAAAACGCGACAGGTCCCGCACCGCGGGCTGCCGCAGCTCCTGCCTGCAGAGCCGGTCCAGCCACACTTCGCCCACCCACACGGTCTGCTTCAGCCTGCGCCGCTCTGCCTCCGCAGGATGCAGTTGCCCGAACCACGCCACGGTCGCGCCATCCACCACTCCGCGGGCGCTGCGTCCCGGATGCAGCCATGCCGGCATCAGACCCGACGCCGCGGGGAAGCGGTCGAAATACAGCGAACGCGCCGCGAACCGGCCCAGCAGCTCCTCCATTGCGCCCCTGATTTCGTAGAAATCCACTTCGCGGCTGCTCAGCGCGTTGCCCGTCGCGCCCAGCGCCAGCGCGGGCCGCTCCTCCACGCGGGCATATCCATTTTCCGGGCTGCCGCTGAACGCCGTCCCCATCTCGAACAGCGCAGCATCGTCCACATCCCGGCTCAGGTTCAGCGCCAGCATCTCCAGCATGCCCGGCAGCAGGGACGGCCGCAGCATCCCCGCCTCTTCGCTCAGCGGATTCCCAATCGCCACCGCCGACCCGGGCTCCCGCGCGAACATCGCTGCGTCCTGCGCGCCGCAGAAGCTCGAAGAAATGGCCTCGTTCCATCCCAGCGCCAGCAGCGTCCGCCGCAGCACGGCTTCCTTTTCCGCCGACGGCAGCTCCATTACGCTTCCGGCAAACGGCGGCAGCGTGTTGCGGAACCGGTTGTAGCCGTACACCCGCGCGATCTCCTCGATCAGATCGATCTCGCGCTCCAGATCCAGCCGCCAGCTGGGCAGCGTCACGGCCTGACCGGCGGGGGCGGAAGACAAACCGCAACCCAGCCTCGTCAAAATCGATTCCGCCGCGGCTGCGCTGATGCCTTCCGCATCCTCCGGCGGTCCGAGTATCCTCTGCACCTCGCTCAGCCGGAATCCAATGCTCGCTCGCTTCGCCGTCCGCGCCTCGAGCTCCGGCACCACGACATCGATCAGATCGCCTTCGATCCACCCGCCCGACTCCAGGATGATCCCGCTCACCAGCGCATTCGCCACCGGCGGCGCGTTGAAATCCGCGCCGCGCTCGAACCGGTGCGAAGCGTCGGTGTGCACCAGGTGCCGCTTCGAGCTGCGCCGCACCGTGCCCTGATCGAACCACGCCGCTTCCACCAGAATGTTCTTCGTCTCCGGCGTAATCATCGTGTCCCATCCGCCGATCACCCCCGCCAATGCCAGCGCTTTCTTCTCGTCGGCGACCACCAGATCGTCGGCATCGAGTGCCCTTTCCACGCCGTCGAGCGTTTTCAGCTTCTCGCCCCTGCGCGCGCGCCGCACCACGATTCCGCCCTCCAGTTTGTCGAGGTCGAAGGCGTGCGTGGGATGCCCCATCGCCAGGGTCACGTAATTGGTCGCGTCCACCGCATTCGCGATCGCCTTCTGCTCCAGCAGCTGGAAGCGATCGGCCACGATGCCGACGGAGGGAGTGATCTTCACATTCCGCAGCACCCTCGCCGTGAACCGCCCGCACAATTTCGGTTCCTCGATCCTCACCGGAAACGCCTGCGCCGCGGGCCTGCCCGGCGGCAAGCCTGCATCGAGAGCCTTCAGCGGAAAGCCGTAGACCGTCGCCGCTTCGCGCGCAATGCCGTAGTGATTCATCGCATCCACGCGGTTGGTCGTGATGTCCATCTCGAACAGCGAGCCATGTGCGCCGAGATCAAAGACGCCCTCGACCGCAATCCCGCGCAGGGTCAGGTTGTCAGCCAGCTCACGGTCCGACGCCGTGATGCCCGGAACATATTCGCGAATCCAGCTGGAAAGGATCTTCACGCGAATTGCTCCAGGAACCGCAAATCTCCCGAATACAGCTGCCCAATCTCACCAATCCCGTACTTCATCATCGCGATCCGGTCCACGCCCATCCCAAATGCGAATCCGCTGATCCTGTCCGGGTCGTAGCCGGGCTGCTTCTGCCGCACAAACCCGAACACCGCCGGATCCACCATCCCGCAGCCCAGCAGCTCAATCCATCCTGAGTGTTTGCACTTGCGGCAGCCCGCGCCACCGCAGAACGGGCAGCTGATCTGCACGTCCGCGCTCGGCTCCGTGAAGGGAAAGAACGACGGAAAGAACCGCGTGCGCACGCTCGACCCGAACAGCTCCTTCATCGCGCGGTCCAGCGTGCCTTTCAGATCGGCGAAGGTGATCCCCGCATCGACGCACAGCCCTTCCACCTGGTGAAAAATGGGCGAGTGGGTCGCGTCGGCCGCGTCGTTGCGGTGCACTTTACCCGGAATCACGATCCGCACCGGAGGAGCCTGCTGCTCCATGGTGCGAATCTGCACCGGCGAGGTGTGGGTGCGCATCAGCAGCCGCTCGCGCAGCGGCCTGCGCTCCTGCCCCGCAATCACCAATGTGTCCTGCGTATCGCGCGCCGGATGCCCGGGCGGAAAATTCAGCGACTCGAAGTTGTAGTAGTCGGTCTCGACCTCCGGCCCCACGCCCACCGAGTAGCCCATTCGCTGAAAGATCCGAATAATCTCGTGCTGCGTCCGGATCAGCGGATGTTCCGCGCCCAGCTTCCGCGCCGTCCCCGGCAGGGTGATGTCGATGGCCTCGGCGTCCAGCGCGCTCGCCGGCGCCGCGCCCGTCGCGGCCTCCAGCCTCGATTCAATCTGCGCCTTCAACGTGTTGAACCGCAGCCCCAGCGGCTTTTTCGCCTCGGCCGGCGCCGCCTTCAGCCACGCATCGCTGATCGCCTTCAGCCGTCCCTGCCTGCGCCCCAGCCAGCGCAGCCGGAATTCTTCCTTCTCGCCGGCAGTCGTCAGCGCCCGCGCCGACTCCTCCACCTCGCGCGCCAGCGCGGCAAACGCCGCGTCCAGCTCCGCCTCGCTCCATCCCGTTAGCGCCGGAATTCCGTCATCCTGCATAGTTCCTTTGAGAATAAATCACGCGGTACTCGGCTCGTAATACAGCAGATACACTATCCCCATGATCCGCCCGTACCAAGGTCGCACCCCCGTCATTCCTGACTCCTGTTATGTCGACGCCTCCGCCCAGATCATCGGGGACGTCGTCCTCGGCGAGAACTCCAGCGCCTGGATGAATGCCGTCGTCCGCGGCGATGTGCATTCCATCCGCATCGGCGCCAATTCCAACGTGCAGGACTGCTCCGTCCTTCACGGCATGCGCTACAGGTACCCGGTGATTGTCGGCGACTGGGTCACCATCGGCCACAACGCCACCGTGCACGGCTGCGTGGTCGAGGACGCCTGCCTGATTGGGATGGGCGCGACCATCATGAACAACGCCCGCATCGGCGAAGGCTCCATCGTCGCCGCCGGCGCTGTCATCGCGGAGAACGCGGTCATCTCTCCGCGCTCGCTCGTCGCCGGCGTTCCCGGCAAGGTTCGCCGCCAGCTGACCCCCGAGGACCGCGAAATGATCCTCCAGTACGCCCGCAATTATCTCGATTACGTGAAGATCTACCTGGCTGAGACGCGCATCCAGCGCTGACTCAGGCTTCACCCACGATCTGCTCCAGGTGGTGCCGCAGGTGGGCTGCATAATCCGCAACCACGCGGGCCAGGTCGTATCGCGAGGTTCCGTTGTCCCAGATATGTCCCAGAGCTTCCGGCGCGATCCCTTCCATCACATGCGCAACGTGCCGGTTGTATGCGGCCCACAAAACCACCAGGTCCTTCCACGGGCGGGCCGCATAGCCATTCAGCCGTACCCAGTCGTCCTGCTGGTATCCGGGAAAATTCAGCTCCGCTGTCTGCTGCATGCGAATGAACCGCTGGTGGTTGTTTGCCGCCGAATCGATCAGGTGCCCGAGGATCTGCTTGCGCGACCACTTTTCCGGTCCCGGAGTTCGATCCGCGGCAGTCTCCGGGATGCTGAGGAGTCCGGGCTCGTATTCCGAGACAAGCGCCAGCAGTTGCTGTGCCGCCTGCAGAGGATTCATGGCGCTTATCTTCTCACGGCGCCGGAAGGCTGATCGCGGTGCTTTACCGAAATCGCTCCGTAGCTGAAAATGGGGCACAGAGGTCAAACGAGGTCTATGCCACTTTCCGGCGAAGCCATCCGCATGATGAATCTGGTGGACGACGTGGCGACCACCATGCGTCGCATCCTGGCTCTGGTTCCCACCCTGGCTCCCGATGAACGCAAGCGCGTCAGCGAGTATCTCAGCCAGTCGCAGCCCAACGCGGAAACTGTGCACCAGGCGCTGGCCAGCCAGCAGCAATAACCCGGCTCAGTCCGGTTCACCCTCCGCCGTCGCGCTCGAGCAGCCAGTGGGCTGCGCCCGCGTCTGGCTGGGCTGCCCCTTGCTGGCACCTGCGCGGGCAGCCCCCACATCTCTCTGCCGAGCCGACTGAGTACATCCGGGATTCACAATGAACTGCCTGTTGAAAACAGGCGGGATGCTGGCGCGCCCCGTGCGCCGCAATCCCCGCCCTCTACAGATTTCGGTAGCAACCCCCACCTGCCAAAGCGGCGATCCGCGCCCAACTCTTCTATTAGCGGCTGATAAATAGACGTTTATCCAGACAATCCCTTTTTTGGTAACTACCCCTGCCGCCTTATGAAAAAAAGTGTTGACTCCAACCCTCTCTCACGCTATTTTCAATTTGTCCGTTTTTTGATCCTCATCGCTTTTTGTCGCACCAGTCTTCGTACTGTGCACCTGAACGCCAGGCGACCGATTCCGGCGCTTTCCGGTTTTCTCGCGCGCGGCAACCCACAGGCGAGGAGAGTCGAAGGACACGCACTCTGGCCTGTGGCTCGTGGCTGCTGGAAGCCTGCAAATTCCGTTAGACCGAATTCGTCTCGTTTTGCGTCTAATGTTTGTCTGGCCTTCCGAAGCCCCCTCCTCAGTCCTTCGGGATTCGTGCTGGTTCATCCTGTTTTCCCGAGCCAGACAAAACGAGTGACAGGAAAAAACAAAAGCAAGGAGATTCATGATTATGCGTTCTGAACTAATTTTTGGCGCCCTGACCCATGTCAGCAACCGGTATCAGCTTTGCCAGTTGGCCTCCAAGGCGACACGGAAACTGCACAAGCCCAATACGCGGCTGCAGGACACGATGAACGACGTGCTGGTCCGCTTCCGGGAATCCGACCCGGGCGCGGCCCCCGCGTCTGCGCGCAAAGAGGCGATTGCCCTGCCTCACCCTCAGCGCCGCGCTGCCTGATCCTTCGGGCCTCGCGCATTTTCCCCGTCCCGGTTTACAATCCCGCGCAGCATCTCCATCAATCAACTCCTTCCTGTGTCGCACCCCCTTCCCAAAACAATTCATCCGCAGGTAATCCATGACGATCGCAGAACTGAAAGAAAAAAACATCACCGAGCTGAGCCGTATTGCGCGCACGCTCGAAATCGCCGGCTCCAGCGGCATGCGCAAGCAGGACCTCATCTTCAAGATCCTTCAGGCGCAGAGCGAAAAAGAAGGCCACATTTTCGCCGAAGGCGTCCTTGAAATCCTGCCTGACGGTTATGGGTTCCTCCGCTCGCCCGACTACAACTACCTCCCGGGTCCGGACGACATATACGTCTCCCCTTCGCAGATCCGCAAATTCGACCTGAAAACCGGCGACACCATCAGCGGCAACGTCCGCCCGCCTCACGAAGGCGAGAAATACTTTGCCCTGGTCAAGATCGAGGCCATCAACTTCGAGTCGCCGGAGGAAACCCGCAACAAGATCCTCTTCGACAACCTCACGCCGCTCTATCCCCAGGAGCGCGTCAAGATGGAAACCGTCCGCGAGAACATCAGCGGCCGGGTGATGGATCTGCTCACGCCCATCGGCAAAGGCCAGCGCGGCCTGATCGTTGCGCCGCCCCGCACCGGCAAAACCATGCTGCTGCAATCCATCGCGAACTCCGTCACGACAAACCATCCCGAAGTTGTCCTCATCGTCCTGCTGATCGATGAGCGTCCCGAGGAAGTTACGGACATGCAGCGCTCCGTCAAAGGCGAGGTCATCAGCTCCACCTTCGACGAGCCGGCCGCGCGCCACGTGCAGGTGGCGGAAATGGTGATTGAGAAGGCCAAGCGCCTCGTCGAGCACAAGCGCGACGTGGTGATCCTGCTCGACTCCATCACGCGTCTCGCCCGCGCCTACAACACCATCGTGCCGCCTTCCGGCAAAGTCCTCTCCGGCGGCGTCGACTCGAACGCTCTCCAGCGCCCCAAGCGCTTCTTCGGCGCGGCCCGCAACATCGAGGAAGGCGGCTCGCTCACCATCATCGCCACCGCCCTGGTCGACACCGGCTCCCGCATGGACGAAGTCATTTTCGAAGAGTTCAAGGGCACCGGCAACATGGAAATCATTCTCGACCGCAAGCTGGTCGACAAGCGCGTCTTCCCGGCGATCGATATCCAGCGCTCCGGCACCCGTAAGGAAGAGCTGCTCATTCCCAAGGACGAGCTGCAGCGCACCTGGGTCCTGCGCAAGGTCCTCAACCCGCTCTCGCCGGTCGAAGCGATGGAGCTCCTCGTCAGCCGACTGGAGAAGGTCCGCAACAACGCTGAATTTCTCCAGACCATGAACCAGATGTAGGAGAGGCGGCGCCCGCCTGGGCGATTCTCCGGCGAGTTAATATCACGCATCGGCGGGATCTCCTCGCCGATCTGCTTCCCCGCCAATCCACAATCTCTTTCCTCCGCCAGCGCCCGCCAGCCGTAACCATTCGCCGCGCCGCTTCCAGTTGCGCTGCAGTTCCCTCACTGCCCTCAGAAACGAGAATGGGACTTTCCTCTCGCCGCGGGCGGCATGGGGGAGGTGTGTCGCGCGCGCGACGCGCGGCCGGACCGGACCGTCGCCCTCAGAATCCTCAACTCCGCGCTGGTCGCTTCCCGGACCTGAAGGCGCGCTTCGAGCGCGAAGCGCGCCTCATCTCGCAGCGCCGGCACCCGAAAATCTGCCTTCTGCACGACGCAGGCAGCGAGGGCGGCACCGACTTCCTGGTCATGGAGTTCCTCGAGGGCGCGACGGGTCCGACGCCCTGGCGGCGCGTGGGGGACAGGCAGAGCTTCCTCGAAATGCACCTGAAGAAGGGGACGCATTCCCGGGACATCGGCAGCGCACCCGTCGAGCAGGGATCCAGCCCGGAGCACCAGGTGCTCATCCGGAACCGATTCCACAATACCGGGATTTCCGCTGAAAGCAGGGGCGCTGAGCTTTTTTATGAGTGGAACCTGGGCCAGTTCCGTCCCCTTTTGCGTATGTACTCAGGAAGTTCACTGACGTTCAGCGAGTAGTTATACTGTAAACCATTTATAATGTTATAGTTAGCTGAGAAACCGGGAGGATTTGGTCCGACCTGGCCCACGTGGCCCCGATTGCTGCAGCCAGGATTTGACGCGGCTGGTAATGTTCCACGTGGAACACCGGTATCGGGTTGGCCGGGACTCGATCCGCTATTTGTTCCACGTGGAACCTGCGGCCGGCCAGGGTGGCAGGAAGCGGTCCCCTCGCACGGCAAATGTTGCCGACAGGAGCGTTCCAGGTAGAACGCCGACAAGGGAAAAATCGCTGTCATTCTGTCCCTGTTTTCCACCGCTGCCATTTTTCGTGCAACCCTCCCGTAACTTTCCGGCTTACGCTGCATTCGCCGTATTTCCTAGGCCTTAGCCCTGATCGCCGCCGTGGCTCGCCGCCTCCTTCCACAGAATCGCCCCACTTCTTCACAGCCCGTCTCCGTTGCGATCCGGCAGCGCTCCCGTTACTCTTTCTGAGTCATGGGGAAAGTGCTTGCGGTGGTCAATCAGAAGGGCGGCGTCGGCAAAACCACCACCGCCATCAACCTTTCCGCCGCGCTCGCGATGGAAGGCCTCCACGTCCTCCTCGTGGATTGCGACCCCCAGGCGAATTCCACAGGCGGCTACGGCGTTACCCGCGATGGCGACCGCCGCTCCTCCTACGAAGTCCTCATGGGCGAGGCCACCATCGAAGAGGTCGCCCTCCCCACCGAAATCCCAACCCTCAAGCTGGTTCCGTCCCACAAGAACCTCACCGGCGCCAACGTCGAGCTTATCCAGATGGAGCGGCGCACCTTCCGCCTGCGCGAAGCGATCGACAAAGTCCGGGACCTTTATCAGTTCATTGTCCTCGACTGCCCGCCAGCCCTTGACCTGCTCACCCTCAACGCCCTGGTTGCGGCTGATCGCCTCCTCGTTCCCATGCAGGCCGAGTACTTCGCTCTTGAAGGAATCAGCGAGCTGGTGCAGACCCTCGATCGCGTACGCGAATCGTTCAATCCAGGTCTCGAGATCGAAGGCGTTTTGCTGACCATGTTCGACGAGCGCACCAATCTGGCGCAGCAGGTCGCGCAGAACCTGCAGGATTTCTTCAAAGAAAAGCTCCTCCGCACCACCGTTCCCCGCAATGTGCGCCTCGCTGAGGCACCCAGCTACGGCAAGCCGGTCCTGCTCTACGATCCGAAGTCGCGGGGTGCGGAAAGCTACCGCGACCTCGCCGCTGAGCTTCTGGAGAGGAACGGGATGGAGTCTCCTGCTGCGCAGGAGCGCAGGACCGCTGCCGCCAACAAGCCGGATATCAGGATAAGATTCTGGCCTTACGCATAGAAGGACACGATGCAGACCACCACGGAAGCTCCAAAACGAAAGGCGTTAGGCAAGGGTCTTGAATCCCTGTTGCCGCGCGTGCAGGCCGCGGCCGAACCCGCTCCCGCCGCCGAAACCGGTAAACCGCGGGAGATCCCCGTCGGCGACATCGACCGGAGCCCTTACCAGACGCGCACCCGGTTCGACGAGGCGCAGCTCGACGAGCTGGCAGCTTCCATCGTAGCGACGGGCGTCGTCCAGCCGATCATCGTCCGCCCGCTGCCCGGCAACCGCTTCCAGCTCATCGCCGGCGAGCGCCGCTGGCTGGCCTCCCAGCGCGCCGACAAGGCGACGATCCCCGCCTTTGTCCGACACGCCTCCGACGAGCAGGCGATGGAAATGACTCTCGTCGAGAACCTCCAGCGCAGCGACCTGAACCCCATGGAGCAGGCTCGGGCTTACGAGAGGCTCTCGCGCGAGTTCCAGCTGACCCAGGAGCAGATGGCAAAGCGGACCGGCAAAGACCGCGCTTCCGTATCCAACTTCCTGCGCCTTCTGCGCCTGCCCGCCGAGGTTCAGAGCCAGGTGGAAGCAGGCACGCTGACCTTCGGCCATGCTCGCGCTCTTCTGGCTCTTGAAGATGCTGAGGCGATCCTCAGAGCGGCCCGGAAGGTGGCCGCGCTCTCGCTCTCCGTCCGACAGACCGAAAGCCACGTCCAGGGCATTCTGAATCCGGAAAGCCAGCCTGCGAAAAGCGAACAAAAGGAAAAGAAGCAGGACCCCAATGTTCGCGAAGTCCAGACCCAGCTCCAGCAGGCTCTCGGCATGAAGGTGCGCATCGAGGATCGCAGGGGCCGCGGCCGCATCATCATCGAATATGCTCGCCTGGAGGAGTTCGATCGACTGCTGGAAATGCTGCAGGGTAAAGCGTAACATTAAGTATTGATTGCAGTTTTTTCCGTAATTTTCTGGAATATATCGCGCAGTGCCCGGGCCGTGCGCTGGATCGCGTATCGCCGCAGAAAGCAGGGACAGCCACCCGCCGCCATGCGCTCGGGCTCAGAGTTGGGCAGTTCCGGTCACCGCCACAGCAGCCGCTCCGTCCTCTCCCGGCTGTCGGGCTCCATCCGACCCACTCGCTCGCTGTCGATCTCCGGCCAGATGTTCACCTGGTGGCTGATGAGCACGGGCCGACCGGCCGCCAGCGATTCGGCGACGGCAATCCCGAAGTCCTCCTGGTGGGAGGGCAGAGCGAAAGCTTCCGCGCGCAGCGCGCCCGGTTTGGGCATCGCCGGTCAGCCTGCGCGGCCAGTGGATCCCCGACCCAATCCCCAATTCTGCCGCCATGCGCTCGAGGGTAGCCTGCCAGCCCACCTGGACTCGTCCGGCGGTTCGCTGCCACCCAGGAGAACCACCAGGCGGTTCCCGGGGCTGGGGCGGAAACGGGTCACGGCCAGGTCCCGCTCCGACTCGCTGGCCGCCGCGGCCTGTTGATGCCCTGGGAGCTGCCGCAGATTCTCGATCCCGAACTGGTCCGGGGCGAAATTCGTCTGCTCCGCCCTTTACGGTGCGCTGCCCCGGGCGGCTGAGGCGGTCCATATGGCCGGCTGAAGTGCGGGATGCTGCCGGTTTCGCGCGGTCAGCCCTGGTAGCGGATATCCAGCAGCGTGCAGTCGTCCGCCGCGGCGAGGGAGCCGCAGAATCTCTGCACCGCTGCGCAGATCTGGTCCAGAGAAGCGTCGGCCATCTCCGCGGTCGCCAGCCGCTCTTCCCCGAAGAAGTTGCCGTCGGCACATTCCGATTCTGTGACGCCATCGGTGACCACGAGAACGCGATCTCCGGGCGCCATGCGCACCGCGCCGGCGTGGTAGGGTGCATCCTCGATCAGGCCCACCGGAACATTCGACTCGGGAAGCCGCGAGCATGCGCCGCTGAAGAGGTACGGCGGCACGTGGCCGCAGTTGATGTACTCAAGCATGCCGTCGGGCGAGATGCGCAGGATCGCGAGCGTGGCGTATTTGCCCGTGTTCTTGCCGCAGATGTAACGGTTGACGACCTCCGCGATTGTGTTCAGCGGCTGGCGCGCCGCGAGCTGCGCGTACACCAGGCCCTGCAGGGTGGAAGCGAGAATCGCCGCCGAGATTCCCTTGCCGGAGATATCGGCGACCACCACAGACAGGGAGTCGCTGTTCTCCACGATGTCGAAGAAATCTCCTCCCACCTCGCTGCAGGGTACGGAAAGCGCCGAAACCTGTGCCCACGACAGGGAGGGCAGCTGCGTGCGCATGAGGCTCTGCTGGATATTCGCCGCGATGCTCAGCTCTTCGCGATAGCGCCTCTCGCGCTCTTCGGAAATCGCCAGTTGCGCGTTGTCGATCAGCGCCGCCGCATCGGTGGCGATGGTGCGCAGCAGGTCGTTGTCGATCTGCGTGAGGCTTCCCGGCCGCAGTCGGCTGTCCAGGTAAAGCAGGCCCAGCAAGTCGCTGTCGCGCCCCGATGCGCCGGGCCGGTACTTGCGCAGCGGAATGCAGATCACACTGCGGATGCTGTGCGCCACAATGGACGCGCTGCGCACCTCCGGATCGGTGCTCAGCGTGTCGGTAACGATATATTCGCTCGACGTGTTGACCGCCTGGCGGATCGCGCCGTGGGAGAGGGTCGAATCGTCCGTGAGCGGATTTCCCTGCTCGTCGCGCCCCTGCGCCAGTTCCATCTGGCCGGCCTTATTGCACAGGAAAACGTAGCCTCGCTCGTTCTGCGTCAACTGCAGCGTGGTCTCCAGTAACGCGTCCAGAATCTGCTCGACCGCGCCGAAGGTCTTCAGCTTTCGTGCGGACTCAAAGAACCAGCGCAGTTTCTCAAGGGCCGAAGTCGAGGTACCGACTTCCGGAATCTGGCTGATGATGTCGCGGATGGTCGAGGCGGAGCTGCTCTCCGCCGTGCCGATGCGGAACGCGGGGCCGTCCAGAGAGCCAAACTGCACAGTATCGTGCTCGGTGATGGGCTGCCGTGACGACGCCGGTTTGCCATTGACGAACGTGCCGTGCCGGCTGCCCATGTCGACCACGCAGCAGGTTCCGTCTTCCACAATGAGCTCCGCATGGCGGCGCGAAACCCATGCGTAAGCCAGCACCAGGTCGTTCTCCGCCAGCCGCCCCACCGTGAACGGAGAGTGAGCGATGACGCCCTTCCTTCGATTGGCGCCGTCGGTCAGGACGAACGGCACAGGAGAAACGCTGGTTGCCATGTGCCACAGATTATAGGGCACTGGCGGGATGGTTCGCGCAGGCGCCCGCAGCGACGCGCCTCAACGGCTGAACAGCAGGCGGCGCGTCAGCCAGAGGGTGACCACGGGAATCATCAGGGCCAGCAGGGTCCACAGCGTGTCGGGGCTGGTGGCATGCTGCAGGATGGGCTCCAGCATCGGCCGCCAGTCCCGCGCCGGGGACCCGGGAGCCGTGGCGGGCATCCGCTCCAGAGCCCGGACGCCGGCTGCAGCAAAGCCGGCCAGCGCAGCGCCGCCGGCAATCAGTCCGGGCAGCGCCCGCTTCCACGGGAAGCGCAGCGGCGCCGGAGCCTGGCTCAGCACCGCCGTCATCACGGAATCCGTGAAGCCCAGCGAAGGCAGAATGCCGTCGCGATCCTCGCTCAGCGCCTCGTCGAGTGCCCGATTCCAATCGGATGGTTGCGGCGGATTCATCGCGCCTCCTTTGGATGCTGCGTCAGCCGGGCGGCCGTTCGCGCCGGCTTTGGCCGGGATAATCTGCTGCGCAGCAATTCCCGGCCACGAAACAGCCGCGCTTTGACGGTTCCCTCCGGCACGCCCAGCGTCCGTGCCGCGGCTGGAATGTCCTGCTCGTGAAAATAAAACAGCAGCACCGCATCGCGGTACTTCTCCGGAAGCGCCAGAACCGCGCGGCGCAGCGCTTCGTCGCGGCGGGAGGCGTCCGGACGAAGCTCGGCATCGCCCGCGTCGGCGGGCTCGGCAATTTCATCGAGCGACTGCATCGTCGCCGGAATCCGCCGCAGCTCCGTCCGGTACACATTCATCGCCAGGGCGAACAGCCAGGTCGAGAAAGCCGCCTCTCCGCGCCACTGCGCCAGATTCCGGAAGGCTCGCAGGAACGCTTCCTGCGCCATTTCCTCGGCCAGGCCGCGATCGCGGCAGAACCGCCACGCCAGATTCACGAGCGGGGTTTGCCAGCGCCGCACCAAACCCGCGAAGGCCGGCGTGTCGCCGGCCAGGACGGCGCCCACCAGGGCGCGGTCCTCGTCGATTGCGGGCGTGCTGTTCACAGGAGGTTCCCGTCGTGTAAGACCTGGCCTTATGGTGCGCGGTTGCGTTATTTCTGTCGAGCCTCTCCTGAGAAGAATTTTGCAACCGTAAGGCCCAGGCTCTGGTCGTACCGGGTGAAGCGGACAGAAGGCCGCGGAAAAGGGGAACACACATGACATACGCAGATTCGATGGCGCCGGTCGCATTCTTCGCATTCCTGGCCGTCGCGTCGGTGGCCCTGTTCTCGTTCATCGCCGTGGCGTCGTGGTCCGACGCCCGACGCAAGGAGCGGGAAAGCTACTACAGGAACGACATGCTGAAAAAGCTGGCGGAGTCCTCGGGCGCCGGGGCTGCCGCTGCCATGGAGCTTCTGCGCGAAGACGCTCGCCTGCAGGCCAGGGGAAGGCGCCAGGACATGAAGATCGCGGGGACAATCCTGCTGGCCGTCGGCCTCGGGATCCTCATCTTTCTCCACGCACTCATCCCGCATAAGCCCATCTACATGGCGGGTCCTTTGCTCATGCTGATCGGCGCCGCGCTGTTCGGCAGCTCGTATTTTCTGAGCGCGACCGCGGAATGACTCCCGGTTCCCCGCTGTTGCGCCGAACCTGACCACCGGATGGCTCGGTGCCGCGCCTCGGGACCGAACGACGGCCACTGGCGGCCGGCTGCTCGTTCGGCTGGATCCCGCACGCCCGGGCCACTCTGCGATGCCCAGCTGCGCAGCAAAGATCGGGCCCGCCTTCGACGCCGCCCGAGGCATCCATAGTAAGGAGACAGCACGATCACACCCCACCGAAACTTCCTCCTCGAAGGGAGAGTTATCACGGACGCTGTCAATGAAAGGACGAAGCCATTCAGAATGAGCGAAACTGAGCAGAAAATCCGGTACGGGATCGGCGCCGCAGCGGCTGCGACAGCCATCTTTGCGCCGCCTGGCTACCGGTCGAAAAGCGCCCTCACCGCGGTTGCCGCCGAGACCATCCTGTCGGCCATCCATGGCATTTCCCCCGGCAAATGATTGCTGCACGTGTGAGTCCTTCTCTCGCCGAAAGAGCAAAACCGGGGCAGGGAAACACTCGCCCCGGAGACGATTGCCCCTGTTTTGCCCGACGGCGTTCCCCGCTTCTGAACGATGAGCCTGCCGAATGTCCTTCTTCAGGTCCCTCGCACTGAATGGCGTCCTGATTGCCATCGTCGCCCATGGCCTGATCGGGATCTCGCTGGTCTGGGACAAGGCTCTGTTGCGCCGGAAGGAACTGCAGAACCTGGTTTCCTATGTTTTCTGGCTGGGAGCCATCAGCATCTTCGGTGTGCTGCTCATCCCCTTCGGCTTCCACATGCCTTCGCCGGGCATCGCGGCCATCGCCCTGGTGGCCGGCTTCTGCGATCTGCTGGCCAGCTACTTTTATTACGCCGCACTGAAGGCCGGCGAAGCCTCAGAAGAACTGGCTGCGATGGGCGGATTCACCCCTGTGGCAACCGTCGCACTCTCTGTGCCGCTCCTTGGCATTCATCTGGCCGGCCAGTTTTACGGTTTCGCGCTCATGACCCTGGGTGGATTCGTGATGTTCTTCGCGGAAAAGCTGCCTCTGAGGAAAATGCTGCCCCGCGTGATTGCCGCGGCTGCGCTTTTCGGGCTCACGGATGTACTCCAGAAGATCGCCTTCAACCACGTCAGATTTGTCAGCGGTTACGTTTTCTTCACCATCGGCACTTTCGCTGGCGCGGTTTCGCTGCTCCTGCGCCCCTCGTGGCGCCGCCAGATCTTCCGGAGCTCCGAGCAGGCTGCTCCGCGCAGCAAGGTCGGCTATATGCTCAACCGGCTGATGGCCGGGGCTGGATCTTTCCTGGTCGTCTACGCCGTCAGCCGGATTGCGCCGTCCATGGTGGAAGCCATCTCCGGCGTCCGGTACGTGGTGATTTTCTTCATCGCCTATGCCATCACTCGCTGGCGACCGCGGTGGTTCCGCGAGGATTTCACGCCGCGGGCTTTAGCCATCAAGGCTGTGGGAACGGCTCTGGTCGTGGCCGGCCTCATTCTGGTCGGCCTCGACGGCGGGCACGTTGGGGCTGGTCCCGGCCAGGGTCGCATCGCCGCCGTGTGCGAGGCTGCCCGCTGGTCGAAGGGAATGCCGCTCACAGAGCTGAACGTCGCTGTCCGGGGCGCGGAGAGTTCCGGCTTTCCTCCCGGCAGCTTGGCAACTGCTCCGGCTTTCACGGTGAGAATCACCCCCGCCGTCACGCACAGCACGCCGGCCCAGCGTTTCCACGGTACGCGCTCCTGCAGCAGGAAGCGCGCTCCGAACGTGTCCACCACCAATCCCAGCGCCGTGGCCGGAACCGCAAGGCTCAGCGGCGCGACGGAGAGCAGCGTGAGCAGAGAAAAGAAGGCCGTGGCGTAACAGAGACTGCCCAGGATCACCAGACGTCGCGTGACGATGCAGCGGATCGCCCGCACCATGCCCGAAGGGCCGAAGTCGCTCAGTTCGCCTCCCTGCGATATGCCCCGCGCGCACAGGATGTCGCCCGACGAGCTGGAGAACACGGTGAGCAGAATAAGGCCCCACTGCATCATGCGGGATTCTCCCCGGGGTGCGGTTTGGTCGCGACCGGCGTTTCCGCCACCAGCACCACCCCGCAGGTGATCAGCACCACCCCGATCCAGCGGGCCCAGTGCACGTGCTCGCCCAGCACGAACTCGCCCAGCATGGTGGTGAGGGCATAGGAGGAGGCGGTGCAGGGAATGACAAAGCTGAGATCGGCCCAGCTGAACAGCGAAATCTGGGCCAGGGTGTAGACCGCCGACATCGCCGCTCCTGGAATCAGTAACGGGTTGGTCAGCAGCACCTGCAGATAACGCGCCAGCGGCATGTGCTGAAAGGCGGGCATGCGGTCCATGCCCAGCGCCAGGATCAGGTTGCCGAAGCTGTTGGCGAGGACCGCGATGGCGATGAACAGAATGGTTTTGGAGATGCGTGAGTTCGGCCGGGTCACACTCATACATTTGTGTTGGAGGACCCGAAGATTGCGCTCAGTTGCTGCGCCTGCCGGATTTGCAGCCGTGGACCGCGTGCAGCCGGCGATTTCCAGCCGATGTGAGGCTATTCAGGATGCAGTTGCCGATCGCAGGCAACCCGCTCGAGCCGCACCTGATCCGCGGCCCGAGCGGAGCGAGAGATGGTGTGGCCGGGACGACTTGACCTTCCGGCGTTCCCGCTTACCTTTGCAGGTGCCGGATATATTCCACCACCTGTTCAATCTGCGCCTCGGTCAGTTTGCCCTTAAATGCCGGCATCTTGCCCTTGCCGTTGTTCGTGATGTCGATCAACTGGGCTGCCGTGTGGTGCATGGCCGCGGGGGATCTGAAGGAGGGAACGTTCATCATCTTCGCCACCGGCGTGGTGGCCAGGCCGTCCTGCCCGTGACACATGGCGCACCGCGCTTTATAGATCCCCTCTCCGTTGTTCTGGGCCAGAGCGGGAAAAGCGAGGGCGGCGATGAGCAATCCCAGAGACCACAACCGTACGCTGCGATTCACAGGCAATCTCCTTTGCTGATCAGAATGAGCTGCTCAGGCTGCGCCGTGGGCGCACACCAGTAATGTACTCCCTTCCGTCCGGACGCTCATTCTGCGGCTCGACCTGGGTGGGAGGTTTCTCGCGAGACAACCGACCGCCTTCAGCGCGCCTTCATCACCTGCAGCGTCAGCGATTCGCGATGCTTCTCCACCATGCTGTCCACATGGCTCAGCACGCGCAGGTAGGTCGCGATGCTGATCGCCGCCAGTGCCAGCAGCACCGGAGTGGCGAGCCAGGGCCTGTCGAGCAGCACAAAGGGTACAATCGCTGCCGCGCCGGCGGCCAGAAGCCCGAATTGCGCGAGAACCCCGGACAGCGCGTTGCCCATCGATCCGCCGTTGGCCACGGCCCGCATGCGCGTCATGTTGGTGCGGTAGGGCATGAGGATGGACAGCGTATTGCCGACCGCAAAGTTTGCCGGGACCGCGAACAGCAGCCACGCCAGCGTCGCCGAGAGCATGCTGGCCGGCGGCCAGCCGAAGCGGAACAGGATCATCGCGCCGATCAGCACCACCTCCAGCGCGAACAGCAGCGTATGCAGCGCGTTCTTGCCCAACACCACCAGGCGCGCCGGCGTCGGTGAAAGAAAGTAGAACTGGATCCCCTCGCCTTCGCCGCCGAAATTGTTGAAGACCAGCCGCGTCAGCCCCAGAAACGCCCACGCCAGTCCCGAAGGCAGCGCATATTCCGTCCGCATGGCCGAGAATGCGCCGTCCCGCCAGGTGCTGCTGAAGAGGAAGACCATCACCAGCGGCGCGGCGAGAGCGTAGAGGAGGGGTCCGCTGCGCAGCAGATAGCGCAGGTCCTTCTCGAAGACCGCGGCCACCGGGCCGGTGAAGCCGAGGCCTCGACGGCTGCGGATGCCGGTGCGCGCGGCGGGTGCTGTGCGGCGCGGCGCTTCGCTGAGGCTCTCGCCGAGGCTCTCCGCCCGGAGGCGGACCATCAGCACCCCTCCCGCAGCGAGCATCCACAGCAGAAGCCAGCCCATCGACGCGGCGCCCGCGGCGCGCTCGCGGTGGCTGGGCTCGAGCACGGAGGCGCTGGCCAGCCCCGGCGGGAAGAGCCGCTGCAGGGCCCTGGCCTCGTCGGAGACGCGAGTCAGGGTAGCCTGCTTCAGGCCAAACAGCAGCTTGTGCCGGCGCTGGTAAAGCGCCGGGTTCAGGACCTGAGCGGAGAGCGCGACCACCAGAAAGATCGCCGTCAGGATCTCGCGGGTCCGGCGCTGGGCCATCCAGCGCTCCACCCAGGCCAGAATCGCGCGGGACAGCAGCAGGTTAAACAGCGCGAAAATGACCAGCACGAGCGCCGCCCAGGCCAGCAGGTCCGGCCGCGCGACGCTGATGCCGATCCAGAGCGCTGTACACCAGAGCATGCCGATGATCGAAGACGGGCTGATGAGGCCGTAGACCAGATAGAGCAGAACCCAGGAACCGAAGCTGAGCGGATAGCGCAGCAGATGGTTCATCTCAGGATTCTGGCCGGCCAGGGCCGGCGCCAGGGCCGAGAGAACCTGCCAAACCACAAAGACGGCCCAAAACTCGGCAGTGATCGCAAGGGGGTGGTGATGGGTTAGAGCGAGCCAGGCGCCGAGGCCGAGTCCAAAGGACGGACCCAGCGCAACCGCCAGGCCCATCACATAGGTCAGGATGCCCGCGCTCAGATCCAGGCCGCCGCGCCGCGAACGCAGCGAATGGTAAAAGGTCCGCAGCCGCGCCCACGCCAGCGCCGCATACTGCTGGCGCGCCAGACGCGAAGCGAAGCCGTGGCGCCTTATCTCAGGCCCGATTTCCCGTTTTACGCCAGCCAAGAGAGCTCCTGCAGCGCTTCCTCGCTGCCGCCATCGGCGCCGCCCACCACGCGCCGAAAGGTTTCCTCCAGCGTCAGCTTCTCATCCGTCGCATCGCCGCTCAGCGCCACGCCCGCGCGCAGCTCTGCGAGGGAGCCGTTGGCGACGAGGCGCCCCTGGTGGATGATGGCCACGTGGCTGCACAGCCGCTCCACAATCTCCAGCACGTGGGAAGTGAGGAAGATCGTCGCCCCGCGTGCCGTCATGCGCTGGAGCATGGCCTTCAGGGTACCTGCGGCCAGCGCATCCACGCCCTCGAAGGGCTCGTCGAGAAACAGAACTTTCGGTCCATGGATGACCGCGGCCGCCAGTGCCAGCTTCTTCTGCATGCCATGCGAGAAATCCGTCACCAGCTTTTTTGGCTCGCTGGCCAGGTTCATGAACTCCAGCAGTTCTTCGGTCCGCTGGTTTACGGTGTCGCGATCCAGCCCGTACATGCGGCCCACAAAGCGCAGATACTCTGACGCGGTCAGCCGCCCAAACAGGGCCAGTCCCTCGGGAACCACTCCGATCTGGCGTTTCACCTCAGTCGGATGAGCGGCGAAATCGAGGCCCAGCACCTCGATCTGACCCGAGGTCGGGGCCAGAAGCCCTGTCAGCATCCGGATGGTGGTGGATTTGCCCGCGCCGTTTGGCCCCAGGAAGCCGAAAAATTGCCCACGCGCCACAGTCAGGCTCACCTGATCCACAGCCGTGAACTCGCCAAAGCGGCGCGTCAGGCCGCGAGTCGCAATTGCGGGCGTGCCCATCGTCAGCAAAGGATAGCATTCAGGCGCATTCGGGCGTCATTCACCCCTTCGGGGCATTGTGCGGACCTGCTCCGGCGCTGATTCGCCTGCGTTGCAGCCAGCGAGCCAGCCGATACGCATAGACCAGCAGATTCGCGCAGCAGACCGCAACGGCGCCGCCGATGATCAGCGAGACCGGGACGCTGGGGTACACAATGGCATTCAGATAATGCACCATGAAGCTGCCGGTCCAGGCGTGCATCCCGGCCTGCGTCTCCAGCCACTGCTCGAGCAGCGTGAGCGGGCACGGCCACGGCCCGGCATCGACGATCACGCCCCACGCCAGCGAAGCCAGGTGGAACGCGGTCAGCCATGGCCGCCCGCGCGTGAAGAACGCGCCCACGATTACCCAGAGGATCCAGGCGAGATGGATCGCCAGCACCAGCGCCGCAAGCGCCCGCATATCTCGATCATAGGGCGGTCTCCGGGAGCAGATCCGGCTCTCGCTTACACTGGAAGAGAAAATGTTCTACCGCACCGACGATCTCCGCATCCGCTCGACCAAAGTCGTTCTGCCCCCGGTGTTTCTGGAAGAGGAACTGCCGGTGACCGAGGCGGCGTCGGCCACCGTCTTTCACGCGCGCCGCGAGATCCTGGAGATTCTCAATGGCCGCGATCCGCGCCTGCTGGTGGTCGCCGGACCGTGCTCGATTCACGATCCCGGCGCCGCCCGCGAGTACGCCCGCCTGCTCAGAGATGCCGCGGCGGAGTTTTCGCGCGAGCTGCGCCTCGTCATGCGCGTCTATTTCGAGAAGCCCCGCACCACCCTCGGCTGGAAAGGCCTCATCAACGATCCCTTCCTCGACGAGTCTTACCGCATCAACGATGGCCTGCGGCTCGCGCGGCGCCTGCTGCTCGACCTCGCCGAGATGGGCGTGCCCGCAGGCACCGAATTTCTCGACATGATCTCCCCGCAGTATATGGCGGAGCTGGTCAGCTGGGGCGCCATCGGCGCGCGGACCACGGAAAGTCAGGGGCATCGCCAGCTCGCGTCCGGTCTGTCCTGCCCGGTGGGCTTCAAGAACGGCACTTCGGGGAATGTGCAGATTGCAATCGAGGCCATTCTCTCTGCCGGCCATCCGCATACGTTTCTCGGTCACTCGAAATACGGGCAGTCAGCTATTCTCTTCACCGCCGGCAATGCCGACTGCCACATCATCCTGCGCGGCGGACGCCAGACCGTGAACTACGACGCCGCATCCGTCCAGGAAACATGCCGCCTGCTGGAGCGGGCCGGGCTGGCGCAGCGGGTCATGATCGACTGCAGCCACGCCAACAGCGGTAAGGACCATACCCGCCAGCCTGCGGTCTGCCGCAACGTGGCCACGCAAATCGCCGGCGGCGGCCGGCACATCTTCGGCGTCATGCTGGAAAGCAATCTTGTCGCGGGCGCACAGAAGCTGCTCCCTGGCCGCGAGCTGGTCTACGGTCAGAGCATCACCGACGCCTGCATGGACTGGGAGCAAACCCGCGAGCTGCTCGCGGAGCTGGCTCAGTCGGTGCGCGCCGGCCGCCTCGCGCCGGCCGAATCGCCCGTCGCGCTGGCGGACCGGGCATAGGAAGGCAGCCTCGTGTCGCGATTCGCGGAACCCATGGCGCGGCTGATCGAGGAACTGCGCAAACTGCCCGGCGTTGGGGCCAAATCCGCACAGCGTCTCGCGTTCCATATTCTGCGATCGCCTGAGGAAGACGCCGAAGGGCTGGCCGCGGCCATCCGCGACGTGCGGCAGCGGCTGCGCCTCTGCTCCATCTGCAACAACATCACCGACGTCGACCCATGCCTTTACTGCTCGAGCCCCACGCGCAATCAGCGCCTGGTTTGTGTGGTCGAGGAGCCCACCAGCATCGCCAGCGTGGAGAAGACTCGCTCCTGGAACGGCGTCTTCCACGTGCTGCACGGCACGCTCTCGCCGCTGCACGGCGTGGGGCCGGAGCATCTCCGCACTGCGGGCCTTGTCGCTCGCGCCGAGCGTGGCGAGCTGGACGAAGTGATCCTCGCCACCTCACCTACCATCGAAGGCGAGGCCACCGCCAACTGGCTCGCCGATTTGCTGCGTGCCTCCGGGGTGCGTCTCACCCGCATTGCAACCGGCGTGCCGGCCGGCAGCGACATCGAATACGCGGACGAGGTCACGATGGCCCGCGCCCTCGAGGGCCGTCGCCAGATGTAATCAGACGAGGGGCGAAACCTTCCGCCGCTTCGGCCTGGCCGGCGCTTCGAGGCTTTTTTTTGTGGTTTTTACCGCGGCTTTGCGCCACGCCGCATACAGCGCGTTTTTCACCCGCGTCGGCGTCGCCGATTTCAGCCGAATGCTGGTACAGCCCTGCCGGCCCCACGCTCCCTTTACCGGCACAAACATCTTCGGCGCCGCCGCCATAAAGTCCCGCTGCTGGTCCGGATACAGCTTGACCATCGCCCACTCGCGGTCGGGATAGCCCAGGCTCGCGAAAATCCGGCCCCCCACCCGAAAATCCGGATGTCCCATGTGCTCGCGCTCTTCCGCGTCTGGCAGCGCCAGCGCCATGCTGCGAAACTGTTCAGCCGTCATGCGGTCTTCTGCTCCGTTGCTGCTCTCTTCATTTCCTCCACGCTCATGTCACGGATGTGCGTGGCAAACCACCACTGGAACCCGAACGGATCCTCCACCCCCGCGCTGCGGTCTCCGTAGAACTGGTCTGCGGGTTCGCGCAGGCTCTTTGCCCCTGCCGCGATCGCTCTCCGGTACACCGCGTCGCAGTCTTCCGTGCAGAACATCAGGCTGACCGCCGACCCGCCCAGATCCGCCGGACTGCGGATACCCCGCTCCGGAGCCTCATCGGCGAGCATGATAACAGAGTCCCCGATCCGCAACTCCGCGTGCCCGATCTTCCCATCCGGCTGCGGAAACCGCATGATCTCTGTGGCGCCAAAAGCCCGCTGGCAGAACTGGATCGCCTGCGCCGCGCCGCGCACGTGCAGGTAAGGCTGAAGGCTGTGGTACCCCTCGGATACGGCTTTTACCGTCATCATGGCTTTCCTCCGCGAGGCAGCAACCATTGTGCGGCTTTTTCACGAATTGCGGTTATAAAAATTCCTGGAGGAGCCGATGCGACGCACTTTGGCACACAGCAAAAGCCCCACCGCGTGATTTCGATGAGGCCAGGCAATTCTCTGATGAGGCGCTTTTAGTTCTTCGTCGGCGTCAGCGGCATTGGCTCGGTCAGGCTGAAGATCAGCACCGAACCCTGCGGCAGAAGGGCCGCCTGCGGGGGCTGCAGCAGCAGGTGCGTGCCCACCAGTCCGGTGCCCACCACCGATCCGACGCCGGCGCCCATCGGGCCGCCGATCGCGCCGCCCGCTGCCGCGCCCGCGCCCGCTCCGGCGCCGTATTCCATCGCGTCCTTCGCGTAGTGATGGCTGGCTACGATGCCGCCTTCGTCGTTCACGCTGGTTCCCGGCGCCTTCGACTGCACCGCGACGGCGTACAGGTGATATGCCGTGCCATCCGGCAACACAATCATGTCGGGCCGCAGCAGGATGGTCGCCCGGCTGATGAGGTGATGCCCCTCAGACACGTGGACTACCCGGCCGCGCATCTCGGAGCCGGCCGGAATCACCAGCTGGCTGCCGTTATAGACGTTCTGGGTCACGTCGGCGCGGAACGTCGCTCCCTGCTCGGTGCTGCTGCTGGAAAGATCCTGGTCGAGGCGCACCGTGATATTCGTGCCTTCCGTCAGCGCGTTCGGATCCACCGGCACGTAATTGACGATGGCACTGTTGGCATTCCACCCATCCGGCGTGGTGGCGTCGGCATTTGCGGAAGGCACCGAGGTCACAATCCCAAAATCCGGATTACTGCCGTCGTTTCCGCTTCCCGCGTTGTCCGCATTGGCCGGCGGCACGGAGGTCACAATGCCGGCGTCGGGATTCGCCGACTGGGCCGTTCCCTCGGTTCCGGGCGCGGGATTCGCCTGCGTGGCGGGAGCGGGAGCAGCGGTGGCCTGCGCCGTGGCCGGAATCGCCGGCGAGGGCTTGGCGGTCGGCGTTGAACTCGGAGAGGGCGGGGGCAGCATCTCCGTCGCCTCAATCGTCGCGTCCGGGGGCGGATGCGACACGCCCGTGGACTGATCGTCCTGGTTCTGGGTTTGCTTCTGCCGGCCCTGCTGATTTTGCTGGTTTTGCTGGTTCTGCGCGGACTGCGCATACACCGTCCCCAGCGCCAGCACGCTGACCAGCGCCGCCAGAATCACAATCCGTCCGCTAAGTCCTGTCACGATGTCACCCCGCTGGAGGTCCCCTCACCTGATTCTCTGAACCCGCGCGGCGCGCAGGTGTCGCGGTTAACGCCGCCGAGCGCCGGGGCCGCCTGTTACCAGCCTAGCCTGATCCCATTGGATGCGGCGGTCCCTCTTTATTCCGGGGTACCCCGCCAATTACCCCGCTATGGAGAAAGACGCAGACCGCCCGTTTTGGTATCGACGGCCAACGCCCGAGGAGGAACCAGGCAGGGCGGCGGCGGCCATCCGGACAGACCGCACCACCCAATAGAACGTCGCCGCGCTGATCCCGTGCTCCCGGCACAGATTCGCCGTCTTCACTCAGGCCTTGTGCTGCTTCAGAACCCTGAAAACCCTGCAACTTTTCATATAACGCAGTTCGTTGCCGTTCGGCCACTTGATGCGTCATTTCACACTGCGCGGCTGCGCCGGGGTCAGATGCGCATCGGCATTGGCGGTATTTGTAGTCGTCAGAGCCGTCTTCCGGGTCGTCTGAAGACAGCGGCCGAGCGCGCTCTGGCGGGTTCGCAAAGGCGAAGAGTGGAGCGTGGCCGGATCACCACATGTCGAAAAGTGAGCTGTCCGAATCCGGGCTGGCTGACAGCGGAGACCTCCTGAAGGATCTGCCTTCCCTGTTTGAAAAGGTGAGTCTTGTTTTGAAGACGGCGCAGGCAGGGCTGATTCTCTTTGTGGACCAGATGGATGGCCTGGAGTCGAATGCCGCCGGCGCTCAGCTCTCCAGCGTTGCTCGGCCGATCTGCTCCCCATTTTCACGATCGCGGCCGGAACTCCTGCACTCAGGGCAATCCTCGGCGAATCGCGATCCTGTGCAGAGAGAATGTTTGATTGCGTCGTTTTGGAGGAGAGTCACTGACCACGCTGTCGGTGAGTCATCACCTCACTTCAGCCGATCTCATACCTGCAGTCGTTGGTCGAGGGGGCGATCTCGGTAAAGAAGCGGTCGGCGAAGATCGCTCCTCGCCGGCCGTTTGGGTTAGTTACTGCACATCCGCGCGCTCCAGCTCGCGGATGTACTCGACAACCGACTCGCTCCAGCCATCGATGTGCGTCCACGCGCCATAACCGACACCCTTGCGGTAGCTGGCCACGTTCACCACGTAGCCGCGCCCCTTCGGCGCCGGCACACGGTCGTGCGACTGCTCATCCGTGATGACGATGATGCGGTCGTACCGCTCATCGATCTTCCCGAGCGCTGCGCCCAGCCGCGTGCTGCTGTGCGGCTGGCTCTGGTCGAGCGCGTCGCGCAGCGCGAAGCCGCGACGTGCCGGCACTCGCCTGAGCGTATCGGAGAAGGTGCAGAGACTCACGTCATCCGCGATCTCGCGCAACAGCACCGCGAGTCCGTATGCCGCATCGCTGCGCAGCATTTCGGACCGCCCGGAAAGAGCGGCCGTCATGCTGCCGGACACGTCCACAAGCAGGACGGTCCGGCCCGGCAGCTTCTCCCGTGCCTCGACCGAGCGAAACATGGCATGCTCCAGCGCCTCCTCCCACTGCGGCGCATACCGCGCAGCAGCCAGAAAGCGAAAGGGGAGTACCCGGTCGGTCTTCATCGCCGCCAGGGCACTGAGCACCAGATCCTCGCTGACGCCCACATCCTTCATGTTGCGAAGGTTGCGGAGCAGGGCGAGAGCCCCAAGCCTGCGCTCGGTAAGCAGCCGCTCCCAGCTGGTCCGCTTGTCACCACCCGCGGAGAGCGCCACCTCCCAGGTGTCAGGCGTGGCAAGTTCCCCGTTGATCATGCGCTTCCACACCGCGGCCTGGGCGGCATCACGGGGGTGAGCGTGGCAGAGGAAGAGGACGTCCCGCAGCCGAACCGCACCGGCGCGATCGTACTTCGCCAGAGCATACTCGTCGAACTTCGGGAAGGCAGCCGCCAGACCCTTCTTCACCTGTCCGCTCAGCGGAGCACGTCCGTCGGCCCAGTAGATCGCCACGAACTCGGCCAGCTCGTCCGCGCGCTGGATAATGCGAAACAGCGTGTCGGAAACCAGACCGCGATGCGTCGCGTGACGCGCCATCTCGCGGACGAGATAAAGCGGCGCATGCCGCAGCTTCATGGCCTCGCGTGCCTCGACGGCCAGAGCCGCCACCTTCGCAGCCTCCACCTTCGGCACCAGCTCGCGGATGCGGCCGGCAATCTCCACGCCGTCCTCATAGAACTGGTTCTCCCACAACAGGCAGGCCAGCACACTGCGCCGCAGAGCCTGTTCGTCGGTGATCCGCTTTGCAGGCGCTCCCTCATGGGTGCGGGGCGCCAGGTGCGCCAGCTTCAAAATATTCAAACGTACCACTGAGTCCTCCTTTCGCTGCAATGCTGCGCCGGGGAATAGGCGACGACGGTCCTGTTAGCCGAGTGTTCTTCCGGCTAAACCACCTGAGCCTCTGGCTCAGGGCAGGATTCGAACCTGCGCCCCTCGGTCCCGAAGTATCCGCTGTCTGCGCCACCGGCGCGGTTTCAGTTTGGCTGCTGATGACGACGCCGGGGAATATTCGACAACGGTTGCTGCGCGGTTCTGCAGCCACAAACGGGCTGCAGCTCCGCGGCAGGACTCGAACCTGCATTGCTACCATTGAAGTATCCGCTGTCTGCGCCACCGGCGCCGCTTCTCAGTCCAGCATGCCTGGGACGACGTCCTTCTCTGGCTCTCTTTCCTGCGAACGAAAGCCGACCTTTTTCGCGAAGTTGACCGGGGCGATATCGATGGCGAACTTCTCCATCTCGTCCCAGTCGGGCTTCGCCCTGTCCGTGAACCCCGTGCACTCGCGCACAATAAACGGCACCGGAAAGTCGGGATATGTGGCGGTACAAACGACCATCATTTCCGATTCCCGGTATCCGCTCAGGATGTGCGCGCTTCTGCAGGTTCGGCACAACGATGCGGATCCCACCGGCGTTCCTCCCTTCCCATATCCCTTGCCCATCGAACAATTCTTTCTAACCGGCCGGGAGCCGGAATTGAGTGGCCGGGGAATAGGTCGACAGCAGCTCGTGCTCTGCCATTGAGCTACGCGAGCTCCCTCGCGGCAGGACTTGAACCTGCAACCCCTGCAAGGCGAAGTAACTGTTATCCGCGCCACCGGCCAAATTGTGAGTCCACCGGGGATTCACCGAAAAGAGTTTCAAATCCATGCTGATGCCGGCACCTTGTGCTGCAGGACTACGCCCCCGTCCCGGAACCTCTATGCGCTGGCAGGGTCTCCGTCCCTGCTGGTCACTCCTCGAGGAAGTAACTCTCCTCTGTCGCCACCGGTGCAAAATGTGAATCACCGAGCGATCAGGCGAAGACAGTCCTGGTCGATTGTTGAGGCGAAGGATCTGTCTTCCTCACCACTCCGTCAAGCGCGTCTGGTTATCGGCTCCCGAACACTGCGCAATCCGCTGAGGGAACAAGCGAAAACAGCTGCCTGCAAAGCAGGCGTCGATTCGCAGTCGATGAAGCTGTTCTCTTCACCACTCAGCAAAGGGTTTGCGGGAATGCACAGCGTTAAGTCGCCCGAAGGCTATCGAAACGGAAGATATGACGTTCCGCAGCCGACTCGGACTTCCGCCTGTGGCAGCCATCCAGTCGAATTACGCGTTTTGGTTCGCATGGAACGTCTCCTGTGCAGAAGATACTCTGCCATAACTTCGCCGAGAAAAGCAAGTGATATTGCGACAAATCAAAAATATTTCCCAGGCTTCGCGAAGTAAGCCGGGGGGACCGAAGCCCTCCGGGAGTAAGAGAGATGTGTCCCACCCGACATGAAATTAATCCGTCTGCCCGAATGGATCGGATGACAAACCAATCAGTCGATCAGATCGCACGGTACATAAGGGGAGTTGATCGAAGGAGACCCGATTACGACATCGAACAACGCACTGCGAAACTCCGGGCGCAGGAGAGCTGACGACTTTTCTTAGGCATGCAGAGCAGCCCTGCCTGCAGGCTCAGTCCGCTGGCCGACGCGGGACTACCAGGAGGCTTCCCGGTCGCACAAACCGTCTGAGGGCGCTGGTGAGCAGCAAAAAATAAGCGGTTGCAATCTTAGCCGGACATTCGCCAAAACAATGCGCTGACAGGAGTGCAGCTTCCTGCAACTTTCCATATAACGCAGCTTGTGGCCGTTCGGCCGTTTTATGCGTTGTTTTGCAGGTGCCGCGCCGCTGCGCCGGGGTCAGATGCGCATCGGCATGATGATGTAACGGTACCTGTAGTCGTCGGAGGCGTCTTCCGGACGCACCTGGCCGGCAGACTGCGCGTCTTTGAACTCGAGACGCACCTCTCCCTCGTTGCCGATGGCCTTGAGAAAGTCGATGAGGTAGACGGAATTGAAGCCGACGACGATGGGCTCGGAGCTGTAGGGGGTTTCGATGGTGTCTTCCGACTCGCCGGCTTCGGCGGAGGAGGAGGAAATCTTCAGCTCGTTCTGCTCGATGCGCATTTTGATGGCGCCGGAGCGCTCGTCGGCGAACTGAGCGACGCGCTGAATGGAAGCGGAAAGATCCTGGCTGCGCACGATGACAAACTTGTTGTTGTCGCGCGGCATCACCGCCTCGTAGTTGGGAAACTGGCCGGTGAGACGGCGGCTGGTGAGCACGCGCTGGCCGACACGGAAGAAGAGCGTCGCGTCGTCATCGGCAAAGTCCAGGGCCTCGGCTTCGGTGTTGGCCAGCAGCGACTGCAGCTCCTGAAGAGCCTTGCGCGGGATGAGCACCTTCTTTTCGCCGCTGATCCCGGGAAAGCTTTCCCCGGTCTTTTCAATGTGCGCCAGGCGATGGCCGTCGGTGGCCACCATGGCAAGCGATTCGGCTTTGAGAATGAGCAGCGCGCCATTCAGTGTGTAGCGCGACTCTTCGTTCGAGATTGCGAAGACGGTGCGGGCGATCAGGTTGCGCAGGGAAGCGACGGGAATGCGCGTGACCGAGCTTTCAGGGAACTCCGGCACCTGAGGGAAATTGGCGCGCGCCATGCCGACCATGCGCGTGTTGGAGCGGCCGGCGCGAATCTGCACCCAGTGATTCTCGAGCAGCTTGATGGAGATGTCTCCGTCGCCCAGCAGGCGAATGTAGTCGTATAGCTTGCGCGCGGGAATGGTGCAGGAGCCGGGCTTTTTGACTTTCGCCGCGCAGGAGGTGCGGATGCTCTGGTCCAGATCCGTTGCCGTGATCGTGATGCGGTCGCCATCGGCTTCAAGCAGGAAATTGGAGAGGATCGGGATGGTGGTTTTGCGCTCGACAACGCTTTGGGTGGCGGTCAGTTCCCGCAGCAAATCCTGACGGCTGACGGCAATCTCCATCGCAGCTCCCTGGACGGCTTTTTCCTGTTCAACTCCAGCCGGCATATTGGCTCCCCTGAAGCAGTTGGACTCAATTTACACCATGCGGAAGCGACGCTCCGCAGGGAAAGAACGGGTGACCCCTCATTGTAGAGACAAAAGGGCAAAACAGGCGCTCTGGAAAACGCGGTTGGAAAGTGCGAACCAGTTTGTGAGGCGGACGGCGACGGGGAAACAAGCCCTTTTTGATTTCGTCCTTCTCGCAGCCGTAGTCGTTCCCGTGGGAAAAGTGGAAAGCCGGGCATAAACTGCTGCCGGTGCTGGTTCCGGACGCGTGCCGGTTTTAGAAAACCGGGCAGACTGGAAAGCAAAAGAAGGAAAGGCCGGGGCAGAAGACGGCGGGTGGGGCTGGATCTCCACGGATTCAACAGCCGGATTGGCGAGGGGTGTGGAAAGGGACGGTATTGAGTGGAAAGCGGTGGCCGAGGCAGTGGGGACGCGCCCCTGCTGAAGATGGGTAATGCACAGAGAAGTGGTTATCCGAAGTGTGCACAGACGACGGAGCTGGCGAGGAAAAACCGGGGATGGGAGCGGTGAGGCCGGCCCCTCGAGCCCGAAATCTTTGAAGCGGCAGGGCGGCTGGAGCCAGTCCAGGGCGCGAGGGGAGAGGCGCGATGAAAATTGTCGTTTTTGGAGCGTCGGGTGGTACCGGGCGGGAACTGGTGCGGCAGGGAGTGGCGCTGGGACACGAGGTGACCGCATTCGTACGAAACCCGCAGTCTCTGGCCGGTATGCCGGGGATTCGTCTCGCCGCAGGCGATGCCAGAGACGCCAAGGCGGTGGGGGCCGCTGTGCGCGGGCAGGACGCGGTGCTTTCGGCGCTGGGATCGCGCTCGCTCCGGGACAGCACGCTGCTGCCGGAGGCCATGGCCGGGATTCTGGCTGCCATTGAGGGGCATGGGGTGAGGCGGCTGATTGTGCTGGGAGCGGCCGGTGCGTGGCCCGGAGCCGGCAGCAGGGTATCGGGCGCGGGGAAGCTGATCACTGGTTTCCTGCGGCTGACACTCCTGCGCCACGCCTTTGAGGCGCAGCGCGCTATGCAGAAGCTGATCCGGAAAAGCAACACGGACTGGACGATTGTGCAGCCGCCGTTCCTGCTGAACCGTCCTGGCCGCGGAGTGTATCGCGTGGACGGCGACGGCCTGCCGCCGCGCGGGATGCGCATTGCACGCGCCGACGTGGCGGCGTTCATGCTGGAGCAGCTGGGCAGTGCGGAGTGGGTGCGGAAATCGCCGTTTCTGTCCTGGTGAACCTGCGCTGGCGCAGGGACGGCTGATTCGCGGCCTACAATGGGCGCGGGGGGAGTTCGAAATGAAGCTGAGTCGCCGCGATTTCTCGCGTTTAGGCGCCATGGCCGCGTTCTCCAGCGCTTTGCCGGATCTCCGAGCGCAGGCCGATCAGAACGCCGGTCGCAGGCTGGGCTGGTGCATCGTGGGCCTGGGGCGCATTTCGATGGGGCAGTTCATGCCCGGCGTGGCGCTGTCGAAGACGGGCAGGCTGGTGGCGCTGGTGAGCGGACACCGGGAGAAGGCGGAGCGGCAGGCGGCGATGTATAACGTGCCCTCGCCCTCCATTTACGACTACGAAAACTTCGACGAGATTGCTGCGGATAAAGACATTGACGCGGTGTATATCGCGCTGCCGAACTCGATGCATGCCGAGTATACGATTCGCGCCGCGCATGCGGGCAAGCACGTGCTGTGCGAGAAGCCCATGGCGACGAGCCTCGGAGACTGCAGGAAGATGATCGATGTCTGCCGCAGGAAGAAGGTAAAGCTGATGATCGCTTACCGGTGCCAGTACCATCCGCTGCATCTGAAGGCGATCGAGCTGATCCGGTCGGGCGCGCTGGGACAGGTGCAGACGATCGAGAGCGCGTTCGGATTCGATATACAGAAGACGTTTGTGTTCGACGGCGTCAGGAAACCTTCATGGCGGCTCGAGAAGAAGATGGCCGGCGGCGGGCCGCTGGTGGACGTGGGTATCTATTGCCTGAACGCGACCCGGTATCTGACGGGCGAGGAACCGGCAGAGGACGGCTCCGGGATCAAGGCGATTGCGTCGGTGGTGGATCACGACGGGCGGTTTACCGAGGTGGAGGAGAACGACAGCTGGAGCATGAAGTTTCCTTCGGGGATTCTGGCCAGCTGCAGCACGACGTACGGCGGCATGGGGACGGGCGGGTACTTCAGGGTACAGGGATCGAAGGGCTGGCTGAAGATGGATCCGGCGTTTCCGTACCAGGGGATGCATCTGACGGGAAGCCTGGCCGGGGATCAGACGATCGACATGCCCGATCCGCAGCACGATCCGGCGCAGTTCATGGCGGAGGCCGATTACTTTGCGGATTGCGTGTGGAACGATCGCGAGCCGAAGACCGATGGCGAGGAGGGTCTGCGGGACATGTCGTACATCTCAGAGATTTACAAGTCAGCCGGGCTGGACGAGCTGCAGAGCTGAACGGCTCTCCGGCAACCCTGCGCCGCAGATCTGCGGATTCGCTCTGTCGCACCTGACCTCTCTGCAGGGAAAGTGCGGCTGCGCCCTGACTGGGCCCGCCGTACTTGTCGACGGCCGCGGCGAGTTCCTCTTCCGCTGCGGGTTGGAAAAGGACGTCCGGCGTCACCGTTGGAGCCAGCGAGCGATACGAGCCTGCACGTGCCCCCATGGAACAGGGATTGCCGCTCCGTTCTCCGGAAAGGCCACGCGCTGCTCAACTCTTCCCGGCATCCGCATCCACGGCCGTCTCCAGGCGGTCCGGAAGAGAATCGGCGAGCGCAGCCCGCGCCGCGGGAGGGAGTTCGAGAGCTTCGTGAAGCGATTTCGATGCGTCGCGCGGCACGGGAGCAGCTGATCTCCGTCTGGCGGAGCCTGCGCAGCCAGCCTAGCCGTTCAGCGTTTCCTGGAGCTTGTTCAGGGTGCTGTTGAGGTTCTTGTCGTTGCGGCGCTGCTCGTCGATTTTGCCGATGGAGTGCATCACGGTGGTGTGGTGCTTGCCGCCGAACTGGCGGCCGATCTCCGGCAGCGATGCCTCAGTGAGCTGCTTCGCCAGGTACATGGCGATCTGGCGGGGGACCACGACCGCGCGGGAGTTGTTCTTCTGCTTGAGCTCAGCCACCCGCATGCCGAACTGCTCGGCGACGGCGCGCTGGATGGACTCGATGGTGATCTTGCGCACCTGGGTGTCAATGAACTGCTTGAGGCACTGCTGCGCGGTGGGCAGGACGATTTCAACGCCGTTGAGGCCGCACCAGGCCACCAGGCGCACCAGTGCACCCTCCAGTTCGCGGATGTTGGTGCGGACGTTGGACGCGATGAACAGCGCCACGTCCATCGGCAGCGTGACGTGTTCGCTTTCGGCTTTCTTCTGCAGGATGGCGACCTTGGTTTCGAGATCGGGCGGCTGGATGTCGGCGATCAGTCCCCACTCGAAGCGGCTGCGCAGACGATCCTCGATCTCGGCCAGCTCGCGCGGTGGACGGTCGGAGGCAATCACGATCTGTTTCATATTGTCGTGCAGCGCATTGAAGGTGTGGAAGAACTCCTCCTGGGTGCGCTCCTTCTGGGAGAGGAACTGGATGTCGTCGATGAGCAGCACGTCCACGGTGCGGAACTTGTCGCGGAAGCTGGTCATCTTGTCGTAGCGAACAGAGCTGATCATCTCGTTGGTGAACTTCTCCGCGGAGACGTAGGAGATGGATGCGCCGGGATTACGCAGCTTCACCTCGTGGCCAATGGCATGCATGAGATGGGTCTTGCCCATGCCCACGCCGCCGTAGAGGAAGAGCGGGTTGTAGGCTTTTGAAGGCTGCTCGGCGACGGCCTGCGCCGCGGCGCGCGCGAACTGATTGCCGGGGCCGCAAACGAAGGCGTCGAAAGTGTAGCGGGGGTTGAGCTGGGCGGCCGTGGACCAGTCAAAGCGCGCCTGCTGCGGGCCGGCGGTCTGCGGGCGCAGAGAAGAGCCGTTGGGATGGTGCGACATCGGCGACGAGGGCGCTGGCGGGAAACCGCCGTCTTCCCGCATCCGCGGCAGCGTGGGATCCTCGTCGGGGGTGATGAAGTGCACGTCGTCGAAGTCGAGCTGAAGGTTCTCGATGGCTTCCTGAATGAGATCGCCGTAACGGTCGCCGACGTTACGAAACTCAGGCGTGGGAATGCGGACGAAGAGAATGCGGTCCCGCGTATAGCTGAAACGGGTCGGCTTGAGCCAGGTGTCGTAGGACTGACGGTTGACTTTCTTTTCCAGCGCCGCGAGGATCTGAACCCACGGATTGAGGGCGACCGACGGAGTGACGGCGAAAGACATATGAGCGAATCCCTCTACGCAACACCCGAGCCTGGAAGCGACCGCAGGGCCGAATTACGAAATGCCCGAGGCAGACCCTGTGTTGTGGAAACAGGGCGAGTTCAGGGCAGGTCGTGGCCTGGAATGACTCCGTTCAGTTGCAGCGGAGCTTCGGTCAGGTTCTTCCGACAGCCGCAGGGCGTCGAAAAAATCTTAAGTGAACGTTGCCGATAGTAGCACAGCGCAAGCCGAAAAGAGAGAGCTCCACGGAAGAAAAAAAGTAACCGAAAAAATTTGCACCGAGGCTGGTGAAACGCGCGGGAGTGGCCCGTCTTTTGCTGAGGGGGAGGCGATGGGATATACTTGATTTTTGCTGCGAGAAGGCGTGTTGCGAGCGATTGCCTGGCGGGTGTGCCTGAGCTGCGCATTCCAGTGAGCCGCGAATGGCGGCACGCCGACCGGCGAATCCCAGGTTCAACCAGTCAGGAGTTTCGTTTCCATGCCGAAGCGCACATTTCAGCCCAACCGCCGCAGCCGCTCGAAGACGCACGGCTTCCGCAGCCGCATGAAGACGAAGAGCGGCGCTGCTGTGCTCTCGCGTCGCCGCGCCAAAGGGCGCGTGCGAGTTTCCGTCAGCGCCGGATTTCGCGACTAAAAGGTTCCGCTCGTACCATCCGTTCCGCGAGGCCGCCGCTGGCTGCCTGATCCCGAGCGAGTCAGAATGGAAATATGCCGGAGGCCACTTTCGACTGGCGCAGCGCCCGTCTGCGGAAGCATGCGGACTATCAGCGCGTGTATCGAGAGAGCCGCCGGTATTCCTCCGCGTCCATGAGCTACTTTTATCGGGTACGCGGAGAAGGCGAAGCAGCCGGCGCGCAGGCGCGGATCGGACTGACCACGGGACGCGCGCTGGGCAGGGCGGTGGAGCGCAACCGGATGCGGAGGCGCATGAGAGAAGCGGTGCGGCTGCACGCGCAGGATCTGCCCGGAGGGGTGGACGTGGTGCTCCATCCGCGGCGCACGGTACTCGAAATGGAGTTCACTCGACTGGAAGCCGAAGTGGCGCGCATCTTCGCGGGAGTGAGATCCGGGGCGGAGGCAAAGCGATGAAGCAGGATGGGAAAGGCCTGCGCACGCTGAGGGATGGGATCTTTGCGGGGCTGCTGCTCGTATATAAGAGAGCGCTGTCTCCGGCAATGCATGCGCTCGGGGGCGCATCCGGGGCATGCCGCTATCAGCCCACGTGTTCCGAATATGCGGCGATCGCGGTGAGCGAGTATGGGCTGCTGCGTGGCGGAGCAATGGCTCTGGGCAGACTGCTGCGCTGCCATCCGCTCTGCCGTGGTGGTTTCGATCCGGTGCCGGCCAGGCGCGGCGCAAAGCCGGCGGTTCCGGCAGGGCAGGCACACTGAATCCTCCGCGCAGGCCGCGGGACGACAACGAGAGAACAGGAAACGGAAGTTTGGCAGAGATACAAAATCCGAATCAGCAGGGCGGAGGCGGCGGGATGGATTCCCGGTCGCTTTTTGGGTTCTTCATCGCGTTTGTGCTGATGATGGTGGCTTTCGAGCTGTTTTCTCCGAAGAAGCCGCAGGTCCCCGCTGAGCATCCGCAGCAAAAGACGCAGGCGGCGGAAAACAACACACCCTCGGCGGCGAACGGTGGCGTCGGCACGGCGGCCCCGGCAAGTCCGGCGCCCCGGCCGAAAGCGCGGGTGCAGGCTCCGGCCGCCGCGGTAAGCACGATCGAAGCCAGTGGCCCGAAGCAGACGGTCGTCGAGAATGAGCTTTACCGGATCACCTTCAGCAATCGCGGCGGCGATGTGACCTCGTGGCTGCTGAAGAAATATACGGGCGAGGACGGCAAGCCGCTGGATCTGGTGAATCACGCGGCAGCGGCAAAGTTCGGACTGCCGCTTTCGCTGTATGCCTATGACGCGAGTTTGCGCGCGAAGCTGAATTCCGCGCTCTATGTACCGTCAGCGACGGGGACCCTCGAAGCTCCGGGCCTGCTGAGCTTCGTGTATTCCGCCGGCGGCCTGACGGTCCACAAGACGTACCATTTCGAGTCGGGCTATGTAATCCGCGCCGACGTTTCGGTAACGCAAAATGGCGCGCCGGTAACCGTCCTGCTGGCCTGGCCCTCAGGATTCGGGGACCAGAGCACGGGACCGGAGTACGCCAACAGCACCTTCGACGACTCGATCAACGCCAAGACGGATCAGATTGCCGCGAAGAAGATCGCAGACGGTGCGACGCTCGAGGGCCCGGTGGACTATGCGGGGCCGGCCGATCTGTATTTCGCGGCGATCTTTATTCCGCAGAATCCCGCGGACACGAGCGTGGTCACGCTGCACAACGAACTGGATATTCCGAAGGACCCGGAGCATCCGGTCGCCGGCGAGACCGAAAAGGTGCCGGTGGTCGGCGCAGCCGTGGGCGAAAGCGGCGGTGTTCTCGACACCGCCGTGTTTGCAGGGCCGAAGGTGACCGATCTGCTGGCCTCCATCCACACGGCGAACGGCGGCAACCTGGCCGACGTGGTCAGCTACGGCTGGTGGACGTGGATTGCCAAGCCGATGCTGCTGGTTCTGCGCTTTTTCGTGAACCACGGCATTCCGAACTGGGGCTGGGCGATTCTGGTCCTGACCTTCATTCTGAATATCGCCATGCTGCCGACGCGCTTCATGATGATGAAGACGTCGCTGAGAATGCAGCGCCTGCAGCCGCAGATGGATGCCATCAAGGCCAGGTACGCCAAGTACAAGACCACGGACCCGCGGCGGCAGGAAATGAACAAGGAAATTTTCGACCTGCAGCGGGCCAACGGGGTCAATATGTTCGGCGGATGCCTGCCCATGCTGCTGCAGTATCCGCTGCTCATCGGCTTCTACGAGATGCTGGAGAAGGCGATTGATCTGCGGCACGCGCACTGGCTGTGGCTGAAGGACCTTTCCGCGCCCGATCCGACCCACATCCTGCCGATCTTTGTTATCGTCTCTTTGTTCCTGACCCAGTTCTTTACACCCTCGCCAGGGATGGACCAGCGCCAGCAGCGCATGATGGCCTTCATGATGCCGGTGTTCTTCGGCTTCATCATGTGGAATCTCGGCTCGGGGGTGTCCCTGTATTACTCGGGCAGCAACCTGATTGGCGTCGGGCAGCAGCTGATCATCAACCGCACCAGTATGGGCCGGGAAATGCGGGCGATCGCCGCGAAGCGCGCGTCCAAGAAAGCCGGTAAGACGATCAGCGCGCGGCGATAAGTCCCGAGGATATCCGGCCGTCGGTCTGACGCCTCGCTGTTGTGATTAAATTACGTCGGAACGCCAGGAACAAAGATACCCCATGCCGATCGACGATTACTCCGCTGCCGCTCAGAAGATCGCAGAATTCCTGAAAGCGCTCACCTCCCTGGGCGGACTGCGCCTGAAATACCGGATCACAGCGGGCGCGGGGGCTGCCGACCCGGCCGGGCTCGAAGCGCGGGAGATTTATGTGGAGCTCGCGGGACCCGATGCGGGGCTGCTGACACAGCGCGGGGGGGAGCTGCTGCGTGCTCTCGAGCATGTAGCGGCCAAGATACTGCACCTCGAAAACGAGGAGCACGACAGAATCTCCTTCGACGCGGAAAACTTCAAGGCGCTGCGGGCGGGGGAGATCAGGCTGGCCGCAGAGACGGCTGCGGAGCGCGTCCGCCGGACAGGACAGCCGTGGAGCTTTGCGCCGATGAGCTCGCGGGAGCGCAGAATGGTGCATTTGGCGTTTCGCGGATACGACGACCTCGAAACGGCTTCGTCGGGCGAGGGCATGCATCGCTACGTCGTGGTCTACCCGAAGGGCCATGTCCGGCAGTCCGCGGGCGAAAGACCCGGCAGCCGCTTCAGCGGGCGCCGGCGATAAAGGATCCGGCAGCGGGGCGTACCTGACAGGAGCTGCAGCGTGCAGCCTCATCCACATACGACCGAGCGAGAGTCGATCGCGCAGGAGACGATTGTGGCGATTTCGACGCCGCCAGGCCGCGGCGGGATCGGGATCGTGCGGCTTTCGGGCCCGCATGCTCGAGAAATCTCCGGAGAGCTGGTGCGGATGCGCGCCCCGATGGAGCATGCGCGGGCGCGGCTGGCCGATGTGCCCGATCCCGAAACCGGCGCAAGAATCGACGAAGCGGTGGTGACCTGGTTTGCGCGGCCCAGTTCCTATACGGGCGAAGACCTGGTGGAGATTGCCGCGCACGGGTCGCCTGTGGTGCTGGAAATGCTGGTGCGGCTGGCGCTGCGCGCGGGCGCGCGGCTGGCGCGGCCCGGGGAATTCACGGAGCGCGCCTTCCTGGCGGGCCGGATGGATCTGACCGAGGCGGAGGCGGTCCGCGACCTGATCGAAGCGCAGACGCTCTACCAGGCGCGGATAGCCGCCGAACAGATGGGCGGGGCGCTTTCGCGCCGCGTGCATCCTGCCAAGGAAAAGCTGGTGGAGCTGATCGCGCTGCTGGAGGCCGGCATCGATTTCGCCGAAGACGATGTGGAGGTGACGCCGGATGCTGAAATTGTCACCTTTCTGGATACCATTTCCGGAGAACTCGGGAAGCTGGCGAAATCCTGGGAGCATGGCAGGATGGTGCATGCCGGACTGCGCCTGGCGATTGTCGGCCGCCCCAACGTGGGCAAGTCGTCGCTGTTCAACCTGCTGCTGGAGCGCGAACGCGCCATCGTGACGGCGCAGCCGGGAACCACGCGCGATCTGGTGACGGAGCGGCTTTCGCTGGGCGGGATTCCCCTCGAACTGGTGGATACCGCGGGCCTGCGCGAAACCAGCGAGGAAGCCGAGGCTATCGGGGTGCGCAAATCGCGCGAAGTGCTGGCCGAAGCGGACCTGGTCGTGGTGGTGCTGGACGCCTCCGTACCGCTGCGCGAGGACGAGCGGGATCTGATCGCTTCCCTGGCCGGACGCCGCGCGCTGGTGGCCCAGAACAAATGCGATCTTCCGGCCGATGGCGCAGGCGGCGAGACGGGTTTCGACGTATCACCGCTGTCGGAATCCGGTGCGGCCGTTAGCGTGGTGCGGACCAGTGTCCTGACCGGGGAGGGTGTGCCGGCCCTGCGCGATGCGCTTGTGGAGATGGTCCGCAATCCGGCGGGCGAGAGCGAATCGGGCATCCTGACCAGCCTGCGGCAGTGGGAAGCGGTCAGCGGCGCGGAGGGGGCGCTCGAGGAAGCGCGGCAGGCTGTTGCGGAAAGAATCCCGCATGAAATGCTGCTGCTGCACCTGTACGCCGCGCTGCGGCAACTGGACAGCCTGACCGGAGAAACCACGACCGAAGACGTGCTGAGTCGCATTTTTTCAAGCTTCTGCATCGGAAAGTAACAGGGGGCTTCAAGCGGTTCTGGGATCGCGCAGCCGCGCGCACCGGTCCTTTTCAAGGCATGCAGCAACCAGCCGGCGCATGTGCAGCGGAACGCCTTCGGGATCGGGCGCTTCGCGCAGGACGGCTGCGAGGGTGTCGGAGATCGTCTGCCCGCCGAAAGGTCGCTTGCCGGTGAGCATCTCATACACGACCACACCAAACGACCAGAGGTCGGAGCGGCGGTCTACATCTTGTCCACGCGCCTGTTCGGGAGACATGTAAGCTGCCGTTCCCAGCACCATTCCGGCGTTGGTTGTCTCTTGCTGCGTGATCGCGTCAGCGGAAGATCCGGAAAAACCCGTAATCATCGCTTTGGCCAGGCCGAAATCGAGAATCTTCACCTGCCCATCCGGAGCGACCTTGATGTTCGCGGGTTTGAGGGCGCGGTGGATGATGCCCTGGTCGTGTGCGCAGGCAAGGGCGGCGGCGATTCGAAGAGCCAGGGAAATGGTTTCTTCGAGCGGAAGGGGAGGGCCGGCAATTCGTTCCTCCAGGGTCAGCCCCTCGACCAGTTCCATCACCAGCGCCCGCTGTCCATCGGCTTCTTCCAGGCCATGAATCGCTGCAATATGAGGATGGTTCAGCGAGGCCAGCAACCGCGCTTCGCGCTCAAACCGTGCCATCCGATTCGGATCATCGGCAAACGCCTGCGGCAGCACCTTGATCGCCACCTCGCGGTTGAGCCGCGTGTCGCGCGCACGATACACCTCGCCCATCCCGCCTTTTCCCAGCGGCAACAGGATTTCATAGATCCCGAGACGCTCCCCTGCGTGAAGCCCCATAGATCGCGTACCGATGATATACCGCGGATGTCGAGCCGATCACTCGCTGTTACCTGGCGCCCTCCATTCGAGATGGTTGTTGGGTACGTGGATGATCTGAAGATCGAACATCGTCCGCCTCCTGGTGCAAAAGGACGATACGCGCTCGGTGGTCGATAGATCCGCGATGCGGCTACGAACTACTCTTCGACGATCCGCTGGCAACTCTGGACGTCAGGAAGAGCAGGATGAGTATCGAACGGGCTTTGCTTTAGCCATTCAATCAGGACGACGATGTCATGTTTAGGGCGCCGTCTTCGTTGCCCAGATCGCCTGCCATGCGGCAAATTCCGCGGGCCTGATCTGGTAGCGCGCGAAATTACCTTCATGAAGGCCGAGCAGCTCGGCTTCAGCCATTTCCCGGAACCCCTCCCGATCCTCGGGTGAGATGTTTTGTTCGGTCCATTGCGCCAGAAAACCGGACGCCGTCTTCCGGTCGAGGTGCTCACGCACGATTTCGGCGACGATCTGGCGTAGGGCCGCGCGATATTTGAAGCGGAACGGATCGGGCTCGCCCAGTGACTGCCGCACTGCCGTGTAGTGTTCGGCCGACCGCCCATATGCCCAGATGAATACGTCCTTGAGCAATGCCACGTCGTTCAGCTCGTAAACGCCGAGCGTCGCCTCGGTGTAGAGCTTGCGCGGCACATCGGTGAAGGACAGCGGCGACAGATTTCGCTTGATGAATGGAATATTGGCCGCGAGCCGCGACACGCGCTTATTGACGTCGTCGAAGGGCTGTAAATAGGGCATCTGCACCATTACGAAAAAGGCCTGCTCATAGGGATCTTCGATCGCCGCCGCCGTCGCGAGGATCTGATCGAAATACTCCTCGATCTGCTGCGGCACGGCCAGAGGCTGATAGGTCGAACGCTCGATGCCGACCGCAATGCGTCGCAGCCGCCCAGCGGCGTTCTGATCGGGCAGAAGGTTGTTGGCAAGGATTGCGTGCAGATTGAGGATGGTGTAGCGGTTGAAGCCGATTTCATCCGCGGCATTGACCAGAAACTCGATCGCCTCCTTGTGGTTCAGGATCATCTGCGCTTCGAGCCGGTCGCGACCCTGGGCCTCCTCGCCAAATTCGATGAGACGCCGCGTATCGAGCAGCGAATAGGTATTGCCCTCGAGGCGGCTTGAGTTCCACGAGAGATCGATCAGAAGCCGGCTCAGAATTTGCCTGGCGTATGTGCCTGCAGCTTCCGCCGCGATCGGACGCGCGCCGATAGTCGCCAGACGCGCGCTCTCTCCCGGCGAGAGGTAGTACCGGACATTCGGCCGATAGCTGTCGAGAAAGTCGCGCTTGTAGCCTACCGGCTTCCGTGCTTCGACGGGGCGGCCCACATAACGCTGGATCGCGGCGCCGTCGCGCGATATCGGAACCACGGGAGCCGCTTCCGCCGTCTCCTTTCGCTCGGTGGCTGGCGCTGCGGGGCTACTGGGCAGCCGGTATTTCAGCGCACGGCCCTGGCCTTCCGTGACCAGCCGTCCCGCCTGAACCAGATTCCGCAGCCGGAACTGTAGTGTCCGCGGAGCCAATGCCTGCGGAAGTCCCGCCGCGATTTCCATGCGGCTCGCACCGCCAGGATGGTTCGCGACGGCCGCGAGAATGGCCGCAAAATCGCTTTCGCCGAGCTGCTTGGGCACCGATTTGACCTTTGTAGTTGCGCGGAATGATTTTCGCGCAATCAAAGGGATTATAGCGCAATAATATGAGTATCGCGCAACAAAAACTTGCGCGTAATGCAATCGCGCAATATCTCATATCCGGGCGCAAAACGCCGACCCGAACCGCGGCCGACGGGCGGATCCGGAAAACCACGCCGGCTTCGCACATGAATCGCAACCATAGTTCGTTTCTCTACCGCCAGGAGAAGTGGCAAGCGAGCGCAGTTTGCAGTGGCTTTGGAAGATGGTGAAGCTGCAGAGCGGAAAAGGCGTCACAAGCGGTAATGAGCCGGGGGGTCAGCTCGGACTCAGAGATGCAGCAAGATGCTCAAGACATTCAGGGTCGATCAGCCGATAGAGAATCTTGCGGCGGAAATGCACTTTTGCAAAGGTGATTGTGTCGCAAAACACCACATCGGCACTGCCCAAACGAATCGCAGCGTCCGGATCGGCGAGAACTTCACTGAAGGTATGTCTCATCCCGATGGCGGGCGCAAGGAGACCTCGCGCTGTCCTCAGCAGACTCTCACTTCCGGACACAACGGCAACGATGGAAGGATTGTGCAAATTGCGGACCAGGTCGAGATGCTCGGTCGGCCGCGCATAAACCAGACCGATGGCCGGCCGATTGCGCGGGACCATCGGCGTGATCTCTTCGATGAGGTGGTTGGCGGCGACCACCTGGGCGCCGATGGCCAATGCGGGTTCCCCGGCGAAGGCTTCGTACGAGCAGCTCTCGACCGGCCAGCCGAGGTACCCGCGGATCTCCGCCTGGAGGATTCCGCGTAAGCCCGGCTCATTCTCGATCACCAGAAGATGATCGGGCAATTGCGCCATCAGGCGCTCGCGCACCCGTTGCCGCAGCGCCTGCAGCGAATGGCCCATTTGCCGAGCGCGCTGGATGGTCTGATTGATCAGCTCATCGAGATCGCGCGGGTTTGCCGAAGCATGGCCTGCGTTCGTGCCCACCATCAGGCGGCTCCCGCGCCGCCGGGTGACCCAGCCCCTGCGCACCAGATCCTGGTAGGCCTCGCTCACGGTGTTGTGGTGCACCTTGCTCAGGCGAGCCAGCGCCCGCACGCTGGGCAGTTCTTCGCCTGGCTGGAGCTGGCCTGTCGTAATCAGGAAGACGATCTGTTCCGCGAGCTGCTGTCGCAGGGGCACATCGCTCGTTTTGCTCAGCGTAATCTGCATCGTTCGCCCAGTCTCCGACCCCTGAGGTCCTGCCCGGAAGGGACAGCCAATCTTCCGTTCAAAGCCTGCAATGCCTGGTTTCCGCGGGTATGACAGTCGCCGGAACTGTCACCCGCCGTATAGTTCTCGCCCCGGATACCACTTAGTCTCACGGTTGTCGCAACTTTGCGATCGAGGAGCGCACCATGAGCCGAGACAATCGAGTTGCCGAGTTCATCCAGAAGTCGCTCGACGCCGGCATTCCCGTGCCGTCGTTCGTCGGCCTTCTTACCGCACGCGGCTGGACGGAGAAGCAGGCCTACTCCGCCCTCGCCGACCATTATCAACGCCAAACCGGAATCGAGGTGCCGCCGCGTCCCGGCAGCGGCGCCTCCGCCCGCGACGCCTTCTTTTACCTGCTCATCTTCTCCACGCTCTCCGTCTGGACCCTGTCGCTCGGCTGCCTTGCGTTCTCGCTCATCGATCGCTGGTTGGCGGACCCGCTTTTCCAGGGCTACGGCCAGACCTTCAGCACCTATAGCGTGACCACCTCACTGGCCGCGATCATCGTCGCATTTCCGCTTTATTTGCTGGTGTCGCGCGTGGTGCTCCGGGAGGCGGCGGCGGACCCGGACAAGCTCGACTCCGGCATTCGAAAGTGGCTCACGTACATGGCACTGGTCATCGCCGCCTCTGTCTTCATGGGCGACCTGATCGCCGCGCTCGCCTATCTGCTCCGCGGCGAGCTTAGCTCGGTGTTCCTCGCGAAAAGCCTGGTCGTTCTCCTGGTCTCCACCGGCGTCTTCTGGTATTACTTCGGCGGCCTGCGCCGGGTCGAAGCGGCGGGCGGCCCATTCAGCCGTGACCGGCTCATGGCGGTTATGAGCGCCACGTCCGTCGTCATCATGATTGCCCTTGGCTTCGGCCAGCTTGGCGCGCCCAATACTCAGCGCAAGATCGTCGCCGACAACCAACGCGTTCAGCAGCTATATAAACTGTCGAGCGCCATACGGAACTATTGGCAGAGCCACTCATCCCAGCTCCCGGCCAGTCTTACGGATGTCCCAGGCACCTACACCGATCCAATCACCCACCAAGACTTTGAATACCATCCGGCTCAGGGCAGCCAATATCAACTCTGCGCGGATTTCGCCGCCCGCAGTCCATGGCAGAACGGCAACCAGCAGCCTCGAGTCGATCCGGATGCGTGGACTCACAGCGCGGGCCGCCACTGCTTCCTGCTCGACGCTTCCGCTCTGCCTCAGCAGCCGAGCTACAACTATCCCTATTGACGGCTGGCCGGCGTGCGAAATGAATGCAGGACTTCCGGGTCCGTACGATCTGACATCGGTGCCAACATCTTCTTCTTCCACTTAGGTGAGTTATGGACAGCGCGTTGTGGTTGATCGGGTTGCTGGCAGCGGGTGTGGCTCTTGTGGCCCCGGTGGCCGCCTTTGTTGCCCTGAGACGCACCAAGGGTCTCGGAGAACGCATCGACTGGGAGGCAGCGAATTCCCGGGGAACAATCTCGGAGCTGAGGCGCGAGATCACGCAGCTTCGCCGTGAGCTCGCGGATATGCCGAGAGCCGCAGCCCAGCCGCCGAGCGAGGTGCAGGTGGAGACGCCGGCAGCCGCCTCCGTGGAACCGAAAACCCCTCCGACTTCTCCTGTCAGCCTGCGGGAAACTGCTGCGATTGCTATGCCTGAACAGATCCGTGTCGAATCCATAGCTGCCGCGCCGCCTCCCGAGGAAGCGCCCGGCGGCCGATCTCCAGAGGCCGAGCCGTGGCAAGCGTCTGATTTTTCTCCCGCGTTCCTGAATGCTGCTCGTCCAGCGGCGAACACCTCCTTTCCATCCGCACCGCCGCGCAGGAGCATTGCCGAGCGGATGCGCGCGACCCTGCCGCTGGAGGAAGTGCTGGGGATGAATGTCTTCGCGAAGCTCGGGATTGTCCTGCTGGTGCTGGGTTTCGCGCTGCTGGGCCGTGTGTTGCTCGTCGCCATGGGACCGGCAGGCAAAGTGACTCTGTTGTGCGCGGCCTCTGCCGCTTTGTTGGGCGGCGGAATCTGGCTGGAGCGGAGGGAGCGTTACCGGCTGGTGGGGCGGGCCGGCATCGGCGGCGGATGGGCGCTGCTGTTCTTCAGCGTCTTTGCCATGTGGCACGTTCCCGCGATGCGGGTGATGGACGGGCTGACGCTCAACTGCATCCTGTTGCTGGTTGTGGCTGCGGCGATGGTAGCGCATACGCTGCGCTACCGCTCCCAGGTGGTGACCGGGCTGGCGTTCCTGCTGGCCTTCTCCACTGTTGCGCTGGGTCAGGACACGGTCTATGCGTTGAGTGCCGGAGTTGTGCTGGCCGTGGCGATCGTTGTGATCTGCCTGCAGATGGGCTGGTATGAGCTGGAGATCTTTGCCATTCTGGCGACGTTTGCCAACCACTTTTACTGGCTCTGGAAAATGTGGCTCTATAGCAGAATTTGTGGGTGAGAGCGGGCCGTGGAAGATGGCGCTCGGAGGAAAAGTTCCAAAGGGCGGAACTTTTCCACCGAGCTTGCAAATGCTGAAAGCAGCATTTGCACATCTCCCACCGCCCCGGCGGCG